>NZ_CALNWT010000002.1:0-581467 GCF_940789645.1 Pseudomonas sp. Marseille-Q0931 | reverse complement strand
CCGCCGCCACCATCGCCCCCGCCGCCCGAGTCGAAGCCCCCGTCACCGTATCCGGGGCTGGAATCCTGCCCGCTCAGGCCGCTTCTCCTGCTTTTACCCGCGCGTGACTTGGGCCTCGAGCGTTGCCACGAATAGATGCAGAACACCACGAATGCGATAGCGATCAGCGGCAGAATATCCATGCGTATTTCTCTCCATTGCGTGGCGATGGTCCTGGCGGCACTGGCCTGCTGATCTCGGACGCCTATCCAGCTAGAACCTCGCCGCTAGAGAGGCGTCCGAGTCGCCTACAGCGCACTTTCCGCAAGCGCCGGCACGGTGAACTGAAACTCCGAGCCCTTGCCCAGTTCGCTCTGGACGCCAATATGCCCGCCGTGGGCTTCCACGATGCCTTGGGTAATGTACAAACCAAGACCCGTCCCGGTGGGATTGCCATCCTTTGCCGTCCAGTAACGGTCGAACACATGAGGCAGGTGCTCCGTGGGGATGCCCTCGCCGGTATCGCGCACGGTGAATACGATGTCATCGCCGACAGATTTCGCGCGGACTCCGACCTGGCCCTGTCGCGGGGTGAACTTGATCGCATTGCCGATCAGGTTCGAGAGCACCTGAAACAGCCGCTCTGGATCAGCGTGAATGCGCAGATCAGGATCAGCCTCGAAGGAAATACTGATGTCCTTATCCAGCGCGAGTGGTGCGAGCAGCGATTGCGCTTCTTCGAACATGTGTCCGACATCGAGCTTTTGCGGGGTGATGGTATAGCGCCCGGCGTCGATCTTCGACGTATCGAGCAAATCCTCGAGCAGCGTATTCATCCGTCCGGCGGCCTGCTGCATGGTGTCGAGCGCGGTAGCGATGCGTCGCGACGTGTGCGGGCCGTCGGAGCTAAAGGTCTTTTGCATCATGCCGCAGAGCATCGAAATCACCGTCATGGGGTTTCTCAGGTCATGCGAGACCACGGCAACCAACTCGTCACGGGCACGCACCGCCTCCTGCTCGCGGCGTACTTGCCGGGCGAGGTCATGCTCCAGCGCCGAGCGGCGCAGGTCGTTGGCCGCAAACAAATCTCCCTGGCTCCATTTGGTTGAGATGCCGGCCATCTCGACCTTCCAAATTTCGAACGATGTGCGAGGCCGCAAGCGCAGGCCAGCATCGGAATTTTCCAGATCCATGGGTTTTCGCGGATCGCCGCTCCAGTTGATGCTTTCCTTCACCTCCGGCCGAAACCACAGAACGCCGTTATCCACCGGTTTGGGCAGGCTCATCGCCAATAGGCCGCTAGCCACTTGCGGATACTGCGCGGCGGGCGGATAGACAGCAGAAAGGCGATGACTGGAAAACACCGGCTCGCCCCTGTCCTGCAACCATTGGTACAACGCACGGATTTCCTGAGGCTCCGGGCAGTTGCCGTATCGGCGTAGCTGCTTGTCTTCGATGACTGCGACACCGCCAGCCCCCGTCAGCGCCATCAGCACCTCAGGTTGCGCTGCCAACCCATCGAAAACAGTCTGCGAAGAATCGATCATGGCCTGATTGAGCAGCCTCAGCGCATCGATCTTCGCTTCACGCTGACTGCTGATCTCCAGCGACTCCATGGCGCTGATCTGCAGCGACAGTACCTGGCCGATAGTCTGGCAGGCGCTACGCAGTTCATGCGGTACGTGCAACGGCTGTCGATTGCCGCAGCTGATCAGGCCCCAGAGTTTGTCGTCCTTGAGCAGGGAGATACTCATCGACGACAGCACCCCCATGTTCTTCATGTATTGGCAGTGAATCGGGGAAACGCTGCGCAGCGTGGCGAAGCTCAGGTCCAGCGGAGTCTGCGTATCGGGTCGCAGCTTCGGCACCAGTGGCACCGGTTGGTAATCGGCGTTGGGGATGATTCGCAGCCAATTGGTGCGATACAGCTCGCGAGCCTGTTCGGGGATGTCCGAGGCGGGGAAGAACAGGCCATTGAAGAGCTCCATCGACGGAGCGGAGGCTTCAGCGATTACCTGACCATGGCCCTCTTCCTCGAAGCGATAGATGAGCACCCGGTCATAACCGGTCATCGCCTGAATTTCCTTGACACTGATGTCGTACAGCTCCTGCAGCGTGCTCGCTTGTTGCAGGCGCTGGAGCATGCGTCCCAGGTTGGTGTTGAGCCCCGCGACGTTTCGCGGCTGGAAATTTTCCACGTGGATTTCCAGCTCCAGGATCAACACGCCCTGATGCCGATGCAGCAAGCCCTCGAATGTCGTGCCATTGATGTGAAAGTGAAGTGGCCCGGCGTCGGCGAACGCTGGCCGCATCAACGCCTCGCGTACTGCTTCGGCGTGGGCCTGGCCAATCAGCTTGTGTAACGGTTGGCCGATCAGTTCTTGCGGCGTGTGCGCCAGCAATGTTTCGACATTGGCGCTGATCTGGATGATCTCGAGATCCGGTTCGCTGAGTGTCAGCAGCAATCCATGAGGCTGGATCGCCCCGGGGAAGCGGATTGGCTCGTCGGCGCAGTTGGCCAGCAGTTCTTCGAAGGCCTCTTTGTTCTGCGGGGTCATATCAGTACCTCTCTGCGTTCGAGCCAGCGCTCGAAACAGGCGAATGTGGTCTGGGCCGCCATGACAACGGCTTCGCGCTCGTCCGTATCCAGGGATCGACTTCCCAGATACGTAATAAAACTGCGCCAGCGTCGCCCGGTTTCCGCGCCATAGATATCGAGGAACGCCGCTCCGTTGTCGGCGTTCAGGCCCAGTCGTGAAGCCATTTCCCGACGCAGGATTTGTCCACCGAGCGTGGCCCCTTCGAGCACATACAGAACGCCCAGGCAGGCAGGCCTGCAGCTTATTGCAGGCAATCTCTGGCAGATCGGCAAACGCTCGATGGCCTCGGCTGACAGGCCTAGGGCATGCAGGTCCTTGCACAGGGTCGGTGCCTTGAGGCGCGACACCAGGTCGAAATCGGCAGGTATCACGTCGCTATCGAGTAAGGCATTTTCAAGCGGCAGGTAGAAGCCGTAGTAGGCCTGCATCAGCCGTTGAAAGGCGTTTTTGTCGAGAAGGTCAGAGAAAAAGGGAAGCTGTTTTTCCAGACCGATGTGCAGTTTTGCAGTACCGGCCCGCAGATCCTGTAGCACCGGCAGCACAGGAACTTCGCGTGCCTTGGCTTGCATTTGGGACGCTCTTGTGAGGGCCGCGTGCGGCGGCCAATTTTAAGGAGAGCAGGGACTAACCCTATCACGCGAGGTGCCATACCCAAGCTAAAAACGGTTTATTCCAGATAAGCGGGGTGCTGGGTGGCCGAAGGCCAGCGCAGGTGTAAGCGCCATTGTGAGGTACAGCGACTGGCTGCAGAGTGGGTTCGAACGTCAGCCCACTGCTATCCGGACCGTTAAGCCGCGTAATGAGCCTAATTTCCGAGAGTCCTATATAAGCACGTCGTCGCACCGTGTGCTCAAGCGTGATTTCGCCGTGTGCGCCGGGCGCTGAGAATGAATGCACCAAGCGCCTGTTGGAAGAACCTAGTCCTTGCATCAGGCCTTGGTTCGAAGCGGGCATTCGCCCTCTCATATCCATGAGACAGCACCCATCGAAAAAAAGGGCCGAGGTTTTCACCTAGGCCCTTGTTTTCTATCTGGCGCATCCGGCGGGATTCGAACCCACGACCCCTGCCTTCGGAGGGCAGTACTCTATCCAGCTGAGCTACGGATGCGTTGCGGGGCGCAATCATACCCATGTCGGCGGTTAGCGTCCATTCTGCATGATCGTGCGTTATTTCGAACGAGCTTTACACTTTTTGACCCTTCGCAGCTGAGTCTCGCCAGTTTTTTAACGCTTCTTTCGTCAATTTTACCCTTTCGACTATTGCCCTTTAGCGTTGCCGCTCCTAGGATTCGTTTGAGATTTCAAACGGTGCGTTCGGTCATTCTGAACCCCCGCACGTTCAACGGCTCTGAATCCATTACCCAGGCTTCGCAAGGCCCGCCTTTCCAGCCTTGTGGGCTCTGCCCGTGACTTCAACGACTTTACCCCGGCGCCCGGGCGCCGGACTGAAGGAGACTGCCATGCAACTGAAAGACTCCCAGCTGCTGCGCCAACAGGCTTATATCGATGGCCAGTGGCTGGACGCCGACAGCGGTCAGACCATTGCCGTGAACAACCCGGCCACCGGTGAAATCATCGGCCATGTACCGAAGATGGGCCGCGCCGAAACCCGCCGCGCTATCGAAGCCGCCGATAAGGCGCTGCCGGCCTGGCGTGCGCTGACTGCCAAGGAGCGCGCCAACAAGCTGCGTCGCTGGTTCGAGTTGCTGATGGAGAACCAGGATGACCTCGGTCGCCTGATGACTCTGGAACAGGGCAAGCCGCTGGCCGAAGCCAAGGGCGAGATCGCCTATGCCGCCTCCTTTATCGAGTGGTTCGCCGAAGAAGCCAAGCGCGTCTACGGCGACGTGATTCCCGGCCACCAGCCGGACAAGCGCCTGTTCGTGATCAAGCAGCCGATCGGCGTCACCGCGGCCATCACCCCGTGGAACTTCCCCGCCGCGATGATCACCCGCAAGGCCGGCCCGGCACTGGCCGCCGGTTGCACCATGGTGATCAAGCCGGCTTCGCAGACGCCGTTCTCTGCCCTGGCCCTGGTCGAGCTGGCCGAGCGCGCGGGCATTCCGAAAGGTGTGCTGAGCGTGGTCACCGGCAGCGCCGGCGAGGTGGGTGGCGAGCTGACCAGCAACCCCATCGTGCGCAAGCTGTCCTTCACCGGCTCGACCGAGATCGGTCGCCAACTGATGGCCGAATGCGCCCAGGACATCAAGAAGGTGTCGCTGGAGTTGGGCGGTAACGCGCCGTTCATCGTCTTCGATGACGCCGACCTGGATGCCGCCGTCGAAGGTGCGCTGATCTCCAAGTACCGCAACAACGGCCAGACCTGCGTCTGCGCCAACCGTATCTACGTGCAGGATGGCGTCTACGATGCCTTCGCCGAGAAGCTGATCGCCGCTGTATCCAAGCTGAAGATCGGCAACGGTCTGGAAGATGGCACCACCACCGGTCCGCTGATCGACGAGAAGGCCGTGGCCAAGGTGCAGGAGCACATCGCCGACGCGGTGAACAAGGGCGCCAAACTGGCCCTGGGCGGCAAGCCGCATGCCCTGGGTGGCACCTTCTTCGAACCGACCATCCTGGTGGACGTGCCGAAAACCGCTGCCGTGGCCAAGGAAGAGACCTTCGGCCCGCTGGCGCCTCTGTTCCGCTTCAAGGACGAGGCCGAGGTGATTGCCATGGCCAACGATACCGAGTTCGGCCTGGCTTCCTATTTCTATGCCCGCGATCTGGGCCGCGTGTTCCGCGTGGCCGAGGCGCTGGAGTACGGCATGGTGGGCATCAACACCGGCCTGATCTCCAACGAAGTCGCGCCGTTCGGCGGTGTGAAGGCTTCCGGCCTGGGCCGCGAAGGCTCCAAGTACGGGATCGAGGACTACCTCGAGATCAAGTACATGTGCCTGGGCGGCATCTGATGCCAAGACGGGGCAAGGTGCGAAAGAGCGTGCGGCGTCCCGGTTGTAAGTCGTAAACCTATTGAGTTCCTTGCGGGCTCGGTTCAGTCGATCATCGCATGCTGGGCCGACCTCCCGCCGGGGACGACCTGAGGACACCATGAGCAAGACCAACGAATCTCTGCTGCAACGCCGTGCTGCCGCCGTACCGCGCGGCGTCGGCCAGATCCACCCGATCGTCGCCGAGCGCGCCGAGAACGCCACCGTATGGGACGTCGAAGGCCGCGAGTACATCGACTTCGCCGGTGGTATCGCCGTACTGAACACCGGCCACCTGCACCCGAAGGTGGTCGCTGCCGTTCAGGAGCAGTTGAGCAAGCTGACCCATACCTGCTTCCAGGTGCTGGCCTACGAGCCCTATATCGAGCTGTGCGAAGAAATCGCCAAGCGCGTACCGGGCGACTTCGCCAAGAAGACCCTGCTGGTCACCTCCGGCTCCGAAGCTGTCGAGAACGCCGTGAAGATCGCCCGCGCTGCTACCGGCCGTGCCGGCGTGATCGCCTTCACTGGCGCCTACCACGGCCGCACCATGATGACCCTGTCGCTGACCGGCAAGGTGTTACCGTACTCTGCCGGCATGGGCCTGATGCCGGCTGGCGTGTACCGCGCCCAGGCGCCGTGCCCGCTGCACGGCGTGAGCGAGGACGAGTCCATCGCCAGCATCGAGCGCATCTTCAAGAACGACGCGCAGCCGCAGGACATCGCCGCCATCATCATCGAGCCGGTGCAGGGCGAGGGTGGTTTCTACGTCAACTCTCCGGCCTTCATGCAGCGCCTGCGCGCCCTGTGCGACCAGCACGGCATCCTCCTGATCGCCGACGAAGTGCAGACCGGCGCCGGCCGTACCGGCAGCTTCTTCGCTACCGAGCAACTGGGCGTGGTGCCGGACCTGACCACCTTCGCCAAGTCCGTTGGCGGCGGCTTCCCGATCTCCGGCGTGTGCGGCAAGGCCGAGATCATGGACACCATCGCCCCCGGTGGCCTGGGCGGCACCTACGCCGGCAGCCCGATCGCCTGCGCCGCGGCCCTGGCCGTACTCAAGGTGTTCGACGAAGAGAACCTCCTGCAGCGCTCCAACGCCGTCGGCGAGACGCTCAAGGCGGGCCTCAAGACCATCGCCGAGAAGCACAAGGTGATCGGTGACGTGCGTGGCCTGGGTTCGATGGTCGCCATCGAGCTGTTCGAAGGCGGCGACCACAACAAGCCGGCTGCCGAGCTGGTGGGCAAGATCGTCGCCCGTGCGCGCGAGAAGGGCCTGATCCTGCTGTCGTGCGGCACCTACTACAACGTCATCCGCTTCCTGATGCCCGTCACCATTCCGGACGCGCAACTGGAAAAAGGCATCGCCATCGTCGCCGAGTGCTTCGACGAGCTGGCCTGAGCCGGACGCTAAGCACGTCTCGGCGTGCTGATAGAAAGACCCGCCCTGTGCGGTAATGCTGTTCAATTGTGCGCGATCAGTCCCCTCGCCCCTCTGGGGAGAGGGTTAGGGCGGGCCGCGTTCGGCGAGGGGTGCTGGCAGACTTGCGGCGTTTTCAGCCCTCTCCCCCAGCCCCTCTCCCATAAATGGGAGAGGGGAGCAAAGCGCGCACAACCTTAAGTGAACAGCATTACGCCCTGTGCGGGTCTTTTTTGCCTGAGCATTTATGATTGGTTGACGAGGTAAAATGATCGTTTTACCTTGGCCTTATGAATGTCGACGCCAAGCTTATATCCGTGGCCGAAGAGCTGTTCGACCGGCACGGCTTCAACGCAACCGGCATGGATCGCCTGGCGCAGGCGGCCGGGATGTCCAGCCGCACGTTGTACAAGCACGCGGGCAGCAAGAACGAGCTGATCGCGGCCGTGCTGATGACGCGTGGGCAGCGCTTCCTGCAGCGTCTGGAGTTGGACAACGTCGAGGCGTTGTTCGATGCACTGGCCAGCTGGATGGGCGAGGAGGGTGCGCGAGGCTGCCTGTTCCTGCGTGCTCAGGGCGAACTCGGCACGGCCCTGCCGGAGGTCACCGAGGTCGTGGCGGCGTACAAGGCGCGCTTCAGCGAGACGGTGCGGCGGATTCTCGCCCGTCAGTTGGGCACCAGCGCCGATGAGGAATTGGTCGAGCAGGTGGTCATTCTCTTCGAAGGCGCCACGGCCGCGGCCAGCTACCGCGGCCTGGCGGCTGTGGTCACGGCGGGTCGCGCGGCGACGCTGCTGGTCCTGCGGGGGCGGGTATGACCCGCGAATGGCGCCTCGGTGTCACGGGCTTCGGCCTGATAGCGGTGTGCTACGGCTTCGCCCGTTTCGCTTTCGGCCTGTTCCTGCCGCAGATCGATGCTGATCTCGACCTGCCGGACGCCGTTGGCGGCCTGATCGCCGGTGGCTCCTTTCTTGGCTACTGCCTCGCCATCGTCGTCGCTGCACAACTGACCGAGCGACTCGGCGCGCGTACCGTCGCCTTCGTTGCCGCATCGATCGCCATGCTCGGTATGCTCGGCATCGCCCTCGCACCATCGGCGTTGTGGCTCGCCGCTGCGGTGTTGCTCGCCGGTATGAGCACCGGCTTGGCTTCACCGCCCATGTCCGCCGCGGTGGCTGCGGTCGTCGAGCCGCAGCGCCAGGACAGCGCGAATACCCTGATCAATGCCGGCACCAGTGCAGGCGTGATTCTGTCCGGCCCGGTCGCACTGATGTTCGGCGCCGAGTGGCGGCTGGCCTACGGCGTGTTCGCAGCCGCGGCATGCGTGCTGGCGGTGCTGGCGGTTTTGCATGTGCCGCGTACCTCCGCGCCGCCTGTGCAGGCTCACGCGGGGGCGGCACTGTTCAGCGCCACCTTGAAGCGACTGGTAGTGGCGTCCCTGCTGATGGGCGCGGCCAGCACGGCCTTGTGGTCGTTCGGCAGCGAGATCGTGGCGCAGCGTCTGGGGTGGCAGAGCGCTGGGGCCGGATTGCTTTGGGTGGTGATCGGTGCCGCCGGGATCGCCGGTGCCGGGGCTGGGGCTCTGGTCGCCAGACTGGGCATCGACTGGGCGCACCGTCTGTGCCTGGCCGCGCTGGCGGCGGCCATCGTCCTGGTCGGTCTGGGGAGCGCGCCGGCCCTGACGCTGCTGGGCGGCGCAATGTTCGGCGCGGCTTACATCACCCTGAGCGGTATCTATCTGGTCTGGGGCGTGGCCGCATTGTCCGAGCGCCCCGCTACCGGGCTGACCATCGCCTTTCTCGGCATCGCCGTTGGCCAGACATTGGGCGCGCCGGTGTTCGGCGCTCTGGCGAGCTGGCTGAGCATGACGCATGCCGTCGTGCTATTTGCGCTGCTGGCATTGGCGGCGGGCGGCGTGCGTTCGGCTGTGGTCGAGAAGGTGTCAGTGCGCTGAAGCCCCCGCCGCGCAGAAAAAGACCCGCACAAGGCGGGTCGAAGGGTGACAAGCAACAACAGGATTCGGTGAGCCCGGAACCAGTCCGTAGGGCGAGGGGTCAGGTGCTTACTTGGGCTCGAAGATCACGTAGACCTTGCGGCAGGTTTCCAGCACTTCCCAGGTGCCGGAGAACCCGGCGGGAATCACGAAGCGGTCGCCGGCGCGTACGGTCTTGGCGTTGCCATCGGCATCACGCAGCACGGACACGCCCTGGAGGATTTCGCAGTACTCATGCTCGGTGTAGTTCACCGTCCACTGGCCCACTGCACCTTCCCAGATGCCGGTGCTGAACTGGCCGCAGGGGCTGCTGTAGTGGTTGCGTACGCTCTGCTCGGGGTCACCCTTGAGCACTTTCTCCGCTGCGGGGCAATAGTGTTCGGCGGCCGTGCCGGCCTGGGCGAAGTCGACGATCTGCTCGATGTTCATCTGGCTGTTCCGTGGGGCGGTGGCGTTGATCACGCGGCCAGCGGGGGCCGCGACGGTAGAGTCGTGGCGGCAGTCTATGTTTAAAAAAACGAACATGACAAGGGCTTTTCCCCGTCTATGTCAAAAATATTGAAAAGCCACAGCCCACTGGTTTAGTGTGGCGAGCAGGATTTGGCCAGCTAGCTGGCCTTGCAGAATTATTGACAGCGCGCGTCCCTGCGGGCGCCGCTTCCACCCATTGAGAGGATGCCGGAATGACTAGCCTGACTCGTAGCGACTGGGAACAGCGTGCCAAGACCCTGACCATCGAAACCCGTGCCTTCATCCACGGCGAATACCGCGCCGCCGAGTCCGGCGCCACCTTCGAGTGCATCAGCCCGGTCGACGGGCGTCTGCTCGGCCTGGTGGCCAGCTGTGATCAGGCCGACGCCGAGCTGGCGGTCAAGGACGCCCGCGCCGCCTTCGACTCCGGTGCGTGGTCACGTATGGCGCCGGCCCTGCGCAAGAAGGTCATGATCCGTTTCGCCGAGTTGATCGAGGAGCATGGACAGGAGCTGGCTCTGCTGGAAACCCTGGACATGGGCAAGCCGATCAGCGATTCGCTGAGCATCGACGTGAACAGCGCGGCCAATGCCATTCGCTGGAGCGGCGAGGCCATCGACAAGATCTATGACGAAGTCGCCGCCACGCCTCACGATCAGCTCGGTCTGGTCACCCGTGAGCCGGTGGGCGTGGTCGCCGCCATCGTGCCGTGGAATTTCCCGCTGCTGATGTCCTGCTGGAAGCTTGGCCCGGCGTTGGCCACCGGTAACTCGATCATCCTCAAGCCCTCCGAAAAGTCGCCGCTGACCGGCATCCGCATCGCCGAGCTGGCCATCGAGGCCGGCATCCCGGCCGGCGTGTTCAACGTGCTGCCGGGCTTCGGCCACACTGTGGGCAAGGCCCTGGCCCTGCACATGGACGTCGACACTCTGGTGTTCACCGGCTCGACCAAGATCGCCAAGCAACTGATGGTCTATGCCGGCGAGTCGAACATGAAGCGCGTCTGGCTGGAGGCTGGCGGCAAGAGCCCGAACATCGTCTTCGCTGACGCACCGGACCTGCAGGCCGCTGCCGAATCTGCCGCCAGTGCCATCGCTTTCAACCAGGGCGAGGTCTGCACCGCCGGTTCGCGCCTGCTTGTGGAGAACTCCATCAAGGACAAGTTCGTGCCCATGGTGGTCGAGGCGATCAAGGCCTGGAAGCCGGGCAACCCGCTGGACCCGGAGACCAACGTCGGTGCGCTGGTCGACACCACGCAGATGAACAATGTGCTGAATTACATCCAGGCCGGCCATGACGACGGCGCCAAGCTGGTGGCCGGTGGCAAGCGGGTGATGGAAGAGACTGGCGGCACCTACGTCGAGCCGACCATCTTCGACGGCGTGAGCAACGCCATGCGCATCGCCCAGGAAGAAATCTTCGGCCCGGTGCTGTCGGTGATCGGCTTCGATGATCAGGACGAGGCCATCGCCATCGCCAACGACACCGTCTACGGCCTGGCCGCTGCGGTGTGGACCGGCAACCTGTCGCGCGCCCACCTGGTGGGCAAGGCGCTGCGCGCCGGCAGCGTGTGGATCAATCAGTACGACGGCGGCGACATGACCGCGCCGTTCGGCGGCTTCAAGCAGTCCGGCAACGGTCGCGACAAGTCGCTGCACGCGTTCGACAAGTACACCGAGCTGAAGTCCACCTGGATCAAACTTTAAAGGTAGCGGGGCGATCTTCTGGTCGTCGGCCAGGTAATCGGCTCCCCTCTCCCATTTATGGGAGAGGGCTGGGGGAGAGGGCCGAGAACGCAACGAAACTGCCGGCTATCTCGCTCCCGAAACCTACGGCCGGGTTCCCGAGGAACCCGGCCGTTGTCTTTGCAGCGGCTCGTCAGCCAAGGAATTCATCAATGCGTTGGGGCACCTACTTCGCCGTCTGTGCGGCGGTCATCAGCATCGGCCTGGCGCTGGGCGTGACCATGCCGCTGGTGTCGCTGCGCCTGGAAAGCTGGGGCTACGACTCCTTCGCCATCGGCGTGATGGCCGCGACTCCAGCCGTCGGGGTGCTGCTCGGTGCCTTGCTGGCGGGACGCCTGGCGGCGCGCTTCGGCACCACGGTGCTGATGCAGCTATGCCTGCTGCTTGGCGCAGTGTCGGTGGCCGGGCTGGCGCTGGTACAGAACTATGCGGTCTGGGTGGGCCTACGCCTTTTCATCGGTGTGGCGCTGACCGTGGTGTTCATCCTGGGCGAAAGCTGGATCAACCAACTCGCCGTGGAGAAATGGCGCGGCCGTTTGGTGGCCCTGTACGGCACCGGCTATGCCCTCAGCCAGCTCAGCGGCCCCCTGCTGCTGACGGCGCTCGGCACGGCGACCGACCGGGGTTTCTGGACGGGCGTGTGCCTGCTGATCGGCGGCTCGCTGATCCTGATCGGGCGCAGCGGCGCGCCGCAGGTGGATGCACACAGCGCCTCCGGGCGCGGGCTGCTGGTGTTCTGCCGCAAGCTGCCGGCGATCGCCTGGGCAGTGATGCTGTTTGCCGCCTTCGAAGCGATGATGCTGACCCTGTTGCCGATCTACGGCCTGCGCCAGGGCTTCACTCAGGAAGTGGCGTTGTTCATGGTCAGCGTGGTGGTGGTCGGCGACGCGGTGCTGCAGCTGCCCATCGGCTGGCTGGCCGACCGCATGTCGCGGCAGTTGTTGTTCCGCGCCTGTGGCGTCGTGCTGCTGGTGTCCAGCCTGGCGATTCCACCGTTGCTGCAGACACCGATGATCTGGCCAGTGCTGGTGGCCTTTGGTGCCAGTGCCGGTGGCCTGTTCACCTTGTCGCTGATCATGATCGGCGAGCGTTATCGTGATGACGAACTGGTGCGCGCCAATGCCCATGTCGCTCAGTTGTGGGGGCTGGGCTGCCTGATCGGGCCACTCACCACAGGTGCCGTCAGCCAGTGGCTCAGCGGCCATGCGCTGCCGCTGATGATGGCTACTGGCGCTTTCGTGTTCATCATCCTGGCGAGCAAGCGCGGTGCCTTCAGCGAGATGGAAGCGGCGCGTTCCTGAACCGGCTCAGCGCCACTGCCCGAGATCCTGCGTGTGCTGCAGGTCAGCCTCTTCGATCAGCTCGGCGATGGTCGCACCGATCTGCTTCACCGCCGCTTCGATGGTCGTGCTCGGCGGTTCGGCGTAGTTCAGGCGGATGCAGTTACGGTACTTGCCGGCCGCCGAAAAGATGCTGCCCGGCGCGATCTGGATCTTGTGCGGCAGCAGCGCGCGATTGAGCTTCTGGCTGTCGAAGCCCTGCGGCATCTCCACCCATAGCATGAAGCTGCCCTGCGGTCGGCTGACCCGGGTGCCGGCCGGGAAATAGCGGCTGACCCAGTCCACCATCAGGTCGCGGCTGCGCAGGTACTGCGCGCGCATGCGTCTTAGGTGCGGTTCGTAATGCCCGTCCTTGAGGTATTCGGCCAGCGCCAGTTGCGGCAGCTGCGCGGTGCTGCCAGTGCCCAGGTACTTCATGTGCACCACCTGCTCCAGGTAGCGTCCCGGGGCGATCCAGCCGACCCGCAGACCCGGCGCCAGAGTCTTGGAGAAAGAGCTGCAGAACAGCACCCGACCATCCTCGTCGAACGACTTGATGCTGCGCGGTCGTGGGTAGCTGTAGGCGAGGTCGGCGTAGACGTCGTCCTCGATGATGGCTACATCGAAGCGCTGCGCCAGGGCCACCAGGGCGCGCTTGTTGGCGTCGGGCATGATGTAGCCAAGCGGGTTGTTGCAGTTCGGTGTGAGCTGGATGGCCTTGATCGGCCATTGCTCCAGAGCCATCTCCAGGGCATCGAGGCTGATCCCGGTGAGCGGGTCGGTAGGCAGTTCCAGCGCCTTCATGCCGAAGCCCTTGAGCGCCTGCATGACGCCATGGAAGCTCGGCGAGTCGACCGCGACGATGTCGCCGGGCTGGCAGATGGCGCGCACGGCAGCCGACAGGGCTTCGTGGCAACCAGTGGTGACCACCAGGTCTTCAGCAGCCACTCGGCAGCCGGAGTCGAGCATCAGCCGGGCGATCTGTTCGCGCAGGCGAATATCGCCGCGAATGCCGCCATAGGTGAGTACGTCCGGGTCCTGCCGGCGCGCCTGGCGCGACAGGTTGCGCAGCAGTGGCTTGAGCGTCGAGCCGCTGATGTCCGGACGGCCGCGGCCCAGCTGCAGCATGTCGTGCTGTGGCGAGCTGCTGATCAGTTCCAGCACGTGATCCCACTGCGAGACTTCCACGGGACGCTGTGCGGCTCGACTGATCTGCGGCAGGGCGGGCATTTGCCGGCCCACCGGCACGAAGTATCCGGACTTCGGTCGCGGCGCGGCCAGCCCCATGTCTTCGAGGTGGCGGTAGGCCTGCTGCACGGTGCTCAGGCTGACGCCGTGTTCCTGGCTCAGGCTGCGTATCGACGGCAGACGGTCGCCTGGGCGGTACAGTCCCTGCTCGATACGGGTGCCAAGCAGTTCGGCCAGATTCAAATAGAGCGTCATGACGGTCGTCCGCTTTGGTGCAGGGTGGGTTTGAACCAGTACAGTTCGCCTTGAGAAATCCCATTCAGGGGAAAAAACGGCGAATCTGTATGGAGTAAATAAGGATTTTTTGAATCTGTCATGTGTTTTCTAACTACGGCATGCTGACGTCCCATGACAGAAGGTAAGAGGGAGGCAGCCATGAGCGGATTCAGCAAGACAGATTTCGCGGCGGTGGGCGAGGATGTACAGGTAGCGCCACACAAGGATGAGGCCCGCTACTTCGGTCGCAACTGGCCGGCCTTCTGGCGGCGCCTGAGTACGCGCCGCGCGCTGCTCAAGCTCAGCGACCAGCAGCTGCGCGACATAGGCCTGAGCCGCGCCCAGGCCGAGCGCGAGGCGAGCCTGCCGTTCTGGAAGTTATAAGGACAGCTTCGCCGCGCGGCGCGCCCGTAGGAGCGGCTTCAGCCGCGATTTGTAGGCTTACAGCAACTCTTTAAGCCGGTGCCAGGCCATCCCCAGTGCTAGCAGCGGCGAGCGCAGGTGCTTGCCGCCGGGGAAGGTCATGTGCGGGACCTGGGCGAACAGGTCGAAGCCGCGGCTTGCCTGACCGGCGATGGCCTCGGCGAGCAGCTTGCCGGCCAGGTGCGTAGCATTGACGCCGTGCCCGGCATAGGCCTGGGCGTGGAACACGTTGGGCTGGTCCTTGAGTCGGCCGATCTGTGGCAGGCGGTTGGCACCGATGCCGATCATCCCGCCCCACTGGAAGTCGATACGCACGTTGGCCAGTTGCGGGAACACCTTGAGCATCTTCGGCCGCATGTAGGCGGCGATGTCGGCCGGATCGCGCCCGGAATAGTGGCAGGCACCACCGAACAGCAGGCGACGGTCGGCCGAGAGACGGTAGTAGTCGACGGTCACGCGCTGGTCGCACAGCGCCATGTTCTGCGGAATCAGCTGGCGCGCCTGCTCTTCGGAAAGGGGTTCGGTGGCGATGATGTAGCTGCCAGCCGGCAGCACCTTGCCACTCAGCGTCGGGTTGAGGCCGTTGATATAGGCATTGCAGGCCAGCACCAGGTACTTGGCGCGCACCTGGCCGTTGGCGGTATGTACGCGCACTTCGCTGCCATAGTCGATGCCGGTCACCGGTGAGTCTTCGAACAGCTGCACGCCCAGCGACTGGGCGGCTGCGGCTTCGCCGAGCGCCAGGTTGAGTGGGTGCAGGTGGCCCGAGCCCATGTCGATCATGGCGCCGTGGTAATTGTCGGAGCCGACCACCTCATGGATGCGCTCCTGCGGCACCATGCGCAGTTCGTGGCGATAACCGAGGCTTTCCAGCTCGGCCTTGTCCTCGGCGAAGCCGTCCATGTGCGCCGGCTTGTTGGCCAGGTCGCAATAGCCCCAGGTCAGGTCGCAGTCGATGCGAAACTGCTCGACGCGGCTGCGCACGATCTCCACGGCCTCCAGGCCCATCAGCTTGAACTGGCGCACGCCGTCCTTGCCGACCACCGATTCGAACTGCTCGACACCATGGCCGACGCCGCGAATCAGCTGCCCGCCGTTACGGCCGCTGGCGCCCCAGCCGATCTTGCGCGCCTCCAGTAACGCCACCAAGAGGCCCTTCTGGGCCAGCTCGATGGCCGTATTCAGGCCGCTGAACCCGCCACCGACGATGCACACATCCACCTGCCGTTCGCCGTCCAGCGGTGGGTAGGCCAACCCGCGATTGACGCTGGCGGCGTAATAGGAAACGGCATGCTGTGGACTGTGGACGGGCTGGTGAACGCGGGCGTTCATGTGCGAAATCCTGATTTTGTTGTGTGGAAAATTAAACGCAGCATAAGCGCGTGATTGTTATCACGCCAAGAGACAGGCAGAAAAAAAGCAGGCTGTCTTTTCTCATGGGGCTTTGGCCTGTTGCCGCTGAAGCGCCTCCCACAGTGCTGGGCCCTGGTGGGAGGGGCTTAGCCGCGACTTGAGGTGTCTGAGCGAATGACATTGCGGCGCCTGGCAGTAAACTTGCCGCCATCACCTAAGGATACCCAACGATGAGCTGCACCGACCGCAAGATCGACCATCTGCGCCGGCAGATTCCGCGCTTCGACTGTGTGCCCGGCTGCCACGACTGCTGCGGGCCGGTCACCGCGTCTTCGGAAGAATTGGCGCGCCTGCCGGTCAAGAGCGATGCCGAACATGACTCGGCGCTGGCCGAGTACAACTGCGTGCATCTGGGGCCGAACGGCTGTGAGGTGTATGACCAGCGCCCGCTGATCTGCCGCCTGTTCGGTACCACGCCGAACTTGCCATGTCCGCATGGTCGCGGACCGGAGCAGCCGATCGAGCCGGCAGTCGAACGTCAGGTACACCGCCTGATCGCCACGACGCGGCAGCGCTTGGTGTAGACGCAGCGGCATCTTCTGTGGGAGCGAATTCATTCGCGATCCTGGATGGTATGGCCCCGTTCAATCGCGAATAAATTCGCTCCTACAACGGCAATAGCTCACTTCGGCCCGGTAGGGCCTGGCTCTTCTTGATACCCCATGTGTCAGCGCTCGTCAGCTTGCAGGCGGAGCGTGGAGCGACCCTGTAGGAGCGATTTATTCGCGAATGAGGTTGGTACGGTATTGCGGCTGATCGCGAATAAATTCGCTCCCACAAATGGCAGTCGCTCATTCGGGCGCCGATAGGGCCTGGCTCGTCTTGATAGCCCATGTGTCAGCGTTCGTCAGCTTGCAGGCGGAGCGTGGAGCGACCCTGTAGGAGCGAATTCATTCGCGAATGAGGTTCGTACGGTACTGCGGCTGATCGCGAATAAATTCGCTCCTACAAATGGCATTCGCTCATTCGCTCATTCGGGCGCCGGTAGGGCCTGGCTCTTCTTGATAGCCCATGTGTCAGCGCTCGTCAGCTTGCAGGCGGAGCGTGGAGCGGCCCTGTAGGAGCGAATTTATTCGCGAATGAGGTTGGTACGGTATTGCGGCTGATCGCGAATAAATTCGCTCCTACAAATGGCATTCGCTCATTCGGGCGCCGGTAGGGCCTGGCTCTTCTTGATAGCCCATGTGTCAGCGCTCGTCAGCTTGCAGGCGGAGCGTGGAGCGACCCTGTGGGAGCGAATTCATTCGCGAATGAGGTTGGTACGGTGCTGCGGCTGATCGCGAGTGAATTCGCTCCTATGCGCACGGCATGCGCTTCACTCCGGCACCGGCAGCGCCAGGCTCTCCTTCACCTCTTCCATGACGATATAGCTCTTCGATTCGCGCACGTGCGGCAGCTTGAGCAGGATGTCGCCGAGCAGCTTGCGATAGCTGGCCATTTCGTTGATGCGCGCCTTCACCAGGTAGTCGAAGTCGCCGGACACCAGGTGGCATTCCAGCACGTGCGGCAGCTTGAGCACGGCGCGGCGGAATTCCTCGAAGGTATCGCCGGACTTGTAGTCCAGGCTGATTTCGACGAACACCAGCAGGCTGGCCTTGAGGTGCTGGGGGTTGAGGCGGGCGTGGTAGCCCATGATGATGCCTTCGCGCTCCAGGCGGCGTACGCGCTCGGTGCACGGCGTGGTCGATAGCCCCACGCGCTCGCCCAGTTCGGTGAAGCTGATGCGCCCATCCTCCTGCAGGATACGGAGGATGTTGCGGTCGATCTTGTCCAGTTCACGACGGCTTTGATGCTGGGTTCTCATGGGGAATCCGCCTCTGCAAAACGGCTTTTTGCCAAGAATTCTCGCCAAATATAGCCGTGTATATGGTGAAAAGCACTGCACGGCTCTTCCTATACTGCGCCCATCGACAACAATGGCCTGTAACGCACGCGCCTTGGGCGCGGCGGGGAGAAAAACATGCGTGTTCTGGTTCTCGGCAGCGGTGTGATTGGTACCGCCAGTGCTTACTACCTCGCCCGTCAGGGCTTCGAGGTGGTGGTGGTCGACCGCCAGGACGGCCCCGCCTTGGAAACCAGCTTCGCCAACGCCGGTCAGGTTTCCCCCGGCTATGCCTCGCCCTGGGCCGCCCCGGGCGTGCCGCTGAAAGCCATCAAGTGGCTTCTGCAGAAGCACGCTCCGCTGGCGATCAAGGCCACCGGTGACGTCGATCAGTACCTGTGGATGGCGCAGATGCTGCGCAACTGCACCGCCAGCCGCTACGCGATCAACAAGGAGCGCATGGTGCGCCTGTCCGAGTACAGCCGCGACTGCCTCGACGAGCTACGCGCGGAAACCGGCATCAGTTATGAAGGCCGTCAGCTCGGCACCACCCAGCTGTTCCGCACCCAGGCCCAGGTCGATGCTGCCGCCAAGGACATCGCCGTGCTGGAAGCCTCCGGCGTGCCGTTCGAGCTGCTCGACCGCGACGGCATTGCCCGCGTCGAGCCGGCCCTGGCCGGGGTCAAACACAAGCTGGCCGGTGCCCTGCGCCTGCCTAACGACCAGACTGGCGACTGCCAGATGTTCACCACCAAGCTGGCTGACATGGCCAAGGCGCTCGGTGTCGAGTTCCGTTTCGGCCAGAAGATCCAGCGTCTGGACGCCGTGGGCGACCGCATCAACGGCGTGTGGATCGACGGCAAGCTGGAAACCGCTGATCGCTACGTGCTCGCCCTCGGTAGCTACAGCCCGCAGCTGCTCAAGCCGCTGGGCGTGCGCGCGCCGGTATACCCGCTCAAGGGCTACTCGCTGACCGTACCGATCACCAACGTCGACATGGCGCCGACTTCGACCATTCTCGACGAGACCTACAAGGTCGCCATCACCCGGTTCGACGGCCGTATCCGCGTCGGCGGTATGGCCGAGATCGCCGGTTTCGATCTGTCGCTCAACCCGCGTCGTCGCGAAACCCTGGAGATGATCACTGCCGATCTTTACCCGCAAGGCGGCGATCTGCAGCGCGCCGATTTCTGGACTGGCTTGCGCCCGGCCACGCCCGACGGCACCCCGATCGTCGGCGCCACCGCTTTCCGCAACCTGTTCCTCAATACCGGCCACGGCACACTGGGCTGGACCATGGCCTGCGGTTCCGGACGTCTGCTCGCCGACCTGATGGCCAACAAGCGTCCGCAGATCAGCGCCGATGGCCTGGATATCTCGCGTTATTCGCGCAAGGCTCGCGAGGTGCACAGCGCACCGCAGCCGCTGCGCACCTGATAGGCTGCGCGGCCCGGAAAATCAAAGGAGATTCGCAGCATGTCGATCCAGCGCCTGCATGTGGCCAAACGCTACAGCGAAGTGGTGATCCACAACGGCACGATTTACCTAGCCGGCCAGTTGGCCGACGACTTCGGCGGTGACATCCGCGAGCAGACCCGCCAGACCCTGGCCAACATCGACAAGATGCTGGCCGAGGGTGGCAGCGACAAGAGCAAGATCCTCTCGCTGACCATCTTCCTCAAGGACATGGCCGACTACGATGGCCTCAACGCCGAGTACGACGCCTGGGTCGCCGACGGCCATGCACCGGCCCGCGCCTGCGTCGAGGCGAAGATGTACAAGCCCGAAGTGCTGGTGGAAATGTGCGTGGTGGCTGCCGTCTGAGGCAGTCACCGCAGTGAACAATTTTTGCGGCCCGCTATCCCTGGCGGCCGCCCTTACGGGCTGTCGCGGGGCGACGTCAAAATTTGTTCCAGACAATTTTTGTGTTGGCTTCTCGCCCGGCTCCCCCGCCGGGCTTTTTTTACACGTAGCCCGGATGCAATCCGGGGCTTTGGTAACGAGTCATCCCCGAATTCATCCTGGCTACGAAAAAACGATCGCCTCAGCGAAACGATTGAGAGATTACGAACCATGCGTCCTGCCCGTGCCCTTATCGACCTCGACGCCCTGCGTCACAACTACCAACTGGCCCGCGAGCTGAGCGGCGCCCGCGCCCTGGCCGTGGTCAAGGCCGATGCCTACGGGCATGGCGCGGTGCGTTGCGCGCAGGCGCTGGAGAGCGAGGCCGACGGCTTTGCCGTTGCCTGCATCGAAGAGGCGCTGGCGCTGCGCGAGGCCGGCATCCGGGCGCCGATCCTGCTGCTCGAAGGCTTTTTCGACGCCGACGAGCTGCCACTGATCGACCAGCATGATCTGTGGTGCGTGATTCACGCGCAGTGGCAGATCGAGGCCGTCGAGCAAGCCCGGTTGAGCAAGCCGCTGACCGTGTGGCTCAAGCTCGATAGCGGTATGCACCGCGTTGGCCTGCACCCGGGCGAGTACCAGGATGCCTACCGCCGCCTGCTGGCCAGCGGCAAGGTCAGCAAGATCGTGCTGATGAGCCACTTCGCACGTGCCGACGAACCCGAGTGCGCGCGTACCGCCGAGCAGCTGGCCGTGTTCCAGCAGGCGCGCGAAGGCCTGGCCGCCGAGGTCAGCTTGCGCAATTCGCCGGCCGTGCTCGGCTGGCCACAGCTATTTGAAAAGCAGGGGGCAAGCGACTGGGTGCGCCCCGGCATCCTGCTGTATGGCGCTACGCCTTTCGAGCAGGTTCAGGAGCAGGCCGCGCGTCTGCGTCCGGTGATGACCCTGGAGTCGAAGGTGATCAGCGTCCGCGAACTGCCGCCCGGCGAGCCCGTGGGCTACGGCGCGCGCTTCGTCTCCGAGCGGCCGACTCGCGTCGGTGTGGTCGCCATGGGCTATGCCGACGGCTATCCGCGCCACGCGCCGACCGGCACTCCGGTGATGGTCGACGGCCAGCCGACTCGCCTGATCGGCCGTGTGTCGATGGACATGCTCACCGTCGACCTCACCGATCTGCCACAGGCGGGCCTGGGCAGCCGTGTCGAGCTGTGGGGCAAGGAGGTGCTGGCGAGCGACGTGGCCATGGCTGCGGGCAGCATCCCCTATCAGATTTTCTGCAACCTGCGGCGGGTACCGCTGCTCTATCTCGGAGGTTGATTCGACCGGCTGTAGAAGAGCATGAACGCAAGTGTTGTAAATTCCGAACGCTATGCCATGATACGGACACTTTCCGTATCACTCCCAAAGGGGGACTCCAGCATTGGACGTCGGCGTTCGACTGCAATCGATTCGTAAGCTCAAAGGTCTTTCCCAGCGTGAACTCGCCAAGCGGGCGGGCGTTACCAACAGCACCATTTCCATGATCGAGAAGAACAGCGTGAGCCCCTCGATCAGCTCGCTGAAAAAAGTGCTGAGCGGTATTCCCATGTCACTGGTGGAATTCTTCTCCCTCGACATGGAGCAGGAGAACCAGATTCAGGTGGTCTACCGGGCCTCCGAGCTGACCGATATCTGCAGTGGCGCCATCACCATGAAGCTGATCGGCAAGGCTCATCCGAGTCGCGCCATTTCCTTCCTTGACGAGACCTACCCGGCCGGCACCGACACCGGTGACGAGATGTACGCCCATGAGGGCGAGGAGGCCGGCATGTTGGTCGAAGGCAGGCTGGAGCTGACCGTGGGCAACGAGGTGTTCATCCTCGAGCCGGGCGACAGCTACTACTTCGAGAGCAGCAAGCCGCACCGCTTTCGCAACCCGTTCGATGTACCGGCGCGCCTGATCAGCGCCACCACGCCGGCGAACTTCTGATCAATAACCCTGCGACAATATGGGTTGTTTCGGTGGGGCGCGCTTGCCGTTATACTGTCGCCCGCTCGCGAAACCGTGGCCGCGGGCGTGACTAGCCACGAAGAGGGTGTACCGTGAATCTGATGAAGAAAATGCTGGCAGTACCGGCTGCCGTATTGGCCCTGTGGGCAGTGACTGCTCAGGCCACGACCGATGAAGCCATTGCCGAGCGCCTCAAGCCTGTGGGCGAAGTGTGCATCATGGGTGAAGAGTGCAAGGGCGTCGAAGCCGTTGCCGCTACCGCCGGTGGTGGTGCACGTACCGCTGATGACATCATCGCCAAGCACTGCAACGCCTGCCATGGCGCTGGCGTACTGGGTGCACCGAAAATCGGTGACACCGCTGCCTGGAAAGAGCGCGCCGATCACCAGGGCGGTCTCGACGGCATCCTCGCCGCTGCCATCTCCGGTATCAACGCCATGCCGCCGAAAGGCACCTGCGCTGATTGCACCGATGAAGAGCTGCGCGAAGCCATCCAGAAGATGTCCGGTCTGTAAGACCCGCCGCTTCCTGAAAAACCGCCCTCCGGGCGGTTTTTTCGTTTAGAGCCTGTTCACGATCTCGCGAGCTAGAGCCATACAAGGCAAAAATAGGCGAGGAACGCTCGGAGTCGCGCTCGACTTTACGAGCTATAAATGAGCATTCCGAGCCTGTTTTTAACGCAGCAGGGCCGACGCGCAGCAGATCGTGAGCAGGCTCTTAAGGCGATGGCATGCAACCATGCCGGCATCCACGCAGTCCAAGCAGCATTCGTCACGGATGCCGCAAGGAGCGCCAGATGCCGCAGACCTGCACCATCGAGCAAGCCGTCGAACTCGTCCTGAGTGAAATCGACGGGCCGATTCACCTGGGCCTGCCGCTCGGCCTGGGCAAGCCCAATCGCTGGGTCAATGCGCTGTATGAGCGCGTGCGCAACCTGCCTGAGCGGCAACTGACCATCTACACCGCGCTGTGCCTGGCGCGCCCGCGTGCCGATCAGGATCTACAGCGGCGCTTTCTCGAGCCCTTCGTCGACCGGGTCTACGGCGATTACCCCGAGCTGGAATTTCTCGCCGACCTGCAGGCCGGCAGCCTGCCGGCCAACGTGCGTGTCGAGCAGTTCTTCTTCCAGCCCGGCAGCCTGCTCGAATGTGCGCCGGCGCAGCAGGATTACATCAGCAGCAACTACAGCCATGTCGCCCGCGACCTCAATACCAAGGGCCTGAACGTGGTCGCCCAGTACGTGGCGGCTGACACACGGCGGCCGGAGCATTTCAGCCTGAGCTGCAACCCGGACGTGACCCTGGACCTGCTGCCGCTGCTGGAGCGACGTCGCGCGGCGGGCGAAACCGTGCTCGGCATCGCCCAGATTCACAGCGACCTTCCGTACATGGTCGGCGATGCCCAGGTGCCACGCGACACCTTCGATATCCAGCTGCTCGAAGACGAGCGCAGCACGCTGTTCTCCACGCCGAACATGCCGGTGACGGTGCAGGATCACTGCATCGGCCTGTTCGCCAGTGCGCTGGTGCGCGATGGCGGCACCCTGCAGATCGGTATCGGTGCGATGGGCGATGCCCTGAGTGCTGCGCTGATCACTCGCCAGGCGGATAACGCCGGCTACCAGGCCCTGCTGCAGTCCCTGCATGGCGACGCCGGCTCGCTGCAGGCCAGCGCCGAGATTGGCGGTGTACTGCCGTTGCGCGAAGGGCTGTACGGCTGCAGTGAAATGTTCGTCAACGGTCTGCTGGCGCTGGCCGAAGCCGGCCTGGTGCGGCGCGCGGTCTACCCCGACGTCGAGGTGCAGCGCCTGGCCCTGGCCGGTGGTCTGGATGGGCAGGGCCGGCCGCACAGCATCCAGGCTCTGCTCGATGCCGGGCTGGCGCCACGGCTCGATGAGCACGGCCTGCAATGGTTGCAGCAGAGCGGTCTGCTGGCCGAGGAGGTGCGTTTCGAGAAGGGACTGCTGCGCCTGCCGGACGGCAGCCTGTTCGATGCCGATCTGGGCAATGCGCAGCTCCAGGCGAGCCTGCACCCCTTTCTTGGCAAGGCCCTGGGCGGCGCGGTGCTGCATGGCGGTTTCTTCCTCGGCCCGGCGGCCTTCTATGCGCGCCTGCGTGAGCTGGACGAGGCAATCAGGCAGCGCTTCGCCATGACCGGTATCCGCTACATCAATGAGCTGCATGGTCAGGAAGCGCTCAAGCGCCTGCAGCGCCGCGACGCGCGTTTCGTCAACACGGTGTTCACCATGACCCTGCTCGGCGCCGGGGTGGCCGATCAGTTGGAAGATGGTCGCGTACTGAGCGGTGTCGGCGGGCAGTACAACTTCGTCGCCCAGGCCCATGCGCTGGAGGATGCGCGCTCCATTCTGCTGTTGCGCAGCTGGCGCGAGTCGGGTGGGGAGGTCAGTTCCAACATCGTCTGGGAATATGGCCATACCACCATTCCCCGGCATCTGCGCGACATCGTGGTGACCGAATATGGCGTCGCCGACCTGCGCGGCAAGACCGATGCCCAGGTGATCGAGGCGCTGCTTGGCATCTGCGACTCGCGCTTTCAGGACGAGTTGATCGAGCAGGCGCAGCAGGCTGGCAAACTGCCGGCCGATTTTCGCCTCGATCAGCGCTTTGCCAACAACCTGCCCGAGCGTCTGCAGTTATTGCGCGAGCAGCATGCTGCATTGTTCGCCGAATACCCGTTGGGCAGCGATTTCAGCGCGGTGGAGCAGGACCTGGTGCGTGCGCTGAGCTGGCTCAAGAGCAAGCTGCGCCTGACCGAGGCGCTGGAGCTGGGTAAGGCCACGCTCGATGCGCCGGAGCCGGGTGCGTATCCCGAACACTTGCGGCGCATGAACCTGGAAGCGCCGGATGGCGTACGCGAGATCCTTTACCAGCGCTTGCTACTGGCGGGCCTGCAGGCCACCGCCGCGCCCTGAAGCGCGCGAGGCCGTGCACAGCCTTTAATCGAGGAAGCGCACCTGGCCGTTCTCCAGAGCGGCGACACGGGCCAGCGATTCGACGCGGTAGCCTTCGCTCTGCAGCAGGTTGCGGCCTTCCTGGAAGGACTTTTCGATGACGATGCCGATACCGGCAACCTGGGCGCCGGCCTGCTGGATCAGGTCGATCAGCGCCTTGGCGGCGTGGCCGTTGGCGAGGAAGTCGTCGATCACCAGCACCTTGTCAGCGGCGGTCAGGTGGCGGGCGGAAATGGCGATGGTGCTTTCGGTCTGCTTGGTGAAGGAGAACACCTTGGAAATCAGCAGATCGTCCTTGAGCGTCAGCGACTGGAACTTGCGCGCGAAGATCACCGGGATGCCCAGCTCCAGGCCGGCCATCACTGCCGGGGCGATGCCCGAGGCTTCGATGGTGACGATCTTGGTGATGCCCTGGCCGGCGAAACGCTGGGCGAACTCGTGGCCGATCTCCTGCATCAGGCGTGGATCGATCTGGTGGTTGAGAAAGGCGTCCACCTTGAGTACGTGCTCGGACAGCACGATGCCTTCGCTGCGAATCTTCTGTTTCAACGACTCCACGGTCGATCCTCTGGTTGAGCAGAAAAGCTGCGGATTTTCGCTCAAAACACCCCGGATTGTGTAGTGAAACCGGAGCCTGCCCGACAGTCGTAGCCAGTTGACCGCTCAGACAGGTTGTTGGCGCCGTAGCCCGGATGCAATCCGGGGGCGCTCAGCATGATTCCAGTGACAGGTATTGGGCGTGCCCGCTCATGCGCTCTTGTTCAGCCGCCGCAGAATGTCCCTGGGGATGCCGCAGGTATCCAGTGGCAGCTTCTCCGGCGCGGGCTCCAGGCCCAGCTCGTAGAGCCAGTTGAGGGCGTACTCGCGTAGCTGCTTGAGTTCGTAGGCCTGCCACTGCTGGCGAATCGGCGCGAAGGCTTCGATCTCGTAATCGAACGCGCGCAACGGTTTGCGCCCGGTCAGCGCGGCACTGAGCAGCGGGTGCGCATGCAGGTCGTCGAGGGTGAACAGGAACGACTCGCGCATGGCGATGCGCTGCGGTATGTCAAGGTTGGGCACCTGGCTGTAGCGGTCGGGATCGAGTTCGATCTGCTGGCGCTGTTCGCTGTGCTGATCCTCTGGCGACAGGCTCAGGACGCTGCCGCTTTCCAGGTCCAGCCAGTGTTCCTGCTGTTCGCGGCCATTGATCAGCTGTATCAGGGCATCGAGGTCGAGGGTGAAGGTACGCATGGTTGCAGCCCCTGTTTCTGAACGTGGTGTTCTTCTGACTGGCAAATATGAAGAGGGTGCCGGTGCCGAGTGCAAAGGGATAAGGTAACCGCCAAAACCAACTCCAGTGGGAGCGGACTTGTCCGCGAAGCTATTTCGGAGGAGCTGGTTGTTGAGTGTGGTCATTTTTCTATGGGGCAGGGTGGAAACCTTTTTCGCGGACAAGTCCGCTCCCACACAAGTCCGCTCCCACCCAAGCTCGCTCCACCCCAGCTCCCTCTCACACAAGTCCTTACCCACACAAATCTTCTGCTGTACCAGCCCAGCCCCGCCCCCTGCTTGGGAAGTGGGGTGTCTACAGCGAGCTGAGTCAGCGCTTGAGCATGGCGCGCATATTGGCCAGGGCGTCGTTGCCGCGTGCGGTCTTGACCTCCACGGGCGCCTCCTCCTGACCTTCCCAGACCAGGTCCTCCGGCGGCAGCTCGTCGAGGAAGCGACTCGGCGAGCATTCGATGATCTCGCCGTACTGCTTGCGCTTGGCGGCGAAGGTCAGCGCCAGGTTGCGCTTGGCGCGGGTGATGCCGACGTAGGCCAGGCGCCGCTCCTCCTCGATGGTGTCGGCCTCGATGCTGGAACGGTGCGGGAGGATCTCCTCCTCGAAGCCGATGATATACACCGAGGGGAATTCCAGGCCCTTGGAGGCGTGCATGGTCATCATCTGCACGCCCTCGGCGCCTTCTTCCTCTTCCTGCTGGCGCTCGAGCATGTCGCGCAGCACCAGCTTGCCGATGGCGTCCTCGATGGTCATGTCGCCGTCTTCGTCGCGCTCCAGGGTGCTTTTCAGCGCCTCGACGAGGAACCACACGTTGCCCATGCGCGCCTCGGCCACCTTATCGCTGGAGGCGTTCTGGCGCAGCCAGTTCTCGTAGTCGATGTCCATGACCATGCTGCGAATGGCGGCGATCGGGTCGTTCTGCGCGCACTCCTGGCGTACGCGATCCATCCATTTGGTGAAGCGCTGCAGGCGTTCGGTGAAGCGCGCGTCGAGGTGTTCGCCGAGGCCGATTTCGCCGGCAGCGGCGTACATGCTGATCTTGCGCTCGCTGGCGTAGTTGCCGAGCTTTTCCAGGGTGGTGGAGCCGATCTCGCGGCGCGGTACGTTGATCACCCGCAGGAAGGCGTTGTCATCGTCCGGGTTGACCAGCAGGCGGAAGTAGCTCATCAGGTCCTTCACTTCCTGACGGGCGAAGAAGCTGGTGCCGCCGGAGAGGCGATAGGGAATCTGGTGGTGCTGCAATTTCAGCTCCATCAGCTTGGCCTGGTAGTTGCCCCGATAGAGAATGGCGAAGTCGCTGTACGGGCGCTGGGTGCGCAGGTGTTCGGTGAGGATCTCCAGCGCCACGCGTTCGCACTCGGCGTCTTCGTTGCGGGTGCGGATCACACGAATCTCGTCGCCATGGCCCATCTCCGACCACAGCTGCTTTTCGAACACGTGCGGGTTGTTGGCGATCAGCACGTTGGCGCATTTGAGGATGCGGCTGGTGGAGCGGTAGTTCTGCTCCAGCATCACCACCTTCAGCGAGGGATAGTCCTCCTTCAGCAGCATCAGGTTTTCCGGGCGCGCGCCGCGCCAGGCGTAGATCGACTGGTCGTCGTCGCCGACCACGGTGAACTGGTTGCGCATGCCCACCAGCATTTTCACCAGCAGATACTGGCTGGCGTTGGTGTCCTGGTATTCGTCGACCAGCAGGTAGCGGATGCGGTTCTGCCACTTCTCCAGAATGTCCTGATGCTCCTGGAACAGCTTCACCGGCAGCAGGATCAGGTCGTTGAAGTCCACTGCGTTGTACGCCTTGAGCGTGCGTTGGTAGTGCAGGTAGACGATGGCTGCGGTCTGCTCCTTCGGCCCACGGGCATTGGCCAGCGCCTCGTCCGGCAGAATCAGGTCGTTCTTCCAGCTGTCGATCAGGTTCTTGATCTCGTCGGCACCGTCGTCGCCGGCGTACTCCTTCTGCATGATGTCGGTGAGCAGCGCTTTGATGTCGCCGTCATCGAAGATCGAGAAGCCGGGCTTGTAGCCCAGGCGCGCGTACTCCTTGCGGATGATGTTCATGCCCAGGTTGTGGAAGGTGGACACGGTCAGGCCGCGCGCTTCGCTGCCCTTGAGCAGCGTGCCGACGCGCTCCTTCATCTCGCGCGCGGCCTTGTTGGTGAAGGTCATGGCGACGATGTGCTGGGCGCGGATACCGCAGTTCTGCACCAGATGGGCGATCTTGCGCGTGATCACGCTGGTCTTGCCGGAGCCTGCGCCGGCGAGCACCAGAAGTGGGCCGCCGACATAGTTCACGGCCTCTTGTTGCCGGGGGTTCAGTCGGGACATGGGTTCGATCACAGAAAAATGGCCGCGCATTTTAACAGGCCTGGCAGCTTCTGCCGCGACCGTCCGGAACTGTGGCCTGGCGCACGTAATTGAAGCGTGGCGCGCTGGGTTATTCGAACGGATGCAGTACTCTGGTTCCACTTGCCGGTTTTTTGGCTATACCTCAGGATGTGCGTTCACTTTCACCCGGATGTGATT
Source organism: Pseudomonas sp. Marseille-Q0931 (assembly GCF_940789645.1). Lineage (NCBI taxonomy): Bacteria > Pseudomonadati > Pseudomonadota > Gammaproteobacteria > Pseudomonadales > Pseudomonadaceae > Pseudomonas > Pseudomonas sp. Marseille-Q0931. Next base: position 553,295 of record NZ_CALNWT010000002.1, on the reverse strand, counting down.
GATTAGACGTCGGTTAAGACGCGGGCAGGCGACACGATTCGCCATTATTCTTGATCATTTGGGGGAGGTCGCTTGTCCACGCTCGTCGAACCCATGCGCCTGGTTCTGCTGGCGGATTCGCCTGGCTGGGCCGAATCATTGCGCGAGCACCTGGCTGCCCTTGGCAGCTCCTCTGCGTTGATCACCGCACCGTCCTGGGAAGCGGCCAGCAACCTGTTCGATGATCACTCCAGTGGCCTGCTGCTGGCCACGCCTGAGCGCATCCCCGAGGCCGGTCAATGTCCGCTGCCGATGGTATTGCTGCTCGAAGACGAGCCCAGCGAGGAGCCGGCCGGTGTCAGCGACTGGTTGGTGCGTAGCAGTCTCAACCTCGATGTGTTGCGCCGCTGCCTGCGCTACGCGCGTGAGCAGGGCAATCTCAAGCACACCCTGCAACGTCTCGCCGAGCAGGACCCGCTGACCGGCATCGCCAACCGCCAGGGTTTCCAGACCCTGCTCGCTGCGCGCCTGGCCGAATGCGGTGGCCGCGGCCTGGTGCTGGGGCACCTCGACCTGGACAACTTCCGCCATGCCAACGATGCGCTGGGCTACCAGGGCGGTGATCGCCTGATCCTGCAGGTGGTGGCGCGCCTCAAGGGGCTGCTGCAGCCCTGCGACCAACTGGCCCGCCTGGGCAGCGACGAATTTGCCCTGCTGCTGGACGTACGCCGCGACCCGCAGCGCGTCGAGCGCCTGGCCGAGCGCGTCACCGAAGTGCTGGGCGAGCCCTACTGGGTCGACGGCGAGAGCCTGCTGATCGGTTGCAGCCTGGGGCTGGCCCATGCCCGCGCCGGGGAGGGCGCCGATCCGCTGCTGTGGCACGCACATATCGCCATGCAGCAGGCCAAGAGTCAGCAGGGCTGCGTGTTTCACGTCTATGACGAGCGCCTCAACCGCGGTGCGCGCAGCCAGGCCGATCTGGAGAGCGAGCTACGCCGCGCGCTGCGTCGGGACGAGCTGGAATTGCATTACCAGCCGCGGCTGTGCCTGGAAAGCGGGCGCATCGTCGGCCTGGAGGCGCTGGTGCGCTGGCAGCACGGCGAGCGCGGGCTGCTCTCGCCCAGTGAGTTCGTGCCGCTGGCCGAGGAAACCGGGCTGATCGTGCCGCTCGGTTACTGGGTCATCTCCCGCGCCTTGCGCGACATGCAGTGGCTGCGCGGGCGTGGCCTGCCGGCGCTGCATATGGCGATCAACCTGTCGTTCCGCCAGTTCCAGGACAGCCAGCTGCTGCCGACGCTCAGCCGCCTGATCGAAGAGCGTGGCATCGATGCGCAGTGGCTGGAATTCGAGCTGACCGAAACCGCAGTGATGCGCCGCAGCGATCAGGTGCAGCAGACCATGCTGGCGCTGGGACGGCTTGGCGTGCGTTTTTCGCTGGACGACTTCGGCACCGGTTTCTCGTCCTTCGTCCACCTCAACAGCCTGCCGATCACCCTGCTGAAAATCGACAAGAGTTTCGTTGGCGGCATGGGCGAACGGCCCGAGAACCGCCAACTGGTGCGGGCGATGATCAACCTGGCGCACAACCTCAACCTGGAAGTGGTGGCCGAGGGGGTTGAGAATATCGAGCAGCTCGACATGCTGCGCCAGTTCGGCTGCGATCAGGCGCAGGGTTATCTGATCAGCAAGGCCGTGCCGCTCACCGAGCTGGCGCGTTTTCTGGTGTTCGGCATGCGCCAGCCGCTGCTCGGCGGATCGTAACCCGTAGCCCGGATTGTATCCGGGCTACGACAGGCAGACCTCGCCCTCTACCCTGTTCGGCCGCTGCAGACGTGCCGTCTTCCATTGGAAACCCAGCACTAGACCGCTGGCCGTCGCCGCCAGGCCCGCGGCCAGCCCCCACCAGACGCCATGCGCGCCCCAACCCAGCGGGAAGGCCAGTAGCCAGGCCAGCGGCGCGCCGATGCACCAGTAGCCGGTCAGGCCGATCACCAGGGTGGTGCGGCCGTCGTTGAGCCCGCGGATCGCACCCATGGCGATGCTTTGCAGGCCGTCGAACAGCTCGAACCAGGCGGCGATCGCTAGCAGGCTCACGGCCAGGGTGACGATATCGGCGAACGCCGGGTCATGCTGATCGAGGAACAGGCCGATGATCCATTCCGGCAGCAGCCAGAACAGCAGGGCGAACAACAGCATCAGTGCTGCGCCCAGGCCCATGCCAAGGTGCCCGGCCAGGCGCGACAGGTGCAGGCGGTCGGCGCCGTAGTGCAAGCCGACGCGAAAGGTCACCGCGTAGGACAGGCCCTGCGGCACGATGAATGCCAGGGCAACCGTCTGCATGGCGATCTGATGGGCTGCCAGTTGCACGCTGCCCAGCGCACCCATGCACAGCGTGGCGAAGGTGAACAGCCCCTGCTCGGCGGCGTAGGTGCCGCCAATCGGCAGGCCTAAACGCAGCAGGGCGCGCATCTCGTCCCGCTGTGGGCGACCCAGGCCGCCTCGAAGCTTGTAAGCCTGGTAGGTCGGCGAGATCAGGATGTACAGCGCCAGAGCCAGGGCCATGGCGCTGCTGACCAGCGCGGTGGTCATGCCAATGCCGCTCAGGCCGAGGCTGGGCAGGCCGAACCAGCCCTTGATCAGCGCATAATTGATGACGAAGTTGGCGACCGTGCCGATGATGCTGATGGTCATCACCGGGCCGGGATGGCCGATGGCGCTGGTGAAGCCGCGCAGGGCCATGAAGCACAGGTAGCCAGGCAAGGCCAGCGACAGCGGGCGCAGAAATGCCATGGCCTGGCTGGCCGCTGTCGGGTCCTGGCCCAGGTGCGGCAGCAGCGGGCCCAGGCCGTTGAGGCACAGCGCGCTGACAACGCCCAGCAGCATCGCCAGCCACAGGCCATTGCGCAGCAGGCGGGTGACGCCGCTCGGGTCACCGGCACCATGGCGAATGGCGACCAGGCTGCCTACCGCGGCGATCACGCCGGTGCAGAAGATCGAGAAGATGAAATAGCAGGTGGCACCCAGCGCGCCGCCGGCCAACTGCTGCGGGCCGAGCATGGCCATCATCAGCGTGTCGGTGAAAATCATCAGCGCATGGGCCAGCTGTGCGGAGACCAGCGGGCCGGCCAGGCGCAGCAGCGCACCCAGCTCGTGACCAGGGGAGTTCTTCATGATGAGTAAAACTTCGGCAGGGTAAGCATCCCCGGGCTGTCGGGGGACGAGCAATGGCAGCTATTCTCTGGTTTGCAGCGACCATTCACAAAAGGAAAATAGCCATGCCAGGTATGACAAAAACTCATGGAATTGGACTGTGACCCGTCGCTTGCCGCCGCTGTACGCCCTGCGGGCCTTCGAGGCCGCTGCGCGCCATTCGTCCTTCACCCGCGCCGCCGAGGAACTGGCCATCACCCAAAGTGCGGTGAGCCGGCATATCCGCACGCTGGAGGATTACTTTGCCTGCCGCCTGTTCGAGCGCCGCGGCCGCAGCCTGCAACTGACCGATCCGGGCCGGGCCTTGCTGCCGGGGCTGAGCGATGGCTTCGATGCACTGGAGCGGGCCAGCGCCGCCCTGCGCGCCGACGATCAGGTGCTGCGCCTGAAGGCACCGTCGACCCTGACCATGCGCTGGCTGCTGGCGCGCCTGTCGCACTTTCGCCTGAGCAATGCGGACAGCGAAGTGCAACTGACCAGCGCCTGGATGGATGTGGACAAGGTCGACTTCCGCCACGAGCCCTTCGACTGCGCGGTGCTGCTTTCCGATGGCCAGTTTCCGGAAGATTGGGAAAGCGTGCTGCTGTTCGAGGAATGGCTGATCCCGGTCTGCGCAGCAGCCGATATCGCAGCCGGCCCCTGGTCTCTGGCACGTTTGCGGGCCGCCGAGCAACTGCACCCGACGCCGGACCGCCGCGACTGGCGGCGCTGGTTGCAGGCCACCGGCCTGGGGGAGCAGGTGCCACTGAAGACCGGCCAGCTGTTCGACATGCTCGAACTGGGCATCGTCGCCGCCGCCCGCGGATACGGCGTGTCCATCGGCGATCTGCTGATGGTGGCCGAGGACGTCAACGCCGGCCGGCTCGGTCTGCCCTGGCGCACCGCCGTCAGCAGCGGTGAGGGCTACTATCTGGTGTGGCCGCGCGGGCATCGTGCCGCCAGTCGTATCAACCGATTGTCGGATTACCTGCAGGATGAAGTCGCGCGGATGTGCCTGCCTGAGGTGTCAAGAGCTTGATTTTTTTCGGGTTTCACCGAGCGGTCGGTCACAGGTTGCAACCAGTGCCATCATTTTGAAATTGACCTAGAGATTTTGTCGGGTATCCTGCCGCGCCTCCTACTAAAGTCGTAGGACAACCCCCACAATTTCGCCGCCAGTTTAAGGGTGGCTCGAGGCTCTCCCATGCAATCGCCCCGGTCACGTATTGCCTTGCAACTGGCCACCGCGCTGGCCGTCGTGCTGGTCCTGCTTATCAGCGCCAGCACGCTGTTCGCCCTGCGTTCGCTGAACAACGCCAACCTTGTTACCCGCGAAGAACACCTGGCCAGCGAGGCGCGCTTGCTGGCCGACCAGCTGGACACCTTCCACAGCAGCCTGCGCGACAGTACCCAGCGCCTGGCGGGTCTGTTCGAGCGCCGTTTCTCCAGCGGCCTGAATGTCAGCAGCCAGCGCGTTGCGGTGGCGGGCGTGCAGGCGCCGGTGCTGTCCCTGGGTTCGGCGGCGTTGAACAACGACTTCACCCAGGTGGACGAGTTTCATGACCTGACTGCAGGCGTGGCGACCGTCTTCGTACGTGACGGCGACGATTTCATCCGTATCAGCACCTCTGTAACCAAGCCGGACGGCAGCCGCGCCATCGGTACCGTGCTGGACCGCAACGGCCCGGCCTACCCGAAGGTGGTCAGCGGCGACAGTTATGTGGGGCGCGCGTTTCTCTTCGGCCGTTTCTACATGACTCAGTACACCCCGGTGCGCGATGCCAGTGGCCGGGTTTTCGCGGTGCTGTTCGTCGGCTTCGACTACACCGACGCGCAGAACGCTCAGTTCGACAACCTCAAGCGCTTCCGCATCGGTGAAACCGGCTCCCTGGCTCTGCTCGACGATCAGGGATCCTGGCTGGTGCCGCCGGCCGGTGCTCGTCAGCCGGAGCAGGTCGCCGGCAAGCTGGCCAATGTGCTCGACGAGCCGGGCCGCGGCACCTTCTGGAGCGACGGTGTCGAGGAGTTCTTCAGCGTGGCCATGCCGTTCAGCGGCGGCCCCTGGCAGGTAGTGGCGAGCATGCCGCGCACGGAAATCCAGGCGGTGACCTGGCGCGTCGGCAGCCAACTGGCGGTCGGCAGCGCCATCACCCTGCTGTTGGCGGTGATCGCCGTGGTCTGGCTGCTGCGGCGCAAACTGCGCCCGCTGGGTGATCTGGTGCAGCAGGCGCAGGCGCTCGGCGCCGGCCATCTCGGCGCGCGCATGGCGCAGTCCAGCAACGATGAGATAGGCGAGCTGGCGGGCAGCTTCAACCGCATGGGCGAAGCGCTGGCGAGCATGGTGGCGGGCATTCGCAGCGCTGCCCAGGATGTCAGCGCCCGTTCGCAGGCCATGTCGACGCTGTCGCGTGATGCCTATCAGGGTATCGATCAGCAGTCCGGCGAGATCACCAGCATGGCCGGCGCGGTGGAGGAATTCAGCGCCACCTCACAGAACATCGCCGACAACATGCGCAGCACCGAGCGCCTGGCCAGCGACAACGCCCAGCAGACCCGCATCGGGCGCACTTCGATGGATCAGGCCTCCGAAGCGCTGGTGCAGATCGCCGAAGCCCTGGAGCAGACCTCGAGCGCAATCAACGGCCTCGGCCAGCGCTCCCAGGAAATCGGCGGCATCGTCAGCGTGATCACCTCGATTGCCGATCAGACCAACCTGCTGGCGCTCAACGCCGCCATCGAAGCCGCGCGTGCCGGTGAGCAGGGCCGCGGTTTCGCTGTGGTCGCCGACGAGGTACGTAACCTCGCCGGGCGTACTCGCGAGGCGACCAACGAGATTTCGACGATGATCGGCAGCATCCAGAGCGAGACCAGCAGCGCCATCGCCACCATGGAGCAGGGGCGCCAGCTGATGCAGGACGGCCTGGAGCGCAACGCCAAGGTGGCGGCTGCACTGGCGCAGATCAGCGAGCAGAGCGAGGCGGCGGGCGAGCAGTTCGCTGCGATCACCACCGCCACCAGCGAGCAGAGCAGCACTGCGACCGTGCTCAGCGCCAACCTGCAGAGCATCGCCCAGGCCAATGGCGAGCAGCGCGAAGTGGTGGCCAACCTGGCCGACACCGCCCTCGAGCTGGATCGCCTTGCCGCTCAGTTGCGCCAGGAAGTCGAGCGCTTTCGCTGATTCAGCCCGCGGCGGGGCGATACTGCAGCGCCTCGGCCAGATGCTCGCGGCTGATCGCCTGCTGCTCCGCCAGGTCGGCCAGTGTCCGCGCGACCTTGAGCACGCGGTGCGCGGCTCGTAGGGAAAGGCCCAGGCGTTCGCAGGCGTTTTCCAGCCACTGGCGATCGATATCGCTCAGGGCGCAGTGCTGGCGCAGGCCGGGCAGGTCGAGAAAGGCGTTGGCCACACCCTGGCGGCGCAACTGCCGCTCACGTGCCCGCGCCACCTTGGCTGCCGCCTGCGCAGTGCTCTCGCCATCCTGCGGCGGGGCATTCAAGGCTGTCGTTTCGCGGGCAACCGTCAGGTGCAGGTCTATACGGTCCAGCAGCGGCCCGGACAGCTTGGCGCGGTAGCGCTGGATCTGCTCTGGCGTACAGCGGCAGCGGTTGCTCGGGTCGCCGAGGTAACCGCACGGGCAGGGATTCATTGCCGCGACCAGCTGGAAACGCGCCGGGAAGCGCACCTTGTCACGCGCCCGGGCAATGACGATATGGCCACTTTCCAGCGGCTCGCGCAGCACCTCCAGTACCTTCCTGTCGAATTCCGGCAGCTCGTCCAAGAACAGCACGCCCTGGTGCGCCAGGGTGATTTCGCCGGGCTGTGGGCGGCTGCCGCCGCCGACCAGTGCCGGCCCGGAAGCGCTGTGGTGCGGGGTGCGAAAGGGCCTCTGCGGCCAGTGCTGCAGCGGCGTATGACTGGCCACCGAGTGGATTGCCGCGACCTGCAGCGCTTCGCGTTCGTCGAGCGGCGGCAGCAGGCCGGGAAGGCGGCTGGCCAGCAGCGTCTTGCCGGTGCCGGGCGGACCGCTGAGCAGCAGGTTATGCGAGCCCGCAGCGGCCACCAGCAGGGCGCGTTTGGCGGCCAGCTGACCCTGAACTTCGGCCAGGTCCGGGTAAGGCAGGCTCTGTCTGAGCAATCCCTGTGCAGCATAGGGTTCGAGTGGTGCGCTGCCGTTGAGGTGCGCAGCGATCTGCAGCAGATGCTCGACGGCGATCACCTTGAGCCCGGAGGCGAGGCTGGCCTCCTCGGCATTGGCCTGTGGCACCAACAGGGTGCGTCCGGCTTCACGCGCAGCCAGTGCGGCCGGCAGAACGCCCTGCACCGGACGTACAGCGCCGGATAGCGCCAGCTCACCCAGGCATTCGTATTCATCGAGCGACTGAGCCGGCACCTGACCGCTGGCGGCAAGAACGCCCAAGGCGATGGCGAGATCGAAACGGCCGCCGTCTTTCGGCAGGTCGGCCGGCGCCAGATTCAGGGTGATGCGCTTGCTAGGGAATTCGAAGGCGGCATTGAGGATGGCGCTGCGCACGCGGTCCTTGCTTTCCTTGACCGCGGTCTCGGGCAGGCCCACCAGCGTCAGCGAGGGCAGGCCGTTGGCCAGGTGCGCCTCGACGGTGACGGCCGGTGCTTCGACGCCGACCTGGGCGCGGCTGTGGACGATGGCCAGGGACATGATCTCTCCTTGATCAAGTAGGGTGCAGCGCCTGTAGGAACGGCTTCAGCCATGAAGCCTGTTCGCGGCTGAAGCCGCTCCTACAACATAACCTTAGTCTGCGGCGGTGAGCTTGGCTTCCAGTTCGGCGACCTTGGCTTCCAGCGCTTCCAGGCGGGCGCGGGTACGGGCCAATACCACCATCTGGCTGTCGAACTCTTCGCGGCTGACCAGCTCCAGCTTGCTGAAACCGCTTTGCAGCAGGGCTTTGAACTGGGCTTCCAGTTCGGCGCGCGGCAGCGGGCTGTCGCCGCTGAACAGGCGCGAGGCGTGGCTACTGAGGGTGTCGAGCAGGGCTTTCGGCGGCAGCATGATCAGGTTCCGTAAACAGACGGTCGGCAGTGTAGCACGCGACCTGAGGCGGGACGCCCCAGGCCAGGTTGCACGATTTTTGAGCATGACCCGAGGCGCTGCTGCACCAATCTTGTGCGGTTAGGGTGTGGGAATCGCCACGCGATATCGCGGGGCATGGGTAAGAGCTTGATAGGCAGTGCTTTTCCGGGAGATGGCAAGCTTTCTGCTTAGACCTCAACGACGCATGCACCGATGCAGTACCGGTGCGGCAGGCGAAGCGGGGAAGTGTTTCGTCGAGGGCGGTTGGTGGGTATCGACCAGGCCAGGCTGGAACGGTCGGTGCATTACAAAAGCCAGACACTGCGCTTAGACTTGAGCCGGGTTCGTAATTCCTGGGGCAAGTCCACCTTACACGGGAGAAAGTTTCATGAAGCTAGTCACTGCCATCATCAAGCCGTTCAAGCTCGACGACGTGCGCGAGTCGCTGTCGGAGATCGGCGTGCAGGGCATTACCGTCACCGAGGTCAAGGGCTTCGGCCGCCAGAAAGGCCATACCGAGCTGTATCGCGGTGCCGAGTACGTGGTCGACTTCCTGCCCAAGGTGAAGATCGACGTGGCCATCGCTGACGACCAGCTGGACCGCGTGATCGAGGCCATCACCAAGGCTGCCAACACCGGCAAGATCGGCGACGGCAAGATTTTCGTAGTCAACCTGGAACAGGCAATTCGTATCCGTACCGGCGAAACCGATACCGACGCGATCTAAGCAGCCTCCGAACCCCACGCCCCAGGAGTAAACCCCATGACTCTGCGAACTTTCGCAGGGCTAGGAGCCCTTTTGCCCTCGAATTCTGGCCATGCGCTGTATTCGAGGGCGAATGCCGGAGCTGGCGAGTCCTTCGCCGCTCTGCTGTGCCAGACCCTCTTCAGGTCTAGCGCTCGGCCTAGTGATGGGAATGCCTGGTCGCCTTACGGCGCAGGGGTTCCGGTGATCCAGAGCGAGCGTGGCAACGACCTGTAAAGCATGCGGAACGCGCCCAGAGCCAACCTGGACGTTTCAACCGAACAGCGCACAACGAAAGCGCCGGCAAGAGGTGAAAAATGGATAACACAGCATTGACTGCATTGCAGTACGGCTTCGATACGTTCTACTTTCTGATCTGTGGTGCCCTGGTGATGTGGATGGCAGCGGGCTTCGCCATGCTCGAATCCGGCCTGGTGCGCGCCAAGAACACCACCGAGATCCTGACCAAGAACATCGCCCTGTATGCCATCGCCAGCGTGATGTACCTGGTGATCGGCTACCACATCATGTACTCCAGCCCCGAGGGCGGCATCCTGCCGAGCCTGGGCTTCCTGATCGGCGACGAGAACAGCGTCGATGCGGTGCTCGCTGGCGGTGACGATGCGCCCTATTACTCGGCGCGCTCGGACTTCTTCTTCCAGATCGTCTTCGCTGCGACCTGCATGTCGGTGGTTTCCGGTGCGGTAGCCGAGCGCATGAAGCTGTGGGCCTTCCTCGCTTTCGCCGTGGTCATGACCGGCTTCATCTACCCGGTTCAGGGCTTCTGGAAATGGGGCTCGGGCTTCCTCAACGAAGCCGGTTTCCTCGACTTCGCCGGTTCCGGCGTGGTGCACATGGCGGGTGCTGCCGCTGCTCTGGCTGGCGTACTGCTGCTGGGCGCGCGCAAGGGTAAGTACGGCGCCAATGGCCAGGTCAACGCCATTCCGGGCGCCAACCTGCCACTGGCAACGCTCGGTACCTTCATCCTGTGGATGGGCTGGTTCGGCTTCAACGGTGGCTCGCAACTGAAGATGAGCACCATCGAGGATGCCAACGCCGTCGCCCAGGTGTTCGTCAATACCAACATGGCTGCCGCCGGTGGTCTGATCGCCGCGCTGGTTACCGCGCGTATCCTGTTCGGCAAGGCTGACCTGACCATGGCGCTCAACGGCGCGCTGGCCGGCCTGGTCGCCATCACTGCCGAACCGCTGACCCCGAGCGCCCTGCAGGCGACCCTGATCGGTGGCGTGGGCGGTGTGCTGGTGGTCTTCGCGATCCTCGGCCTGGACAAGATCAAGATCGACGACCCGGTCGGCGCCATCTCCGTGCACGGCGTGGTCGGTATCTGGGGCCTGTTGGCCGTGTGCCTGACCAATGGCGATGCCTCGCTGGGCGCCCAGCTGCTGGGTATCGTCTGCATCTTCGCCTGGGTGTTCATCGCCAGCCTGATCGTCTGGAGCATCATCAAGGCGGTGATCGGTCTACGCGTCAGCGAAGAAGAGGAATACGAGGGTGTGGATATCGCCGAGTGCGGTATGGAAGCCTACCCGGAGTTCACCGGCAAGAAGTAAGCTTCGCCGGAATGACAAGGGCGCCTTTTGGCGCCCTTTGTTTTTTCTGACAGCACGCTAGAATGCGCGCGCTGGAGCCATCGAGAGTGAGAAACGGCATGTGGCAGCAACGCATCATCAGCTTGCGTCCGCGTGAGCGAGGTTTTCATCTGGTGACCGAAGAGGTGCTGGCGAAATTGCCGGAACTGGCGCAGATGCGCGTCGGTCTGTTGCATCTGTGGCTGCAGCACACCTCGGCATCGTTGACGGTGAACGAGAACGCCGACCCCGCGGTGCGCCGCGATTTCGAGCGTTTCTTCAACCGCCTGGTGCCGCAGGGTGAAGCGGGATACGAACATGATTACGAAGGGCCGGACGATTTGCCGGCGCACTTCAAGGGCAGTTTGCTGGGCTTTCAGCTACAGCTGCCGATACAGCAGGGACGGCTGGCGCTGGGGACCTGGCAGGGTATCTATCTGGGCGAGCACCGCGATCATGGCGGCGCTCGGCAAGTGGTGGCGACCCTGCACGGCGAAACAATATGAATTTTTCCGGACGTGCGGTTGCACTTCGTACGGCTGGGCTATAACTAACCTGCTTTTCGCAAGTCATGAGGTTGAACATGAGCGACGAAGACCTGGAACAAGATGATCTGGAAGGGGCCGACGAGGACGATGGCGAGGAGCTGGCTGCCGCCGATGACGGTGACAGCAGCGATGACGAAGGCGGTGGCGAAGCCGTAACCAGCGGCAAGAAGAGCAAGGCCAAAGCCGTTGAAGTCGACGAGATGCCCAGCGTCGAAGCCAAGCAGAAAGAGCGCGATGCGCTGGCCAAGGCCATGGAAGAGTTCCTCTCCCGTGGCGGCAAGGTGCAGGAGGTGGAACCCAACGTGGTCGCCGACCCACCCAAGAAGCCCGACAGCAAATACGGCAGCCGCCCCATCTGAGGACGGCTCGCCGCAAGGAACCCGCCCCAGTGGCGGGTTTTTTGTGCCCGCCATCTCCGGCGGCGATTCGTACGTGCCGTCCGAGGTTCTTCCGGCAGCGACGAGGGGGCCGGCTGTTCAGTTAAGGTCGTGCGCTTCGCTTTGCTCCCCTCTCCCATTTATTGGGGGCACGCCTAGTGGAGAGGGGCTGGGGGAGAGGGTCGAACACCGCGCCAATCTGCCGGCTATCCGATCACTGAACAGCGAGTTGTGTCGTGAGTACCGACGCTGTACGCGGCTTGTACTCAGACCACTCTGCGAGTCAGCGTGTCCAGCTGCCCAGCAATGCCGGCAGCTCGGCCAGGCTGGCGATCTGCGCATCCGGCGTGGTTTCGCCCTTCCAGGGACGCCCTTGCGGGTTGAACCAGATCGCGCGCATGCCGGCCGCCTGCGCGCCGGCGATATCGTCGCTGGGGTGATCGCCAATATGCACGGCGCGCTCGGCGGCAATGCCACCGGCGCGGCTGAGCGCCTCGCGGAAGGGTTTCGGGTCAGGCTTGCCAACCCCAAGCTCTTCGGCGCACAGGGCGAAGCGAAAATACTCGGACAGACCGAGACGGCGTACATCGGCATTGCCATTGGTGATCACGCCGAGCATGAAGCGCTCAGCCAGTGCCTCCAGCGTCGGGTGCACCTCGGTGAACAGCGCCACCTGATGGCGGGCGCCGAGAAACACCTGGAATCCGGCCTCGGCCAGCGTTTGCGCCTCGCCGTGCGGGTAGCCGGCATCCTCCAGGGCGTGGAACAGAATGCGCCGGCGCAGCTCGCTGAGACGATGCTTGAGCATCGGTTCGGCTTCGAGCAGGCGGCTGCGCACGGCCCACAGGTGTTCCACCGGCACCGCGCCCAGGCGCGGCGCGTGCAGGGCCAGCCAGTTGCGCAGCGCCGCCTCGGCGTCCTGCATCACCGGCGTGACGTCCCACAGCGTGTCGTCGAGGTCGAAGGTGATCAGTTCAATGCTCATTCGGAACCGCCTTTGCGTTTGGCCCTGGGGTGGGCCTGGTCATAGACATGGGCCAGGTGCTGGAAATCCAGGTGGGTGTAGATCTGCGTGGTGGCGATGTCGGCGTGGCCGAGCAACTCCTGCACGGCGCGCAGGTCCTGCGAGGACTCCAGCATATGGCTGGCGAAGCTGTGGCGCAGCATGTGCGGATGCAGGTGCTGGCCAAGCTCGCGTACACCGGCCTGGCGCACGCGCAGCTGCACCGCACGCGGCCCGAGGCGGCGGCCCTGCTGGCTGATGAACACTGCCCCGTCGCCGGGGTTGGCCAGCTTGCGCAGGGGTAGCCACTGCTCCAGCGCCTGGCGCGCCAGGCTGCCGACCGGCAACTCGCGCACCTTGTTGCCTTTGCCGCGTACGCGCACCAGGCCGGCAGGCAGGTCAAGGCCATCGAGATCGAGCCCGACCAGCTCCGACAGGCGCAGCCCGGAGGAATAAAATAGCTCGAGCATGGCCTGATCGCGGCGGGCGATGAAGTCATCCTCGACCGCGCCGTCGAGCAGCTGCGCGCTGCGATCGGCGTCCAGCGTGCGCGGCAGGCGGCGTTCGCGTTTCGGCGGGCTGAGGCCGGTGGCCGGGTCGTGGCGGCACAGGCCTTCACGCAACAGATATTGATAGAGGCCGCGGGTGGCCGAGAGCAGGCGTGCCAGGCTGCGGCTGGACAGGCCCTGCTGATGCAGTCGGGCAACCAGGCGGCGCAGGTTGCGCGTATCCAGCTCGGCCCAGTCACTCAGGCCTTCGGCTTCGCAGAACGCCAGCACCTTGCCGAGATCACGGCGATAGCCGTCGAGGGTATGCACCGACACCTGGCGCTCGCGGCGCAGGTGTTCGAGGTAGGCATCGAGAGCAGCGGCAAGCTTCAAGCTTCAAGCTCCAAGTAAAAGCGTTCGGTCTGCCTGTTCTTGCGGCTTGTAGCTTGAAGCTTGTAGCTGCTTCTAACGTACCGACCGCAGCGGCGTGGCGAAGCTGGGCAGCACGCGCGCCAGGACTTCGGCGATATAGCCGAGGAACAGCGTACCGAGCGAGCTCTTGTAGTGCTGCGGATCGGCGCTGCCGATGGCGAGAACGCCGTGCAGGCCCTGATGGGTGAGGCTGACCACGGCCGCGGAACCGACTTGCGCCGCGTCGTCCTTGCCGAACAGGAACTCCAGCTCATGCGGGCGCAGCACGCCGCAGATGGTCTTGCCGCCGCTGAGCAGGCCGCCGACCTGTTGATGCGCTTCGGCCGAGCTGACCGAGCGACCGACCGGCAGCTTGTTGTCGCTGAACAGGATCAGGCCGACGAAGGGCACCTGGAACTCGTGGCGCAGGCTGTCTTCGACCACGCCGACCACTTCCTCGAGGCTGCCGGCATCGAGCAGGTCGAGCACCAGGCGGCGGGTCTTGTCGAATAGGCGGTCGTTGTCGCGAGCCACGTCCATCAACTGGCCGAGGCGGTGGCGCATCTCGATGTTGCGCTCGCGCAGCAGCTTGACCTGGCGCTCGACCAGCGACACGGCGTTGCCGGGCTGGTGCGGAATGCGCAGTTCGGGGATCAGTTCTTCATGGTCGATGAAGAACTCCGGGTGCAGGCGCAGATAGGCTGCGACCGTTTCCGAATCGAGCGGTTTGGGCGAATCCTGCTGGTCGGTCATAGGCGAACCTGTCCTTCGTATACGCGGGCAGCGGGCCCGGTCATCATAACCGGCTGACCTTCGCCTGCCCATTCGATGGACAGTTTGCCGCCCGGCAGCTCCAGTTGCACGGGCGAATCCATCCAGCCCTGGCGAATCGCCGCGACTGCTGCGGCGCAGGCGCCGGTGCCGCAGGCCTGGGTTTCCCCAGCGCCGCGCTCCCACACGCGCAGGCGCGCATGCTTGCGGTCGAGCACCTGAAGGAAGCCGACATTGACCCGCTGCGGGAAGCGCGGGTGATGTTCCAGCTTCGGCCCGAGCGTATGCACCGGGGCGTTGTCGACGCTGTCGACGCGCAGCACGGCGTGCGGGTTGCCCATCGACAGCGCGGCCAGTTCGACGCTCTGGCCGTCGACGTCGACGCGATAGCTCAGCGCGGCCTGTTCGGCCTGGAACGGCACCTGTTCCGGCTGCAGACGCGGGGCCCCCATGTCGACGCAGACCTGGCCGTCGTTCTGCACGCGCAGCTCGATGATGCCGCTCTTGGTCTCGACGCGAATGATCTTCTTGGTGGTCAGGCGCTTGTCCAGCACGAAGCGGGCGAAGCAGCGCGCACCGTTGCCGCATTGCTCCACTTCCGAACCGTCGGAATTGAAAATGCGGTAGCGGAAGTCGATATCCGGGTGGTTCGGTGGCTCGACGATCAAAAGCTGATCGAAACCGACGCCGGTGTGGCGATCGCCCCACTGCTTGGCGTGCTTGGGCTGCACGTGGGCATGCTGACTGATCAGGTCGAGGACCATGAAGTCATTACCCAGCCCGTGCATCTTGGTAAAGCGCAATAGCATGGCGTCGCCCTCAGGCCGGCAGCAGGCTTTCGCCGGCATAGAGCTCTTGGACGGTTTCGCGACGACGCACCTCGAAGGCCTGCTCGCCGTCCACCAGCACCTCGGCGGCGCGGCCGCGGGTGTTGTAGTTGGAGCTCATGACGAAACCGTAGGCACCGGCCGAGCGCACGGCCAGCAGGTCGCCTTCTTCCAGCACCAGCTGACGATCCTTGGCCAGGAAATCACCGGTTTCGCAGATCGGCCCGACCAGGTCGTAGTTGCGTGCTTCGCCTTCACGGGGCTGCACCGGCGACACCTCCATCCAGGCCTGGTACAGGGCCGGGCGGATCAGGTCGTTCATCGCCGCATCGATGATGGCGAAGTCCTTGTGTTCGGTGTGCTTGAGGTATTCCACCTGGGTCAGCAGCACGCCGCCATTGGCAACGATGAAGCGACCCGGCTCGAACACCAGCGACAGGTCGCGACCTGCCAGGCGCTTGCGCACGGCGGCGATGTAGTCGCCGGCCAACGGAGGTTGCTCGTCGCGGTATTGCACGCCGAGGCCGCCGCCCAGATCCAGATGCTTGATGACGATGCCGCGCGCGGCCAGCTTGTCGACCAGCAGCAACAGGCGATCGAGCGCATCGAGGAAGGGCTCGAGGGTGGTCAGCTGCGAGCCGATATGGCAGTCGACGCCGATCACTTCCAGGTTCGGCAGCTCGGCAGCGCGGGCGTAGACCGCCTCGGCCTGCTCGATGTCGATGCCGAACTTGTTTTCCTTGAGCCCGGTGGAAATGTACGGGTGAGTGCCGGCGTCCACGTCCGGGTTGACCCGCAGCGACACGGGCGCCTTGACGCCCAGTTCGGCGGCGACCTTCTGCAGGCGCTCCAGCTCGACGCTGGACTCGACGTTGAAGCAGTGCACGCCGACTTCCAGCGCGCGGCGCATGTCATCGCGGCTCTTGCCGACGCCGGAGAAGACGATACGGCTCGGCTCGCCACCGGCGGCCAGCACGCGCTCCAGCTCACCGCTGGAAACGATATCGAAGCCGGCACCGAGACGCGCCAGCACGTTGAGCACGCCGAGGTTGGAGTTGGCCTTGACCGCGAAGCAGACCAGGTGCGGCATGCCCGCCAGGGCGTCGGCATAGGCGCGGTACTGCCCTTCGATATGGGCGCGCGAATAGACGTAGGTGGGCGTGCCGAAGCGCTGGGCCAGCGCAGACAAGGCAACGCCTTCCGCGAACAGCTCGCCGTCGCGGTAGTTGAAGGCTTCCATGGGGCAGCTCCTGTCAGAGTTCGAAACGGTCTCGGCTGTTGCCAGCGTTTTCGTCGCCCGGCAGGTACAGCGGGCCTTTCTGACCGCAGCCGGCCAGCAGGCATACGGCGGCGAGGAGCGCGAGGGTCAGTCGCTTCATGGGACGGTCCTTGAAAATAAGCATGATTGCGCCGGAGTATACCGACCCCCCGCCACCTTGCCTATGCGCCCGGCGCCCGCCTGGCGGGGCGCCGGCTCGATTTGCGTCTGCATCTGGCGCGTGCGCCGAAGGCATTCGCGCCGGCTTGGGTTAGCATGCGCTGAGCAACGAGGAGCCAAGATGGACAATCCCGCGATTCTGGCCGGCTCGGTCTCGGTCGCCTACCTGCAAGGCCTGATCGAACACCTGCAGCGACAAGGGGTGGCCACCGAGGCGCTGCTCGCCCATATCCAGCTCAGCCCTGAAGCCTTGAGCCAGCGCGATCAACGCATTGCTGCCAGTGCCTATCTGACCTTGCTGGGTGAGGGTGTGCGCTTGACCGGCGATCAATATCTGGGCCTGCATCTGGGCGAGTCGGTGCGCCCGGGCTATTACGGCGTGCTCGGCTCCCTGATCATGAGCTGCGCCACCCTGGCCGACGCCCTGCATCGCCAGGCGCGCTACGCTTCGCTGGTCGGCAGTCTGGGGCGGGTCATACTCGATGACGAGCCCGTACGGCCCGGCTGCGAGCCGCTGGTCGCCCATCGCTGGGAGCCGTTGCTGGCGCAGCAGCAGCGTCAACTGAGTGAGGAAACCCTGGCCGGCTGGGTGAGCTTCGGGCGCTGGATCAGCGGCCTGGATATCTCCCCAACCGAGGTGCGCTTCCAGCATCCGGCGCCAGCCGATACCACGGAGCACGCGCGCATCTTCCGCTGCCCGGTGCTGTTCGATCAGCTCGACAATGCCCTGATCTTTCCCAGGCGTCTGCTGAGCGTGCCGCTGAACCAGGCGGATGCGCAGGTACGCGGGATGCTCGATGCCTACGCCGATCGCCTGCTCGCCGAACTCAACCAGGGCAGCAGCGTGCTCGACCGCGCGCGCCTGGAACTGGCGCGTCAGTTGCCGGAGCAGGGGCCGGATCTGGAGGCCATCGCCGCCGCCCTGGCCTTGAGCCCGCGGACCTTGCAACGGCGTCTGCGTGAGGGCGGGCTGTCGTTCAGCCAACTGGTCGACGAGACGCGCCAGCAACTGGTGCTGCATTACCTGCGCGACCCTGCGCTGGAACTGGCGGAGATCGCCTTTCTGGTGGGCTTCAGCGAGCCGGGCTCGCTGGCACGTGCATTTCGTCGCTGGACGGGAACGAGTCCGGGCGAGTACCGTCGCCACCTTTGTGCCCAGGCCGGTTAACCTGGCCTGGCATCTACCGCTAATTTCCATGCAGTCGCTGCATCTAGTGAGGACACCCCGATGAGCCTGAGCGAAGCCCGCTTTCACGACCTGGTCGATGCCACCCAGCAGGCGGTGGAGGACATCTTCGACGACAGCGGTCTGGACGTCGACCTGGAGAATAGCGCTGGTGTGCTGACGGTGCGTTTCGACAACGGCAGCCAGCTGATCTTCAGCCGCCAGGAGCCGATTCGTCAGCTGTGGCTAGCGGCCCGTTCCGGTGGCTTCCACTTCGATTACGACGAAGCCGAGGGTCGCTGGATCTGTGACACCAGCGACGAGCAACTGGGCGAGATGCTGGTGCGCATCACCCTCGAGCAGTGCGGCACCGAGCTGGAGTTCGATGAGCTCTGAGCCGAGCGAGGCGCCGCTGGCCTCGCCGTGCCGGCGCCAGTGCTGCCTGGACGAGCGCGACCAGTGTATGGGCTGCGGTCGCACCCTGCAGGAGATTCTTGACTGGGGCGCGGCCGATAATGCGCGGCGCCGCTCGATCTGCCAGGCCGCGCAGCAGCGTTTGCAACAACGCCAGCAAGGCCATTGACCCGCCAGTCTTGTTTATTTGTCCGGCTGTGTTAGGGTCGGTAAGACATTCAGTCGAACCCTGCCTTCGGGCGGGGTTTTGCTTTTTTATGGCTTACGCGAGGAGACCGCCCGGCATCATGAACAGCGCACCTACCATCACCATTACCCGCCTCGATCTGCAGCGTCTGGAGCGCCTGCTCGACAGCCTGGACGAGTTCGGGCCGGGCGCCGAGGCGCTGCAGGCCGAGCTGGATCGTGCCGAAGTGGTGGGGCACGACGAGGTGCCGGCAGGAGTGGTGACCATGAATTCGCGCGTGCACTGCCGCGAAGAGAGCAGCGGCAAGGATTACCACCTGACCCTGGTCTACCCGCAGGACGCCGGCGGCGATGGCAAGGTCAGCATCCTCGCGCCGGTCGGCAGCGCCCTGCTCGGCCTGTCTGTCGGCCAGCACATCGATTGGCCGGTTCCGGGCGGCAAGCAACTCAAGCTGACCCTGCTCGAAGTCGAATACCAGCCGGAAGCGGCCGGCGAATACGACCGCTAAACGGCCGTTCAGGCCGGCAGCGGC
Source organism: Pseudomonas sp. Marseille-Q0931 (assembly GCF_940789645.1). Classification (NCBI taxonomy): domain Bacteria; kingdom Pseudomonadati; phylum Pseudomonadota; class Gammaproteobacteria; order Pseudomonadales; family Pseudomonadaceae; genus Pseudomonas; species Pseudomonas sp. Marseille-Q0931. The sequence goes on along the minus strand of NZ_CALNWT010000002.1, from coordinate 534,587 downwards.
TCAGTTTTTGCCGGCCGGCATGCCGCCCCGCACTCCTGCAGATCGATGCTGCGCTCGAACAGGCGCTGCACCGCCGGTTGGTGGCTGACCGCGATCAGCGTGCAGTTCGGCAGGCGTTGGCGCAGCCGTTCGAGGAGTTGGCAGGCGGCCTTGTCATCGAGCTGGTTGGTGGCCTCGTCGAGGTAAAGCGTATCGGGCCGGTAGAGCAGGGCGCGGGCCAGCGCCAGGCGCTGCTGTTCGCCACCGGAGAGCTCCCGGCCCCATTCGGCTTCCCTGTCGAGCTTGTCGATCAGATGCTCGAGGCCCACATCCTTCAACACGCCGATCAGCTTGAGGCTGTTCGGGACCTGCGCTGCCGGATAGGCCAGCGCCTCGTCCAGACGGCCACTAGCCAGGTACGGCTTCTGCGGCAGCAACAGGCTGCGCCCTCCCGGTAACTGCCAGGTGCCACGGTGATGAGGCCAAAGGCCCATCAAAGTGCGAAGCAGCGTGGATTTGCCCAGCCCGCTGGCGCCGGCCAGGCGCAGCCATTCGCCGGGTTGCGCGTGCAGCGTCAGGCCGCACAGCAGCGCTTCGCCATTGGGGCGTAGGACGTCCAGGCCGCAGGTGTTGAGCGTGTCGCCACGGCTGAGTTCGACGGGTTCGAGCCGCTCCATGGCCTGCTGGAACTGGCCAAGGCGCTCCACCGTGGCGCTCCATTCCATCAGCGTGCGGTAGGAGAAGATGAACCAGCTCAGTGATTCGTATACCGCGCCGAAAGCCGTGCGGATCTGCATCAGCCCGCCAAGGGTGATGGTCTTGGCGAGAAAGGCCGGCAGCGCGATGAACACCGGAACGATCAATCTGACGCGTTCGTAGCCGACGGTGAATGTGCCGAGCTTCAGCTCCCGTTGCATCAGGCTCCGCCAGTTGTTGGCAATGGCGGAGAAACGCAGCCGCAGACCTTGCTGCTCGGCTTCCTCACCGCCATACAGGGCGATCTGTTCGGCATGGTCGCGCTTTCGCAGCAGATCGGTACGGAAGGCGGCTTCGCTGCGCTGTCGTTCATAGTTGAGACCATGCAGCGGACGGCCCAGCCAGTGCGTGACCAGGGTGCCAATCAGGGTGTAGATCACCACGGCCCAGACCAGGTAGCCATCGAGGGTCACGCTGTAATCGCCAAGCGTGAAGGTCTGCGTGCCGGAAAGCTGCCAGAGAACGCTGACGAACGCGCCGATCTGCATGGTGTTGATGAACAGCGAGACGACCAGGCCGACGGTCTTGTCCGACAGCAGATACGCGTCCTCGGCGATACGCTGATCGGGGTGGTCCGGTTCGCCGCTGAGGCCTAGGCGGTAGTAGCGGCGCTCACCAAGCCAGCGTTCGAGCAGGTAGTCGTTGAGGTGCTGGCGCCAGCGCAGGATGAGCGCCTTGGTGAGCCAGTTCTTCGAAACGATGACGGCGATCAGCGCCGCGATGGCCAGTGAGTAATCACCCATCAGGGTGAGCAAAGCGCCGCCATCGAAAGTCGCCAGGGTGTCGTAGAAACGCTTGCTCCAGGCGTTGATGTAGACATTGGCCTGGACGATGCCGATGCCCATGGCGAACACCAGGCCAAGCAGCGCCCAGCCCGGCCAGCCGGCGCGGCTGCCCCAGAATGGCCTGGCCAGCATGAAGAACATCCGCAGGGTTTTCACGAGTCGGCATCCTTGGGCAGCACCTGCATGCGCACTTCATTGGCCCGCGGGAACAGCTGGCGCGCCAGACGCTGCATGGGTTCGGGCTCTAGCGCGGCAGGCAATTGCCCTTGCTCGCTGAGGTAGCGCGGATCGCCCCAGGCGCGTTCGCTGAGAATCAGGCGGTGCAACTGGGTGGCGGGGTCTTTGCGGCGTTCGGCTTCCTTGCGCGCCAGGTCGTTGCGCAGGCCGGCAACGCGTTGCGCGGTTACCGCCTCCGGCAATGTGGCCAGGGTTTCCTGTGCCAGTTGCCAGAGTTCATCGGCTCGTTGTGGCGAGCTGCTGAAGTGCAGTTCGCTGTCGATGCGCTGATGATCGGCGCTCAATTCGGCCTCGAAGCGCAGGCGATAAATGCCGGTAGCGTCGCCGCGCAGGCGCTGCTTGAGCTGGGCATTGGCGATTTCACGCAGGGCTTTGATGCGCGCGGCATCGGCCGGGTTCCAGGCGTGGGGTTGGAAGCTGCTGGCATAGAGGGCCGCACGCGGCTCCATCGCGATAGCCAGCGTGGCCTGGCGCCGGCCCGGCTGGCGGGGAAGACTGGCATCGGGCAGCGGTTCGCCGCGCGGAATCGCGGCCAGGTACTGGCTGACCAGGGCGGTTAGTTCGGCTTCGCTCAGCTCGCCCATCAGGTAGTAGGTGACCGGGGCTGCAGCCTGACGCTGCCAGTCCGCTTCCACCTGCTCGCGTTTGAGCGTGGCCAGGGCCTGCGCGGTTGGCTGCTGCCAGTCGTTCTCACCTTGCTTGAGACGCCGCCAGGTGGCGTCCTGCTCGCTGCGCACATGGTCGCGCTGGCGCGACAGTTGGTCCCGCAGCGCCTCGATGCTTTCGCCATAGGCCTGGTCATCCAGGCTGCTGCGAACCTGACGTGCCTGATACAGCGCCAGCAGGCTGCGCACGTTTTTTACCTCAGCGCTGCCCTGAGCTTCCAGGCGGCTGGCGCCTTGCGCGAAGGACAGTTGCACACCCTCGCGTTTTTGCCAGGCGCTGAACTGTTCGTCGCTCCAGCCCTGCGGTGGGGTCTGCAACGCCAGCTGGTTGGCGATCTGCGCGCGCCAGGGCACGGCGCCTTCGTGCAGGAAGCCGGCAGTGGAGTCGACCCGCAGTTGTACCTTGCCGTCGGCCCCTGGGCGGCGCAACCACACCAGGCGGTCACCGTTGCTCAACTGCCAGTGCTCCACCTGCTCGGCGGCGAAGCTGCGCCGCTGCAGCACACGGCCGCCTGGCAGATCGCTGGTCAGCCGCGGAATTTCCACCTCGGCCTGAGCGACAGGCGGCAGCGGTGCAGCCAAATCCGCCCGCGCCATGGCCTGCCATTGCTGCAGCACAGTATCGGCGGTGGGCAGGTTCAGCTCCGTACCGCCAGGTGCACTGAGCTGCAACACCCGGTCCGGGCTGGCCAGCCAGCTGCGGATGCGCTGCTGCAGATCGTTCGCGCTGATGCTGTCCAGGCTGTCCAGGGCATTGCGGGCGATCACCGCGGGGTCCTGCAACACCCGCTCGGCAATGGTTGCATCGTTGAGTTGGCGTACCCAGCCATCGAAATCACGCGGGGCGGGATCATTCAGCATGCGTTCGGCGATCTGGCGAACGTCGTCTTTAGCCGTCTGCACATCTTGCTCATGCAGGGCGTGACGGTTGATCCGCTGCAGTTCACGCAGCAGGGTTTCCAGCGCTTGCGGGTGATGCTGGCCCTTGACCGAGGCGGCCACGGCCAGCACGCCGGTGCGCCGGCCGATCTGGGTCTTCACGGCGGTGAGGCTGCTGGCGGTATTCTCGTCCAGCGGCTGGCGGCGCAACTGGCGCGACAGCACGCTGAGGGCCAGGCGGTCGATCAGGCGTTCACGGCCGCCGGCCACGGTCTGCTCGCGGCTGTCGAGTTGCTGGAAGCGAAACAGCAGGGCCATCTGGTTGCTGCCGCTCTGACTGTCCTGCACGCGAAACACCTTGAGCTTGTCGTCCAGCGGCAGTTCCAGATACTCGCGGCTCGGCACCTGGCCGCGCTGAAACTTGGCGAAAGCCTGTTCGATCTGCGCGATCATCTGTTGCGGCTCGAAGTCGCCGACCACGTTAAGCACCATGTTGCCCGGCAGATACCAGCGTTGCTGGAAGGCCTGCAACGCGCTCAGCTGCGCCTGTTCGATGGCCTGGCGGTTGCCGATGGTGCGGTGCGCCGGGTAACGCGAACCGGTGCGTTGGGCCGCGGTGCGCTTGGCGTTCATACGCTGCGCCACGCCGAGGCCGCCGCGCCATTCCTCGATGACGATGGGGCGCTCGCGCTGCAGATCATCCGCTGTGAAGTCGGCGGCGAAAGCCATGGTCGCCAGGGTCTGCAGTGCCAGCTCCGTACTCTTGACGCCATTGGGCGGGCTGAGCAGGTACTGGGTTCGCTCGTAACTGGTCACCGCATTGAAGTGACGGCCTTGCTGCCACCCCGCCTTCAACAGGCGCTGGCGCGCGTCCAGCGTGTCGCCGCCATGGCTGTAGAACGCCAGGTGTTCGAGCATGTGGGCGACGCCGACCTGGTCGTCGGCCTCGTCCACCGAGCCGGCATGTACCGTCAGGCGCACATCCAGACGGCCCTTTTGTTCATCGAGGCGTATCAGGTTGTAGCGCAGGCCGTTGGGCAGCTCGCCGCGCGTGACGATGGGATGCCATTGCAGCGGCGCGTCGCCGTCGGGCAGGGAGGTGCAGGCACCGAGCAGCAGCGCTGCCAGTGCCGTGATCAGGATTTTCACGGGATGCATGGGCGCGCGCCTTATTAGAATTGGTAGCCGACTTCGAGCCAGTACTGGCGGCCGGTCTCGTAGCTGATGGTGCCGGCTCTGTCGCTGACGATGGTGTTGATCTTGTCGGTGACGTTGGTGATGTCGACCGCTACATAGGTCGACTGGGTGCCGCCAAGCGGCAGTGTCCACTTGATTCTGGTATCCCAGGTTGGCGCGGCGGGTACGCTGCCGACTTCGTAGTTCTCGTAGTCGGCGCCATCGATGGTGATGGTATCCGGGCTGGCGCGGAAAATCTGATCGTAGGGGCCGCGGTAGCGCAGGAAGTTGGTCCAGGTCAGGTTCAGCGCCGGGATGCTGGTCACCGTATTCAGGCGCACGGTCCACGGGCGGTTGAAGTTGTCGGCCGGCAGTTCGCTATAAGGCATGAGGCTGCCGTCGAAATAGACGTCGTCGTCCGCCAGGCGGCTTTCGTTGAGAGTGTTCTCGTAGCTGTTCTGCGCGCTGCGTGTGCGGTTCCAGTCCAGGCCCAACAGAAAGCTGGTCTGGGTGCCTGCGAACCTCAGGTTTTGCAGCGGGTTGACCGTCAGGGTGACGGTCTCGTTGCGGCTTTTTCCGGCATTGGTGTAGGTGTAGTAGTTGGCGATGCTGTCTGTGCCATCGCCCGCTTCCAGGCCAAGATAACTGGCACGGCTGCGCACTACCTGATCCTTGCCGTCGCGGTGCACGTACTTGAGTTCGAACTGCATGCCCAGCGCTTGCTGGGCGAAGCCGATCATCCATTCGTCGTCGTAGGGAATGTCGATCTTGCGGAAGCTGCTCTCATCGACGCCAAAGTTGGTCCAGGGGCCGAAGTCGCGGATGGTGTCGGTATTGGAGTTCAGGCGCGTGGCCCGCCAGCGCAGAGACTCACGGCCATCGGCGAGGCGGTATTTGAACAGGTTGCGCCCGTAGTAACGATTGGCGCCGACGGTCAGCACGCTGCGCTCGTCGCCGAAGAAGTCGTAGCTGGCCGCGAAGCGCGGCGCGATGGTCTTCCTGTCCATGTAGTTATCGGCGTCGAAGCGTACGCCAGGGCGCAGTTTGAGATTGCCGATCTGGATGTCGTCCTGCAGGTAGAGCGCATAGTCGATCTGTTCGGCTTCCACCTTTCCCGCTCTGACGTTGTTCAGCAGGCCAAAGTACTGGCGCTCGGGCTTGCCGGTGGCATCGACACTGACCGAGCAGTACTCCGTATCGAGCGTGCCACTGGCGGTGACGCAGCTGGTGCCAGCGGTCGCCGTGGTGCGCCTGAGCACCGAAGCGCCAAAGGCATCTTCCATCACTTCGTAAGATGCCTTCTGCCTGCGTACTTCCAGGCCAAACCCCAGCGTATGGGTCGCGGCCGCGAAGTTGAACGGATTGGCTACTATGTCCAGGTTGTACTCGAAGCCGGTTTGCCGCTGTTCGAGATCGCCCATGCCGCCTTCGACACTCGTGGAGCCAGCACCGCGCAGCGGGTTGCCCCAGTTCTTGTCCTGCGACCAGCGCCACTGCTTGTGAACGTTGCTGTCGGTGTCGCGCGAGCTTTGCACCATCTTGTAGGCGAGCTGATGGGTGTAGGTGAAGGTGTCGCCCGTCCAGACGGTTTTGAGGGCAGCGGTCTGGCCCCCCTGGTCGATTCGAAAACCGGAGTTTTTCTGGTTGTTCTTGAAAAAGGTGTTTTCAGCCGGCGCATCGACCAGGGTCAACGTCATGTCCAGACGGTCATGGGGCGTCCAGAATGCCTTGATCATCTTGTTGTCGATGTTGCGCTTCTGGTCCTTCTTGACCTGGTCGCCCGTGCTTTCAAAGCCTCCGTCGTAGGTATACAGCGGAATCTCGGAGTTCTTGCGCACGAAGCTGCCGAGCAGCCCGAAGTTATCGGTGACATGGCCTTCGAGCAGAACTCGGGTGGTGAGCTTCTTGAATTCCGGCTGGTTGGAGTAAGTGCTGGACTTGGCGAATTCCTCTTCGCTCATCTCGTCATGGTTGATGTGGTATTCGGTCCAGTCGGACTTGGTCATCTGCGCGGAAATCTTGCCATGGAAGTCGTGCGTCGGTCGGCGGGTGATCGCGTCGATGACGCCGCCGTTGAAGCGCCCGTACTTGGCCGAGACGTTGGAGTCGTAGACCCGCACCTCTTCAAGCAGGTCGGCGTCCAGAGCGATGCCGAAGGCGTTGCTGGGCAGGCCATAAGCGTTGTTTATGTCGTTACGCGAGCCACTGCTTGCCCCTGGGTCCAAGTCGTTGTTGATGCTGACGCCATCGACCATGAAGTTGTTCTGGTAGAACTTGGCCCCGTTGATGCTGATGTCCGCCGGGTTGATTTCGCCGGGTGTATTGGAGCTTTGCTGGGTGGTATCGAAGCGCACGCTGGGGTGCATCTTGAGCATGGTGGTCATGTCGCCATTGGCACCGGCGAAGTTCTCGATGGCGCGGCGGTCGATGACGGCTTCGCCCTGGTAGGCACTGTCTGATCTGCCCATCACCACCGAGTTGCTCAGTTCCAGCACATCGCTTTGTCTGTCGAGCTGATGGAAGCTCAGCAGCCCTTGCTCAAAGCTCCAGCCGATGTTGCTGCCGGTAAGCATTCGTTGCAGGGCCTGCTCAGCGCTCATCTGCCCTTTGACCTGGTTGCCATGCCGGCGTGCGAGCAGGTAAGGGTCGGCGCTGATCTGAATGCCACTTTGCTGGGCGAAGGCGATCAGCGCGTCGCCCAGGGGTTGGGCGGAAATGTCGAAGACATGCTGTTGCTGCAGCTGGACGCTCACGCTGTCATTGGCCAGCGCATGGCTGGTCGCCATAGGCAGGGCGCCACACTGGACCAGAATGCCCAGGCTGATGGCCCGAACCAGTTTCTGACGATGGATGGCGGGAGTTCCTTGCCGCTGCAACTGCTTGTCCATGTTTTCCCCGAACAGGCCAGAGGCCCAAATGAAAGCTAATGCGAATCTGTATCGATTCGAGTTCGAGGCAATGACGTTCCGGCGCGGGAAATTTTCAGAAATTTTTCAATTATTTTCGTATGAACGAAAAAGACGCCGCACGGAGCGGCTCAGGGCTGGCCTTCGACGATGCGCAACCAGCCGGTCCAGGTGCTGACCCGGCCCTGATAGGGTTGCACCACGGCGCGCAGGGCCGCGTCCGGATCGTTCAGGTCGTAGACGCCGGTAATGCGTTTCTCGCCGAGGGTTTCGTTGCGCAGAACCAGCTTGCCGGGTAGGTGAGGGCGCAGTTCGTCGAGCACGTCGGCAATCCGTGCATCGCGCGCTACCAGCTTGCCGTGCTGCCAGGCGGCGATCTGGCTGACCGGGAGCTTGTCGAGGCTCACTTCGTCATCGCTGCGCCAGCGTAACCGCTGTCCCGACTGCAGCGATTCCGCTATCAGGCTATCGTCCTGCGCGACGCGCACCGAGCCGTGCTGCACCGCCACGGCCAACTTACCGGGACGGATGGCGACGTTGAAGGCGGTGCCGGTGACGGTGATCTGCAACTGATCGGCATCGACGGTGAAGGGGCGGCTCTTGTCCGGCGCCACTTCGAAGAACGCCTGGCCGCTGAGCAGGCGGACTTCACGTCGATTGCCGTCGAACTCGACGGCAATTGCCGATTGGCTGTCCAGTTGTATGCGGCTGCCGTCGTCCAGCTCGATGCTGCGCTGCTCGCCGAGACCGGTGCGGTAGTCACTTTGGTAACTCAGGTAGGCGTCCGGCGCGATGAATACCACCAGGCAAGCAGCCAGCGAACCTGCGAGCAGGGCGGGCCAGCGGCGGCGACGCGAACGCAGCGGGCGCGCCGCCCGCGGGATTGCCGTTACTGGTGGCGCGACATCGGCAGGCACTTCGGTAGCTGCAGACTGAGCCATGCCGGTCAGCCGCCAGACCCGCTCGGCCTTGCGGTAGGCCTCGACATGGTTGGCATCGCTGGCCAGCCAGGCGGCCAGCTCGCTGCGCAACGCGGCATCCTCCGGGCGCTGCTGGATGCGCAGCAGCCAGTCCAGAGCGATGTGTCTGAGGTTGCCGGTCATGGTCGTTCCGGGGTGTCCTGAAAAGTGGGCAAGGGTCGCACAGTGGCGGCCATACGAGCAAAAGACGGATCAGCGCAGCGGATTTTCAGATCAGCCATTGGCCTGCTCCAGGCGGTCGGCGCAATGACACAGCGCCTGGTGCACCAACTGATGCGCCAGGCCGACTGAAATGTTCAGTGTCGCGGCGATGTGCTGCAAGGTGTGGCCTTCCAGGCGGTGCATTTCGAAGGCGCGCCGCACGCGTTCCGGCAGTTCGGCCAGGGCCGCATTGACGATGCGCAGCTCGTCGCTGCTGGCAGCCTGCTGCTCCGGCCCGGGCGTGTGGTCTGACAGTTCTTCGAGCAGGCGTTCGCCATCGGCCTGCTGGCGCTCGCTGGTCACCCGGCGGATCAGGTCGAAGGCGAGATTGCGAACGATGCGATAGAGATAACCGACCGGCTGGTTGATCGCTGCCTCTTGGTCGGCGCGGCCGTTGAAGCGCAGCCAGGCTTCCTGAACGACATCTTCGGCCTGGGCGCGGCAGCCGAGTATGGGGGCGGCGTAGTCTACCAATGCATTGCGATGGGCGAGGTAGAGGTCGAGTTTCGAGTTGGGTGATGAGGACACGATACGGGCTGCCGGCGGCTGCGGACATCGGGAGCGTCACAGCGAGCCGGCATCATATCTCTAATGAGAATCCTTATCAATAATGCATCTAAAGGGTTCGCAGCGCCTGGTTCAGAGCTTCTTCCAGGCTGGTCTTGAAGCGTAGGTAGTTCACCACCGAGGGGTGGCGGTCGCCTTGTACGGCGGACAGATCGAGGTCGGTGATGTAGCACGGGTAGCGCTCTTCGTCGCGGCGCTGGGCGAGGATATGGCGTGCCACGCTGGCGAACAGCGAGTCGCCGTATTCCAGTTCGGAAAACTCGCGATGGTTGCAGTACAGCGTGACATGGCGCTGGCGGCCGTCGCCCGGCTCGACGATGGCCTGCACATCGTAGAAGGGATGGCTGACCTGGGACTCGGGCGCCGGCCTTCGCTCGAGGCGCTGGGCGCGCAACGGCGCAGCCGGAAGCAACTGATAGTAAAGGATTTCCAGTGCCGGCGGGTTGTCGCTGCCATCGAGCGGCAGCATGGCGTTGCGCCGATACAGCAGCGACTGCAGAAAGCGCTGCAGCGGCGTGAGCAGGCTTTGCTCGTCACGAAACGGCAGGCGTCGGCGCCACAGGGCGTTGTGCTCGTCGAGCAGGGTCAGCTCGGCTTCGCCGCTGGTTTCGTGCAGGCGGTAGAACACCTGGATGCACTGTGGACGCCCCATGGGCAGGATCAGTGCCAAGTCGTCGCTATCGAGCGCATGGCGGTCCAGGCGCAGCGGGCTGTAGATGTCCTGTTCGGCGCCTAGGTGATCGAGCAGTGCGGGCAGATCGCCCAGCGCGGCATGGCTGACCTGGCCGGGCTTCAGTTGCAGCACGTGGTAATGCTGGCGCACCTGCACCAGGTAGCGCGATTGGCGACCTTCGGCGTAGCTTTCGAGCAGATCGCGCAGCAGCTCTTCGACCCGCTCGGCGATGGCCTGGGCACGATTGCGGCAATAGCAGCGCACGACCACCTTGGGTTGCGGGCCGCCCAGCGGCAGGCTGTTGAGCAGGTCGCGCAGGCAGTCGAGCAGCGCGTCCTGGCCGTCGTAGCGGCTGACCTGCAACTCGTTCCAGCTGTTGAGCACGATCTGGTCGAGGGTCAGCACCAGGTTCTCGCGGACTCCGGAATATCCCAGCGCATCGGTGCGCCCGGTGGTCATGTGCACGTTCATCTGGCTGTGCTGTTTGAGCGGGTCGACGCCGACATTGACCAGCAACAGCACTTCGCCGGGCACGCTGGCGCGCAGGAGGGCCGCCTCTTCCACGCTGGGCAGGGGCAACGGGAAGCTCTGCTGCAGGCTGCCGATCAGGTTGGACAGCTCGTACTCGGTGAGGTCGCTGGTGCCCGGGTGCAGCGACAGGCGCGTGCTGCTATCGATCACGCCGTTGCGATGGCACCAGGCAAGCAGCTCGATCAGTTCGCGCGAGCGCTTCAGCGGCGCGAAATCGGCCCACTCCTGAGCGCCCAGGCTGCCATTGAACAGCGCCCAGAGGTTTTCGTTCGGCGCCTCGGGGCTGGGATACTGGACCAGGGTCAGGGTGTCTTCGGCCAGGTCCGGGGCGATGCCGGGGTTGATGAACTCAACCTTGCCGGCCTTGCGCTCGAATGCGGCGTACAGACGTCTGCCCAGTACATTCAGGTCGCGATTGTTCAGCGAGCTGCCGGCCTGGGCGCTGCGGGCGAACTGCGAGAGGAAGCGGTAGCTGTAGGTCAGCTCGTTGACCAGCACACGCCGTTCGGCGGCGACCTGGCGCACCTTCCACTGGCTGCGGCTGTCGAGCACGCTGAGCTGGCGAGTCTGCCAGCCCCACTCGTCGGTCAGGCGTTCCAGTAACAGGCGCTGCCAGCTCTTGGTGCGACCGCGGGTCGGCGGGCGGCTGATCTTCTTGTTCACCTTGAGGTACAGGCAGCGGCGGATCAGCTCGAGCCTTTCCCGGTCGTCCCGTGCGCTGAGATATTCCTCCAGGCGGCGGTAGACGACGATATAGGGGTCGAGTTCGTCGAGGTCCAGGCGGCCTTCGAACACCGCCTGCTTGAAGCGCAGCGCCAGGCATTCGACCTTCGGGTGTTCGCTGGCGTAGACCTCGGTGAGCAGCAGCTTGAGCGCGGACTTGTAGGGCGACTCGATGCCCTTGTACAGCTGCCACATGCCCGCGCCGATGAATTCTTCCGGCGGGATGTGCGCCAGATGGCCAAGGTCGAGTACGTCTTCGGCGCGCACGAAACGCTTGCTCAGCAGAGTGCGGCAGTAGTCGTGATAGCGCGCCTCCTCGTAAACCGGCACCAGCCACCAGATCGGCGTGCGTCCGCCGAGCCAGATCGCGGTGCGGTAGAACTCGTCGAGCAGCAAGTAGTGTTGGGTGGTGCCGCAGTCGTCCGAGGTCAGCTGCGCCTCACGTGCGCCCTGGGTGAAGCGTTGCGGGTCGACCAGAAAGACATGCACTTCGGCGCCCTGGGTGGCGGCCCAGCTTTCCAGCTGGTCGCATTTTTTGCGCAGGTCCTGCAGCTCCTGCGCGGTGAGGTTGGGCGAGTGGCACAGCCACAGGTCCATGTCACTCTGCTCGGCTTGGGCCACGGTGCCCAGGCTGCCCATCAGGAACAGTCCATGCAACGGCGCAGCACCCTGGCCGCGACGCGGCTTGTAGACGAAGGAGCGGGTCAGGCGCTGCACTTCGGCCAGGCTCTCGTCGTCCGGCTCGAAACCGCTGAGGCCGGCCGGTGTGCTGGCCGAAACATAGCCGGGCAGCAGCGGATGGTTGACGTGCAACAGCAGCGGCAACAGCTTGAGAACCAGCTGCTGACGCGTGGACAGCGCTTCCATGGCCCGTTGCAGACGGCCTTGGTTGATCTGCAGAAAGCGCGCACGCAACTGTGCCAGCACCTTGCGGTCGATGCCGTCATCGATATCGGGGCGTATTTCCTGCGTGCGCGTCATGCTCGAACTCTACTGCGGGTGCGGCAAGCCTATCAGCGGCGTGCTCGCCAGTGCAGTGCCTTGACGCTATATCGCCCGCCGCGCCTTCCCCTTGAGGGCGGCCGGCGGGCAACCGAAATTAAGCGGAGGTGGTCTTGCGGGCCGAAAGAATGGTCAGCAGCGCCTGTGCATGTTCGGCAGCGTCGATGCCCAGGCTGGTCAGGTAGCCGCCATCGGCCTGGCTCACCAGGCCTTTTTCGTAGAGGCGAGTAATGGCGCCCTGTGCCTTGAATGAGGCGTTGTTGTGCACCTTGAGCCCTTCCTGATGGTTGTCCAGGTTGTACAGGGCGAGGATTTCCAGCTCGTCGATCAGGTCAGCGTCGAATGACTTCATGGTGACTCCGTCTTGTCGTTATGGCGCTCTTGCAGTGTAGAACCCTGTGGCGCGCTCTGCCTATCGGCGAGTTGCCTGGTTCAGCTTTCTTCCGGCAGCTCCGGTAGAGCGCGCAGGGCCTGTTCATACCAGGCGCCATCGAAGGGGCGATCCTCGCACAGCATGGCGTCGACTTCATGAGCCAGCACCAGCGCCATCAGCTCGAGAATCTCCTCGCGCTGGTAACCGACCAGCGTCAGCGTGTTGTACACCGCCTTGGCGGCAGCCGGTTCGCCACTTTCCAGCTGGTTCTCGATCGCCTGGATCAGGGTGGCTTCGGCGAAGTCTTCGTCTTCTTGCTCGTCGACAGTGCTCAAGGTGCAAATCCATGTCTTTGGAAAGAGTGTTCAGTTTGACAGCGTGGTTGCGTACTGGCCATGCGGAATACCTTGTGAATTATTGACTCCTATAATGTGGGAGTTGGTTTCGCATGTTGAGAATTATAAAAAAGCCGATTAGAGTCCATCGTCAGGAGAGACCTATGTCCCATAAAAACAACAACCAAGCACCCACTGGTGCCCAGGCGCTTTTCAGAGGGCTGGCTGTGATCGACGCCGTTGCCCAGGGGGCCAGCAGCCTCGCCGACATCGGTGCAATCATTGGCTGTACGCGCAGCACCACTCATCGCCTGATCACCGCTCTGGTGCAGGCAGGTCATTTGCGCGCCATTGGCGGTAGCGCTGGTGGCTATCAGCTTGGCCCAAAACTCATCGAACTCGGCTACAAGGCCCGCGCGCAGATGCCGCTGGCGAATGTGGCGCGCCCTCATCTGGAGGCCTTGGCACGGTTAACCCAGGACACCGTGCACCTGGGCGTGCGTGAGGACGGCGATGTGCTCTACATCGAGAAGCTACCGAGCAGTCGCGGTCTAGAAATGCGCTCGCGAATCGGCCTGCGCATGCCCCTGGCGCTGACGGGAATTGGTAAGTCGCTGATGCTCGACCTGACGGAAACGCAGTGGTTGGAGCTATACGAACAGGGCCTGCGACGTCGAGCCGGGCAGTCTGGCTTGCGTGAGGTTTTTACGCCTTGGGATGAGTTTCGCGAGCTGATGAACGGCTATGCCAAGGGCGGTTTCAGCCTCGACTTAGAAGAAAACGAGCTGGGCGTGCGCTGTGTCGCCGCGCCAGTTCGCGATGCCAGCGGGCAAATTGTCGCTGCGCTGAGTGTTGCCGGTGCCATCCCTTATATGCCGGAAGCACGTCTGCACGAATTGCGCCCGGACGTAACGGCTTGTGCCGTCGCCATTTCCCGAGAATTGGGTTGGAGTGCCTCATGACTGAACGCCACTCGCCGACGCTGATCGCCCTCGACTGGGGTACCTCATCGCTACGCGCTTATCTGCTCGGCGAAGACGGCCGGGTGCTGGCTTCGCAGAGTCGGCCGTGGGGCGTACAGCACACACCAGATGGCGATTTTGCCCGCGCTTATGAAGAGTTGATAGGTGACTGGCATCGCCAATGGCCTGAGCTGCCTGCGCTGGCGTGCGGCATGATTGGCAGCCGCCAGGGCTGGCGCGAGGTGCCCTACGCCGTATGCCCGGCTACGGCGAGCGACCTGGTGGATGGGTTGCTGGCTTTGCATACTGCCTGCGGCACGCTGCATCTGGTGCCCGGGGTGCTCGATGCAGGCGCGCTACCCGACGTGATTCGAGGTGAAGAAACCCAGGTCTTCGGTGCTTTGCAACTGGCCCCTGAACTAGGTGACGACGCCTTGCTGGTTTTGCCGGGTACCCACAGCAAATGGGTCACGGTGCGCGACGGCGCGATCAGCCACTTCGCGACCTATATGACAGGCGAGTTGTTCGCGGTCTTGCGTGACCATTCGATTCTTGGTCGCCCGGCCCGTGAGCAGGGAAGCGAGCGCAGCGACGCGGCTTTCATTGGCGGGCTCGATGCCGCTCGGCAGAGCGGCGCCGAAGGTATTTCCGGTCGTCTGTTCAGCACCCGCAGTCTTTTGCTCACCGACCGCCTGAGCGCGGGAGAGAGTTTGGATTATCTCTCTGGACTGCTGATTGGCGAGGAGCTGCGAAGCGTGCTCGCCAGTCTTGAGGGTGGCGCCTGTCCGCCGCTGGTGCTGATTGGCGATGCCCACCTGTGTGAGCGCTATCGATTGGCCCTGGCTCGCTTTGGCGTGGACTCCGTACGCATCCTGGAAAACGCCGGGGTCGTGGGGCTCTGGAACCTGGCCTGTGCCGCCTCTCTTGTCATCGCACCGCCTGTCGACGCTTCGAGGAGTGCCCAGCATGGATGATTCCTACCTGCAGCAATTGCCGCTGATCGCCATTCTGCGCGGTGTCACCCTTAAGGAGATCGTCCCCATAGGCTTGGCGCTCTATGAGGCAGGCTTTCGCTTGATCGAGATTCCACTGAATTCGCCGCAGCCATTGCAGAGCATCGGCTTGCTGGCGGCTGAACTGGGTGATCGCGCACTGATCGGAGCAGGCACCGTGCTCAGCACAGGGCAGGTGGAAGAGGTGGCGCAGGCTGGTGGGCGCTTGATCGTGTCGCCCAACTGCAACCCTGAAGTGATTCGCGCCACACGCCGCGCCGGGCTGTTCAGCTCGCCTGGGGTGGCCACACCGAGTGAAGGCTTCGCCGCGCTGGAGGCCGGTGCCCAGGTGCTCAAGCTGTTTCCCGCCGAGCAATTCAACCCGTCGATCATCAAAGCCTGGCGCGCGGTGTTCTCTCGTGACATCGCCCTGCTGCCGGTCGGCGGTATTACGCCAGCGGGTATGGCCGCGTACGTCCAAGCGGGTGCCAGCGGTTTCGGTCTTGGTTCGGCGTTGTACAAGCCGGGAATGAGCGTGGCCGAGGTCGGCGAGAACGCGGCAGCCTTCGTGTCGGCCTGGAGGGCAACGCAAAACTGATATTCGCTGCACCCAATCACCATGACAGCTGTACTCGACAATAATAAAAGGAGAGCTCGTTATGCTCATTAATCATGCACCCCGCATGTCACAGTCTTTCACCCTCGGCAAATTGCTGAGCCGCGCCGGTTGCAAACTGGCCGCACTCACCCTTGCACTGGGCTTGGCCATACCAGCGATGGCCGCCGAATGGCCAAGTCGTCCGGTGAGCATTATTGTGCCGGCTGGTGCTGGAGGCGGTTCCGATGGAACCGCGCGGATCCTGTCCAAGTACCTCAAACAGGAGCTGGGCCAGCAGTTCAATGTCATCAACCTGGGCCAGGGTGGTGGTGTGGTTGGCATTCAGAAGATCATCAGCTCCAAGGCCGACGGCTACACCTTGGGGATCCTGTTCAACTATGCCCACTACAAGGAGATGGGCCAGGCCGACTTCAAGGCTAGCGACTTCACGCCCATCGGCCAGTACAACTTCGACCTGGCCGGCTTCCAGGTCAAAACCGATTCGCCCTTCACCAACCTGCGCCAAGCGCTCGATGCGCTGAAGGCGGACCCCGCCAAATACACCATCGCCTGCGCCGGCGGTTGCGGAGGTTCCTGGCCGATGGCCGTGGCCGGGCTGCTGGATGCCTGGCAGGTCGACATGCAAAAAGTGCGCATGATTCCCGGCCAGGGCGCCGCTGCGGCGATGCAGGATCTGGCTGCTGGCGGTGTCGACTTTGTACCGTGCTCGTTACCCGAGGCCGACGCGCTGCTGCGCTCGGAAAAAGTACGCAGTCTCGCTGTATTCGGCTCCGAGCGTCAGGCCGCCTACCCGAATGTGCCGACCCTGAAAGAGGAAACTGGCCTGGATCTGGAACTGGGTTCGTTCCGTGCACTGGTGGCGCCTGCCGGCCTACCAGACGACATCAAGATCAGGCTCGAGACGACCCTGGAAAAAATCTACAACGACCCCGAATGGCGTAAGGAAATGGAAGATCGTGGCTTCCGTCCGCAGTGGCGCAACGCTGAGGCCTTCGGAGAGTACCTGGAACAGCACACCCGCGACGTTCAGTCTCTGATCGGCAAGCTCAATCCTTAACCGACACAGTGGCCGCCTATGCCTGTTAGGGGCCATTGCCGATCGACAGGAGCGCACAGTATGAAATTCAGCGATATCACTCTTGGGGTGAGCTTCACCCTGCTCGGGTTGGTTGTGTTGGTACACGGTCAGCAGATGAAAACTTCGCCGTTCTTCCAGTACGGCGCCGGCTTCTTTCCTTCGATCATCGGCAGCCTGTTGGCGGTCTGTGGGGTGATCCTGCTGATCAAGGGCATCCGCCTGACGCTGGTTCAGCAAGGCGGTTTCTGGCTGGTACAGGCCGGCCCCTGGATGTGTGATCGCGAGCGAGTGATCAATGTCGTGCTGGTGCCGCTGCTGGTGGTGGCGTTCATCGCGGCTATCGAAAGCGTCGGTTTTCCGCTGTGTAGCGTGTCGTTGGTGGGGTTGCTCTGTCAGCGCTTCAGCGGTCGTCCGTTGCTGTCCTGGGTGACCGCGGTGCTGGTTACGGTGTTTCTCTACCTGTTTTTCCAGCAGCTGATGAGCGTGCAATTGCCCATGGGCGTTCTCGCCAACTACCAGGGGCGCTGAGCGTGGACGCGATAATCAATGCTTTCGGTATGGTCATGACCTTCGAGGTCCTGGTGGTGATGATGATTGCCGCCTTGTACGGCCTTTTTGTCGGCGCCATTCCTGGGCTCACTGCCAGCATGGCGGTAGCGCTGATGGTGCCGGTGACCTTCTTCATGGACCCAGTGCCAGCGATTGCCGCCATCGTCACCATGGCCGCCATGGCGATCTTCTCCGGCGACCTTCCCGCCGTGTACATGCGCATGCCCGGTACGCCGGCATCCGCGGCCTACACCGAGCCCTGCCATGGCCTGTCGCAGCGAGGCCTGGGTGAGTATGCGCTAAGCATGAGTGCGGTCAGCTCGGCCATCGGCGGCAGCGTCGGCGTACTGGCGCTAGTCCTGTTCGCGCCATCCCTGGCCGAGTTCGCCCTCAACTTCAGTTCGTTCGAATATTTCTGGCTGGCCTGCATGGGCCTGACCGCCGCCATTGCG
This sequence comes from Pseudomonas sp. Marseille-Q0931, assembly GCF_940789645.1. NCBI lineage: Bacteria > Pseudomonadati > Pseudomonadota > Gammaproteobacteria > Pseudomonadales > Pseudomonadaceae > Pseudomonas > Pseudomonas sp. Marseille-Q0931. The sequence continues at coordinate 517,167 of NZ_CALNWT010000002.1, read as the reverse complement.
GTGTCTGACAGCTCGCCAGTCAAAGGTGCAGTGTCGCTGCTGCTCGGATTGCTGGTGGCAAGCGTGGGACTGGACCCTGTTTCCGGTGAGGCGCGGTTTACCTTCGGCAATGCTGACCTGCTCGGCGGTTTGGGTTTCATCCCGGTGATCATCGGTATGTTCGCCGTGGCGGAGATCCTGCGCTTCTGCACCCGTAACAGCCGCGCGGGCAACTCCCGGCAGGCCGCCCTGGTGCCTCAAAAGCCGATGCTGCTGCAGGCGCTGCGCGACATCTTCAAGTACAAGCTGGGTGTCGCCCGGGGGTCGTTCGTCGGTGTGCTGGTGGGCATTCTGCCTGGGGCCGGCGCCGACGTGGCGGCGTACATTTCCTATGCAATGTCCAAGCGCGCAGCGGCCCGGCGCACCACCTCGGATGAGATCAACATGGCCAAGATTGTTCCGGCTACCGCAGCTAACAACGCGGCAGTTGGTGGCAGTTTCATCCCGGCCACGGTGTTCGGGATTCCCGGAGATTCGCTGACCGCCATCGTCATCGGCGTGCTGTTCATGAAGGGCCTGAGTCCGGGCCCAACTATCTTTACCGAGAACGCCGACATGATCAGCGCGGTGTTCCTGGCGTTCCTGCTCGCCAACCTCATGCTGATTCCTTTCGGTTTTCTCGCCATCAAGCTGTTCAAGCGCGTGCTGCAGGTGCCGCAGAGCATCCTCATGCCGGTGATCCTGGCGTTCTCTATCGTCGGTGCCTTCGCCGTGGAAAACACCCTGTTCGCCATCGTCATCATTCTCGCCTTCGGCATCATCGGCTTCGTCATGGAAGAAAACGGTTTTCCACTGGCGCCAATGATCCTCGGCATCGTCCTCGGGCCGATGCTCGAGGAAACCTTCATCACCTCGATGATGCGCGCCCAAGGCGACCTGATGGTGTTCTTCGAACGCCCGGTGTCGCTGGCGCTCGCCATCATTACCCTGTCTCTGTGGCTGCTGCCGCTGCTGTTGCGCTTACTCAAACACCGCGCAGGCATTGCCCCGGAATCCCCTGCTCACCGTAAAGAGGAATGCACCCAATGACCTTCAACGACCTGCGCGGCAAGCGCGTTCTGATCACCGGCTCCACACAGGGTATCGGCTTAGCTACTGCGCGCGCCTTCGCCAAGCTTGGCGCCAACGTCGGCATCACCGCACGCAACTCGCCGGCCAACCTCGATTCGCTGCTCAGTGAGTTGTCAGCCGATGGCGGCCAGGCGGCGTTCTTCGCTGGCGATCTCGGTAAGACTGAAGCCTGCGTTGCCACGGTTGCGGCATTCGTCGAGCGTTTCGGCGGTATCGATGTATTGATCAACAACGCTGGGGCACTGCTGGAGCGCCGTGGCCTGGAGAGCATCGATGACGCCTTCTTCGATGCCATGACCGACGTCAACCTGCGTTCGGCGCTGATGTTCACCCGTGAGGCCATTCCCCATCTGCGCGCCTCGGCCAAAGCCAGCGGACAGAGCGCCGCAGTGATCACCACCGGCTCGATCGCCGCGCATGGCGGCGGTGGCCCCGGCGCTAGCCTCTATGCTGCGGCCAAAGCCTGGTTGCACAACATTCAGCGCAACTGGGTACGTGAATTTACCCCGGTCAATATCCGGTTCAACATCGTTTCGCCTGGCACCGTGGACACTGCCTTCCACGCCGATAAGGATGAGGCTGCGCGCGCAGCGGTCAGCACCACCATCCCGATGGGCCGCTTTGGCACCCCGGAGGAAATGGCGCCGTCTTATCTGTTCCTCGCTTCACACGCCTGCAGCGGCTACATCACCGGGCAGGTGCTCGATGTCAACGGTGGGCAGGCAATGCCATGAGTGCATCAGACCGATTCGCTCCCGGTGTACTGAGCTATGGCGCTCCTGTCGATTTGCAGCAGGCGCGACATATTGCTGCAGCGGCTGAGCGTGAAGCGTTGGCCAACGGCTGGCCGATGGTGATTGCAGTGGCTGACAGCGGTGGAAACCTGGTGCTGTTGCACAAACTCGATGAAGCGGCCCTGGGCAGCGTCGATATAGCGATCAAGAAGGCGTCCACTGCGGCGCTGTTCAAGCGCTCGACTAAGGGCTTCGAGGAAACTCTGGCAACTGGCGGCGCGGCACTACGCTTGCTGTCGATGCACAATGCCATTCTGCTTGAGGGTGGTGTGCCGCTGGTTCGGGATGGCGAGGTCATCGGCGCTATAGGCGTGTCAGGCATGCACCCGACCCAGGACGGGCAGGTGGCGCTGGCCGGCGCTGCAGCGCTGGGCTAATCACAGAGCCCGCGTGTACTACGCGGGCGTGTTTGCCCAGCAACGGTTGGCAATTGCCTGCAGATTTTCGTGGCTATTGAACAGCGCGGTCATCAGCTCGCAACAGATACGCGTGCCGATCAGGCCCTCGCCGGCCAGGCGGTAGCCGGCGTGCTCGCTCTGCAGGCGGGCTGAAGTGTTCGTAGAAGTCGATAGCCGCGGTGTTCCAATCCAGCACTGACTATTCAAGGCGGCCACCGCCAGTTAATGCAGCAGCGCGCCTTGCTGCTTCTGAAGCAGGCTCATTCGCAGGGTGCGCCGACGCCTTTCAGGCTGACTTCAAAATTGCAGGCGAAAACCTGAGTTAGCAGCTCGACTGCAAAGATTCGTATTGAGGGTGCGGTATTCTGCGATGAAGATCGGTTCGCCCTGGCTGCACATGTATCACCTTAGGCCAGAGGTGTTGCCCTAGCCAGACGCTGGCTTTCTCAGCCTGCGGCGAAGTCCAGCAAGGCCTGGCCGGTGAGGCGATAGGTGGTCCATTCGCTTTGCGGGCGGGCGCCGAAGGACTCGTAAAAGTCGATGGCGGGCGTATTCCAATCCAGCACCGACCATTCGAAGCGGCCGCAGCCGCGCACCACGGCCAATTGCGCCAGGTGGCGTAGCAACGTTTTGCCGGCGCCTAGGCCCCGTGCTTCGGGGCTGACGTAAAGATCTTCCAGATACAGACCGTGCTTGCCCAGCCAGGTGGAGTAGTTGAAGAAGTACACGGCGTAACCGATCGGCTCGCCGTTCAGTTCACAGATCAGCCCATGAGCAGTGCTGCCATCGGCAAACAGGCTGTCGCGGATCCCTGCGGCATCGGTCTTCACTTCGTGCTCGGCCTTTTCGTAGATGGCCAGGTCAGTGATGAAGCGCAGGATCAGCTCGGCGTCGTCAGGGGTGGCGGGGCGGATGTCTATAGGCATGGAAATGTCTCGTGGCAGCGTTCAGCTGTAAGTGACGGTCAGCCACGTCAGGGGCAGGCCAACCAGGCAGAGGAAGCCGAACGTTGCGACCCAGGCGCTGCGCGAACCCGAAGGGTCGGTCACGCGCAGCGGCAGATTCGGGTAGCGGCCCAGCGTCAAAAGTCGTAGTGCCAGCCAGCCGCTGGTGTAGAAGACGTAGCCGATTATGATTTCAAGCATGATCTCGGCGAGTAGCGCCAAGCCGCGCAACAATAATTCAGGCATGGGAACTCCTTTTCCCGTTTCTCGCCGAGCCGTGCTTAGCGGCTGGCCAGCAGTTCCCGGCCGCGTGCCACCGCCGCACGCACCTGAGCCGGTGCGGTGCCGCCGATGTGGTTGCGGGCGTTAACCGAGCCTTCCAGGGTCAGCACGGCGAACACGTCCTGCTCGATCTGGTCGCTGAACTGGCGCAGCTCGTCCAGGCTCATCTCGGCCAGGTCCTTGCCGCTGTCGACGCCGTACTTCACCGCGTGGCCAACGATTTCGTGGCAGTCGCGGAACGGCAGGCCTTTGCGCACCAGGTAGTCGGCCAGGTCGGTGGCGGTGGAGAAACCGCGCAGCGCCGCTTCACGCATGATGGCGTGCTTGGGTTTGATCGCCGGGATCATGTCGGCGAAGGCGCGCAGCGAATCGCGCAGGGTGTCGGCTGCGTCGAACAGCGGTTCCTTGTCTTCCTGGTTGTCCTTGTTGTAGGCCAGCGGCTGGCCTTTCATCAGGGTCAGCAGGCCGGTCAGGGCGCCGAACACGCGGCCGGTCTTGCCGCGCACCAGCTCGGGTACGTCGGGGTTCTTCTTCTGCGGCATGATCGAGCTGCCGGTGCAGAAACGATCCGGGAGGTCGATGAACTGGAACTGGGCGCTGGTCCACAGCACCAGTTCTTCGGAGAAGCGCGACAGGTGCATCATCGCCAGCGAGGCGGCGGCGCAGAATTCGATGGCGAAGTCGCGATCCGATACGCCGTCCAGGGAGTTGCCGCCCACGGCGTCGAAGCCCAGCAGTTCGGCAGTGATTTCACGCTGAATCGGGTAGGTGGTGCCGGCCAGCGCAGCGCTGCCCAGCGGCATGCGGTTGGTGCGCTTGCGGCAGTCGACCAGGCGCTCGTAGTCGCGCGACAGCATCTCGAACCAGGCCAGCAGATGGTGGCCGAAGGTCACCGGCTGGGCTGTCTGCAGGTGGGTGAAGCCGGGCATGATGGTCTCGGCTTCGCGCTCGGCCTGTTCCAGCAAGCCCTGCTGCAGGCGGGTGATTTCCGCCAGGATCAGGTCGATCTCGTCACGCAGCCACAGGCGGATGTCGGTGGCTACCTGATCGTTGCGCGAGCGGCCGGTGTGCAGCTTCTTGCCGGTCACGCCGATGCGGTCGGTCAGGCGCGCTTCGATGTTCATGTGCACGTCTTCCAGGTCGACGCGCCAGTCGAAGGTGCCAGCTTCGATCTCGCCCTGAATCTGCTTCAGGCCATCGATGATCGCATCGCGCTCGGCGTCGCTGAGCACGCCGACCTTGGCCAGCATGGTGGCGTGGGCGATGGAGCCCATGATGTCGTGGCGGTACAGGCGCTTGTCGAATTCGACCGAGGCGGTGAAGCGGGCGACGAAGGCGTCGACGGGCTCGCTGAAGCGGCCGCCCCAGGATTGGTTGGTTTTTTCGCTGCTCATGGTTCGGGCTCTGGATCGGGCTGACCTAATTGCTGGCCAGCATGGCGGACAAAGTGGGTCGATAATAGCAGGGTCGGCGGACGTTTCGCCGGGCCGCGTTCGCCGTCGGGCGGTCGCTGGCGTTGTCGGTTGCTTCACAATTTTGCGCTGAAGGCGGCATTTCGGTGCTTTATTTCGTCCGGCTGGAGCCGTCTCGCTTGCCGGCCCGCAAGGCGACACGGAAACTGCGTCGATGCACACACAATCGCTTGCCAAGAATAAATCCAACACCGCCATCGACGACTTTTTCGTCCCGGAACTGTGCCAGCCGGAAGCCCTGCTGAGCATGGTGCTGCTGGCCGAGCTGCTGGTACTGGTGCTGGTGCTCGCCGAACCGATGACGCCGGGCTTCGACTGGGTGCGCCTGGCCCTGACCTCGCTGTTCGTGCAATGGATCGTGCTGCTCTCGGCGGCCGTGCTATGTCGCCTGCGGCCGCTGCTGGCGCGTCTGCGTCCGGCGCTGGCGGGCGGCCTGTGCTGCGCTCTGGTGGTGCTGCTGACCCTGGGTTGCACGGCGGTGGCCGACTATTACGAACTCGGCGGGCCGCTGCCGCGCGCCGGCGAGGTGAATCTTTACCTGCGCCATGCGCTGATCAGCCTGATCATGTCCGCACTGCTGCTACGCTATTTTTATCTGCAGAGCCAATGGCGGCGGCAGGAGCAGGCCGAACTGCGCGCGCGCATCGAATCGTTGCAGGCGCGGATTCGTCCGCATTTCCTGTTCAACAGCCTCAACAGCATCGCCAGCCTGGTCACGCTCGACCCGTACAAGGCCGAGCAGGCGGTGCTGGATTTGTCCGATCTGTTTCGCGCCAGCCTGGCCAAGCCCGGCACGCTGGTTGCGTGGAAGGAGGAACTGGAACTGGCGAAACGTTATCTATCTATCGAGCACTATCGGCTCGGTGAGCGACTACAGTTGCAGTGGGAGGTCGAGGGTGTGCCGGAGGATCTGCCGATTCCCCAGCTGACCCTGCAGCCTCTTTTGGAGAATGCGCTGATCTATGGCATCGCGCCACGTATCGAAGGTGGCCTGGTGCGGGTTGAAGCGCATTACCAGGATGGTGTGTTCAGCTTGTGTGTCAGCAATCCGTATGAAGAGCGGGGCGAGCAGCACCCGTCGCGGGGAACGCAGCAAGCGCTGAGTAATATCGATGCGCGTCTGGCGGCACTTTTTGGCCCCCGCGCGAGTCTCAGCGTGGAGCGCCGTGACGGCCGTCACTACAGCTGTCTACGCTATCCTTGTGCGAGACTCACGCAGGAAGCCAGAGCAATATGAATGTCCTGATCGTCGATGACGAACCCCTTGCCCGTGAGCGCCTGAGCCGCATGGTCGGTGAGCTCGAGGGCTACCGGGTCCTGGAGCCCGCCGCCAGCAATGGCGAGGAAGCCCTGACCCTGATTGATAGCCTCAAGCCGGATGTGGTCCTGCTGGATATCCGCATGCCCGGGCTCGACGGCCTGCAGGTCGCCGCGAAACTCTGCGAGCGCGAAGCGCCGCCTGCGGTGATCTTCTGCACGGCGCACGACGAGTTCGCCCTGGAGGCCTTCCAGGTCAGCGCCGTTGGCTATCTGGTCAAACCGGTGCGGCCCGAGAGCCTCAACGAGGCCTTGAAAAAGGCCGAGCGGCCCAACCGCGTGCAACTGGCCGCCTTGACCCGCCCAGCCGCCGAGACCGGCGGTGGGCCGCGCACCCATATCAGCGCCCGCACCCGCAAGGGCATCGAGCTGATTCCGCTGGATCACGTGGTCTATTTCATCGCCGATCACAAGTACGTGACCCTGCGCCACGAGGGCGGCGAAGTGCTGCTGGACGAACCGCTCAAGGCGCTGGAAGACGAGTTCGGTGACCGTTTCGTGCGCATCCATCGCAATGCGCTGGTGGCGCGCGAGCGTATCGAACGCCTGCAGCGCACCCCGCTCGGGCATTTCCAGCTGTTCCTCAAGGGGCTGGAAGGCGATTCGCTGGTGGTCAGCCGCCGCCATGTGGCCGGCGTACGCAAGTTGATGCAGGCACTCTGACACTCTGAGCTGCGCGCCAGGGCGTCATCGCCTTCGCAGTGACCGACAAACCTGCGGCCTATGGCCGCCTGGCAGCGCCCGTAATGGGCGAGCCTGTTATGATTCGCGGCAATCCGTTTTCTGGAATTGCCCCATGTCCCGCGAAATCCGCATCGCCACCCGTAAGAGCGCCCTGGCCCTGTGGCAGGCCGAGTATGTCAAAGCCCGACTGGAACAGGCCCACCCTGGCCTGAAGGTCAGCCTGGTGCCCATGGTCAGCCGCGGCGACAAGTTGCTCGACGCGCCGCTGGCGAAAATTGGTGGCAAGGGGCTGTTCGTCAAGGAACTGGAAACCGCGTTGCTGGAAAACGAGGCCGACATCGCCGTGCACTCGATGAAAGACGTGCCGATGGATTTCCCCGAGGGGCTGGGCCTGTACTGCATCTGCGAGCGTGAAGACCCGCGTGACGCCTTCGTCTCCAACACCTACGACAGCCTCGATGCACTGCCGGCCGGCAGCGTGGTCGGCACCTCCAGCCTGCGTCGCCAGGCCCAGTTGCTGGCGCGCCGGCCCGATCTGAAAATCCAGTTCCTGCGCGGCAACGTCAACACCCGTCTGGCCAAGCTCGATGCCGGCGAATACGACGCCATCATCCTCGCCGCTGCCGGTCTGATCCGCCTGGGTTTCGAAGATCGCATCCGCAGCTCGATCAGCGCCGAAGACAGCCTGCCGGCCGGCGGCCAGGGCGCCGTGGGCATTGAGTGCCGCAGCGCCGACAGCGACGTGCATGCCCTGCTGGCGCCTCTGCATCACCGTGAGACTGCATTGCGCGTCACCGCCGAGCGGGCGCTGAACAAACACCTCAATGGCGGCTGCCAGGTGCCTATCGCCTGCTATGCCCTGCTCGAGAACGACCAGCTGTGGCTGCGCGGCCTGGTTGGCCAACCCGACGGAGGTCTGTTGCTGCGCGCCGAAGAGCGCGCCGCCAGCAGCGATGCCGAAGCGCTGGGCGTACGCGTGGCTGAGGCGCTCCTGGCGCAGGGTGCCGAGGCCATTCTCAAGGCCGTTTACGGTGAGGCCGGTCACCCTTGAGCGCCTGGCGCCTGTTGCTGACGCGTCCTGCCGAGGACTGTGCGGCGCTGGCGCAGACCCTGGCCGCCCAGGGAGTCGCCAGTCACTGCATGCCGCTGCTGGCCATCGAGGCGTTGGCCGAAACCGCTGAGCAGCGCAGCACCTTTGCCGAGCTGCAGCGCTATTGCGCGGTGATCGTGGTCAGCAAACCGGCCGCCAGGATTGGTCTGCAGCTATTGGCGCGACATGCGGCAGCAGTCGACCTGCCCTGGTTCAGTGTCGGCGCCGCCACTGCTGCGGTGCTCGCCGAGCAGGGCTTGCGTGTGTATTTTCCCGACTCTGGCGATGACAGCGAAGCGCTGCTCGCACTGCCGGCGCTGCACCAGGCTATCGCCACGACAGCTGCGCCGCGCGTACTGATCCTGCGTGGCGAAGGTGGCCGAGAATTTCTCGCCGAGCGCTTGCGCGGCCAAGGCGTGGCGGTCGACTATCTGCCACTGTATCGCCGTGTGCTGCCGCAGTACGCGCCGGGCGAGCTCGGCCTGTGCGTGCGAGCGGAACGCCTGAACGGCCTGGTTGTCAGCAGTGGACAGGGTTTCGAACATCTGCTGCAGCTGGCCGGCGATGACTGGCCGGCGTTGGCTCGGCTACCCTTGTTCGTACCCAGCCCGCGCGTTGCCGAGCAGGCGCGCCATGCGGGTGCGGAAATCGTTGTGGACTGTCGCGGCGCCAGTGCCGCGGCCTTGCAGGCAGCGCTGGAGCAGTTTCCGGCTGCCGCCCTCTAAAAGGACGGATACGTGAGCGAAGCATCCACCCCGAAGACGCCAGAAGAAAAACCGGCCAGCGAAGCCGTGAAAAGCACGCCAACAGCTCAACCTGCTCAGGCATCCCGCAGTGGCGGGGGCAGCGGCGTTGCCGCCTTGGCCTTGTTGATCGGCCTGGCAGGCGCTGGTGCTGGTGGCTGGAGCCTCTGGCAACTGCACGAAATGCAGGGCAGGGACCAGCAGCAGGCCGATGCTCTGCAGAGTACCCGCGACGACACTACGAAGAATTTGAAGGATCTGGGCCAGCGCCTGGATTCGCGTTTGGCTGACCTGCCCAGTGCAACCGAACTGGAGGAGCGCCGCCGCTTGCTGGCCAACCTGCAGAGCGACCAGCAGCGTTTGAGCCAGCGCCTGGAAAGCGTGCTTGATGGCAGCCGCCAGGATTGGCGCCTGGATGAGGCCGAGCACCTGCTGCGTCTGGCGACCTTGCGCTTGTCGGCGTTGCAGGATGTGGCCAGTGCCGAGGCGCTGGTGCTGGCGGCTGACGATATCCTCCGCGATCAGGACGATCCCGCCGCCTTCGCTGCCCGCGAGCAGCTCAGCCGCAGCCTGGAAGCGCTGCGCACTACGGAGCGACCGGATCGCGTCGGCCTATTCCTGCAACTGGGCGCCCTGCGTGAGCAGGCCGCCACGCTCAACCCGCTGGCGCCGACCCTCGAAGGGCAGGGCGACGTGCTCTCCGAGCTGGCGGCCGAGGGCGATGGCAGCGCCTGGTGGAGCGAGTGGGCGAAGAAGCTTTCCGACTACTTCCGTATCGAATTCGATGCCGATCGCAACGTGCGTCCGCTGCTCTCCGGGCAAAGCCTGTCGCAGGTTCGCCTGAGCCTGTCGCTGGCCCTGGAGCAGGCGCAGTGGGCCGCGCTGCATGGTCAGACCGGTGTGTACAAGCAGTCGCTGAAGCAGGCCGAGGACATTCTCGACGCGCACTTCAATCTGGATAATCCGGACAGTCGCGCCCTGCGCCAGCGCTTCAGCGAGCTGGCCGATGCCAGTATCGAGGTCAAGGTGCCGGATCTGAGCGAGTCGCTCGATGCATTGCAGGCCTACCTGCAACGCAAGCAGGCGCAACGTCGGCAGGGGGCCGCCGCGGCCGGGGAGGCGCAATGAAACGCCTGATCTGGCTTCTGTTATTGCTGGCCATCGCTGTCGGGCTCTACCTGCTCAGCCTGGCCATCGAGGCTGACCGCGGCTACGTGCTGTTCGCCTACAAGGGCTTCCGCTACCAGTCCGGCCTGTGGGCATTCCTGGGCCTGCTGGTGGTCGTGGTGGTGCTCTACTACCTGATCAAGTGGACGTTGCGTCTGTTGCTCAGCTCGACGCGGATGGCCAACCCCTGGTCGCGACTGCACCGCACTCGCCGTGTGCGCCAGGCCTCCGAGCAGGGCATGCTGGATCTCGCCGAAGGCCGCTGGGCACGCGCCCAACGCCAGCTGACCCGCGCCGCCGAGGCCGATAGCCAGCCGCTGATGTACTACCTTGGCGCTGCTCGGGCAGCCGGCAAGCTTGGTGAGCACGAACAGAGCGACGCACTGCTCGAGCGGGCGCTGAACAGGCAGCCGCAGGCCGAGCTGGCGATTGCCCTGACCCACGCCGAGCTGCAGCGCAAGCGCGGCGACAGCGACGCGGCGCTGGAAACCCTGCAGGCCATGCGTGAGCGCCATCCGGGCCATCATCTGGTGCTGCGCCAGTTGCAGCGTTTGTATCTGCAGCGCCAGGACTGGTCGGCGCTGCTCGGCCTGCTGCCGGAGTTGCGTAAGGAAAAGGCGCTACCCGCCGCAGAGCTCGACGAGCTGGAGCGCGAAACCTGGCGTGGGCGCCTGGCCGAAGTCGGCGAGCTTGGCTTGGCGCAGGGAGAAACTGCCCTGCAGCCCCTGAGCAAGGCCTGGAGCCAACTGTCGGCCAGCCTGCGCAACGAGCCTGAGCTGATCGCCACCTATGTTGAGCAGCTGCGCCGCCTGGGCGCACAGGAAGAAGCTGAGGAAGTGCTGCGCGGCGCGCTCAAACGAGGCTATGACAGCCGCCTGGCGCGTTTCTATGGCGTGCTGCGTGGCGCCGATCCGGCGCGTCAGCTGCAGACAGCCGAGCTCTGGCTCAAGCAGCATCCACAGGACCCGGCCCTGCTGCTGACCCTGGGCCGCCTGTGCCTGCAAAACCAGCTGTGGGGCAAGGCGCGCGACTACTTCGAGACCAGCCTCAAGCTCGAGCGTCACCCGGAAACCTGCGCCGAACTGGCGCGCCTGCTGGCGCAGTTGGGTGAACTGGAACGCAGCAACCAACTGCTGCTGGAAAGTCTCGGCCTGTTGCACCAGGGCCTGCCGTCGCTGCCGCAACCGCAGGGTGTCGCGGTCTGAATGGATGCGGCCGATTGCCGCGCTTGGCCATCCGTGCGGACGGAGGGGCGTTCCGGCATGATGAACAGCCTGTTATGAGCCGTGGGGCGCCTTGAAAGGCGCCCTCGCTTTCCTCTACCGTACGCCCTCGATTTCCCTTACGGAGCCACCATGCAATTGGCCAGTCCGCGTCCCCTGTTTTTCCTGGCATTCATCGGCTGCGTACTGCTGATGGCGGCTGCGCTGTACCTGGAGCATGTCGTCGGCCTGGAACCCTGCCCGATGTGCGTACTGCAGCGCATCTGCGTGATCCTGTTCGGCGTGGTCTGTCTGATCGCGGCGATCCATGGCCCAGGGCGTCTCGGTCGACGCATCTACGCCGTGGTGGCCTTGCTGTTCGCTGGCGCCGGTGCCGCCACCGCAGGTCGGCAGATCTGGCTGCAGAGCGTGCCTGCCGATCAGCTCGAAGCCTGTCTGCCGAGCCTCGAGTTCATGATGGAAGCCCTGCCCATGCAGGACATCGTGCGTCTGGTGTTCCAGGGCAGCGCAGACTGCGCCGAAGTGAAGTGGACGCTGTTCGGCATGAGCATTCCCGAGTGGAGCCTGCTCGGCTTCATCGGCATGCTGCTGTTCTGCCTGTTCCAGCTATTGCGCCGCAATTGAGCGTGTGAATCGCATGAAGCCACGGAGTTCGTGGCTTCTCGATTAAACGCCCGTATGAAAGTTTCTCGCGCCTATGCCTTGATGGTGTCTGCCAGCGGGCATAATCTGGCTCGCACGCACCGTCGGAAAAACGCCATTTTGCGGTTGCCTTTCCAAGAGCAAGCTTCGATTGACGGAAAATCGTCAGGAATGACTTTTAGCGTCGCGCAGCCAATGGTTCGAGGGATGGTCGCCAGGGATGGGGCCCTTAAAGAAAACGTCTCGGGAACGGGCGTATAACAGGCATTATCGATAAGGGAAACGAGGTTCATCATGCTCGAGAGTTGTCGGAACGCACAGGAACGTTGGGGCGGGGTTCACCAACTGATCGATCGCTGGCTGGGTGAGCGCCGCGAACTGGTGCTGGCCTATACCGCTCTGAATAAGGCGCCGCAGGCTCCAGCCATCAATTGCGAGTCGTTGCAGGGCTTCTGCGAGCTGCTGGTGGACTACGTCTCGGCCGGCCACTTCGAGGTCTACGAGCAGTTGACCAGCGAGGCCAAGGCCTTCAACGACCAGCGCGGCCTGGAACTGGCCAAGCAGATCTACCCGCGCATCGAAGCCATCACCGAGGTCGCGCTGGCCTTCAACGACCGCTGTGACAACGGCGACAGTCGTGACAACGCCTCGCTGGTGGTCGAGCTCAACCGCCTGGGACAGCTGTTGCACGAACGTTTCGAGCTGGAAGACTGCCTGATCGAGGTGCTGCACAACGCCCATCAGGAACAGGCTGCCGAAGCGATCTGACCGCTCGATGTCAAAAAGCCCGGTCTGAGTCCGTAATGCTGTTCAATTAAGGTTGCACACGATTGGCTCCCCTCTCCCATTTATGGGAGAGGGGCTGGGGGAGAGGGCAGAAGACTCCGCAAACTGCCAGTTTCCCCCCTCTCCCTAAGCATCTCCCTGGAGGGGCGAGGGGACTGATCGAGCTAGACCGTTTCTTAAGTGAACAGCATTCCGGATCTGAGTCCGGGCTTTTCATTGTGGATCAGGGCGGCGCTCAGTCGGCTACGTCCAGCAGGCGCAGGTCGAAGACCAGAGGCGCATGGGGCGGTATCAGATCGCCCGCGCCGTCTTCCCCATACGCCTGAGCTGATGGAATCACCAGGCGCCAGTGAGCGCCCTTCGGCATCTGCAGCAGTGCGCTGCGCCAGCCGGCGATCAGGCTGTCCAGACGAAACCACTGCGGTGTGCTGCTCTCGTCGAAGACGCTGCCATCGGCCAGCTCGCCGCGATAACTCACCTGCACTCGGCTGCGGGCAGTGGGCTTGGCTCCGCTGCCAGGTTTCAATTCGGTCACCAGCACGCCGTTGGCCAGCGCCCGCACGTTGGCGCGGCGACTCTCCTCGGCGAGAAAGCGCTGCTCGGCTTCGATGGCCTTGGCATGGCGTTGCGGCGAGGCTTCGATACGGGCTTCATGCTCATCGAGCAGTTGCTCGATACGGCTGGCTTCGAGCCGCAGCGGCTTACCCTCATAGGCCTGGCGCAAGCCTTCGAGCAGTTCGCTCAGCGGCAGGTCGGGCACCTCTTCATGCAGGCGTTCGCCGAGGCGCACACCGAGGCTATAAGCCAGGTCCTGCTGGTGCTGGTCGGCCTGCACACCCAGGCTGCAGCACAGCGCGAGTGTGGCGAGTACGGCGCGGCTCATGACGATCTCTCCCGATGAATGTGCCAGCGATTATGCCAGGCGCGCGATGCCCGTGCTGCGATCGCCAAAAGGCCTATGGCGGGGCGTCTCGCCTGCGTCTAGTATGGGCGCATCCACATCCGCCTGGAGGCGCGCCATGTCGGCCAAGAAGAAGTCCGTGACCACCCCGCTGCACCTGTTGCACCAACTGTCTGCCAGTCTGCTCGAACATCTGGAGAATGCTTGCTCGCAAGCGCTGATCGACGCCGAGAAACTGCTCGCCAAACTGGAGAAGCAGCGCGGCAAGGCTCAGGAGAAACTGCACAAGGCGCGCAGCAAGCTGCAGGACGCCGCCGTTGCCGGCAAGGCCAAGGCGCAAGCCAAGGCCAAGAATGCCGTCGCCGAGCTGGAGGAGCTGCTCGATGGGCTCAAGGCCAGCCAGAGCGAAACCCGTACCTACATCGCCCAGCTCAAGCGCGATGCTCAGGAAAGCCTGAAGCTGGCGCAGGGCGTTGGCAAAGTGAAGGAAGCCGCCGGCAAGGCGCTGGACGCACGTGAAGCCAAGGCCGCAGCGCCGGCAGCCAAGTCTGCCAGCAAGCCGGCCGTTGCAAAGAAACCCGCTGTCGCAAAAGCACCGGTGAACAAGGCCCCGACCAAACCCGCTACTGCCAAACCGGCCAGCAAACCAGCCGCCAAGCCGGTAGCGGCCAGCAAGTCGGCTGCCAAACCCGCGGTCGCCAGCAAGCCAGCGGCTAAACCTGCTGCCCGCAAGCCTGCAGCGGCTAAAACGGCCGCGCCCAAGGCTGCCGCCAAACCTGCTGCCGCCAAGCCGGCGGTCAAGCCTGCCGCAAAGCCAGCCGCCGCGAAAACGCCGGCGAAGCCAGCAGCGGCCAGTAAGCCAGCAGCCAAGCCAGCTACCACCAAACCCGTAGCGGCTAAACCTGCTGCGAAGCCCGCCGCCAAAGCCACGCCTGCCAAGCCTGCTGCTGCGAAGAAACCGGCTGCAGCGAAGAAGGCTCCGGCCAAGCCTGTAGCAGCCAAGCCAACTGCCGCGCCGGCAGCGCCAGCAGCTCCGGCTGCCCCGGCGACGCCCGCTGCGCCTACCGTAAGCAGCGGCAGCATCACCCCGAGCGCCTCCTAAGGCGGATTGACGGCGCCGCGCAGCACCTGCAGCGCGGCGCTGTCGTTTTCGGCCAGGCGAATCAGCCAGTCGTCTCTACCCGCCTCGCCAGGCCAGCTCTCGGTCACCGTCTGCAGCCGTTCGAGCAATACCCGCTCGGCCTGCAATTCCAGTTTCTTGATCTGTTCGCGCAAGGCCGCCAGCTCGGCATCTTCGCCTGCTGCCGTGCGCCAGTGGCGGCGTGTCTGGCGCAAGGGCGAGATCACCTCGCGCTGCCAGGGCGCGGCCACGTCCGTCAGGGCACGCAGACGTTCCTCCAGGCAGCGCACGCCGCGCTGCTGTAGCCAGGCGCCAGTCAGTAGCAGGCAAACGTCGCTGCCCGCGTCCTGCAGTTCCAGGCAGGCCTTTTCCACGCCTGGTCTGGCATAGAGTTCGAGGGCGAAATTCCACAGATCCTGCACGCGGCCTCCGGGGCGATTTGATAGACTCCGCGGCCATTATGATCCGACTCCAGAACCTCACTCTACAGCGTGGTCCGCAACGCCTGCTCGAAGGCGCCGAGCTGACCCTGCACGCCGGTCACAAGGCCGGTCTGATCGGTGCCAACGGCGCCGGTAAATCCAGCCTGTTCGCCCTGTTGCGCGGTGAGCTGACACCGGATGCCGGCGATTGCCTGCTGCCCGGCGACTGGCGTATCGCCCATATGCGCCAGGAGGTCGACAACCTCGAGCGGCTGGCCGTTGACTACGTGCTCGACGGCGATCACAACCTGCGCCGCGTGCAGGCCGAGTTGGCCGCAGCCGAGCAGAGCCACGACGGCGCCGCCATTGCCCGCCTGCACAGTGAACTGGACAGCGCCGACGGTTATACCGCCGATGCCCGCGCGCGCAAGCTGCTGGCTGGCCTGGGCTTCGAGAACGCGCAGATGGATCGCCGCGTCGGCGACTTCTCCGGTGGCTGGCGTATGCGCCTGAACCTGGCCCAGGCGTTGATGTGCCCGTCCGACCTGCTGCTGCTCGACGAGCCAACCAACCACCTGGATCTGGACGCGATTCTCTGGCTCGAAGGCTGGCTGCAGAGCTACCCGGGCACCTTGCTGCTGATCTCCCACGACCGTGATTTTCTCGACGCCGTGGTTGACCATGTTGCCCATGTCGAGCAGCGCAAGCTGAACCTGTATCGCGGCGGCTACACGGCCTTCGAACGCACTCGCGCCGAACGCCTGGCCCAGCAGCAACAGGCCTACGAAAAGCAGCAGGCGCAGCGCGCGCACATGAAAAAGTACATTGCCCGCTTCAAGGCTCAGGCGACCAAGGCCCGCCAGGCGCAGAGCCGGATCAAGGCGCTGGAGCGCATGGAAGAGTTGAGTGCGGCGCACGTCGACTCGCCCTTCGACTTCGTCTTCCGCGAGGCCGACAAGATATCCACGCCGCTGCTCAGCCTCAGCGAAGGCCGCCTCGGTTACGGTGACAAGACCATCCTGCAGCAGGTCAAGCTGAGCCTGGTGCCCGGCGCGCGCATTGGCCTGCTCGGCCCCAACGGCGCGGGCAAGTCGACGCTGATCAAGAACCTCTCGGCCGAGCTGCAGCCGCTGGCCGGCAGCCTGACCCGCGGCGAGAACCTAGTGATCGGCTATTTCGCCCAGCACCAGCTCGATGCCCTGGACGATAAGGCCAGCCCGCTGCTGCACCTGCAACGTATCGCACCGACCGAGCGTGAGCAGACACTGCGCGACTTTCTCGGTGGCTTCGATTTCCGTGGCGCACGTTGTGACGAGCCGGTGGTGAATTTCTCCGGTGGCGAAAAAGCGCGCCTGGCCCTGGCATTGATCGCCTGGGGCAAACCCAATCTGCTGCTGCTCGATGAACCGACCAACCACCTCGACCTGGAAATGCGCCTGGCGCTGACCATGGCCCTGCAGGAGTTCGCCGGCGCGGTGGTGGTGGTCTCGCACGACCGCCATCTGCTCAAGAGCACCACCGACGAATTCCTGCTGGTCGCCGATGGCCGTGTGGCGCCGTTCGACGGTGATCTCGATGATTACGCCCGCTGGCTGGTGGATTACCGTCAGCGCCAGGCACCGCCCAGCGCACCGGCCGAAGGCGCTGCGGACAAGACCGACAAGCGTGCCCAACGTCAGGCCGCCGCCGCGCTGCGCCAGCAACTTGCGCCGCACAAGAGGCAGGCCGAGAAGCTCGAGCAGGAGCTGGGCAAGGTGCAGGAAAAGCTCGCCGCGGTGGAAACCCAGTTGGGCGACAGCGGCCTGTACGAAGCCGCGCGCAAGGACGAACTGCGCCAGCGCCTGGCCGAACAGGCGCAGCTCAAGGCGCATGAAACCGAGTTGGAAGAGGCCTGGCTGCTGGCGCTGGAAACCCTGGAGGCGTTGCAGCAGCAACTGGAGGAAGCCGAGTAATGGAACAGATGGAACTGCTGATGGCCTGGCGCGAGCCGCTGATTCGTGCTGGCCAGGTACTGCTGATCATCCTGCTGGCATGGATCGCTCAGCGCATTCTCACTCGCGCCATCAGCCGCCTTGGCGCGCGCTACAGCCTGTTGCCGGCAGAAGTGTTGCAGCCGCTGCGCGGCCTGGTGCGCTGGCTGATCATGGGCAGCGCACTGCTCATGGTGCTGGAGCGCCTGGGCGTATCGGCGAACGTGCTGTGGACGGCGCTGACCGGGTTCACCGCTGTCGCCGCGGTGGCGTTCTTCGCCATCTGGAGCGTGCTGTCGAACATGTTCTGCGCGCTGCTGATCTTCACCATGGGCCCGTTTCGCCTGGGCGATACCGTCGAGGTCATCGACAGCGCCGACAAGCCGGGGGTGAAAGGGCGGGTGATCGCCATCAACCTGTTCTACACCACCTTGCAGGACCTCGACGAAAACGCCGCCGGCGCATTGTTGCAGGTGCCCAACAGCCTGTTCTTCCAGAAGTCGGTGCGCCGCTGGCGCTGAACGCGGGGGCAGGAGTAGGCTGTAGCGCTCTCTCCCTGATTTCCGCTTTTCGAGGTACGCATCATGGCACTGGAAACCTGGCTCGCTTTCTTCGTCGCCTGCTGGGTGATCAGTCTGTCGCCAGGTGCCGGTGCCGTGGCCTCGATGTCAGCCGGCATGCAGTACGGCTTCTGGCGCGGCTACTGGAACGCGCTCGGCCTGCAGCTCGGTCTGGCCCTGCAGATCGCCATCGTCGCTGCGGGTGTGGGCGCGATCCTGGCCACCTCGGCCCTGGCCTTCAGCCTGATCAAATGGTTCGGCGTGGCCTACCTGATGTTTCTCGCCTACAAGCAGTGGGTCGCCCTGCCCAGCGATCTGGATACCGGCGCGGCCGAGCGCCCCATTGGTCGGCCACTGACCCTGGTGCTGCGTGGTTTCCTGGTCAATTTCAGCAACCCCAAGGCGATCGTCTTCATGCTTGCGGTGCTGCCGCAGTTCATCAACCCGCATGCGCCGCTGGTGGGGCAGTACCTGGTGATGGGCGTGACCATGATCGCCGTGGATCTGATCGTCATGGCCGGCTACACCGGCCTCGCCTCACGCGTACTGCGCCTGCTGCGCACGCCGCGCCAGCAGCGGGTGATGAATCGCAGTTTCGCTGCGCTGTTCGCCGCCGCTGCCGGCCTGCTGGCCACGGTCAAGCGCGCCGCCGTCTGACACCCCGCGCTTGCCTAATCCCTTAGGAAACGGGCGGCGTTCTGCTTTATTCGCGTTTCGAGCCGGGCATGGAGCAGGCCTGATCGCGAATAAATTCGCTCCTACAAGGGCAAGATCTGCAGTGCGGAAGCGGGCTGGTAAGTTTGTTACCAAATATTTCATATTTTTCTTGTCTGTGCGGGCTCGTCCGGCAACAATTTAATGCCACCCATTCTCGTTTGGGATGCATTAATGATCCGCTTCCGTTCCCCCCTTTCCTGGCTGATGCTGCCACTGCTGGCCTGCCTCAGCTTTCTCGCCGTCGGCGAGCCCCTGGATGGCGCCGCCCAGGCGCTGCACCTGATTGGTTATATCGGTGCTGACTACCCTGCCACCGTTGCGGGCGGTCAGGTCGTCGATGCTGGCGAATACCAGGAGCAATTGGAGTTTCTCGATGTGCTGCAGGGCTTGATCGTCGCCCTGCCGGCTCAGGCCGGACGTGCCGAGCTGGAGCAGGGCGTGGCCGATCTGCGCCAGGCCGTTACCCTGCGCAGGCCCGGCGAAGAGGTTTCCAGCTCGGCACGCCAACTCGGCGCACGCCTGGCCGATCTTTATCAGGTGTCACTGGCGCCGGTACTGACGCCGGACCCTGAGCGTGGTGCGCCGCTCTACGCCCAGCACTGCTCGGTTTGCCATGGCGATAGCGGCCTGGGCGACGGGCCGGCCGGCATCGGTCTGGAGCCGCCACCGGCCAATCTGCGCGACGCCGCGCGCCTGGACCGGCTGAGCCTTTACGATCTCTACAACACCCTCGGCCTGGGCATCGAGGGCACCGATATGCCGGCCTTCGCTGACCAGCTTGACGACCGTCAGCGCTGGGATCTGGCTGTCTATATCGCCGGCTTCACCGCTGTGCCGGCGCAGGGCAAGGCACGTTTCGCCATGAGCGAGCTGGCCGGCCGCACGCCTGCCGAAATCGCCGCTGCTGGTGGCGATGTCGCCGCGTTCCGCGCCCAGCGCGCGCATCCGGTGCTGGAGCAGCGTGGCCCGCAACAGTTGATCGGCTACACCCGCGAAACCCTAGAGCGCAGCCTGCAGGCCTACCGCGATGGTGACCGCGAGCAGGCCTACGACCTTTCCGTCGGCGCCTACCTGGAAGGTTTCGAGTTGGTCGAAAGCGCCCTCGACAACCTCGATGCGGTGCAGCGCAAGACCACCGAGCGAGCCCTGATGGCCTACCGCCAGGCGCTGCAGGATAGCGCCGGCGTCGCGCAGGCGGCTCAGGCGCTGGAGCTAGCCAAGGTCGAGCTGGACGAGTCCGCCGCGCTGCTCGCCGATGGTGCCATGGACGGTAGCCTGAGTTTCTTCGCCAGCCTGCTGATTCTGCTGCGGGAGGGCCTGGAAGCCATTCTCGTGCTGGCGGCGATCCTTGCCTTTCTGCGTAACACCGGGCAGCAGCAGGCGGTGCGCAGCGTGCACATCGGCTGGGGCCTGGCGCTGCTCGCCGGGGTCGGCACCTGGGCGGTGGCAGCGTACGTGATCGACGTCAGCGGCGCCCAGCGTGAACTGCTCGAAGGTATCACCGCGCTGTTCGCCAGCGTGGTGCTGCTGTGGGTCGGCGTGTGGATGCACGACCGCCGCCATGCCGCGGCCTGGCAGGACTACATCAAGAGCAGCCTGGTCGGCGGCGGTGGCCGATTCGGCTTTGCCGTGCTGGCGTTCTTCTCGGTCTATCGCGAGCTGTTTGAAGTCATCCTGTTCTACGAAACCCTCTGGCTGCAGGCCGGCCCTGCCGGACACGGTGCCGTGCTGGCCGGCGCTGCCGCCGCGCTGGTGCTGCTGATCGGCCTGGCCTGGGTGATCCTGCGCGGCTCGCGCAAGCTGCCGCTGGCCACCTTCTTCGGCATCAATGCGGTGTTGCTGTGCGTGTTGTCCGTGGTCTTCGCCGGCCATGGCGTGGCCGCGCTGCAGGAAGCCGGCGTGCTCGGCACGCGTCCGGTGGCGTTCTTCGAGTTCGACTGGCTGGGCATTCACGCCGACGCCTGGAGCTTGTCCGCTCAGGGCCTGGCACTGGCTGGCATCGCGCTGCTGTATGGGCGCAGCCTGCTGGGCGAGCGTCGGCGTCTGGCTGAACAGGGCTGAAAGGGTGATTCGAGGGCGGTTTCACCGCCCTCGTTGCCTCATAGCGTGAACCGCTGCCACGACAGCGAGTCTCAGTGCACCTAGGCTGGTTCCAATTTCTTTGCCGAGTGCACGCATGTCTTCCTCGATCCATTCCACTCATTACGCCGACAGCCCTGATCTGGCGTTGGCTGCTCTGCGTCATCCCTCTCTGGAGCAGGCGCTGTCGGCAGCCTGCGCTCAACTGGCCGTGCGCGAAGCCTTTCTCGCGGCATTGCGCGACCCGGCCATCGGTCCGCAGCCAAGGTTGCTGCTGGCGGTTTCCGGTGCCGACCTGCAAGGTCAGCGGCGTTTGGCTGCGTTGGTCGCCGAGCTGCTGCCGGACGAGGTGGAGCTGGACCTGATCGAGCTGGCCGACGACAACCTGTCGCGTGCCGTACGCGAGCGCTGCGAGCCGTTCTATAAGTCCTGAGGCGTCCGCCTGCTGGCATACTGCACGCTGGTTTTTCTGCGGAAGTTGCTGCATGCGCGTATGGATCGACGCCGATGCCTGCCCTCGGGCGGCGCGGGATCAGGTGGTCAAGTTCGCCCTCAAGCGGGGTTTCGAGGTGGTGCTGGTGGCCGGGCAGGCCGTGGCCCGGCCGAATTTCGCCTGCGTGAAACTGATCGTGGTGCCCAGCGGGCCGGATGCGGCGGACGATCATCTGGTCGAGCATGCCGTGCCCGGTGAACTGGTGATCTGCAGTGACGTGCCGCTGGCCGACCGTCTGGTGAAGAAGGGTGTTGCCGCGCTCGACCCGCGTGGCCGCGAGTTCGACGAGCGCAACATGGGCGAGCGCCTGGCGGTACGCAACCTGTTCACCGACCTGCGCGAGCAGGGCCAGGTCGGCGGCGGTCAGGCGCCCTACTCGGAGAAGGATCGCCAGGCCTTCGCCAATGCGCTGGACCGCATCCTTACGCGTTTGAGTCGCTAGCCAGGCTACGCACCGCTTATGTGGGAGGCCCTTTAGCGGCGATCAAGGTGGCGCCAGTCGCGGCTGAAGCCCCTCCCACAATGTGCGTTGCCACTACCCGCACAGATAGGTGCCGGTGCCCACGGCCACCAGCACGTCTTCATCGTTATGCAGCTCCATGCGGATCACCGCCACCTTGTTGCCGGCGCGCAGCGGCATGGCCGTGGCGGTGAAGCGCTGGCCGCGTCCGGGGCGCAGGTAGTCGATGCGCAGGTCGATGGTGCCGAGTTTGGACAGCTTGCTCATGCGCTCGGCTGCCGGCAGGTGCTGGTGGTTGGCGAACGCGCCGATCAGCGCCATGGCGCCGCCGCATACATCGAGCAGGGAGGAGATCACGCCGCCGTGCAGGATGCCGTGGACGAAGTTGCCGATCAGCTCGGGTTTCATCGGCAGCTGCATGGTCACCTGCGCCTCGCTCAGTTCGGCGATCTCGATGCCGAGCAACTGGTTGAACGGGATGCGCTGGAAGAAGGCAGTCACCGCCTGTTGCAGGTCGGTGTCCAGGGTGAAGGGGGCTGACATGCGTGGTGGCTCCGTCGATCGGTACCTGTCACGCTGACGCAGCTTGAAAGCTTTGGCCAGAGGCAATGCCGGACTGCCTTGAGCAATGTCCGGATCGGCCTGTCACGTCGCTTTTTGTAGGCGCGAATTCATTCGCGATGTGCCTGGCATGACGCCTGCGACCTTCGCGGATGAATCCGCTCCTACCTCCCGCCTCGACTCAGTGGTGCGTCAGCTCCAGCACGCGGTCGACCATCTTGTTGATGCCCGATGCCGCTTCGGCGATGGATTTGGCGAGCATGTAGGCGGGCGTGGTCACCAGCTTGCGCTCGCTGTCTTCGATGATCTCGCTGACCTCGCACTCATGGTGCTCGGCGCCCATCTGGGTCAGGGCGGCGGCGGTGTCATGATCGCTGCCGATGGTGCAGACCACGCCGGCACCGAAGATCTTCGCCGCCAGTACCGGGGCGATGCACATCAGGCCGACCGGCTTGCCGGCATCGACGAACGCCTTGCAAGCCGCCAGCACGTCAGGCTGCACGGTGCAGCCGGCGCCGCTGGTGGCGAAGTCGGAGAGGTTCTTCGCTACGCCGAAGCCGCCGGGCAGGATCAGCGCGTCGAACTCTGCCATGTGCAGCAGCTTGACGTCCTTGATCTGGCCGCGGGCGATGCGCGCCGATTCCACCAGCACGTTGCGTGTTTCGTTCATCTCGTCGCCGCTGTAGTGATCGACCACGTGCAGCTGCGGCACGTTAGGGGCGAAACACTGGACTTCGGCACCACGCTGGTCGAGGCGCAGCAGGGTGATCACGCTTTCATGGATCTCGGCGCCATCGTAGACGCCACAGCCGGACAGAATCACTGCCACTTTCTTGCTCATGCTCGACTCCTGGTGAGGAAAGACGCGACCTTGAAACGGGCGCGGGTATTACCAATGCTGGGGTTGTCGCCAAATGCCACTCGGACTGTCATTTGCCGCCGCGAAGCCTGACGAAGCTGCGCATAGGATGAATAACAGCTCATTCCCGACACAAGTACAACGATATGGTGCAGTCATGAATTACGTTCTTTACGCAATGCCCTTCTTCTTCCTGCTGATCGGCCTGGAATTGCTCGCTGACCGCTGGCGCGGCATGCGCACCTATCGCCTGGCCGATGCCCTTAGCAGCATCAGTGCCGGCGTACTGTCCCAGGCCGCCGGGATTCTCACCAAGGTGGTCGTCCTGCTGACCTACGCCTTCGCCTGGGAGCAGCTGGCGCTGTTCGAGTTGTCCGAAAGCAGTCTCTGGGTATGGCTCTTCGCCTTCGTCTTCTACGATTTCTGCTACTACTGGAACCACCGCCTGGGCCATGAGCGCAATGTGCTCTGGGCCGCCCATGCGGTGCACCACCAGAGCGAGGACTACAACCTCTCCACCGCGTTACGGCAAACCAGCACCGGTTTCATCTTCGGCTGGATCTTCTATCTGCCGATGGCCGTGGTCGGTGTACCGCCGCTGGTCTTCCTCAGCGTTGCCGCCCTGAACCTGCTGTATCAGTTCTGGGTGCATACCCGGCATATCCCCAAACTGGGCTGGTTCGAGTGGCTGTTCATCACCCCGTCCAACCACCGCGTGCATCATGCACAGAATCCTATCTACATGGATCGCAATTACGGCGGTGTGTTCATTGTCTGGGATCGAATTTTTGGCACCTTCCAGGAGGAGCTCGACGAAGAACCGGTGGTCTTCGGCGTGACCGTGCCGCTGGCCAGCTGGAACCCGCTGTGGGCCAACCTGCAGGTCTACGCCGGGCTATGGAGTGATGCCAGGCGCGCCAGTTCCTGGTGGGACAAGCTGCGCATCTGGTTCATGCCTACCGGTTGGCGCCCGGCCGACGTCGCGGCGCGTTACCCGCAGGCCAAGGCGGACCTGAGCCATTTCCGCAAGTTCGAGGTACCGCTGGGGCGCGGCGCGCAGGTCTACGCGCTGCTGCAGTTCGTCTGCTACCTGCTGGCCGTCGTGTGGCTGCTGGCGCAGGGCGATGCGCTGGCCACCGGCGCCGTGCTGCTGGCCTGTCTGTGGATGGCCCTGGGCCTGTACAGCATCGGCATGTGGCTGGAGAACCGCAGCCATGCCTGGCGTCTGGAGTGCCTGCGTCTGGCGATCAACCTGCCGGCATTCTGGCTGGCCGGCGAACTCGGCATGCTGACGTTGGATGCCACCGCCTGGGCCTGGCTGATCGGCTACAGCCTAGTCAGCATGCTTGGATTGTGGCTGGTGCCGCGCGTAGGGCGGACCGGAACGCCGGCCGCTCGTAGCGAAGCGAACAGTCCGCACATTGGCGCATGACCTGATATCCACATGAGTCGTGAAGCTGCAGCGGCGTACTGCCTGCGGCGAGCGGATCGCCGCCCGGTACGCCCTACGCGCTGATGGGTATCTGGCTGGCGCGCGGCTCAGCCGCGCCGGCGCTGACGCCACCGGTATAGCCAGGCGAGGGAAAGCAGCAGCACCACGGCCGCGAGCAGGATGACCTGGTAGTTGCGCAGTTCTTCAAGCAGGCCGCCCATGGCATTGCCCAGGCTGTAGGCCAGCAGGCTGATGCCGCCGGCCCAGACACCGGCGCCGATGGCGTCGAGCAGCAGGTAGCGGCGCCAGGAATAGCCGGACAGGCCGATGGTGAGCGGCATCACCGTGCGCAGGCCGTAGAGAAAGCGAAAGCACAGCACCCACAGATCCGGGTAACGCTTGATAAGCGCGCTGGCACGTTCGCCCAGCGGTTGCCAGCGCGGTTTGCGTTCTAGCAGCGCGCGGCCGTGACGGCGGCCAAGGTAGTACCACAGCTGATCGCTGGCGAAGGTGCCGAGGAAGGCGCACAGCGCCACCCATTCGATCTCCAGTACGTTGCGCACGGCCATGTAGGCGGCCAGCAGCAGGGATACCTCACCTTCGAGGAAGGTGCCCAGTACCAATGCTGGGTAGCCGAACTGGCGGATCAGGTCTTGGAGCATACCGTGCGCCCGATGAGGAGGTGCTGAAGACTACTCTGTCCGCGAGGAAGCCGGAAGGTGGCGCGTCATGCCACAATGTGCGACTGGCTGTGCGACGTGCCGTCGCACGCGGTCATTTGATTGTCATCATTTGGTCATAATGCCCGCTTATAACCGTCACACTGGCCCGCCCGTGCGGGCTCTGGAGTCTGCCGTGAGCGTTACCCCCGCCAATCGTCTGTTCCCTGCCACCCGTCTGCGTCGCAATCGCCGCGATGATTTCTCTCGCCGCCTGGTGCGTGAGAATCGCCTGAGCGTCGATGATCTGATTCTGCCGGTGTTCGTCCTCGACGGCGAAAACCGCCGTGAAACCGTGCCGTCGATGCCGGGCGTCGAGCGCCTGTCCATCGACCTGCTACTCAAGGAAGCCGAGCACTGGGTCGAACTGGGCATTCCGGCGCTGGCGCTGTTCCCGGTCACGCCGCTGGAGAAGAAATCCCTCGACGGCGCCGAGGCCTGGAACCCGGACGGTATCGCCCAGCGCGCGATCCGCGCCCTGCGTGAGAAATTCCCCGAACTAGGGGTGATCAGTGACGTGGCGCTCGACCCCTTCACCACCCACGGTCAGGACGGCATCCTCGACGAATCCGGCTACGTGCAGAACGACATCACCGTCGATGCGCTGGTCAAGCAGGCGCTGTCGCATGCCGAGGCCGGTGCCCAGGTGGTGGCGCCGTCGGACATGATGGATGGCCGTGTGCAGGCGATCCGCGAGGCGCTGGAACTGGCCGACCACGTCAACGTGCGCATCATGGCCTACTCGGCCAAGTACGCCAGCGCCTACTACGGCCCGTTCCGCGATGCGGTGGGTTCGGCGGCCAACCTCGGCAAGGGCAACAAGCTCGGCTACCAGATGGACCCGGCCAACGGCAGCGAGGCGCTGCATGAAGTGGCGGCCGACCTGGCCGAAGGCGCCGACATGGTCATGGTCAAGCCCGGCATGCCCTATCTGGACATCCTCTGGCGGGTCAAGGATGCCTACAAGGTGCCGACCTTCGTCTATCAGGTCAGTGGCGAGTACGCCATGCACATGGCGGCGATCCAGAACGGCTGGCTGAGTGAGGCGGTCATACTGGAGTCACTCACCGCCTTCAAACGTGCCGGTGCCGATGGCATCCTCACCTATTTCGCCGTACGGGCGGCAGAACTGCTAAAACAAGAGCGATGACGCTCTCAGGAACCCAGCGATGAACAGCGAAGGACTCAACAGCGAAGTGCTCGACAATAACCCGCCTCCGGCCGAGGTGGTCGCCGAGACGCCAGTGGTGGAAACCCCGCCGCCGGCGCCGATTCCCAGCCTGGATGACAGCAGCCTGTACATCCACCGTGAACTGTCGCAGCTGCAGTTCAATATCCGGGTGCTGGAGCAGGCGCTGGACGAGTCCTATCCGCTGCTCGAACGCCTGAAGTTCCTGCTGATCTTCTCCAGCAACCTCGACGAGTTCTTCGAGATTCGCGTCGCCGGCCTGAAGAAACAGATCAATTTCGCCCGTGAACAGGCCGGCGCGGATGGCCTGCAGCCGCACCAGGCGCTGGCGCGCATCAGCGAGCTGGTGCACGAGCAGGTCGAGCGGCAGTACGCCATCCTCAATGACACCCTGTTCCCGGCGCTAGCCAAGCACAACATCAACTTCATCCGCCGGCGGTTCTGGACCACCAAGCTCAAGGCCTGGGTGCGCCGTTATTTCCGCGACGAGATCGCGCCGATCATCACCCCCATCGGCCTCGACCCGACGCACCCCTTCCCGCTGCTGGTGAACAAGAGCCTGAACTTCATCGTCGAGCTGGAAGGCGTCGATGCCTTCGGTCGCGATTCCGGTCTGGCCATCATCCCGGCGCCACGCCTGCTGCCGCGTATCATCAAGGTCCCGGAAGACGTCGGCGGCCCCGGCGACAACTACGTGTTCCTGTCGTCGATGATCCACGCCCACGCCGATGACCTGTTCCAGGGCATGAAGGTCAAGGGCTGCTACCAGTTCCGCCTGACCCGTAACGCCGACCTGTCGGTGGATACCGAGGACGTCGAAGACCTGGCCCGCGCCCTGCGCGGCGAGCTGTTCAGCCGTCGCTATGGCGATGCGGTGCGCCTGGAGGTGGTCGACACCTGCCCGAAACACCTACGCGATCACCTGCTCAAGCAATTCGGCCTGACCGAGAGCGAGTTGTACCAGGTCAACGGCCCGGTCAACCTGACCCGGCTGTTCAGCATCACCGGCCTGGATAACCACCCGGAGCTGCAGTACGCGCCGTTCACTCCGGTGATCCCCAAGCTGCTGCAGAACGCCGAGAACATCTTCAGCGTGGTCAGTAAGCAGGACATCCTCCTGCTGCACCCCTTCGAGTCCTTCACCCCGGTGGTCGACCTGTTGCGCCAGGCGGCGAAAGACCCGCACGTGCTGGCGATCAAGCAGACCCTGTATCGCTCCGGTGCCAACTCGGAGATCGTCGACGCGCTGGTGGAAGCCGCGCGTAACGGCAAGGAAGTCACCGCGGTGATCGAGCTGCGTGCGCGCTTCGACGAAGAGTCCAACCTGGCCCTGGCCAGCCGTCTGCAGGCTGCCGGTGCGGTGGTGATTTATGGCGTGGTTGGCTTCAAGACTCACGCCAAGATGATGCTGATCCTGCGCCGCGAGAACGGCGAGATCGTCCGCTATGCGCATTTGGGCACCGGCAACTACCACGCCGGCAACGCCAAGCTGTACACCGACTACAGCCTGCTCACCGCCGACGTGGCTCTGGGCGAGGACGTGTCGAAGCTGTTCAGCCAGCTGATTGGCATGGGCAAGACCCTGCGCATGAAGAAACTGCTGCACGCGCCCTTCACCCTGAAGAAGACCCTGCTCGACCTGATCGCCAAGGAAACCGCAGCTGCAGCCGAAGGCAAGCCGGCGCACATCATCGCCAAGTTCAACTCGCTGACTGACGCCAAGGTGATCCGCGCGCTGTACAAGGCCAGCCAGACCGGGGTGAAGATCGACCTCGTGGTGCGCGGCATGTGCTGCCTGCGTCCGGGCATCGCCGGGGTATCGCACAATATCCAGGTGCGTTCGATCATCGGCCGCTTCCTCGAGCACACGCGGGTGTTCTACTTCCTCAATGGCGGTGACGAGAAAATCTACCTGTCCAGCGCCGACTGGATGGAGCGCAACCTCGACAAGCGCGTGGAGACCTGCTTCCCGGTGGAGGGCAAGAAGCTCATCACCCGGGTGAAGAAGGAGCTGGAAAGCTACCTGACCGACAACACCCAGGCCTGGGTACTGCAGCCGGACGGCCGCTACCTGCGTCAGCAGCCCACCGGCAACCAGAACCCGCGCAGCGCACAGTCCGGCTTGCTGGAAAAGCTCACCGCCCCGGTCGTCGTTGCTCGTTAAAAGCGGCCGCTTGCGGCCTTCTGATGACCCTCTCCCGCTTGCGGGAGAGGGTGGCCGAAGGCCGGGAGAGGGTTGAGGCCGCGTGTTGAAGCTTTTGAAGACACTGCTTCCTGCGCCGATGAACGCCTGATCACTGGCGATCGGGCCGGGGCGCGGAGCGGGTGCCCGAAGGCCGGAAGAGGGCTGGGAAGGCCGCGGGCGATAGTTTGGATAACTGCTCCTGCGCCGTTGAGGGCTTGATCGCTAGCCCTCTCCCCCGGCCCCTCTCCCGCAAGCGGGAGAGGGGAGAAAGCAGCCCGGCCGCATGTTTCGTAGGGTGCGCTGCCCCCTACACCGATGTGCGGCCGCAGCCCCTTACCTCTCCAGGCACAGGGGTAACTGACAGCTTTGCGGTGTTCTCAGCCCTCTCCCGTGAATGGGAGAGGAGCAAGACCAGAGCCTTGCCTTCCGCCTTTTCCCGGATTGCATCCGGGCTACGCTATCCCTACAACCTTGCCCGCACCTGCTTCGGGCTGATGCCGAACGCACGCTTGAACGCCGTGGAGAAGTTGGCGGCGCTGCTGTAGCCGGCGATCCAGGCGGCCTGGCCGACACTCACGCCCTGACGCTCCAGCGCCTCGCGTGCCTGTTGCAGCTTGCGCTGGCGCTGATACTCGAACAGCGAGGTGCCCTTGGCCGCCTGGAACTGACGCTGCAGGGTGCTGGCGCAGCAGCCGACCTCGTGGGCGATATCTTCCAGTGACCAGCCATCGGCCTCGCCGCTGTGCAGCAGTTCCAGGGTGCGGCGGATGCGCTGGTGCTCGTGCGGGCGCAGATTCGGCACTGCCTGAGTCGGCTGCCGGGTCATCAGGCTCAGCGCTTCGCCGGCGATCTCCAGAGCACGGCTTTCCAGGTAAAGATTTTCCAGCAGGCGATTGCCGCAGCCGGGATGCAGTACCTGTTCGGCCAGCGTCAGCAGGCGTGGCGACGGTTGCCAGCGCAGTACATTGAGTGGCCGGTAATTGCCCTGCAGCAACGCCTTCAGCTGCGCCTGGCCATCGAAGCCGCTCGATTCGAACCACTCCGGCGCCAGGCTCACCGAGACCTTGCGGATACGTTGGCCGCGGCGCGCGCGACGGGCAAACAGCATCGGCTCGTTGAGCGCGATGGTCACTCCCTCGCCGGCAGCGCCGGATGCTCCGAAGGTGAAGGGCCGACCGTCGTAGCTGACCTCGCTGCGCCCCTGCAGGAAGAGGATGAAATTCAGGTGCGGGCGCGCTTCGGTCTGGGTGGCGAAGTCCTGCAGCTCCTGGCAGTCCGAGCAATGCAGCGACAGGCCGCTGCGCAGCCTGCGCCAGCTCAGGTGACCCTGGAACAGACGGTCACGCGTGCGCTCGCCGTCCACCAGGCGAATGCGTTCATCGGCCAGGTTGGCCAGTTCTGCGGCGCGGACGATGGGAGCGTGGCTGGTCATCGATGACACCTCTGCATGCCTCTGGCGCAAAGAACAAATCCCTGCGCACAAACCTCTTGTTACAAACAGGGTGGCAGACTACGCCTCGCTATTTATTGATGCAAATCATTCGCATTGAATGTTGTGCCGGCGCATCATGCCGTGCACATCGGGGAGGGGGCATGTACCTGCAAACGCGTCATCATTCACTCAAACCCTTGGCCATCGCCATGCTGCTGGTTGTGCCGGCATTGGCGGCGGCTGCCGAGGAGCCGTTGCAACTGCAGGCCACCGAGGTGCTTGGCACCGCGCAGGAGGAGCTCAAGCAGGCGCTCGGCGTATCGGTGATCACCGCCGAGGACATCCAGAAAGCACCACCGGCGAACGACATCGCCGAGATCATCCGCAAGCAGCCGGGCGTCAACCTGACCGGCAACAGCGGTTCAGGCGCGCGTGGCAACAACCGCCAGATCGATATCCGTGGCATGGGCCCGGAGAACACCCTGATCCTGATCGATGGTAAGCCGGTGAGTTCACGCAATGCCGTGCGCTATGGCTGGCGCGGTGACCGCGACACCCGCGGCGACACCAACTGGGTGCCGGCCGAGCAGATCGAGCGTATCGAAGTGCTGCGCGGCCCGGCCGCTGCGCGCTATGGCAGCGGCGCTGCGGGTGGTGTGGTCAACATCATCACCAAGCAGGCCGGCCTGGAGCATCACGGCAACCTCAGCCTGTACGCCAACATGCCGCAGCACAGCGAGGAAGGCGCCACCCGGCGTTTCAACTTCGGCCTCAGCGGCCCGCTGGCGGAGAACATTTCCTATCGCGTCTACGGCAACCTGAACAAGACCGACTCGGACGACGCGGACATCAACGAAGGCCGCGCCGTCAGCACCAGCAACGCCGCGCTGGCGGGCCGCGAAGGTGTGCGCAACCGCGATGTCGACGGCACTTTGAGCTGGCGCCTGGACGAATCGCAGACCCTCGACCTGCAGGCCGGCTTCAGTCGCCAGGGCAACATCTACACCGGCGACAGCATGAACAACCTGAGCAGCAACGCGGGGATCAACAGCGCGCGCGCCGATTGGATCGGCCGTGAAACCAATCGCATGCTGCGCAACACCTACGCCATCACCCATCACGGCGACTGGGACTTCGGTAGCACGCTGAACTACCTGCAATACGAGCGCACGCGCAACAACCGCCTCAAGGAAGGCCTGGCCGGCGGTCCCGAAGGTGCTATCAATGGTAACGAGTTCGGCACCATCGAACTGCAAAGTCTGACCGCGCACAGTGAAGTCAGCCTGCCGCTGACAGCCCTGTTCGAGCAGGTGTTGACCCTCGGCGCCGAGTGGAACGAGCAACGCATGGAGGATGGCGTGTCCGATCTCGCTGCGATCCAGAGCATCGGCTATCCGACTCGTTTCGCCGGCAACATCGCCATGCGCACCGCATCGCTGTTCGTCGAGGACAATATCGAACTGCGCCCGGGCACCATGCTCACGCCAGGGCTGCGCTACGACCACAACAGCATCAGCGGCAGCAACTGGAGCCCATCGCTCAACCTGTCGCATCGCCTGGACGATAACTTCACCCTCAAGGCCGGTATCGCCCGCGCCTACAAGGTACCCAACCTGTATCAGAGCAACCCGTCCTATGCGCTCTACAGTAACGGCATCGGTTGCTGGGATTTCGTCGCCGGAGGCCCGGGCTGCTTCCTGGTGGGCAACGAGAATCTTGAGGCGGAAACCAGCGTCAACAAGGAGCTTGGTCTGGAGTTCGAGTCTGGTGAATATCAGGCCAGCCTGACCTGGTTCCGCAACGATTACCGCGACAAGGTCGAGGCCGGCCGCGTTCCGGTCGGTACGGTGGACTTCACGCAGGGCAGCGCTACCCGAGTGGCCAACGTGTTCCAGTGGAGCAACATTCCGCGTGCGGTGGTCGAGGGCTTCGAGGGCAACCTGAAGATGCCGCTGGCAAGCAGCCTGAGCTGGAACACCAACTTCACCTGGATGCTGCAATCGAAGAACAAGGAGACCGGCGAGCCGCTGTCGATCATCCCCGAGTTCACCGTCAACTCGACGCTGGACTGGCAGGTCAGCGACCCGCTGTCGTTGCAGACCACAGTGACCTGGTATGGCCGGCAGACGCCGGGCAAGTACGACTATCAGGGCAACTTGCTGACGGGCGACGCGCGCCGCGAAATTTCGCCCTACGCCCTGGTCGGCATCGGTGGCAACTATGCCATCGACAAGAACTGGAGCCTCGGTGCCGGCATCAGCAACCTGTTCGACAAGCGCCTGTACCGCGAGGGCAATAGCCGCGAGGCCGGCGCCTACACCTACAACGAACCGGGGCGCACCTTTTACGCCAGCATCAGCACCAGCTTCTGAGAAGCTATTCACGATCAGCTGCGCGTCGGCGCTGCTGCGTTAAAAACAGGGCTCGGAATGCTCATGTGCTACAGCACAGTCGCCCGCGACTCCGACCGTTCCTCGCCTGTTTTTACGGGCCGCCGTCGGTATTGCATCGCTCTAGCTCGCAAGATCGTGAACAGCTTCTGAGCGGACGAGGGAGTGGTTCAAGCCACTCCCTCGCCCTTGCGACAACCACGACAAAAGCGGGCCCACCCGCCACCACCTGATGAGCCTTACTGCATGATTCGATTTCAAGGTAGCGCGAGCACCGCTTCGGCCTCGCTGTACATGACCAAGCTGTGCAAGCACTTTCGCCACAAGATCGCCGTGGAGTTCGACGAGCGCAGTGCCGATGCGCAATTTCCCTTTGGCCGCTGCCTGATGCACGCCGAAGCCGATGCGCTGCATTTCGACTGTCAGGCCGACGATGCCGAGGCTGCCGCGCGCATCCGTTTCGTCCTCGACGATCATCTGGTGCGTTTCGCCCGCAAGGAGGGCCTGGCGATCATATGGAGAGAAGAGGCCGACGATGAAAGCTAGCGTTGCCCTGTTCGTCCTGGCGCTGTGCGCGTCGCTCGGCGTAGCCGCCGAAAGCTGGCAGCCGGCGACGCTGGTGCAGGCCGAGATGCGCGAGCTGCAGTCGCGGCACACCGGGCGCAGCTATCGACTGTATCTGTCGAAACCACAAGGTGAGGCGCCGGCGCAGGGTTACCCGGTGGTCTATGTGCTCGATGCCGAGCTGTTCTTCCCGCTGCTGGCGCAGCAGGCGCTGATGTATACGCCGCACGCGGCGCGTGACGGGCGCGAGGCGGTGCTGGTGGTTGGCATCGGCTATCCGGGGGATGCGCCTTTCGACATTCCGGCGCGGGCCGAGGACTACACGCCGCCAGCGCCGAACCTCGGCGATAGCCATGCCCGCGAGGGCGGCGCCGAACGGTTTCTGGACTTCATCGAGGGTGAGGTCAAACCCCTGGTGGCGTCACACTACAAGATCGATACACGGCGCCAGACCCTGTTCGGCCACTCCTATGGCGGCCTGTTCACGCTCTACACCTTGCTGTCACGGCCACAGGCGTTCCAGCGCTACGTTGCTGCCAGCCCGTCGTTGTGGTGGCACCGGCGCTACGCCTTCGATCTGCTGGAGACCTTCGCCAGTCAGGAGCCGCGTCCAAACGTTCGCCTGATGCTCAGCGTCGGTGCGGCCGAGCAGCCGGCGGCCGATGCGCCGCTGCTTGATGCGCGACAAAAACACCTGGCCGAGCGGCGCATGGTCGATAACACTCGGGAATTTCAGCAGCGCCTCGGCGCGCTGGGCGTGAACGCGCAATTGCTGCTGACGCCTGGCGAGGATCACGCCGGCAACGCCTTCGTCAGCAGCCTGCAGGTGCTGGATTTCGCGCTGCAGCGCTAGGGCGGGTGATGGTCGGTTTCACCCGCCCTACGGTACTCCCGATCAACGCACGCTCAATGTCAGCCGGTAGGGTGCGCCGTGCGCACCGCCTGATCAGCGCACGCTCAGTGTCAGGTCGATGCGCTTGAGCCACTCGGCCTCGGCTTCGAAATCCGCCTGGGTCAGCGGGTTGGCCGCCAGCCAGCCTTCGGGGAAGACGATCTCCAGACTGTCGTCGCCGGCCTTGAACTGCACCTGTGGCATGTCCTGCGTACCGCGGATGTGATGGAACAGGATGGCGAAGCGCAGCAGCACGCACAGGCGCATCAGCTTGATGCCTTCCTCGCCGAAGTCGGCGAACTTGTCCTTGGGAATGTTGCGCCGGTGGCCGCGCACCAGCAGGGCGAGCATCTGCTGATCCTGGCGCGAGAAGCCGGCCAGGTCGGAGTGCTCGATCAGGTAGGCACCGTGCTTGTGGTACTGGTAGTGAGCGATATCCAGGCCCACCTCGTGCACCTTGGCGCCCCAGCTCAGCAGTTCGCGGTGCCAGATGTCGGTCAGCCCCCAGTCGCTGGCGACCTTGTCCAGTGCCGACAGCGCCTTGGCCTCGACCCGGGCGGCCTGGTCGGTATCGACGTGGTAGCGCTCCATGAACGCGGCGAGGGTGCGCTCGCGCACGTCCTCGTGCTGGTGACGGCCGAGCAGGTCGTATAGCACGCCTTCGCGTAGCGCGCCTTCGGAGTGGCTCATGCGCTGGATGTCGCAGGCATCGAAGATGGCTTCGAGAATCGCCAGGCCGGCGGGGAAGATGCTGCGACGGTCCGGCTTGATACCGTCGAGGTCGAGCTTGTCCACCTCGCCGAGCTTGAACAGCTTGCGCTTGAGCCAGGCCAGGCCCTCGACCGTGACCTCGCCATTGCCCAGGCCGGCGGCCTTGGTCGCCAGACCGATGGCCTTGATGGTGCCGGAGGCGCCGACGGCGTCCTCCCAGCCGAGACGGCGCAGGCCCTGTTCGATGCCCATCAGTTCCAGGCGGGCGGCGGTATAGGCCTGGGCATAACGCGCCGGGGTGATCTTGCCGTCCTTGAAGTAACGCTGGGTGAAACTGACGCAGCCCATCTGCAGGCTCTCGCGCAGCAGCGGCTCGAAGCGTTGGCCGATGATGAACTCGGTGCTGCCGCCGCCAATGTCGGCAACCAGGCGCTTGCCGGGGGTGTCAGCGATGCTGTGGGAGACGCCCAAGTAGATAAGGCGTGCTTCCTCGCGGCCGGAGATCACCTCGACCTGGTGGCCGAGAATCTCCTCGGCACGGCGGATGAACACCGCGCGATTGCGCGCTTCGCGCAGGGCGTTGGTGCCGACGATGCGCACAGCGCCTTCCGGCAGGCTGTTGCTGAACTGGGCGAAGCGGCGCAGACAGTCCAGGCCGCGTTGCATCGCTTCCTCGCTGAGCTGGCGCTCGTCATCCAGGCCTGCCGCCAGCTGGACCTTGTCGCCGATGCGCTCGAGAATGCGGATCTCGTGATTGTCGGCCTTGGCCAGCACCATATGGAAACTGTTCGAGCCCAGGTCGATGGCGGCGATCAGGGGAAAACTCTCGGCAGGGGCTTGGGGCATGATTGCGGCATCTCGTTCGATTTCCGCGCATCCTGCCACGACTGAGCGCATGAGCCAACGCATTCGGATGTCGCATGAAACTGGTCTAGACCTGTGGTTATCGCAGGTTCAGCACGCTCAGCGGCTGTTTCAGAGGCTGTTCGTCGCAGTTGTGACCCTCGCCGCCGCGGTCCACCACCAGGAAGCGTCCTGGGTGTTGCAGGCACAGCAGCGGGTGGTGCCAGGTGCCGCGGGCGTAGTTCACGCCCTGGTCTGGCGCACTGATGAACGCACGTATTTTCGACTCGTCCAGCTCACCGGGCGAAGCGACGACGATCAGCATGCGCCCGCCGTCCACCGGATAGAACGCCTGGCTTCCCAGCGGGTGGCGTTCGAGCATGCGGATGGCGATGGGCGCGTGCCAGGCCTTGCCCTCGAACAGGTTGACCAGGGTGCGCGGCGCCTCGCCGGCCAACTCCACCTGCGCCAGGTCGTGGTAGCGCGTGGTGGTCCCGGCGTTGATCGCGAAGGCTTCGGCGCCGGCCGTTTCGATTACCTCACCGAAGGGCGCGAAGGCCTCGCGGGTCAGCGGCTCGACCTGCAGCGGCAGCGGGGCTGGCGCGTTCACTGGTTCACCGAGCCGATGAAGTTGCGCAGCTCTTCGGTCTGCGGGGCAGCGAACAGGGCCTTCGGATCGCCGATCTCGTGCACCTTGCCCTGGTGCATGAACACCAGCTTGTCGCCGACTTCGCGGGCGAAGCGCATCTCGTGGGTGACCATGATCAGGGTCATGCCCTCGCTGGCCAGTTGCTTGACTACCGCCAGCACCTCGTTGACCAATTCCGGGTCGAGCGCCGAGGTGATCTCGTCGCACAGCAGCACCCTGGGCGACATGGCCAGGGCGCGGGCGATGGCCACGCGTTGCTGCTGGCCGCCGGACAGGCGCTCGGGGTAGGCGTCGAACTTCTCCGCCAGGCCGACGCGCTCGAGCATCTGCCGGGCGATCCGCTCGGCCTCGGCACGCGGGGTCTTCTTCACTACCTGCGGCGCGAGCATGACGTTCTCGCCGACGGTCAGGTGCGGGAACAGGTTGAACTGCTGGAACACCATGCCGACCTTCTGCCGCAGGCTGCGCAGGTCGGCGCGGGCGGCGTCGATGTACTCGCCGTCGACTTCGATCACGCCGTCGTTGATCGACTCCAGTCCGTTCAGGGTGCGCAGGAAGGTGCTCTTGCCCGAGCCGCTGCGGCCGATGATGGCGACCACTTCGCCTTCCTCGACCTTGAGGTCGATGCCCTTGAGCACATGGTTGTCGCCGTAATACTTGTGCAGGGCGGTGACGTTAAGCAGTGACATTCAGCCTCCTTTCCAGGCGGTATGCAGCGAGCGAGAGCGGGTAGCAGAGCAGGAAGTAACCGAGGGCGACGAAGCCGTAGACCATGAACGGCTCGAAGGTGGCGTTGGCCAGCATGCTGCCGGTCTTGGTCAGCTCGGTGAAACCGATGATCGAGGTCACTGCGGTGCCCTTGACCACCTGCACCGAGAAGCCGACGGTGGGCGCCACGGCGATGCGCAGCGCCTGTGGCAGCACCACATGGCGCAGGGTTTCCAGGCGGCTCATGGCCAGGCTCTCGGATGCCTCCCACTGGCCACGGCTGATCGACTCGACACAACCACGCCAGATTTCGGCGAGAAAGGCGCTGGTGAACAGCGTCAGCGCAGTGGCCGCAGCCAGCCAGGGCGACACGTCCACCCCGAGCAGGGCGATGCCGAAGAAAACCAGGAACAGCTGCATCAATAGCGGCGTGCCCTGGAACAGTTCGATATAGCCGCGGGCGAGCATGCGCGGCGCCGACAGTTGCGACAGTCGCGCCAGCAACACCAGCAAGCCGGTGATGCCGCCACAGACGAAGGCCACCAGCGACAGCAGCAGCGTCCACTGCAGGCCGGTGAGCAGATTGCGCAGGATGTCCCAGAGGGTGAAGTCCATCAGCGAGCCCCCATGATGAAGCGGCGGCCAATCCAGGCCAGCAGTTGGCGAACCAGGATGGCCATGAGCAGATACAGCGCCGTGGTCAGCAGGTAGGTCTCGAAGGCGCGGAAATTGCGCGACTGGATGAAGTTGGCGGCGAACGACAGCTCCTCGGTGGAGATCTGCGAGCACACTGCCGAACCCAGCATGACGATGATGATCTGGCTCGACAGCGCCGGCCACACCTTGCCCAGTGCCGGGCGCAGCACCACGTGGCGGAAGGTCTCGAAGCGGCTCATGGCCAGTGCGCTGGCGGCTTCGAGCTGGCCGTGCGGGATGGCCTGGATGCCGGCGCGGATGATCTCCGTGGAGTAGGCGCCGAGGTTGATCACCATGGCCAGCACCGCCGCTTCCCACTCGCTCAGGCGTACGCCGAGCGAGGGCAGGCCGAAGAAGATGAAGAACAGCTGAACGATGAACGGTGTGTTGCGGATCAGCTCCACATAGACGCCAAAAATCCGGTCGAACGGGCGGATGCGCCAGGCGCGCAGTATCGCCCCGACGATGCCGAGACCGACCCCCAGCAGGGTGCCGATCGCCGTCAGCGCGAGGGTGAAGGCCGCGCCCTGCAGCAGCAGGTCGCTGTGCTGCAGGACTGCGGCGAAATCGAACTGGTATGCCATGGCTCAGTTCCCCGCGCGGCTCAGAGGTCGGCCGGCAGCGGTTGCTTCAGCCACTTCTGGCTCAGTGCCTCGAGGCTGCCATCGGCCTTGGCGTCGGTAATGATGGCGTTGACCTTGTCCCGCAGCGCGGCCTGGTTCTTGTTCACGCCAACGTAAACCGGCGAATCCTTGAGCTTGATCTTCATGTTCGGCACACGCTTGGGGTTCTTCTCGGCGATGGCCACCATCACCACGTTGCCGCTGGCGATCAATTCGACCTGGCCGGAGAGGTAGGCGGCGATGGTCGAGTTGTTGTCCTCGAAGCGCTTGATGGTGGCGCCTTTCGGCGCGACGTTGCTCAGTTCGATGTCTTCGATGGAGCCGCGGGTGACGCTGATCGTCTTGCCGGCGAGGTCGTCGAGGCTGGCGATGGCGGCGTCTTCCGGGCCGAACACGCCGAGGTAGAAGGGCGCGTAGGCCGCGGCGAAATCAATCACCGCCTCACGCTCGGGGTTCTTGCCGAGGCTGGAGATCACCAGATCGACCTTGCCGGTGGTGAGGAAGGGGATGCGGTTGGTGCTGTTGACCGGGGTCAGCTCCAGTTTCACCGCCAGCTTGTCGGCCAGCAGCTGCGCGGTGTCGATATCCAGGCCGCGCGGTTTCATGTCCGGGCCGACCGAGCCGAACGGCGGGAAATCCTGCGGTACGGCAACTTTCAGTACGCCGGCCTTGCCGATGTCCTCCAGTGCATCGGCGTGAACGGTGCTGGCGCCGAAGGCCAGGGCGGCGAAGAGGGTACCTAGCAAGGTGCGGTGAAAGGTGCGCATGTCGAACTCCCGATCGATGAAGGAAAACTCAAGTGTTTTGCTTGGCTCATGCACTGCATCGCCTGTGCCAGGTTCAGGGAATTCAGGGCTCTCATCGCTACAGGCGAGTGACGATAAGGTCTTACTGGTCTGAACAGTTGGCATTGCTGACCAAATGGTCAGAAGCGCTCCTGTGCCATCTCGGTGCGTTCTCTGGTGAGCTGTGCCACAAGGGGGCGTCGCTTGCCTGGAGCGCTATTCAGGCCTTACAAAGGCGGCTTCACTGGACTGACCGGCCCGAACAGCCATGAATGCTTCTGCTCCCCGCGCGGTACCCGAGTACGCCCTGCAGGCGATCCGCCGTCTGATCGAGGAGGAAGGCTATCGTCCTGGCGATGCGCTGCCTTCGCAGCGCGATCTGTCCGAGCGCCTGGGTGTCAGCCGTGCCTCGCTGCGCGAGGCGCTGTCATCGCTTAGCGCGCTGGGCCTGGTCAGCGTGCAGGCCGGCAAGGGCGTATTCGTCCAGCAGGCGCCGAAAGTGGAGGGGGCCGGCGGTTTCGTCTGGCCGTTCGCCGCGCAGGTGTCGGCCGCCGATACCTTTCAGTTGCGCTTCGCTCTGGAGGGATTCGCCTGTGGCCTGGCTGCCGGGGTGATGACCGCCGAGGAGCTGGACATTCTCGAAGACAACGTCGAGCAGATGCGCCGTGAGCTGCGCGCTGGCGATTTCGCCCAGGCGACGCGCCTGGACTTCGAGTTCCACCAGCGCATCCTAGCTGCCAGCGGCAACCAGGCGATGTTCGCCCTGGTGACCTCCAGTGCGGACATCTTCCTGGAAAGCCAGAAGCTGCCGTTCATCCGACCGGAGCGGGCGATGGAAACCTGGCAGGAGCACCGCAAGATTCTCAAAGCCCTGGCCCGGCACGCCGCCGGCCCGGCGCAGAAGGCCATGCAGCAGCATATCCGCGCCGCTGCGCTGCGCACCGGCATCGCATTCGCCACACTTGGCGATTGAGGCGTACATTAGCGGCTATTGAAAGGCTCAATCGTCAGCGCCTTTCGGTGTCACTCAAGCCGGGCTATGATGGCGCCACTTTTTTTGCTTCCGAATATACGGAGACTCCTCATGAGCGAATTCATCACCAACGTCAGCGACGCCAGCTTCGACCAGGACGTCATCCAGGCTGAGGGTCCGGTTCTGGTCGACTACTGGGCTGAATGGTGCGGCCCGTGCAAGATGATTGCACCGGTGCTCGACGAGATCGCCAAGGAATACCAAGGCAAACTCAAGGTGTGCAAACTCAACATCGACGAGAATCAGGAAACCCCGCCGAAGTACGGCGTACGCGGTATCCCGACCCTGATGCTGTTCAAGAACGGCAATGTCGAAGCGACCAAGGTCGGCGCACTGTCCAAGTCGCAGCTGGCTGCATTCCTCGACAGCAACATCTGAGTCGAGTCGCACTGGAGAAGCCCCGCTAAATTGCGGGGTTTTTTCATTTTCGGGGCTAGACGCTGTTTTTTCACGGTGTTAAATTCGGCCTCGCTGCATCCTCCATGCAGCTCTCTGCATGCCGTCGCCGATTCATTCCTATACGAACTCGTTCGCGATCCTGTCGCCTTCTCTGCGGCGCGGCTTCTCAAGCTAACAGCTTTCTTCTCCTCTCGATGATCACGTCATTCCTATGAATCTGACCGAACTCAAGCAAAAGCCGATTGCCGAACTGCTGGACATGGCCGAACAGATGGGCCTGGAAAACATGGCCCGTTCGCGCAAGCAGGACATCATCTTCGCCCTGCTGAAAAAGCATGCCAAAAGCGGCGAGGAAATTTCCGGTGACGGCGTGCTGGAGATCCTCCAGGACGGTTTCGGCTTCCTGCGTAGCGCCGACTCCTCCTACCTGGCGGGCCCTGATGACATTTACGTCTCGCCCAGCCAGATCCGCCGTTTCAACCTGCGTACCGGTGACACCATCGTCGGCAAGATCCGTCCGCCGAAGGAAGGCGAGCGTTACTTCGCCCTGCTCAAGGTCGACAGCATCAACTTCGACCGCCCGGAAAACGCCAAGAACAAGATCCTGTTCGAGAACCTCACGCCGCTGTTCCCGAATCAGCGCCTGACCATGGAGGCCGGCAACGGCTCCACCGAGGACATCACCGGCCGTGTGATCGACCTCTGCGCGCCGATCGGCAAGGGCCAGCGCGGCCTGATCGTCGCCCCGCCGAAAGCGGGCAAGACCATCATGCTGCAGAACATCGCCTCGAACATCACGCGTAACAACCCGGAAGTGCACCTGATCGTTCTGCTGATCGACGAGCGCCCGGAAGAAGTGACCGAGATGCAGCGCACCGTGCGCGGCGAAGTGGTCGCCTCCACCTTCGACGAGCCGCCGACCCGCCACGTGCAGGTCGCCGAAATGGTGATCGAGAAGGCCAAGCGCCTGGTCGAGCACAAGAAGGATGTGGTCATTCTGCTCGACTCCATCACCCGTCTGGCGCGCGCCTACAACACCGTGATCCCGAGCTCCGGCAAGGTGCTCACCGGTGGTGTCGACGCCCACGCCCTGGAGAAGCCCAAGCGCTTCTTCGGCGCCGCGCGTAACATCGAGGAAGGCGGCAGCCTGACCATCCTCGCCACCGCGCTGATCGAAACCGGCTCGAAGATGGACGAGGTGATCTACGAGGAATTCAAGGGCACCGGCAACATGGAGCTGATCCTGGATCGCCGCGTGGCCGAGAAGCGCACCTTCCCAGCGATCAACATCAACAAGTCCGGCACCCGCCGCGAAGAGTTGCTGACCGGTGAGGAAGAGCTGTCGCGCATGTGGATTCTGCGCAAGCTGCTGCACCCGATGGATGAAATCGCGGCGATCGAGTTCCTGATCGACAAGCTGAAAGCGACCAAGACTAACGATGAGTTCTTCCTGTCGATGAAGCGCAAGTAAGACGTTGCGCTGTGCCACAAGGCCGGGGACACCCGTAATGTTGTTCACGTAAGAAAAGGTCGAACGCGATCAGTCCCCTCGCCCCTCCGGGGAGAGGGTTAGGGAGAGGGGAAAGCTGGCTGTTTTGCGGTGTTTCCGGCCCTCTCCCCCAGCCCCTCTCCCATACATGGGAGAGGGGAGCTAAATGCGTACAGCCTTAAGTGAACAGCATTCCGGGGAAACCCGGCCTTGTCGTTTCTGCGGCTTTCAA
The DNA here is from genome assembly GCF_940789645.1 of Pseudomonas sp. Marseille-Q0931. NCBI lineage: Bacteria > Pseudomonadati > Pseudomonadota > Gammaproteobacteria > Pseudomonadales > Pseudomonadaceae > Pseudomonas > Pseudomonas sp. Marseille-Q0931. The sequence continues at coordinate 475,402 of NZ_CALNWT010000002.1, read as the reverse complement.
GCCTTCTGAAAGCCCGACTTCGGCGCTAAACTTTGCGGCCGACTCCTGCCTGTCCGACACGAGGCTCCTGCATGCAGTATCGCGACCTGCGCGACTTCATCCGTGAACTGGAAAAGCGCGGCGAACTCAAGCGCATCCAGACCCCGGTATCGCCCGTTCTGGAAATGACCGAAATCTGCGACCGCACCCTGCGCAAGGGCGGCCCGGCGCTGCTGTTCGAAAAACCAAGCGGCTTCGATGTGCCGGTACTCGGCAACCTGTTCGGCACGCCCAAGCGCGTGGCGCTGGGTATGGGCGCCGAGGATGTGTCCGAGCTGCGCGAGATCGGCAAGCTGCTGGCCTTTCTCAAGGAGCCGGAGCCGCCGAAGGGCCTCAAGGACGCCTGGAGCAAGCTGCCGATCTTCAAGAAGGTCATCTCCATGGCGCCCAAGGTGGTCAAGGACGCGCCCTGCCATGAAGTGATCGAGGAGGGCGATGATGTCGACCTGACCAAGCTGCCGATCCAGCATTGCTGGCCGGGCGACGTGGCGCCGCTGATCACCTGGGGCCTGACCATCACCAAGGGCCCTAACAAGGAGCGGCAGAACCTTGGCATCTATCGCCAGCAGGTGATCGGCCGCAACAAGGTGATCATGCGCTGGCTCAGCCATCGCGGCGGCGCGCTGGATTACCGCGAGTGGTGCCAGAAGCATCCGGACAAGCCTTACCCGGTGTGCGTCGCGCTGGGTGCTGACCCAGCGACCATTCTCGGCGCTGTGACGCCAGTGCCCGATACCCTCTCCGAATATGCCTTTGCCGGCCTGCTGCGTGGTCATCGCACCGAGCTGATCAAGGCTCGCGGCAGCGACCTGCAGGTGCCGGCCAGTGCCGAGATCGTCCTCGAGGGCGTGATCCATCCGGGCGAGACCGCGCCGGAAGGCCCCTACGGCGACCACACCGGCTACTACAACGAGGTCGACACCTTCCCGGTGTTCACCGTCGAGCGCATCACCCGGCGCCGCGATCCGATCTATCACAGCACCTACACCGGCCGCCCGCCGGATGAGCCGGCGATCCTCGGCGTGGCGCTGAACGAAGTGTTCGTGCCGATCCTGCAGAAGCAATTCCCCGAGATCACCGACTTCTATCTGCCGCCGGAAGGCTGCTCCTACCGCATGGCGGTGGTGACCATGAAGAAACAGTACCCGGGCCACGCCAAGCGCGTAATGCTCGGTGTCTGGTCGTTCCTGCGACAGTTCATGTACACCAAGTTCGTTATCGTCACCGACGACGATATCAACGCACGGGATTGGAATGACGTGATCTGGGCGATTACCACGCGCATGGACCCCAAGCGCGACACGGTGATGATCGACAACACACCGATCGACTACCTCGACTTCGCCTCGCCGATTTCCGGCCTGGGCTCGAAGATGGGCCTGGACGCCACCCACAAGTGGCCCGGCGAGACCAAGCGCGAGTGGGGCCGCGCCATCGAGAAGGATCCGGCCGTGGTGGCGCGTGTCGACGAGCTGTGGAGCGAGCTGGGAATCGATTGATGAATGTCACCCTGCAACCCTCCGGCATCACTCTCGCTTTGCAACCCGGCGAACGTATCCTCGATGGCGCCCGCCGTCTGGGCTACGACTGCCCGCAAAGCTGCCGCAATGGCAACTGCCATATCTGCGCCGCCTTGCTGGTAGAGGGACGGGTGCGGCAGAACGAGGTGGAACTGGATCATGGCGAGCTGTTCACCTGCCTCGCCGAGCCGCTGGAGGATTGCGTGCTGCACTGGGATGGCGTGCTGGCTCCGGGCGAGCTGCCGGTGCGCGAACTGAGCTGCCAGGTGATCGAATGCCTGGAGGTAGGTGGCGACGTATTCCGCGTGCGCCTGCGTACGCCTGCGGGCAAGGCGCCTCGCTACCATGCCGGGCAATACCTGCTGCTGCAGCGCCCCGATGGCGAGATGGCGGCCTTTTCCCTGGCCTCGGCGCCGCATGCCGGGCGTGAGCTGGAGCTGCATATCCTCGCCCGCGAGGACAGCAGCATCGCCCTGCTGGAGCAACTGCGCAGCACAGGCATCGCCCGGGTGCAAATGCCTTACGGGGACACCCACCTCGCCGACCTACCCAATGGCCCGCTGGTTCTGATCGCCGCCGGTACCGGCATGGGCCAGATGCACAGCCTGATCGAGCACTGCCGCGCTGCCGGTTTCGCCCACCCGGTACACCTGTACTGGGGCGCGCGTCGTCCTGAAGACTTCTATGAACTGCCGCATTGGGCCGAGTGGCAGCAGCTGGACAACCTGCACCTGCACCAGGTGGTCAGCGACCAGTGTGGCTGGCAGGGCCGTTGCGGCCTGCTGCACGAAGCGGTGCACGAAGACTTCCCCAACCTCAAGTCCCTGCACGTCTATACCAGTGGTTCACCGGCCATGGTCTACGCCACGCTCGATGCGCTGGTCGAAGCCGGGATGGACGCCCACCAGATGCGCGCCGACGTATTCGCCTACGCGCCGCGAGGCTGAATGAAAAAGCCGCCCTCGGGCGGCTTTTTCATATCGATCCGACGCTTATCCCGTGTCGGCTTCGGTCAGCTGCCCGGCAAAGGCTTGCAGCGCTGGTAGCCCCTGCACATCGGCCGCGAGCAGCGGAAGCTGCTGCACCGGCAGATGGCCCAGGGCCTGGCGCAACTCGTCCAGGTAGCGTTCCTCCTGCTCACGGCGCTCGGCCAGAAAGGCACCGGCATCGGCTGGCGAGCGCTTGTTGATCACCAGGCCTGCGACGTTCACCCCACTGCGCTGCAACTGACCATGCAGTTCGATGCTCTCCAGCACCGGCAGGCGCTCGGCTGCCAGCACGATGACGAAGGCGCAGCGTTCGGCATCGCCAAGCACTTCGCGCAACTGGCTGAAACGATGCCGACGGCGATCCAGCAGTCGGCGTACCTGGCTGTCGCGATCATCCGGCGAATCGCCTGGCTCGCGGCCCAGCAGCGACTCGCCAAAGCCGCGGTCGTCGCCACCCAGGTTGCGCAACACTGCGCCAAAGCCGGCACTGCGCTCACGGCGACGCATCAGGCCTTCGGTCCAGGCTGACATCATCTCCGGCAGTGCCATCAGGCGTGCGGTATGCCCCGAAGGGGCGGTGTCGAAAACCACCAGGTCATAGTCGTGCAGGCCGCTGTCGACCGTTTCGGCGATGCGCTCCAGCAATGCGGCCTCGTGCATGCCCGGCGCGTCGCGCGACAGGCTCATGTGCCTGTCCACTTCGCCGGCCAGGTGCGCGGGCATCAGCTTGCGCAGCGCGGCGCCCACCTCGTTCAGGTGCTGCTCGACACTGGCCTGCGGGTCCAGCTCCATGCCATCGAGACCGTCGGCCAGCGCCACCGGGCGCGGGCCGACTGATTGGCCCCAGAGGTGACCCAGGTTGTGCGCGGGGTCGGTGGACACCAACAGCACGCGGCGTCCGCTGCGGGCCTGGGCCAGTGCGGTCGCCGCCGATACGGTGGTCTTGCCGACGCCGCCCTTGCCGCCGATGAACAGCACGCGGCGTTTTTCAGCCAGTTCTAGCAGCATCCGATGTGATCCAGTGGTGAGCGCTCCATGCCCATGCGTCGATGCCACTCGTGAAAGCGCTCGTACAGCACCGGCATCAGTTCCAAGGTGTAATAGGCCGCCGGGTTGGGCACGCCGAGGGTTTCGCTGAACACCAGCAGCATGAACAGATCGTCCTCGTCGCGCCGGGCGCGGGCGAAGGTTCGCCGGTACGGCGCGACGTAGAATTCGCGCAGCCCGGCGGATACCCGTTGCAGCAATGGCGCCTGGCGCTCGCTCACTCGCGTGCCTCGCCCTGCGCGTCAGCCTCGACTGGGTCGCGACCCTGGCGCATGGCGATGAACGATTCCAGGGTCACCCACAGCGCGGCGATCAGGATCACCACGTCCATGCCCAGCAGCAGCCAGTTTTCGGCGCGGTAGAACTGGCCCATCTGCACCAGCAGGGCGAAGATCGACATCGCCAGCAGGAACACCAGCGGCACCAGGGTGTAGATCGCCGGGCGGCCCTTCTTGATCAGGATCACGGTGATGATCGCCAGAGTCAGGCCGGCCAACAGCTGGTTGGTGGTGCCGAACAGCGGCCAGATGATCATGCCACCGCTGCCATCGGCGCCGGCGCCGAAGGCCAGGGTCATGCACACGCCCACGGCCAGCACGGTACCGACCAGGGTGTTGACCTTGATTCCGGCCAGCTCGCCGGCTTCCTGGATGACGAAGCGCTGCAGGCGCAGGCCGGTATCCATGGTGGTGCCGGCGAACAGGATGGCCATCACCGCCAGGATGGTCGCGCCGAGATCCGCCGGCAGGCCCAGGCCGTTGGCCAGCAGGCTACCGCCGCCGGCCACGAAGGCGTTGACGCCGCCGGTGCCGAATGCGGTGTACACCGCCTGCCAGTCCACCAGGGTGGCGAAGCCGGCGGTGCAGCAGATGATCGCTGCCAGCGACAGCATGCCTTCGCCTACTGCACCGAAGTAGCCAACGAAGCGCGCGTCGGTTTCCTTGTCCAGCTGCTTGGAGGTGGTACCCGAGGCGACCAGACCGTGGAAGCCAGAGATGGCGCCACAGGCGATGGTCACGAACAGCAGCGGCACGATGCTCGGGGTGTTGGCCGGCAGTGCATCGTTGAACGCGGGGGCGACGATTTCCGGTGCGCCGAACAGCACCGCCGTGTACAGCAGGCCGAGGCCGACGAACAGCTGCAGGCCGTTGATGTAGTCGCGCGGCTGCAGCAGCACCCATACCGGCAGCAGCGAGGCGATGGCCGCGTAGGCGAACAGCAGCAGGATCCACACCGACTTGGCCGACAGGCCCAGCACGGTTTCCGGCAGCACCACCGGCACCGCGTTACCCAGCAGGATCAGCGCATAGAGCACTGCCACGCCAATGATCGACGGCCACAGCAGACCGACCTTGTAGCGATAGATCGCCTGGCCGATGAGCAGTGCCACGATGATCGCGCCCCATACCGGGATCACCGAGGTCGGCGTCGACACCAGCAGGTTGGAGATGACCGCAGCGAAGGCGCCATTGACCATCAGCAGCACCAGGAAGATCACTACCAGGAACAGGCTGCGTCCGCGTGCGCCGATCAGCTTCCCGCTGAGCATGCCGATCGACTGGCCGCGATTGCGCGCGCTGGCCCACAGGGCGCCGAAGTCATGTACGCCGGCGAAGAAGATGGTGCCCAGCGTCACCCACAGGAAGGCCGGCACCCAGCCCCAGATCACGGCGATCGCCGGCCCGACGATGGGCGCAGCGCCCGCCACCGAGGTGAAGTGATGGCCCCACAGCACGAAGCGATTGGTCGGCACGTAGTCGACCCCATCGCCCATGGTATGGGCTGGCGTGCGGTAGTTGGGATCGAGGCGGTAGATCCGCTCGGCGATGAACTTCGAGTAGAACAGATAGCCCAGCGACATGGCGCTCAGACCGACCAGCATCAGCAGGATAGAACTCATCGTTGCGTTCCTTCGACTGCGCCCCGCTTTCGGGCATGCGCGCATGCCAGCCGCGGAATCTGGCCCGCGCGTCAGAGCAGGCAGGGCGTCATTTTTTATCAAGCGGCCCCAGGCCGCACGCACGCTCAACGGCGCAGCCCGAACTTACCGGCACAAGCCGCTGGGGTAAACCCTGAATTGCCCGCCAGGGCGCTGACGGCGCAGCGAAGGACGCTAATGGCATGACCATACCCAAGCGTTTCGTGAACGGTATCGGCTGATGGCGGCTTGGCTCATGGCGCTGCGCATATCCATCGCGCGCCGCTGCAAAGCAGGCCTGCCCGGCGCTCGCTGATGCAAAAGTTGGCACTTTCCGCTGCGCTGCCTGGTCGTAAAAGGTGAGGGAAGGGCAATGTGCCGAAGGCACCGCCAGACGCCAGCTTCACCGCAGCGTCATGCCCTGCATCCGAACGGCAGCCTGAACCGGGTAGCCGTTTCCAGGCGTGCCGCGTCATGTGGTCCGCCATCGACATGCGAGGAGATCGTCATGGGCTTGGGAACCATACTGCTGATCATTCTGATCCTGTTGCTGATCGGTGCCATTCCGGCGTGGCCGCATAGCCGCAGCTGGGGCTACGGGCCTACCGGAGGTCTGGGGCTGGTGCTGGTGATCGTACTGGTACTGCTACTGCTGGGTTACATATAAGCCTGCGTCGGCGACGCGGGCGCTGAACCGTCAGCGATCCGTGGTCACTGACGGTGAGCGTCGGGGCGGCAGCTTTGCAGTTCGTTGTGCCAGCCGCCCCACGTGCCTCAACGAACCTGCACCACCACCTTGCCCACGGCCTTGCGTTGACCAAGGGCATCGATCGCCTCGCCACCACGCTCCAGCGGGAAGGTCTGTGATACCAGCGGCTTGAGTTTGCCTTCGGCATGCCAGGCGAACAGTTGCTGGAAGTTGTCGGCGTTGTCCTGCGGCTGGCGCTGGGCGAACGAGCCCCAGAACACGCCGACCAGGGAGGCGCCCTTGAGCAGCGGCAGATTGGCCGGCAGGGCCGGGATGCCGCCGCCGGCAGCGAACCCCACCACCAGGAAGCGACCATTCCAGGCGATGCTGCGGAAGGCTTCTTCGAACAGCGCGCCCCCAACCGGATCGTAGATCACGTCCACGCCCTGGCCACCGGTAAGCTTCTTCACTTCGTCCTTAAGGCTCTGCTCGCTGTAGTTGATCAGCTCGTCGGCGCCGGCATTGCGCGCGACTTCCAGCTTCTCGGCGCTACTCGCAGCGGCGATCACCTTCGCGCCCATGGCCTTACCGATTTCCACTGCAGCGAGGCCGACGCCACCGGAGGCGCCGAGCACCAGCAAGGTTTCACCCGGTTGCAGATTGGCCCGCTGTTTTAGGGCGTGCATCGAGGTGCCATAGGTCATGCCAAAGGCCGCTGCTGTGGTCAGGTCCATGCTCTTGGGCACCGGCAGCACGTTGTAGGCCGGCACCGCGACCTCTTCGGCGAAGCCGCCCCAGCCGGTCAGTGCCATGACCCGGTCACCGGCGCGCAGGTGGCTGACCTTCTCGCCGACGGCCTTGACCACGCCCGCTACCTCACCACCCGGCGAGAAAGGGAAGGGCGGTTTGAACTGGTACTTGCCTTCGATGATCAGCGTGTCGGGGAAGTTGACCCCGGCAGCCTGCACCTCTATCAGCACCTCGTTCTTTTTCAGTTCGGGGCTTGGCAGGTCTTCCAGTACCAGGGTGTCGGCGGGGCCGAAGGCTTTGCACAGCAGGGCTTTCATGCAGGTCATTCCTCTTGCAGGGTGCCTTGCAGTGTAGAAAGCGCCCGCCGAGGGTCAACGAGCATGCCGCAGCCTGATAGGCCGGCATAAGCGCCGGGCTTGGGTGCAGGCCTGTGGATGGCTATGCTAGGCACATCCCCGATGGAGTGCCGAACGTGAAACTGTTGACCGCCCTGCTGCTGAGCCTGTCGATCTGTCTGCCTGCCCTGGCCTCTTCGGAGAAGAAAGAAGAGGCGCCGACGACGCTCTACTACAACCTGACGCCAGCCTTGATCGGCAATCTGGCCGACCAGGGCAACCGCCTCAAGTTTTTCAAGGCCGATGTGTCGCTGCGCGTGACCGGCACCGAGGCCGAGGAGAAGCTCAAACAGCATGAGCCGCTTATCCGTCATCAGATGGTGATGCTGTTCTCGGCGCAAACCAGCGAGACCATCAACGCGCCCGATGGCCGCGAGACCCTGCGTCAGCAGGCACTCAAGCAGGTGCAGGATGCGATCAATGGCGAAGAAGGCAAGCCCATCGTCGAGGATCTGCTGTTCAACAACCTGATCATTCAGTAGCCAGGCGCTTCGGCACCGATCCGGTGCCGGCAGTCGGCGCAAGCAGCATGTCCCGCATCGCTGTTCAACGCATGGCGAGAATCGCCTTCCATTCGGCTTCGCCAACCGGCATCACCGACAGGCGACTGCCGCGTTGCACCAGGGCCAGGTCGGCCAGCAGCGGGTTGTTCTTCAGGTGCTGCAGCGCCAGCACCTCGTCGAAAGCTTCGACGAGTTCCACGTCCAGGGCGCTCCAGGGATTCTTCTCGGCACTGGCCTTGGGGTCGTGATAGTGGCTTTGCGGGTCCAGCGCGGTTGGGTCCGGGTAGACCTCGCCGGCAATGCGCGCGATGCCGGCAATGCCCGGTTGCGGGCAACTGGAGTGGTAGAAGAAGAACAGATCGCCCGGTTTCATCGCGCGCATGAAGTTGCGCGCCTGGTAATTGCGCACGCCGTCCCAGCGGGTTTTGCCCAGGCGTTGCAGGTCGAGAATGGACAATTCATCGGGTTCGGACTTCATCAGCCAATGAGGCATGAACTTTGCTCCTGCAGGTCTGTCCGTAGGCGGACGCTCGTTTGAGAGAAGTCTCCGACGGCCGGTTGGCGTCGGAAATTGCACCGCGACTTGCGCTGGCGGAAAATGCTCGGCTAAACGCCTGGCGCCGTCATGTTGCATACAACAATAACGCGCGACCAACGCGCGCATTGCCTTGAAGGGGGAGGCAATAAATGAAACGCAAGCCAGATCTTTTGTGGGTTCTCGTCGTACTGTTCAGCCTGGGCGTGGTTACCACGGGTTACACCCAGAGCCTGTGGGAGCGCCAGAGCGAAGCTTCCATCAATGTAACGCAGCAGCCCTGATTCGCGGACTGCCAGCGTAAGCGCCGCAGGGAATGCGGCGCCGCATCGCTCGAATCAATACCACGCCCTGTCCGTCACCGTTGCCTGCAAGGGCACATCCCAACTGGCCATCGCCAGTTCGTCCACTCGCTGACATTCATGCGCCAAGCCCAATAGCGTCGGCATGTGCCAATTTTTGCGCCTGTGCAGATAGGCCAGGCTGCGGTCGTAGAAGCCGCCGCCCATGCCCAGGCGCCCGCCGCGATCATCGAAGCCCACCAGCGGCAGCAGCACCAGGTCCAGTGCCCAGACCTTGCGCTGGCGTTTCGCTTGCGGGCGCGGTTCGAGGATACGGAAGCGGTTGCCCGACAGTTTCTCGTGCCGGCTCACGTGCTGGAACACCATCTTGGTGCGTGGCCAGGCGCTGAGTACCGGCAGGTAGGTGCGTTTGCCACGTTTCTGTGCGGCAGCCAGCAGCGGCCTGGGATCAATTTCGCCGTCATTGGGCAGATACAGGGCGATATGCCGGGCGCGGCGAAACTGCGGGCTCTGCACCAATTGGCGATACAGGCTGCGTGCGGCAGTGCGTTGCTGGCTGCGGCTGAGTGCGCGACGGCGCTGGCGCAGCACGCGACGAAGTTGCGGGCGGCTGAGTGGCGCGGACATGGTCATGGGATAAGGATGGAGCGAGACAGGTAGCTGCAGCTACCGGGGGAAATGATGACTTCCCAGCGTGCCGCTGTCGGTTTAGCCCTTGAACCCGAAAGTTCAAGGTGGAGGTTGCAGGAGGCGTTAAGGCTTTCCGTCAGGCGGACATGCACACCGGCCCCAACGTGCAACCCCCGTGGTTGTGCGTATCGGCTCAGGGACATCACCGACTGGCGCACACCCCAGGAAGTTGCGCCCAGTATACCCGAATAGACGGCTTGCGGGGCGGCCTGCGACGAACAGGCGGACATGCCGGAGCTCAGGACGCCGAGTCGTCGGTCAGCGCCTGGTCGACGCGGTCGAGCAGGTCGCGCACCTGCTGGCGGGTGGAACTGGCGTCCTGATCCAGGCGCTGCTGTTTGTGCAGCAGGTCGTGGGTGATGTTCAGCGCGGCCATCACGGCCACGCGGTCGGCACCGATCACCTTGCCGCTGGTGCGGATCTCGCGCATCTTGCCGTCCAGGTAGCGGGCGGCGCTTTCCAGGTTGGCGCGTTCATCCTGCGGGCAGGCGATGCAATATTCTTTGTCCAGAATGTGGACGGTTACGGTGTTCGACTGGGTCATGAGTCCTGCTCCAGGGCTTTGAGGCGCGAAATCATCGATTCGACCTTGTGCCGGGCCATTTCGTTCTTTTCGATCAGATGGGCGCGTTCCTCGCGCCAGGCCTGTTCATTCGCCAGCAGGAGTCGGTTGTGAGCCTTCAGCTGCTCGACACGCTGGATCAGCAACTCCAGCTTGGCGGTCAATGCGTGCAGTTCGGCGTCTTCCATGGGCTCTCGCTATGGGGAGGGAATGGCTGGACTATATAGGCCTGTCCCGGTTTCGGGTCAAACCCAGATGGCAGTGGTGTGATGCAGATGACGGCATCACCCCGGCGGCCTCGGATGGTCTTGGCGCGCCTGCCGGTGCTAGGATACGAGGCCTCCATTCTAGAGATTGCGCCGTCTGGCGCCTAGCTATCTATGTCGATTCCAAGCTCTCCCTACGCCGCCTTCGCCGCTTTGTTGAACAGCGCCGGGCATTCCGTTTCCCCAGCCGAACTGCACGGCCTGCTGCTCGGTCGCAGTTGCGCGGGTGCCGGCTTCGACGCCGATGCCTGGCTGGTCGACGCCACCGAGCTGCTCGGCGACGAGCCGCAGGACAACGTGCGCCAGGCGCTGATCGGTCTGCAGGAAATGGTCAAGGGTGAGCTGTGCAGCGAGGACGTCACCGTGGTCCTGCTGTTGCCGGATGACGATACCCCGCTGGCGCAGCGCGCAGCCGCTCTGGGGCAGTGGTGTCAGGGCTTTCTCGGCGGCTTCGGCCTGACGGCCCGCGATGGCGCACTGAGCGCCGAGGCCATGGAAGTGTTGCAGGATCTCTCCGCCATCGCCCAGGTGCAGAGCGCCCTGGAAGAATCCGAAGATGGCGAGAGCGATTACATGGAGGTGATGGAGTACCTGCGTGTGGCGCCCCTGCTGCTGTTCGCCGAATGCGCCAAGCCCGAGGCGCCTGCCGCCAAACCCTCCCTGCACTGATTGTCCGCCGGAGCCTGCCTTGATCAGCATCCCCAAGTCCGAATATGCCCGTCGGCGCAAGGCGCTGATGGCGCAGATGGAACCCAACAGCATCGCCATCCTGCCGGCGGCGCCGATGTACATCCGCAACCGCGACGTGGAGCACGTCTACCGCCAGGACAGCGACTTCCAGTACCTCACCGGCTTCCCCGAGCCGGAGGCGGTGATGGCGCTGATCCCCGGGCGTGAGCATGGCGAGTACGTGCTGTTCTGCCGCGAGCGTGATCCCGAGCGAGAGCTGTGGGACGGCTTGCGCGCCGGCCAGGACGGTGCGATCAGCAAGTTCGGCGCCGACGATGCGTTCCCCATTGGCGATATCGACGACATTCTCCCCGGGCTGATCGAAGGCCGCGAACGCGTCTACTACGCCATCGGCTTCAATCAGGAGTTCGACCATCGGCTGATGGAGTGGGTCAAGCACATCCGCGCCAAGGCGCGTCAGGGCGCCACGCCGCCGAACGAGTTCGTCGCCCTCGATCATCTGCTGCACGACATGCGCCTGTACAAATCGGCCGCCGAGGTGAAGGTGATGAAGGAGGCCGCCGAGATCAGTGCGCGCGCCCATGTGCGGGCCATGCAGGCAAGCCGTGCCGGTCTGTACGAATACCATCTGGAAGCCGAGCTGGATTACGAATTCCGCAAGGGCGGGGCGAAGATGCCGGCCTACGGCAGCATCGTCGCCGCCGGCAGGAACGCCTGCATCCTGCACTACCGCGAGAACGATGCGCCGCTCAAGGACGGCGATCTGGTACTGATCGACGCCGGCTGCGAGATCGACTGCTACGCCAGCGACATCACCCGTACCTTCCCCGTCAGCGGCAAGTTCTCCCCCGAGCAGAAGGCGATCTACGAGCTGGTGTTGGCCTCGCAGGAGGCGGCCTTCAAGGAGATCGCTCCGGGCAAACACTGGAACGAAGCCCACGAGGCCACCGTGCGCGTGATCACCGCCGGGCTGGTGGAGCTGGGGCTGCTAAGCGGCGATGTCGACGAGCTGATCGCCAGTGAGGCCTACAAGCCTTTCTATATGCACCGCGCCGGCCACTGGCTGGGCATGGATGTGCACGATGTCGGCGACTACAAGGTTGGCGGTGAATGGCGAGTGCTGGAGCCGGGCATGGCGATGACCGTCGAGCCGGGCATCTATATCGCCGCCGACAACGACAAGGTCGCCAAGAAATGGCGCGGCATCGGCGTGCGCATCGAGGATGACGTGGTGGTGACCAAAAAGGGCTGCGAGATTCTCACCGGCGGCGTGCCCAAGACCGTCGCCGAGATCGAGGCACTGATGGCTGCCGCGCGCACCGAGGCGGCCTGAGCCCATGTCCCGTGTGAACCTGGCGATCATCGGTGGTGGTCTGGTGGGCGCCAGCCTGGCGCTGGCCCTGCAGGACACTGCGCGTCAGCGCGGCTGGCGCATCGCCCTGATCGAGCCCTTCGCCCCGGGCAGCGAATACCAGCCCAGCTATGATGCCCGCTCCACCGCGCTCTCCTACGGCAGCCGGCTGATCTACGAGCGCCTCGGCCTGTGGCAGAGCATCGCTCAGCGGGCCGAGCCGATTCAGCAGATTCATGTGTCCGACCGCGGCCGCTTCGGCGCCACGCGTCTGCAGGCCATCGAGGAAGGCGTCCCGGCGCTCGGCTACGTGGTGGAGAACGCCTGGATCGGCCATTGCCTGTGGCAGGCGCTGGATCAGGATGTGATCGAATGGCGTTGCCCGGCCGAAGTGGTCGGCATGCAGCGTCTCGATGACGGTTACCGCCTGACCCTGAACGATGAAACCTGCCTTGACTGCGATCTGGCGATTCTTGCCGATGGCGGGCGTTCCGGCTTGCGTGAGCAGCTCGGTATCGGCGTTAGCATCAAGCCCTACGGGCAGAGTGCGCTGATCGCCAACGTCAGCCCGCTGGAGGCGCATCGCGGTCAGGCTTTCGAGCGTTTCACCGATGACGGCCCGATGGCCATGCTGCCGTTGGAAGGCAATCGTTGCGCATTGGTCTGGACGCGTACCAACGCCGATGCCGAGCGCTTGCTGCGGGTCAGCGAAACAGACTTTCTCGGGGAATTGCAGCAGGCCTTCGGTTACCGACTGGGCGCCTTGCAGCAGGTCGGCGCGCGGCATCTTTATCCGCTCAATCTGGTCGAGGCGCAGGAGCAGGTGCGGGCGCATCTGGTGGTGCTGGGCAATGCCGCGCACAGCCTGCACCCCATCGCCGGCCAGGGTTACAACCTGTCGCTGCGCGATACGCTGGCGCTGGCTGAAGTGCTGATCGGCAGCGAAGCGCCACTGGGTGATTTCGCCACGCTGCAGCGCTACCGGCAGCGCCAGCAGCTCGATCAACAAATGACCGTCGGCTTCTCGGACCAGGTAACGCGTCTGTTCAGCAACGCGCAACCACTGCTGACCGCAGGTCGCAACCTCGGCTTGCTGGGCCTAGACCTGCTGCCGCCGGCCAAGCGCTGGTTCGCTCGCCAGGCCATGGGCATGGGAACCCGCAGCCTGTGACAGCCAGGTGGCAGCGGTTCGTGAGCATGGTCGCCCTTATCGAGAACAAGGCAACCGACTGATTCAGTGGTGAACCAATTACTGTGGGAGCGGACTTGTCCGCGAGTTTTTATCTGGAAACGTTCGCGGACAAGTCCGCTCCCACCTATGTTTGCGAACAGGCAGCGCGTCGTCTGGACTGCGGGGCCGCTCCTACAGCGAAACACTAAGGAATGGATATGCGCGCGGATCTGATCATCGTCGGTGCCGGTATGGTCGGCAGCACCCTGGCCCTGGCGCTCGAGCACAGCGGCCTGGACATCCTGATCGTCGATGGCAGCCCACTCAGCGTTTCGCCGTTCGCTGCGCAGGCGCCGTTCGAGCCGCGCGTCAGTGCGCTGTCGATGGCCAGCCAGCGCATTCTCGAACGCCTGGGCGCCTGGCCAGGCATCGCCGCCCGGCGTGCCTGCCCCTATGGCGAGATGCGCGTGTGGGACGGCTCCGGTACCGGCAGCATCCACTTCTCTGCCGCCAGCGTGCATGCCGAGACGCTCGGGCATATCGTCGAGAATCGGGTGGTGCAGGACGCTCTGCTCGAACGCTTGCATGACAGCCAGATCGGCCTGCTGCCCGGCGCACGGCTGGAGCAGTTGCGCCGCAGTGGTGACGACTGGCTGCTGACCCTCACCGATGGTCGCCAGCTGCGCGGGCCATTGCTGGTGGCCGCAGATGGCGCCAACTCCGCAGTGCGCCGTCTGGCCGGCTGCGCCACCCGTGAATGGGATTATCTGCATCACGCCATCGTCACCAGCGTGCGTTGCGAGCGCCCGCACCAGGCCACCGCCTGGCAGCGCTTCACCGACGATGGCCCGCTGGCCTTCCTGCCGCTGGCGGGGCCAGCCGGCGAGCACTGGTGCTCGATCGTCTGGTCCACCGTGCCGGACGAGGCCGAGCGCCTGATGGCGCTGGAAGATGAAGCCTTCTGCGCCGAGCTGAGCAAGGCCTTCGAACATCGCCTCGGCAAGGTGCTGCACGCCGACCGCCGGCTGTGCATCCCGCTGCGCCAGCGTCATGCCAAACGATATGTGGAACCGGGGCTGGCGCTGATCGGCGATGCTGCGCACACCATCCATCCGCTGGCGGGGCAGGGCGTCAACCTGGGCTTGCTCGACGCCGCGGTGCTCGCCGAGGTGTTGCAGCATGCCGGCGAGCGTGGCGAGAGCCTGAGCGAGGAGCGGGTGCTGAGCCGTTTCGAGCGTCGGCGCATGCCGCACAATCTGGCGATGATGGCGGCGATGGAAGGCTTCCAGCGCCTGTTCCAGGCCGACCCGCTGCCGTTGCGCCTGCTGCGCAACGTTGGTCTCGATCTGGTCGATGGCCAGGCCGAAGCCAAGGCGCTGTTCGTGCGCCAGGCGCTGGGTTTGTCTGGCGACCTGCCGGAGTTGGCGCGGGCCTGAGGCGTTAGCGGGAATGGGGCGCTGCTGGCCATGGCTCCATTTGGCCAGCGAGATGACTGCCCGAATTTCCCGCCATGGCCATTCGCGGACAAGTCCGCTCCCACGGTTCAGCGTTGCCTAGTCGCAGAGCGCTCCGTGTGGGAGCGGGCTTGTCCGCGATCTTTTGGCTGTCGATACCTGCAACGCACGGCAAGCTGAGCGTCCCTACCCCACGATCGATTTTCTAGCTATGACGCCATCCTGGCTCGGCAGTATGAACGGGAGCGTAAGCGAGCACTGATAGCAGAGCGGTCCGTATCGTCACTTGCACGGATTGCCATGTCTGTAGAGAATGAGACAGATTATCATTTGCCTCGTTCGGCCTACGACATGACCGCTCCGGATTCTCGCGCCCTGCATCTTCTCTACACCGAGCACAACAGCTGGTTGCAGGGCTGGTTGCGCAGCAGGCTCGGTAACTCCAGCGATGCTGCTGACCTGGCGCAGGACACCTTCATGCGTGTGTTGGTGGCGCGCAACGTGGCAGCCATTAGAGAACCGCGCTCCTACCTCAGCTCCATCGCCCGTGCGCTGCTGATCGACCGCTTCCGCCGTCGCGCGGTTGAGGATGCCTACCTGGCTGCACTGGCAGCGCGTCCCGAGCCGCTGGATATTTCCCCGGAAACTCGCCTGAGCATCCTCGAAACACTGACCGCCATCGACAGTATGCTCGATGGGCTGGGCGAGCGTACTCGGCGTATTTTCCTCGCCGTGCAGCTGGAGGGGCTGAGCTATGTTGCGGTCAGTGAGCGCCTGGGGGTTTCGGTGACGACAGTGAAGAATCACCTGATACGCGCCATGACCCACTTCCTGCTGTTGGTCGAAGATTGAGTGTGCTCGACCGCCAGGTGCTAGAAGCCGCTGCCACCTGGTATGTACAGCTTAACGGCGCCCCACCCAGTGAGGCCGAATGTCAGGCCTGGCGCGCCTGGGTCGAGCAGCATCCCGCACACGCCGCGGCATGGGCACGGGTAGAGAAACTGCAGCAGCAACTGGGCAGCGTGCCGCAGGACGTTGCCCTGCCGACTCTGGCCGGCGTGCGTGCCCGCCGCCGCGCCGTGCTCAAGACACTGACGATACTGCTTGCTGCTGGCGGCCTGGGAGTCGCCGCTCGCGAGCCTGCGCAAGGTTGGATGGCCGAGCACCGTACCGCAAAAGGGGAGCGCCGAACGTTACGTCTGGTCGATGGCAGTCGACTGGACCTGAACACCGACAGCGCGGTGGATCTGGCTTTTGGCAGCGAGCTGCGCGAAGTGCTGTTGCGCCACGGTGAAATCCTCGTTGAAACGTCAGCGGATACGGCACGACGGCCGTTTATCGTCCATCTGCCGCAGGGCAGCGTGCGGGCACTGGGTTCGCGTTTCAGCGTACGCAGTGAAGGTGGACGGGCGCGGGTGGCTGTGTTCGAACATGCGGTGGAGGTGCGCCCGCAGCACTGGCAGGGCGTGCCGCGTCGCCTAGAAGCCGGACAGACGCTGAGCTTTGACGCGCAAGACATGGGCGCGCCGCAGCTGTTGGCAGCGGGTGAGGGCGCCTGGCGTCAGGGCATGCTCAGTGTGGTCAATGAGCGTCTGGCGGATGTCGTCGCCGAGCTGGCGCGTTATCGGCTTGGCTATCTGCAATGCGCGGCGGAAGTGGCCGACATGCGCCTGTCCGGCGCATTCTCCGTCGACGATACCGAGCTGGCGCTGGAGAACCTCAGCGCCTCGCTGCCAGTGCGCGTGCGTTACCTGACTCGTTACTGGGCACGTGTCGAACCCGTTTGACTGTTCATATCCTGTGGGGAGGGGCTTTAGCCGCGACTGGCGAGTAACAGCTCGCCGCTAAAGCGCCTCCTACAAAATGCGACGAACGATAAAATTTTCACTTATGGGTTGCCGATTTTCATTCTCATCCGGCCAAGCAGGTGAAGTGGCGTTTCCAGCCGCATGTCTGCCCCGCCAACGATAAGGAAAACCGCATGCCCCGATTCACTCCCGCCGCCCGGCCGCTGCTGCGCGCCGTGCAACTGGCCCTGTTCGGTCTGCCCCTGGCGCCGCTCGTTTTGCTGTCCGCTCCGGCTTATGCGCAGGAGCAGGGTGCTTTCGAATACAACATCGCTGCCGGCCCGCTCGATGCTGCACTGAGCCAGTTCGCTACGGCAGCCGGTGTGACGCTGTCGTTCGCCAGCACGCAGGTCAGCGGCTTGCAATCGCCGGGCTTGCAGGGGCGTTATGGTGTCGAGGAGGGATTGGTCTATCTGCTCGCCGGTAGTGGCTTGCAGGCGCAGCGCCAGGCCAATGGTGGCTATGTGCTGGTGAGTGCGGTGCCTGCCGGAGCTGTGGAACTGACGCTGATGACCATTTCCGGCAAGGCGCCTGGCTCGACTACCGAGGGCACCGGCTCCTATACCACCGAGTCCTCCAGTAGCTCGACGCGCCTCAATCTGTCGCTCAAGGAGACGCCGCAATCCGTCACCGTGCTGACTCGCCAGCGCATGGAAGATCAGAAACTCGACAACATCACCGATGCGCTGGACGCTACCACGGGAATCACGGTGATCCGGGAAAGCCTGGGGGCTGACAGCACCGTTTATCTGTCGCGCGGTTTTCCGGTTAACAACTTCGAGATCGATGGCGTACCGACCTCGTCGCGTATGGATAACTACACCCAGAATACGGCGATGTACGACCGTGTAGAGATCGTGCGCGGCGCCACTGGCCTGATCAGTGGCCTGGGCAATCCTTCGGCGACCATCAATCTGATTCGCAAGCGACCCTCCATCGAGCCTCGGGTACAGCTTTCGACCGAGGCTGGCAGTTGGGATCGTTACGGTCTGGGCGTGGACGTTGGTGGTGCGCTGAATGAAAACGGCACGGTACGGGCGCGTTTGGTGCTCGACCACAAGGACCAGCATGCCTGGCTGGATCGCTTCAGCCAGGAGGTGACCACTGGCTATGGGATAAGCGAGTTCGACCTGTCGGATGCGACGCTGCTGACGCTGGGCTTCAGCCATCAGGTCACTCATAGCACGGCGCCGATGCGTACCGGTTTTCCGTTGTTCACCACCGACGGTGGGCTTACGGACATCAAGCGCTCTTTTAATACGGCACCAGATTGGAGCTACTACGACCGCCAGCAGAGCACGCTCTTCACGTCGATCGAGCAACACTTCGGCGACAACTGGAGCGCCAAGCTGGAATACAGCTTCATGCGTAACGACTACGACACTGTAGTCACCTACATGGACGGTGAGATCGATGCAGCGACCGGTGAAGGCGCTTACATCATGCCGACGCGCTGGCAGGCCAAGCCCGAGCAGCACAACCTCGACGGTTATCTGACCGGTTCCTTCTCGCTATTCGGGCGCGAGCACGAGCTGATCAGCGGCGTCACGCTGTCGCGTCTCGAGGAGCGCGGCACGCCGAACTACGGCGGCTGGCAGACCTCCTGGGCAGGCTTCAGTGGCGATATCGACAATATCTACGCCTGGGACGGCAATATCCCCAAGCCGACTTTCACCAAGCGCGGCGATAGCGACCTGACCGAAACTCAGAACGCGGCTTACTTGGCGTCCCGCTGGCGATTGAGCGATCGCGCCAGCCTGATTCTCGGCTCTCGTGTGGTGGATTGGCAGCGTGACAGCGAGAGTCGGATCTACGGCGGGGCGACTACCAAAACCCGTCGTACCGAGACTGGCATCGTCATTCCCTACGCCGGCTTCGTCTATGACCTCAACGACGTATGGACGGCATATGCCAGCTATACGCAGATCTTCAACCCGCAATCGGCTTCGGTGCGTGATGTCAACGGCTCGCCGCTCGATCCGCTGGAGGGCACCGGCTATGAACTGGGTTTGAAGGCCGATTTCTACGACGGGCGCCTCAATACCAGCCTGGCGCTATTCAAGGTCGAGCAGGACAACCTGGCAGTTGCCGACGGTAACCGACTGCAGCCCAATGGTTTCCAGGCTTACCGGCTGGAAAGCGGCACCACCAGCGAAGGTGTGGAACTGGAAATCAATGGTGAGGTCAGCGAGGGCTGGCAGCTCACCGGAGGCTATTCCTACAGCGTCAGCCGCAACTCCGATGATCGCCGCATCGTTACCGAGATTCCGCGTAACAGCGTGAAGATCTTCACCACCTATCGTCTGTCCGGGGCTTTGGACAAGCTCACTGTCGGTGGTGGGGTGAACTGGCAGAGCCGGGTCGGTTACGACCTCAGCTATGCCACCACGCAAAGCAGTTATGCACTGGTTGGCTTGATGGCGCGCTATCAGCTCACGCCCGAGCTATCGGCCGCGGTGAACGTCAACAACCTGTTCGACAAGGAGTACTACACCACCACAGCGGCAGGGCTGTACGGTGCTCCGCGCAATTTCATGACCTCTCTTAAATACAGCTTCTGAAGCGTGTCGTGAGTTGGCGCCTTTCACCGGGCGCTGGCTCGCAGCAGTTGTTTCAGCTTCTGAAACAACTGCTGACTTTTATGGCTGCTTTTACATTGAGAAGGCAAATAGCATTCACTAGTATTCAGCCACTTTGCTTATCCACAAGAGGCTGGTCCCATGAAGGCTCGCAACGCGCTGCTCGCTGCATTCACCCTCAGTACCCTGGCAACTGCCGTCCAGGCCGCCGACGAGGTGGTGGTCTACTCGTCGCGCATCGATGAACTGATCAAGCCGGTGTTCGATGCCTACACCGCCAAGACCGGGGTGCAGGTCAAGTTCATCACCGACAAGGAAGCGCCGCTGATGCAGCGGATCAAGGCCGAGGGCGAGAACGCCGTAGCCGACATGCTGATCACCGTCGATGCCGGCAACCTCTGGCAGGCCGAGCAGATGGGCATCCTGCAGCCGACCCAGTCCGATGTGATCAAGGCCAACATCCCCGCCCAGTATCGCTCCAGCACCGACAGCTGGACCGGCCTGTCGCTGCGTGCGCGGACCATCTTCTACTCCACCGAGCGCGTCAAGCCGGAAGAACTGTCCACCTACGAGGCGCTGGCCGACAAGAACTGGGAAGGCCGTCTGTGCCTGCGCACCAGCAAGAAGGTCTACAACCAGTCGCTGACCGCCACCCTGATCGAAACCCACGGCGCCGAGAAGACCGAGGAACTCATCAAGGGCTGGGTCAACAACCTGGCCACCGACGTGTTCCCGGACGACACCGCGCTGCTGCAGGCCATTGATGCCGGCCAGTGCGATGTGGGCATCACCAACACCTACTACTACGGCCGCCTGCACAAGGAGCAGCCGGACCTGAAGGTCAAGCCCTTCTGGCCGAACCAGAACGACCGTGGCGTGCACGTCAACCTGGCCGGTGCCGGTGTGACCAAGCATGCACCGCACGCCGAGCAGGCCAAGAAGCTGCTGGAGTGGATGACCACCCCGGAAGCGCAAAGCATCTTCGCTGGCGTCAACCAGGAGTTCCCGGCCAACCCGGCGGTCGCTCCGTCTGACGAAGTGGCCGCCTGGGGTACCTTCAAGGCTGACTCCATCGCCACCGAAGTGGCGGGCAAGCGCCAGGCCGAAGCGACCATGCTGATGGATCGCGCCGGCTGGCAGTAAGACCGTATCTGCTTGATCGTGCCCACGCTCCGGCATGGGTACGTCGCCAGTGACGCACCGCGTCACGCCTGCCGGCTTCTGACGCTGGAGCGTCGAGAGCTGCATTCCCACGCGGAGCGCGGGAACGATCATCGATAGCTCGCGAGATCGTACCTTCAGTGGTTCACGCCGCTGCCGTTATACTGCGACGCCCCGCCTAGCCGGGGCGTTGTCTTTTCCGGAATCGAGGAATCCGCGTGCCGCATCCCGTCCAGCGTCGCTGGTATCCCATCGTCCTTGCCGTCGCCGCCCTGGTGCTGATGCCGCTGTCGGTCTTGCTGCTGAGCTGGCATGAGGTCGACCAGCAGATCTGGACGCACTTGTGGCAGACGCAGATGGCGCGGCTGATCGGCAACACGCTGACCCTGGTGCTTGGTGTTGGTGTGGGCGTGACGCTGCTGGGCGTCAGCCTGGCCTGGCTAACCAGTCTCTGCGAATTCCCCGGTCGGCGCTGGCTGGACTGGGCATTGATGCTGCCTTTCGCCATTCCCGCCTACGTGCTGGCGTTCGTCTTCGTCGGCCTGCTGGATTTCGCCGGTCCGGTGCAGACGCTGCTGCGTGAGTGGTTCGGCAGCGGCCTGCGTCTGCCGCGGGTACGCTCCACTGGCGGGGTGATCATCGTGCTGGTGCTGGTGTTCTACCCCTACGTCTACCTGCTCGCCCGTGGCGCCTTCCTGGCTCAGGGCAAGGGCCTGATGGAGGCGGCGCGGGTGCTCGGGCAGAGCCCCTGGCAAGCCTTCTGGCGCGTGGCGTTGCCGATGGCGCGCCCGGCCATCGGTGCCGGTCTGGCGCTGGCGATCATGGAAACGCTGGCCGACTTCGGCGCGGTATCGGTGTTCAACTTCGATACCTTCACCACGGCGATTTACAAGACCTGGTACAGCTTCTATAGCCTGACCAGCGCGACCCAGCTGGCCAGCCTGCTGCTGCTGGCCGTGGCTCTGGTGCTCTACGGCGAGCGTCGCGCGCGCGGCGCAGCGCGGCCGGCCAACGAACGCCCGCGCGGCAAGGCGCTGTATCACCTGCAGGGCTGGAAGGCCTTCGCCGCCAGCGCCTGGTGCGGCCTGGTGTTCGCCTGTGCCTTCGTCATTCCGCTGCTGCAGTTGCTGGTCTGGTTCTGGCAGCGCGGTCGCTTCGATCTCGACGAGCGCTACGCCGGGCTGATCCTGCATACCCTCTACCTGGGCGGTATCGCTGCGCTGATCACGGTCAGCGTGGCCATGCTGCTGGCCTTTGCCCGTCGCCAGGCGCCGACTCGCGGCGTGCGCGTCGGTGTGGCGCTGGGCAATCTGGGCTATGCCTTGCCGGGTTCGGTGCTGGCGGTGGCGATCATGCTGGCGTTCAGCTTTCTCGATCGCGAGCTGGTGATTCCGCTATCCAGTGCATTGGGTGGCGCCGGCAAGCCGCTGCTGTTGGGCAGCCTGTCGGCGCTGCTGGTGGCCTATCTGATCCGCTTCATGGCGGTGGCCTACGGGCCGCTGGAAACCAGCTTGGCGCGCATCCGCCCGTCGCTGCCGGAGGCCTCGCGCAGTCTTGGTGTTGGCGGCTTCGGCCTGTTCTTCAAGGTCTACCTGCCGCTGCTGCTGCCGGGCACCCTGTCGGCCGCGCTGCTGGTGTTCGTCGACGTGCTCAAGGAGATGCCGGCGACCCTGCTGATGCGTCCGTTCGGCTGGGACACCCTGTCGGTGCGCGTATTCGAAATGACCAGCGAAGGCGAATGGGCACGCGCTGCGTTGCCGGCCCTGACCCTGGTGCTGGTCGGCCTGTTGCCAGTGATTCTGCTGATCCGCCGCTCGGCTCGCAGTTTCGGTTGAAAGCCTCTGGTTCCGGCTCTGGACTGACACAGATCAAGGCTAGGAGCACTGCGCGACCTTTGGTCAGATGACCCCCGCAGACCTTGCGGCTACAATGCGCGCCATTCGCGAGTCGGGGTAACCCGGCAAGATTCATCTAGAAGCGTTGCCGAGGCCGCCAGTGCAAGGCGCGGGCAAGCGAGAAACGCCCGGGGTCGCGCCCGACTGTGCTTTTGCACATGAGCATTTCGAGCTTGCCTGTAACGCAGCAATGGCAACGCAGGTAGCTTCTAGGGGTCTGAATCGCTTCGCCAAGCCCGGAAGGAGATTTACCCATGGGACAGCGCACCCCCCTCTATGATCTGCACGTGGCGCTGGGGGCCAAGATGGTGGACTTCGGCGGCTGGGACATGCCGCTGCACTACGGTTCGCAAGTGGAGGAGCATCATCAGGTGCGCCGCGACTGCGGCGTGTTCGACGTCTCGCACATGTGCGTGGTGGACCTGAGCGGCAGCCAGGCGCAAGCCTACCTGCAGCGTCTGCTGGCCAACGACGTGGCTCGTCTGCAAAGCCCGGGTAAGGCGCTGTACAGCGCGATGCTCAACGAGCAGGGCGGGGTGATCGACGATCTGATCGTTTACCTCACCGGCTCTTCTTCCCAGGAGCAGGGCTACCGCCTGGTGGTCAACGCCGGTACCCGTGACAAGGACCTGGCGTGGATGCACGCCCAGGCTGGCGACTTCGATGTACAGCTGCGCGAGCGTCGCGATCTGGCCATGCTCGCCATTCAGGGGCCGAAGGCCCGGGCGCGGGTCTCCGAGCTGCTGACCCAGGCGCGTGCGGCGCTGATCCACGAACTCAAGCCGTTCCAGGGCCTGCCCGAGGGCGACTGGTTCATCGCCCGTACCGGTTATACCGGCGAAGATGGCCTGGAGATCGTGCTGCCGGTGGCCGAGGCGGTGTCCTTCCTCAACGAGCTGGTCGGGGCGGGTATTTCGCCTATCGGCCTAGGCGCCCGCGACACCCTGCGCCTTGAGGCGGGCATGAACCTCTACGGCCAGGACATGGACGAGCAGGTCAGCCCGCTGGCGGCCAACATGGCCTGGACCATCGCCTGGGAGCCAGCCGCGCGTGACTTCATCGGCCGCCCGGCGCTGGAGGCGCAACGCGCCGCCGGTTGCCCGAGCAAACTGGTGGGCCTGGTGCTGGAAGAGCGTGGCGTGCTGCGCGCGCATCAGGTCGTGCGCGTCGAAGGCCTCGGCGAGGGTGAGATCACCAGTGGCAGCTTCTCGCCGACGCTGAACAAATCCATCGCTCTGGCACGGGTGCCGTCACAGACCGGGGATCGGGCCGAGGTGGAGATTCGCGGCAAGTGGTACCCGGTACGGGTAGTCAAGCCGAGCTTCGTGCGTCACGGCAAAACGCTAATTTGAATGATCGGGCCGCGGCGCTGGCTTTCCCTTCTGCCGCGGCCTGCTAAATTGTCCTGACGGCCCGCTTGCCGTCATCGCTTACGAGGAAAGACACATGAGCAATATCCCCGCCGATCTGCGTTATGCCGCCAGCCATGAGTGGGCTCGTCTGGAAGCTGACGGTAGCGTGACCGTGGGCATTTCCGACCACGCCCAGGAAGCCCTTGGCGACGTGGTGTTCATCGAGCTGCCGGAAGTCGGCAAGCAACTGAACGCTGGCCAGGAAGCTGGTGTGGTGGAGTCGGTCAAGGCTGCATCCGATATCTACGCGCCGGTTGGCGGCGAGGTGATCGCGATCAACGAAGCGCTGGCCGACAGCCCGGAAAGCGTCAACAGCGACCCCTACGGCAGCTGGTTCTTCAAACTCAAGCCGAGCGATGCCGGCGAGCTGGACAAGCTGCTGGACGCCGCGGCTTATGAGGCTGCCGCGGACGCCGACGCCTGATCGGCGCGATGTTGAAAGAACCCGCTGCGGCGGGTTTTTTCGTTCTTGCGGCAAGGCTAGATCCGCCGGCTGCAGGCTCCGCGAGCGCAGCGGTGCGCCGAAACGCGCCTTGCCAGGCGGACCTGCTAAATGAAATGAAACAAATCGAATAAGCCGGAAGCATGGGCGACTTGATGCAGATCAAGCCGCACCGGGTTGGCGCTGGGCATGGTCGAGGCATAACCAGATCAGCCAATACCTGAGGAGATACCCACATGCGCACTCTGAGCCTGATGGCCGGGTTGTGCCTGGGCGCCAGCGCCTGGGCCACCGTACCAGCCGACGAACCCGTCCAGCCCATCGCCCCCGCCGAGATCACCGATCCGGCCAAGGTGGAACTCGGCAAGCAATTGTTCTTCGACCCGCGCCTGTCGCGCTCGGGGTTCATTTCCTGCAACTCCTGCCACAACCTGTCGATGGGCGGCAGCGACAACCTGCCCAGCTCCATCGGCCATGCCTGGCAGCAGGGGCCGATCAACTCGCCCACCGTGCTCAACTCCAGCCTCAACCTGGCGCAGTTCTGGGATGGCCGCGCCGCCGACCTCAAGGAGCAGGCCGCCGGGCCCATCGCCAACCCGATGGAAATGGCCTTCACCCACATTCTCGCCCTCGACGTGCTGCGCTCGATCCCGCAGTACCGGGAGTCGTTCAAGGCCGTGTACAAGCACGACGAGATCACCCTCGACGAAGTGACCGATGCCATCGCCGAGTTCGAGAAGACCCTGGTCACGCCCAACTCCCGCTTCGACCTGTGGCTCAAGGGCGATGCCAACGCCATCACCCAGACCGAGCGGGAGGGCTACGAGCTGTTCAAGTCCATTGGCTGCGTGGCCTGCCATAACGGCCCGGCGCTGGGTGGCAACTCATTCCAGAAGATGGGCCTGGTCGAGCCCTATGAAACCAGCAACCCGGCCGAAGGCGTGGCCGGCCTGACCGGCAAGGATGCCGACCGCTTCAAGTTCAAGGTGCCGACCCTGCGCAACGTCGAGCTGACCTATCCCTACTTCCACGACGGTGCCTACTGGAAGCTGGAGGAGTCGGTGGACATCATGGCGCGCCTGCAGCTCGGGCGTAAGCTGAGCGAAGGCGAGATCGGCAAGATCACCGCCTTCCTCAAGACCCTGACGGGCGAGCAGCCGAGCTTCGCCCTGCCGATCCTGCCGCCGTCGAACAACGATACGCCGCGGCCACAGCCGTTCGACTGATCAGTTGTCTTCCAGCGCCTCGGCGAACTGGCGCACGGCATCGACCACCTGCCGTGCGCCCCTCTGGATCTGCTCGATGACATCGCCGGCCTGGTTGACCAGGCCCACACCCTGATCGACCTTGTGCTGGCTCGATTGCATGTTGTTCACCGCGTCTTGCGCCAGGTCGTGGTTGCGCTTGACCACCTCGACGATTTCCACCGTCGCCTGCGCGGTACGCGCTGCCAGGCTGCGCACTTCATCGGCGACCACGGCAAAGCCGCGGCCCTGTTCGCCTGCCCGCGCCGCTTCGATGGCCGCGTTGAGGGCGAGCAGGTTGGTTTGTTCGGCGATGCCGCGGATGGTCTGCACGATGCTGCTGATCGTCTCCGACTGCTGGCTGACTGCGCTGATGCCCTCGGCGGCCCGGGACAATTCGTCGGCAATGCCGCGCACCACCGCCACCGTCTCGCTGATCACCTGGGCGCCATGCCGGGCACTGTCGTCGGTACGCTGGGATACCTCGTAGGCGAGCTTGGCGGCATCGGACTCGGTTTGTTGCTGGTGGACCTGGGCGGTGATGTCACGCGCGAACTTCACCACTTTGTAGAGGTTGCCGCTGGCATCGAAGACCGGGTTGTAAGTCGCACTGAGCCAGACGATATCGCCGTGGCGGTTGATTCTCTGGTAACGACCCGAGAAGAACTCGCCACTGTTGAGTCGCTCCCAGAAGCTCCGGTAAGCCGCTGACTCCGCCTCCTCGCGCGTACAGAACATGCGGTGATGCTTGCCACGAATCTCATCGAGGCGATAACCCATGGTCTGCTCGAAGTTCTCGTTGGCTTCCAGCACCTCACCCTTGAGGTTGAAGGCAATGACCGCCATGGAACGGCTGATGGCCTGCACCATGCTGTTCTGTTCCTGCTCACGAGTGACCTGGGCGGTAATGTCGGTAGCCAGCTTGAGCACGCCTTCGACACGACCGTCTGCGCCCCGGATCGGGTTGTAGCTGGCTTCCAGCCAGACTTCCCGACCCTGTTTGTTGCGGCGGCGGAAGCGTTCGCGGATGTACTCGCCCGCGGCCAGGCGTTGCCAGAAGCGACGGTACTCGGCGCTGGCCTGGTACTCGGGAAAGCAGAACATGCTGTGGTGTTTGCCGATGATCTCTTCCAGCCGATAGCCCATGGTGGCCAGAAGATTGTCGTTGGCACTGACGATGGTGCCGTCAGGTTTGAACTCGATCATGGCCGTCGAGCGATCGACGGCAGCCAACCTCGCGAGGGCGGACTGCAACTGCTGATGAGAGGCTTCCAGGTCGCGTTTGAGGGCTTTATTGAACATGGCATGCTCTTCGAGGTAACGGGCTGCTCCCAACCAAGCCTATCGGCTCGGTCAGGATCAACTTGAAGCCCTCTCAGAACAATTTTCAGCCGTTTTGCGGCGCCGGTTGTTGCTGAGTGATGCAATGGATATTGCCGCCACCGAGGAGAATCTCGCGGCCGGGCACCATCACCACACGATGCTCGGGGAACACGCGCTGCAGGATGGCGCGGGCTTCCTCGTCCTTCGGATCATCGAAGCTCGGCGCGACGATGCCGCCGTTGACGATCAGGAAGTTGACGTAGGAGCCGGCCAGGCGCACCTCGGGGCTGCGCTCCTGGCTGCCATCGACGATGTCGACGCCGGCGCATTCTTCGACAGTGGCGTGGAGCGGGCCGGGGATCGGCATCTTGTGCACGGTCAGCTGGCGGCCCTTGGCATCGCGAACGCTCTCCAGCACGCGCATGGCGGCCTGGCAACGCGGATAGTTGGGATCGTTCGCATCCTCGGTCCAGGCCAGCAGCACCTCGCCGGGGCGCACGTAGCAGCAGAAGTTGTCGACGTGGCCGTCGGTCTCGTCGTTGTACAGGCCGTCCGGCAGCCAGATCACCGTATCGATGGCCAGGTGCCCGCGCAGCACCGCCTCGATCTCTTCGCGCGACAGGTGCGGGTTGCGGTTCTTGTTCAGCAGGCACTCTTCGGTGGTGATCAGGGTGCCTTCGCCGTCGACATGGATCGAACCGCCTTCGAGGACGAAACCCTCGGTGCGGTAGCGCTTGCAGCCTTCGATCTCGAGAATCTTGCGCGCCACCTGGTCGTCACGCAGCCAGGGCGAGTACAGGCCGCCATCGAAGCCGCCCCAGGCGTTGAAGGCCCAGTCCACGCCGCGCACTTCGCCGCTGGCGTTGGTGACGAAGGTCGGCCCGGTATCGCGGACCCAGGCGTCATCGGTGGTGATTTCCACCAGGCGAATGTTGTCGTCGTCCAGACGCGCGCGGGCGTTTTCGTATTGCGCGGCGGAGGCGCAGACGGTTACCGGCTCGAACTGGGCGATGGCCTTGGCCACGGCGGTGAAGGCGGCCTGCGCCGGTTTGCCGCCGTTACGCCAGTTGTCCGGGCGC
The DNA here is from genome assembly GCF_940789645.1 of Pseudomonas sp. Marseille-Q0931. Taxonomy (NCBI): domain Bacteria; kingdom Pseudomonadati; phylum Pseudomonadota; class Gammaproteobacteria; order Pseudomonadales; family Pseudomonadaceae; genus Pseudomonas; species Pseudomonas sp. Marseille-Q0931. Next base: position 447,550 of record NZ_CALNWT010000002.1, on the reverse strand, counting down.
TCGGGCCAGACCATCCAGGTCTTGCTGTGCGGTGCCCACTCGGCGGGCATATGGAAACCATCGGCGCGTGGTGTGGTGTTGAGGGTGGTCATGTTTCACCTGTAGCCCGGATGCAATCCGGGGAGTCGTGAGAAAAAGCCCCGGATTGCATCCGGGCTACGTTCATTCGGATGGGGTTTCGCCATCGAGCGTGGAAAGTGGCCAGTATAGGTTCGGCCGGCGGTCGCGGAACACACCCCAGGCGCTGCGCGTCTTCTCCAGCGCGTCCAGATCGAAGGCGTGCACCAGGATGCCCTCTTCGGTCTGGTTCAGCTCCTTGACCTTCTCGCCATATTGGTCAGCGATGAACGAGCTGCCATAGAAGGTGATGGCGTAGCCGTCCTGTTCTTCGCGGCCGATGCGGTTGCTGGCCACCAGCGGCATCAGGTTGGCCCCGGCATGCCCCTGCTGCACGCGCTGCCAGTGTTCGCGCGAGCTGATGCTGGCGTCGTGAGGCTCACTGCCGATGGCGGTGGGGTAGAAGAGAATTTCCGCACCCATCAGCGCCATGCTACGCGCGCACTCCGGGAACCACTGGTCCCAGCAAATGCCCACGCCGATACGTGCATAGGCGGTATCCCAGACCTTGAAGCCGGTATCGCCCGGATTGAAGTAGTACTTCTCGTGATATCCAGGGCCGTCGGGGATATGGCTTTTCCGATAAATCCCGAGATTCGTGCCGTCGGCATCGATGATGGCGATGCTGTTGAATCGCGCGCGGCCGGCGCGCTCGAAGAAGCTGATCGGTAGCACCACCTTCAGCTCTGCAGCGACTTTGCGAAAATGCGCGATGGCGAGGTTTTCCTCGACCGTGGTGGCCAGCTGGATGTAATCGGCGTTGGGCTTCTGGCAGAAGTAGGGCGTCTCGAACAGCTCCTGGATCAGAATGATCTGCGCGCCCTGAGCGGCTGCCTGGCGCACCAGCTGTTCGGCGTTGGCCATATTCGCGGCGGTATCCCAGGAGCAGGCCATCTGGGTCGCGGCAACGGTAACGATACGGGACATAAGGCACCTCGTAGCAGGAGTGCGGTCAGCCGAACCCGGTACTGACCTGTGGTGGCCCACGGGTCAAATCATCAGGGCCTTTTTTCGATTTATATCCGATAAATATCGGTATTAGAAGATGTGATTGGTCGGTTCTCGATAAAATTGCAGATTTTTATCGATCCTGATCGGGTGTGTGCTTGTGGGAGCGGACTTGTCCGCGAAAGGGGGCGCGGTGTTTTTTCGCGGACAAGTCCGCTCCCACAGAGGCTCCCAGGCTCCCAGGCACAGAGGCACGGGCTTGGGGGCGTGGCGATAGACCGGTCAGGCCAGCGGCGTGGCCCGTTTCGGCAGCGCAGCCGGCAGGTACAGGCCCAGGTAGGCGTCGAACACACGCATGCCTTCCTCGGCCAGGCGTGGCGCGATTTCACCGTACAGCTGCACTGCGTGGGCGTAGACGCGGTCGCCCAGCGACATGGCCAGGCTGAAGACCTCGATATCCGTCGGCAATTGCGGCAGGGGGAAGTGGCGGTCGAACAGCGCGCGCATCAGTCGGCCCAGCTCCAGGTCGTGCTGGTGATCGGCCTGGGTGATTTCCGCTAGGCCGTGCTGGGCGAGGATCAGCTGGCGCGCGGCGGCATCGGCTGCGTAGATGGCCAGCATGCGTTGCTCGACCAGGCGCGACAGATCGTGCCAGCTGCGCAGTGCGGCGTGGTCGACCGGCTCCAGCAGGCTGGCGCGAAAGGCCGCGTGCACGTCGGCAGTCAGCCCTTCGAGCAGGGCGGGCACGCTGGCGAAGAAGTGATACACCGAAGAAGGCGGAATACCCGCGCGCTCGGCCACCGTATAGATCGACAGGTTGGCCATGCCCTGTTCGGCCAACAGCTCGCGGGCTGCCGCGAGAATCACGGCGATACGGGCCTGGCTGCTGGCGCGCGGCTTGCGGGTGCTGGCTGGGCGCGACATGGCGGGCTCCTCGATGAACGAGGCGCTATTGGACGTCAGGCAAGGTCACTTGGGCAAGCATGCTCAGCCGCCCGCACCTGGGTGCGGGCGGCCTACGGTTTACACGGTGTGCAGGTACCAGTTGTACTCGAGGTCGGAGATGGTGGTCTCGAACTCCTGCAGCTCGGCTTCCTTGCATGCGACGAAGATGTCGATGTACTTCGGGTCGATGTACTTGTTCAGCACTTCGCTGTCGTCCAGCTCACGCAGGGCATCGCGCAGGTTGTTCGGCAGGCTGGGTTCGAGCTGATCGTAGGCGTTGCCTTCGATCGGCTCACCCGGTTCGATATGGTTGGTCAGGCCGTGGTGGATACCGGCGAGGATCGACGCCAGCATCAGGTAGGGGTTGGCGTCGGCGCCGGCCACACGGTGTTCGATACGTACTGCATCGGCGCTGCCGGTCGGTACACGCACGGCCACGGTACGGTTGTCCAGTGCCCAGCTTGGCGCGTTGGGCACGTAGAACTGCGCGCCGAAGCGACGGTAGGAGTTGACGTTGGGGCAGAGGAAGGCCATCGACGCGGCCATGGTATCGAGGATGCCGCCGACGGCATGACGCAGCGAGGTGTTCTCCAGCGGATCTTCGGCGGCGAAGATGTTCTTGCCGGTCTTCTTGTCCAGCAGCGAGATGTGCACGTGCAGGCCGTTGCCCGCCTGGCCCGGGTAGGGCTTGGCCATGAAGGTGGAATCCATCTCATGGTCGTAGGCGATGTTCTTGATCAGGCGCTTGAGCAGCAGCGCGTAGTCGCAGGCCTTGATGGCATCTTCGACGTGGTGCAGGTTGACCTCGAACTGCGCCGGGGCGCTTTCCTTGACGATGGCGTCGGCCGGGATGTCCTGCTCCTTGGCGGCTTCGAGCATGTCCTGCAGGCAGTCGACGTACTCGTCGAGGTCATCGATCAGATAGACCTGGGTGGAATGCGGGCGCTTGCCGGAGATCGGCGAACGCGGCGGCTGCGGACGGCCGTTCACGTTCTCCTGGTCGATCAGATAGAACTCCAGTTCGAAGGCTGCACAGATACGCAGGCCCAGTTCGTCGAACTTCTGTACCACCTGGCGCAATACCTCGCGCGGGTCGGCGAAGAAAGGCGTGCCGTCCAGCTCGTGCATGGTCATCAGCAGCTGCGCGGTCGGGCGCTTCTGCCAGGGCTCGTTGCACAGGGTATTGGGGATGGGGAAGCAGATACGGTCGGCGTCGCCGATGTCCAGGCCGAGGCCGGTGCTCTCGACGGTGGAGCCGTTGATGTCGAGGGCGAAGAGCGAGGCGGGCAGGTTGATGCCTTTCTCGTACACCTTGTGAAGGGCGTTCCGGTCGATGCGCTTGCCGCGCACCACACCATTCATATCTGCAATAAGAAGGTCGACGAACTGGACCTCGGGATGTTCCTTGAGGAACGCGTTCGCTTCGTTAAGCTGAACGGCACGCGGGGGTACCGACATGATGCAACACCTTTTTGTTAAATATATCAATCATGCGACTGCATGGGTGTGAGTCAATCCGAAACGCACTTTACTGTCAAGCAGGCTGCATAGTGCCCTGTAGTGGGGCGTGATGGCCATTTTTGGGGCGTTTCAAGGCCTTTCAGCCTGCCCCAAACGCTGATCTTTCAGGGTGCTCAGTGGGGTGTGTTCAATTTTTTACAGGGCTATTGTGTAAAAAAATGAACAAGGCTAAGCTCGGTTCAAACCCATAACAGCAATAATACGGGTGTCTCATGTTTTGCCTGCCGGCCATCGGCGTCAGCGCTTGTACCAGGACCATCGGTCACGCTACCTCCTCGCGCATCAGCGAGGCGAGTCTGCACATCATGCGGGCTCGCATGACCGCTGCAATGCGGCAACCTCCTTCCTCTGCGGCCTGCGTGCCGCGCGACCTGTCACGTCAGGTTCTTCGTCCACCCTATATTCTGCACGATAGCGTACGCGGCCAAGCACCGCTGCCTGGCATGCGCCTTGGCCCGCGTCATGCAATGTACGACCCGCTCGCCGGCTTCGCAGGTTTCGCGCAAGGCCGCGAGATAGACAGTCCGGCGCCTGCAGGCGAGGGCGAACAATTTTGTTTCGGTGGAGTGAAATGCAAGGTGTCGGAGGTGCCGCACCCCTAGTAGCATCCACACGAATATCTCGCCTTCTTCCAGGCCTTTGGTGAGGCTTGCAGGGAGAGGGCGGGGCAACGCTGAACCCGCTATAACGCAAGCAGGTTCTACAACCCTGAGGTCTCTATGAGTACCAAGTTAGACCAGCTCACGAGCTGGCTGAAAGAACGCAAAATCACCGAAGTCGAATGCCTGATCAGCGACCTGACCGGCATTGCCCGCGGCAAGATCTCGCCGACCAACAAGTTCCTCGACGAGAAGGGCATGCGCCTCCCCGAGAGCGTGCTGCTGCAGACCGTGACCGGCGACTATGTCGAGGACGACATCTATTACGACCTGCTGGACGAGGCGGACATCGACATGTTCTGCCGTCCAGACCCCAATGCGGTATTCGTCGTGCCCTGGGCCATCGAGCCCACCGCCATGGTGATTCACGACACCTTCGACAAGCAGGGCAACCCCATCGAGCTGTCGCCGCGCAACATCCTCAAGAAAGTGTTGCAGATGTATGCCGACAAAGGCTGGAAGCCCATCGTCGCACCTGAGATGGAGTTCTACCTGACCAAGCGCAATAGCGACCCGGACTTCCCGCTGGTCGCGCCGGTAGGGCGCTCCGGCCGGCCGGAAACCGGTCGCCAGAGCTTCTCCATCGACGCGGCGAACGAATTCGACCCGCTGTTCGAAGACATGTACGACTGGTGCGAGCTGCAAGGCCTGGATCTGGACACCCTGATCCACGAAGAAGGCCCGGCGCAGATGGAAATCAACTTCCGCCATGGCGACGCGCTGCACCTGGCCGACCAGATTCTGGTGTTCAAGCGCACCATGCGCGAAGCCGCGCTCAAGCATGACGTGGCGGCCACCTTCATGGCCAAGCCGATCACCGATGAGCCCGGCAGCGCCATGCACATCCACCAGAGCGTGGTGGACATCAAGACTGGCAAGAACATCTTCTCCAACGAAGACGGCACGATGAGCGAGCTGTTCATGCATCACATCGGCGGATTGCAGAAATACATCCCCGAGCTGCTGCCGCTGTTCGCGCCGAACGTCAATTCCTTCCGCCGCTTCCTGCCCGATACCTCGGCGCCAGTGAACGTGGAGTGGGGCGAGGAAAACCGCACCGTCGGCCTGCGTGTGCCGGAGGCCAGCCCGCAGAACCGCCGCGTGGAAAACCGCCTGGCCGGCGCCGATGCCAACCCCTACCTGGTGCTGGCGGCGACGCTGCTGTGCGGCTACATGGGCATGGTCGGCGGCGTTAACCCCGGCGCGCCGGTCAAAGGCCGTGGTTACGAGCGGCGCAACCTGCGTCTGCCGGTGACCATCGAAAGCGCTCTGGAGCGTATGGAAGCCTGCAAGGACGCTGAAAAGTTTCTCGGCGAGAAGTTCATCCGTGGCTATGTCGCGGTCAAGCGTGCCGAGCACGAGAACTTCAAGCGCGTGATCAGTTCCTGGGAGCGTGAGTTCCTGCTGCTGTCGGTATAGAGCGCCGTGGGAGGGGCTTCAGCCGCGACAGTCGCCGCTAAAGCGCCTCCCACGGGAGCTCCGGATAAGGTGTGGTAATGAACAAGCAAGCGAGCAATCCCAAGACTGCCCAGTGGCAGGCCCTGAGCCAGGCTCATCACCTGGCGCCGTTCAGTGATTACAAGCAGTTGGCCGAAAAGGGCCCGCGCATCATCACTGAGGCCAAGGGCGTGCACCTGTGGGACAGCGAGGGCAACAAGATCCTCGATGGCATGGCCGGTCTGTGGTGCGTGGCCGTGGGCTATGGCCGCGAGGAACTGGTCGAAGCTGCGGCTACGCAGATGCGCCAGTTGCCGTTCTACAACACCTTCTTCCAGACCGCCCACCCGCCGGTGCTGGAGCTGGCCCATGCCATCTCGCAACTGGCGCCGGCCGGTATGAACCACGTGTTCTTCACCGGCTCGGGCTCGGAAGGCAACGACACCATGCTGCGTCTGGTACGCCACTACTGGGCGTGCAAAGGCCAGCCGAACAAGAAAATCGTTATTGGTCGCGATAACGGTTACCACGGCTCCACCGTGGCCGGCGCCAGCCTCGGCGGCATGAAGTTCATGCACGAGCAGGGTGATCTGCCGATCCCCGGCATCGCCCATATTCCGCAGCCGTACTGGTTCGGCGAGGGCGGCGACCAGTCGCCGGAAGAATTCGGCATTTGGGCCGCCGACCAGCTGGAGAAGAAGATTCTCGAGCTGGGCGTGGACAATGTCGCCGCCTTTATCGCCGAGCCGATCCAGGGTGCCGGTGGGGTGATCATCCCGCCGGAAACCTACTGGCCGCGGATCAAGGAAATCCTCGCCAAGTACGACATCCTGTTCGTTGCCGATGAAGTGATTTGCGGTTTCGGCCGGACCGGCGAGTGGTTCGGCAGCCAGTACTACGACCTCAAGCCTGACCTGATGACCATCGCCAAGGGTTTGACCTCGGGCTACGTGCCGATGGGCGGGTTGATCGTCAGCGACAAGGTGTTCGAAGTGATCGAGGCGCATGGCGACTTCAACCACGGCTTCACCTATTCCGGTCACCCGGTAGCGGCGGCGGTGGGCTTGGAGAACCTGCGCATCCTCAAGGAAGAAGGCATCGTTGAACGCGTGAAAGCGGAAACGGCACCGTATTTGCAGCGTCGTCTGCGTGAACTGGCGGATCATCCGCTGGTGGGCGAAGTGCGCGGCGTCGGCATGCTCGGCGCCATCGAACTGGTGCAGGAGAAGGCGACGCGTAAGCGCTTCTCTGGCGATGTGGGCGTGGGCATGGTTTGCCGTGGGCACTGCTTCAACAATGGCCTGATCATGCGCGCGGTGGGCGACACCATGATCATCGCGCCGCCGCTGGTGATCAGCTTTGCCGAGATCGACGAACTGGTGGAAAAGGCACGCAAGTGTCTGGACCTGACGCTGGAACAGGTGGCGAGCTGAGTCGCTGTGAATACACAGCGTGCAGTCGGTTACCACGGGAAAGTTGTATCACCGCGATGACCTTGCCAGACTGCGCCAGAGTGCGCGGGCCGGCCAGACCGGAAGTACTTGCGCTCGATCGCAAAACGACAAAACAACAGGAGCTGTTCGCATGAAAATTTTCGGCAAGACTCTTCTTGCGTTGTCCCTGACCGCAGCCGTGGCTGGCGCTGCGCAGGCTGATAGCAAGGTACTGCATGTCTACAACTGGAGCGATTACATCGCCGAAGACACCATTGCCAATTTCGAGAAGGAAAGCGGCATCAAGGTGGTCTACGACGTCTTCGACAGCAACGAGACGCTGGAAGCCAAGCTCTTCGCGGGCAAGTCCGGTTACGACATCGTCGTGCCCTCGAACAACTTCCTGGCCAAGCACATCAAGGCCAAGGTCTACCAGCCGCTGGACAAGTCCAAGCTGACCTGGGACAACCTGGACAAGAACCTGCTCAAGACCGTCGAAGTCAGCGACCCGGGCAACCAGTACGCCTTCCCCTACATGTGGGGTTCGATCGGCATCGGCTTCAACCCGGAGAAGGTCAAGGCCGTGCTGGGTGAAAACGCCCCGGTGGACTCCTGGGACCTGCTGTTCAAGCCGGAAAACATCGAGAAGCTGAAGTCCTGCGGTGTGTCCTTCCTCGACTCGCCCACCGAGATCCTGCCGATCGCTCTGCAGTACCTCGGCCATGAGCCGACCAGCACCGACTCCAAGCAACTCAAGGAAGCCGAGGATCTGTTCATGAAGATCCGTCCTTCGGTGACCTACTTCCACTCTTCCAAGTACATCTCCGACCTGGCCAACGGCAACCTCTGCGTGGCCGTGGGTTATTCGGGCGACATTTACCAGGCCAAGTCCCGTGCCGAAGAGGCCGGCGGCAAGGTCGAGGTGGCCTACAACATTCCGAAGGAAGGTGCCGGCACCTTCTTCGACATGCTGGCCATTCCGGCGGATGCCGAGAACGTCGATGCGGCCTACACCTTCCTGAACTACCTGCTCAAGCCGGAAGTGATGGCGCAGATCACCAACGAAGTGCAGTTCCCCAACGGCAACGCCAAGGCCACCGAACTGGTCGACGAGGCGATCCGCAAGGACCCGGGCATCTACCCGAGCGAGGACGTGATGGCCAAGCTGTACGCCTTCCCTGACCTACCGGCCCCGGCACAACGTGCGATGACCCGCAGCTGGACCAAGATCAAATCCGGTCGCTGATCGAAGCAGTGCATGACCTGGCGGGCACGCCTGCCAGGTCACGCAGCAACACTTAAAAGGATCACGATAAAAGGGCCGGGATGGCCATCGTTTTGCGCCTGTTTGGGCTGAGAGCCTTGGGAAGTGGCGGTGCGGCCTGATCCGACTCCGGCGGTCGCTGATTCCTGACGCGTTTTCCTATAAAGTGCCGCGCTTTTTTAGCGGCGCACCAAAGCGAGGATGAAACTGTGCGAGTAACCCTGCCCAAGACTCTGATCGCCCTGGCAGCCGCTAGCCTGAGTGGAGCCGCTCTGGCCCAGCAGACGGTGCATATCTACAACTGGAGCGACTACATCGGCGAAGAGACGCTGGCCGAGTTCGAACAGGCCACTGGCATCAAGCCGGTCTACGACGTCTTCGATTCCAATGAAACGCTGGAAGGCAAGCTGCTCGCCGGTCGTACCGGTTATGACGTGGTGGTGCCGTCCAATCATTTCCTCGGCAAGCAGATCAAGGCCGGCGCGTTCCAGCCGCTGGACCGTACCAAGCTGCCGAACTGGAGCAACCTCGATCCGGCGCTGCTCAAGCAGCTCGAAGCCAACGATCCGGGCAACCAGTACGCCGTGCCCTATCTGTGGGGCACCAACGGCATCGGCTACAACGTCGAGAAGGTCAAGGCGGCGCTGGGTGTCGAAAAGATCGACTCCTGGGCCGTATTGTTCGAGCCGGAGAACATGAAGAAGCTCGCCAGCTGTGGCGTGTCCTTCATGGATTCGGCCGACGAGATGATTCCCTCGGTGCTCAACTACCTTGGCCTGGATCCGAACAGCCAGAGTGCCGATGACTACGCCAAGGCCGAAGCCAAGTTGATGGAAGTGCGTCCCTACGTGAGCTACTTCCACTCTTCGAAATACATCTCCGATCTGGCCAACGGCAACATCTGCGTGGCGTTCGGTTATTCGGGGGACGTTCTGCAGGCGGCCGACCGCGCCGAAGAGGCCGGAAAGGGCATCGAAATCGCCTATGCGATTCCCAAGGAAGGCGCCAACCTGTGGTTCGACATGCTGGCCATCCCCAAGGATGCCCGCAACCTCGAGCAAGCCCATGCCTTCATCAACTACCTCCTCGATCCCAAGGTGATCGCCGGCGTCAGCGACTATGTCGGCTATGCCAACCCCAACATCAATGCGGGGGAAATCATGGACCAGGAGATTCGTCAGGACGAGTCGGTGTATCCACCACAGGCCGTGCTGGACAAGTTGTACGTGATGGCCGAACTGCCGCCCAAGGCGCAGCGTCTGATGACCCGCAGCTGGACCAAGATCAAGTCGGGTCAGTAACCGTTTCAGCCCGGCCGGCATGGCCGGGCGCTATCTTCCGGGAGTTTCCGAATGGCTGTTGCCTCCAGCGCCTATAAAAAAGCCCTCGAAGGGGACCAGAAACCGAAAGAGGTGCTGGTCAAGATCGATCGGGTGACGAAGAAGTTCGACGAAACCGTAGCAGTCGACGATGTATCGCTGACCATCAACAAGGGCGAAATCTTCGCCCTGCTCGGTGGCTCGGGCTCCGGTAAATCCACGCTGCTGCGCATGCTCGCCGGTTTCGAGCGGCCGACCGAAGGGCGCATCATCCTCGATGGCGTCGACATCACTGACATGCCGCCGTACCAGCGGCCGATCAACATGATGTTCCAGTCCTACGCGCTGTTCCCGCACATGACCGTGGCGCAGAACATCGCCTTCGGTTTGCAGCAGGACAAGCTGCCCAAGGCCGAGATCGACGAGCGCGTGGCCGAGATGCTCAAACTGGTGCACATGACCCAGTATGCCAAGCGCAAGCCGCACCAGCTCTCCGGTGGCCAGCGCCAGCGTGTGGCCCTGGCCCGCTCCCTGGCCAAGCGTCCCAAGCTGCTGCTGCTCGACGAGCCGATGGGCGCGCTGGACAAGAAACTGCGTTCGCAGATGCAGCTGGAACTGGTGGAAATCATCGAGCGCGTCGGCGTGACCTGCGTGATGGTGACCCATGACCAGGAAGAGGCCATGACCATGGCCCAGCGCATCGCCATCATGCACCTGGGCTGGATCGCCCAGACCGGCAGCCCGGTGGACATCTACGAGACGCCGACCAGCCGCCTGGTGTGCGAATTCATCGGCAACGTCAACCTGTTCGACGGGCAGATCACGACCGACGAAGTCGACCACGCGATCATAGATTGCCCGCAACTGGACAAGCCGATCTACATCGGTCACGGCGTCAGCACCCGCGCCGAGGACAAGAAAGTCAGCTACGCACTGCGCCCCGAGAAGTTGCTGATGGCCACCGCGCTGCCGGACGATCACGAGCACCCGCAATACAACTGGAGCCATGGCCACGTGCATGACATCGCCTACCTCGGCGGTCATTCGGTCTACTACGTCAAGCTCACCTCCGGGCAGGTCGTACAGTGCTTCATCGCCAACGCCGAGCGCCGCGGCAAGCGTCCGACCTGGGACGATCCGGTGGTGGTGTACTGGGAAGACGACAGCGGCGTGGTACTGCAATCATGAAAATGAGCAAACTGGCGCGGTATCTGCCCAGTGGGCGGCATGCCGTGATCGGCATTCCGTTCCTCTGGCTGTTCATGTTCTTCCTGCTGCCGTTCATCATCGTGCTGAAGATCAGCTTCGCCGAGGCGGACGTGGCGATCCCGCCGTACACGGAGATCTACGAGTGGGCGGACAACAAGCTGACGCTGTTGCTGAACTTCGGCAACTACATCTTCCTCACCGAGGATGCCCTGTACTTGGCCGCCTACCTGGGGTCGTTGAAGGTGGCTTTCTTCAGTACCCTGCTGTGCTTGGTGATCGGCTACCCGATGGCCTACGCCATTGCCAGGGCTCCGAAGTCGCAGCAAACCGTGCTGCTGCTGCTGATCATGATGCCGACCTGGACTGCGATCCTGATTCGCGTCTACGCCTGGATGGGCATCCTCGGCAATAACGGCCTGCTCAACAGCCTGCTGATGGGCATCGGCCTGATCGACTCGCCGCTGCAGATTCTCAATACCAACACCGCGGTCTACATCGGCGTGGTCTATTCGTACCTGCCGTTCATGATCCTGCCGCTCTACGCCAACCTGGTGAAGCACGACCTCAGCCTGCTGGAGGCCGCCTCCGACCTGGGTTCGAGCAACTTCAACAACTTCTGGAAGATCACCGTACCGCTGTCGAAGAACGGCATCATTGCCGGCTCGATGCTGGTGTTCATCCCGGTGGTCGGTGAGTTCGTCATCCCCGAACTGCTCGGCGGTCCGGAGACCCTGATGATCGGCAAGGTGCTGTGGCAGGAGTTCTTCAACAACCGCGACTGGCCGGTAGCCTCCGCTCTGGCGGTGGTGATGCTGGCGATCCTGATCGTGCCGATCATCCTGTTCAACCGTAACCAAGCCAAAGAGCTGGAGGGCCGCCCATGAAGCGTTTCAGTTTCTCCAGCCTCATGCTCTGGGTCGGTTTGGTCTTCATCTACCTGCCCATGGTCATCCTGGTCATTTACTCGTTCAACGCCTCGCGGCTGGTAACGGTCTGGGGCGGCTGGTCGGTCAAGTGGTACGTCGGCCTGCTGGACAACTCCCAACTGATGAACGCGGTGATGCGCTCGCTGGAAATCGCCTGCTATACCGCGATTGCAGCGGTGGCGCTGGGCACCCTGGCGGCCTTCGTGCTGACCCGCATCACCCACTTCAAGGGGCGCACGCTGTTCGGTGGTCTGGTCACCGCACCGCTGGTGATGCCGGAAGTGATCACCGGCCTGTCCCTGCTGCTGTTGTTCGTGCTGATGGCGCAGCTGATCGGCTGGCCAATGCAGCGCGGCATGGCCACCATCTGGATCGCCCACACCACCTTCTGCTCGGCCTACGTGGCGGTAGTGGTGTCGTCGCGCCTGCGTGAACTGGACATGTCCATCGAAGAGGCCGCCATGGACCTGGGTGCTCGGCCGTGGAAGGTGTTCTTCCTGATCACCGTGCCGATGATCGCGCCGTCGCTGGCAGCGGGCGCCATGATGTCCTTCGCCCTGTCGCTGGACGACCTGGTTCTGGCCAGCTTCGTATCCGGTCCGGGCTCGACCACCCTGCCGATGGAGATCTTCTCCGCCGTGCGCCTGGGGGTTAAGCCGGAGATCAACGCGGTGGCCAGCCTGATCCTGCTGGCGGTGTCGTTCGCCACCTTCCTGGCCTGGTTCTTCGCCCATCGTGCCGAGGAAAAACGCAAGAAAGCCATGCAGCAGGCGATGGACGAGACCACCAATCCATCCTGGCAGCCGGCCAGCGGTCAAAGCAGCAGTCACTGAGCTGCAGGCTGAAACCAAAACGGGCCCCGCAGGGCCCTTTTTTTTGTTGCGCTGGGTAGGGCGGTGTCTGCCATCCCTTAGATGCTTCGCGGACAAGTCCGCTCCCACAGATCGGGAAGGGCCTTCAAGCCTCTTTGTGGGAGCGGACTTGTCCGCGAAGTTGTTGCTGCATCCAGCGTGCAGTCGCCCCCTACACCAGCGCCTTCCACGCCTTGAGGCTGCTCACGATCTGCGCCTGGGTCGCGCGCAACTGACGCTGCTCGTCGTCCAGTTTCTGCTGCGCCAGGTCATACAGCTTGTTCAGCTCGCCATACAGACGGTCGACCTCGGGCACCTCCAGCACGCCGCGCGCCAGGCGCAGCCAGACCAGCAGGCGCTCCAGGCGCGGCATCTGTTCAGCCAGGTCTTCCGGCTGCTGCTGGTAGCGGCGTAGCTGCAGGGCAGTGCCTTCTTCGCCCAGCAAGGTCGGCAGCCAGTTGCCAAGCGCGGCGTTGCCCTGGCGGGTGCCACGGTTGTTGCGCTCTGTTGCCCAGCTACGTAGCAGCAGCCAGTGCGACAGCTTTAGCGACAGCAGGCCCCAGCGGCAGCCATCCAGTTCGGCGGCAAACAGCGCCGGAGCGTTGCGCCGCATGCTGTCGTCGTCCTGGCCAGCCGCCAGGCGCGGACGCCAGTCATCGAGCAGCGCGTCGAGCGCTTCGCGCAGCTCACGCGAGCTGGCGCGGGGCGCGGCCTGACCGAGGCTGGCTAGGAGGGCGCGCAGGTCGATCAGTTGCTCCAGCCATTGCTGCAGCAGGCTCCAGTGACCGTTCCAGCGATACTGCTCGGCCAGGCGCTGGCTGGCGCCGAGCAGATGCCAGGCGAGCGCGGCGAAGGCGTCGTCCAGGCTCATTTCGCCATTCAGGGCAGGAGCGGGCAGGCTCAGGCTGTAGCTGCCGGCATCGAACAGTCGATAGCCGCGCTCGGCCTTGCTGATGTCGCAGGGCATCAGCGGCAGGTCCGCCGCCAGCTCGCAGGCCAGCTCCAGCAGCGCCGCCGGTTCGCCCTGGCGCAGCTCCAGCTCAAGTTCGCAGATCTCTTCTTCACCCTCGCCGGCAACGACCTTGCCCAGATCCAGTGCGGCCTCGATGACCACCTTGGCCTTGCCGCGACCCCAGGCGATTTCGGCCTTCTCGCGGACGAAATCGGTGGTGAACAGCGGTTGCAGGGTTTTCTTGTCCAGATCGGCCAGGCTGGCCGGCCAGCAGCTGTCGTCGAGCTTTTTCAGGTCCAGCTTGGCCTTGCTCAGGTGCCAGTCCCATTCGTTGCGCTCGGACAGGCCGGCGACGCTCTGGCCGCGGCTTTTCAGCGTCTGGATGAACTGCTCGCCGTCACGGCGCAGACGCAGGGCGACCTTGGCATTGGCCAGTTCGCGGTCTGCGGTGTCGTAGTACTGATTGAACAGCTCGCCGCGCTGCCAACCGCTCTTGTTGCGCTTCTTCAACAGCGTGTGCTCGCGCAGGGCTGCCAGGGTGGCGCGGCTGACGCGCAGTTTGATTTCGGTTTCTTTGGCCATGATGGAGAGCTAGAACGCCTTTTATGAAAATGTGACAGACCGATGACGCGTGCTGGCGAATGACGAAACCGGTCCCTATACTTGCGGCCTTCTCAAAACGGGGGCTTACCCTATGCCTATCAATCCCTTTGTCAGCCTGTTCGGCCGTTCACCTATCGGCCCCATGCAACAGCATATCGCCAAGGCCCACGAGTGCGCGGCGAACCTGATGCCTTTCTTCGAGGCCGTAATGGCCGAGGATTGGGCCAAGGTGGAACAGGTACAACAGGAGATGTCCCGGCTGGAGCACGAGGCTGACAAGCTGAAGAAAAGCGTGCGCCTGCACCTGCCCAAGAGCCTGTTCCTGCCGGTGCCGCGTTCGGACCTGCTGGAGCTGCTCAGTGTACAGGACAAAGTCGCCAACCGTGCCAAGGACATCGCCGGCCTGATGCTCGGCCGGCAGATGGCCATTCCGCAGCCGCTGCAGCCGCTGATGCGGACCTACGTGCAGCGTAGCGTGGACGCCAGCGCCCAGGCGCTGAAGGCGATGAACGAGCTGGACGAGCTGCTCGAGACCGGTTTCGCCGGTCGTGAGGCCGAGCTGGTGGAAACCCTCATCGAGGAGCTCGGTTCGATCGAGAACGATACCGATCGCCTGCAGATCGAGGTCCGTCGCCACCTGTTCAAGCTGGAGAAGGATCTTCCCCCGGTCGATGTGATGTTCCTCTATCAGATCATCGACTGGATCGGCGATGTCGCCGACCGTGCCCAACGAGTGGGCAACCGACTGGAACAACTGCTGGCGCGCTAAGCGCCAGTGTCCTTTCTGGGATCTACGGAAACTAATTTATGTCTCTGATTGCGGACTACGGGCTGGTTCTGCTCGTTCTTGCCTGCCTTTTCGGTTTTTTCATGGCCTGGGGTGTTGGAGCCAACGATGTAGCCAATGCTATGGGCACATCCGTTGGCTCGCGTGCACTGACCATCAAGCAGGCGATCATCATCGCCATGGTCTTCGAATTCGCCGGTGCCTATCTGGCCGGCGGCGAGGTGACCGAAACCATCAAGAACGGCATCGTCGATGCCAATCTGATCAGCCCTAATCTGATGGTGCTGGGCATGATGTCGGCATTGCTGGCTGCCGGCACCTGGCTTCTGGTGGCCTCGACGCGTGGCTGGCCGGTGTCCACCACCCACACCATCGTCGGCGCAGTGATCGGTTTCGCTGCGGTCGGCGTGTCGATGGACGCGGTGCACTGGGGCGGTGTCGGCCCCATCGTCGCCAGCTGGGTGGTCACGCCGATGCTGGCCGGGATCATCTCCTTCTGCCTGTTCGTCAGCGTGCAGAAGCTGATCATCGATACCGACAACCCGTTCATGAACGCCAAGCGCTACGTGCCGCTGTACATGTTCATCACCGGCTTCATGATTTCACTGATGACCATGACCAAGGGCCTCAAGCATGTCGGCCTGAACCTCTCCAGCACCGAGGGCTTCCTGCTCTCGATCGGCATCGGTGTGCTGGTCATGCTGATTGGTATCGCTCTGCTCAGCCGCATTCACGTCGATGCCGAAGCCGACAAGGCTTTCCACTTCTCCAGCGTGGAGAAGGTGTTCGCCATCCTGATGATCTTCACCGCCTGCTCCATGGCCTTCGCTCATGGCTCCAATGATGTGGCCAACGCGGTCGGCCCGCTGGCCGCCATCGTCGGTGTGATCCAGAGTGGCGGCGAGCTTGCCGCTGGGCAGAAGTCGCTGGTACCGGGCTGGATCCTGCTGCTGGGCGCGCTGGGCATCGTGGTCGGTCTGGCCACCTACGGCTATAAGGTCATCGCCACCATCGGCAAGGAAATCACCGAGCTGACCCCCAGCCGTGGCTTCGCCGCCGAACTGGCTGCCGCCACTACCGTGGTCAGCGCCTCCGGCCTGGGCCTGCCGGTATCCACCACCCACACCCTGGTCGGCGCCATTCTCGGTGTCGGCCTGGCGCGCGGCATCGGTGCGCTGAACCTGGGCATGATCGGCAAGATCTTCCTGTCCTGGATCATCACCCTGCCAGCTGGCGCGATCCTGTCGATCGTCTTCTTCTTCATTCTGCGCGCGCTGTTCGGCGGGGTCTGATTCCATCCCGGCGGTTTCACCGACAAGGCGATGCCCCTATGATGGGGCACCGTCCGAGGAGATCGCCGATGCCCCTGCCATCCTTCCGAGAGCAGTTCGCCGCGCTGATCGCAGCGCCATCGGTGAGCTGTACCCAGCCCAACTGGGACCAGACCAATGCGCCGGTCATCGAGCTGCTTGCCGCCTGGCTCGGTGATCTGGGTTTTACCTGCGAAACCCAGCAGATTGCCCCCGGCAAGTTCAACCTGCTCGCCAGCTATGGCTCCGGCCCTGGCGGCCTGGTGCTGGCCGGACACAGCGATACCGTGCCCTTCGACGCCGCCCTGTGGCAGACCGACCCGCTCAAGCTGAGCGAAGTGGGCGACCGCTGGGTGGGCCTCGGCAGTTGCGACATGAAGGGCTTCTTCGCCCTGGCCATCGAAGCCGTGCGGCCGCTTCTCGACCAGCCCTTCAAGCAACCTTTGCTGATTCTCGCCACCTGCGACGAGGAAAGCTCCATGGCTGGCGCCCGGGCCCTGGCCGATGCCGGGCGGCCGCTGGGCCGTGCGGCCGTGATTGGCGAGCCCACCGGCCTCAAGCCGATCCGCCTGCACAAGGGCATAATGATGGAGCGCATCGATATCCTCGGGCGCAGCGGCCACTCCTCTGATCCCGCGCTCGGCCACAGTGCGCTGGAGGCCATGCAGGACGTGATGGGCGAGCTGCGCGGCCTGCGCGCGCAATGGCAACGCGAGTTCAACAACCCCCAGTTCAGCGTGCCGCAGCCGACGCTGAACCTCGGCTGCATCCACGGCGGCGACAATCCCAATCGCATCTGCGGTCAGTGTGCGCTGGAGTTCGACCTGCGGCCGTTGCCGGGCATGGACGCGGAGCAGCTGCGTGAGGCCATTCGCGGCAAGCTGCAGCCGCTGGCGCTCAAGCATCAGGTGCGCATCGACTATGGTCCGCTGTTCCCGGAAGTGCCGCCGTTCGAACAGCGCGCCGATGCCGAGCTGGTGCGTCTGGCCGAGCGCCTCACCGGGCACAGCGCGCAGGCGGTGGCGTTCGGTACCGAGGCGCCTTATCTTCAGCAGCTGGGCTGCGAGACCCTGGTGCTCGGCCCCGGCGACATCGATTGCGCGCACCAGCCAGGGGAACACCTGGAACTGGCCCGCATCGAACCTACCGTGGCGCTGTTGCGCCAACTGATCCAACACTATTGCCTGAGCCGGAGCGAAGACGTGCAGCGACGATGAGACCGACCTTCTGACCGAACATGACGGCCATGCCGTCCTAAGTCTCTACGTTAATGGATTGCTCATGCACGACTACGTCAATTGGCTACGCCACGCTTCGCCCTACATCAACGCCCACCGCGACCGCACCTTCGTGGTCATGCTGCCGGGCGAGGGCGTGGCTCACCCGAACTTCGCCAATATCGTCCACGACCTGGTGCTGCTGCACAGCCTTGGCGTGCGCCTGGTGCTGGTGCATGGTTCGCGCCCGCAGATCGAGGCACGCCTTGCCGCGCGTGGCCTGACCCCGCACTACCATCGCGACCTGCGCATCACCGATGCACCGACCCTGGAATGCGTGATCGATGCCGTCGGCCAGCTGCGCATCGCCATCGAGGCGCGCCTGTCGATGGACATGGCCGCCTCGCCGATGCAGGGCTCGCGCCTGCGCCTGACCAGCGGCAACTTCGTCACCGCACGGCCAATCGGCGTGCTCGACGGCATCGACTACCACCACACCGGCGAAGTGCGGCGCATCGACCGCAAGGGTATCAACCGCCAGCTCGACGAGCGCAGCATCGTGCTGCTGTCGCCACTGGGTTATTCGCCCACCGGAGAAATCTTCAACCTGGCCTGCGAGGACGTCGCCACCCGCGCCGCCATCGACCTGGGCGCGGACAAACTGCTGCTGTTCGGCGCCGAGGACGGCCTGCTCGACGACAATGGCAAGCTGGTGCGCGAACTGCGTCCGCAACAGGTGCCGGCGCATCTGGCGCGCCTGGGCAGCAACTACCAGGGCGAACTGCTCGATGCCGCCGCCGAGGCCTGCCGGGGTGGCGTGAAACGCAGCCATATCGTCAGCTACGCCACCGACGGCGCGCTGCTCAGCGAGCTGTTCACCCGTACCGGTAACGGCACCCTGGTGGCCCAGGAGCAGTTCGAATCCCTGCGCGAGGCGAGCATCGAGGATGTCGGCGGCCTGATCGAGCTGATCAGCCCGCTGGAAGAGCAGGGCATTCTGGTACGACGTTCGCGCGAGGTGCTGGAGCGCGAGATCGAGCAATTTAGCATCGTCGAGCGCGAAGGGCTGATCATTGCCTGCGCGGCGCTGTATCCGATCGCCGATTCCGATTGTGGCGAGCTGGCCTGCCTGGCGGTCAACCCCGATTACCGCCACGGCGGCCGTGGCGACGAATTGCTCGAGCGTATCGAGGCCAGGGCGCGGGCGCAGGGGATCAAGACCCTGTTCGTGCTCACCACCCGCACCGCCCACTGGTTCCGCGAGCGCGGCTTCGAGCCGAGCAGCGTCGAGCGCATGCCTACCGCGCGGGCATCGCTGTACAACTACCAGCGCAATTCCAAGGTGTTCGAGAAGGTGTTATAGGCGGGCTAGAGCAGGCCGGGTCTGTAGGAGCGGATTTATCCGCGAGCTTCGCGGCTGAGGCCGCTCCTACACTTGGAGCGATGCGGAAGGCCAAGGCCGAGCATGTAGCCCGGATGCAATCCGGGACAGCGAGCCAGAATACCCCCGGATTTCATCCGGACTACATCTCCACCAGCGCAATCCCAGGTGTGCGAGAAGGCGTTGTAGGCGGGGCGAGAACAGGCCGGAACTGTAGGAGCGGATTTATCCGCGAGCTTCGCGGCTGAAGCCGCTCCTACGCTTGGAGCGATGCAGGAGGCCAAAGCCCCTTCCGCGGTGCGTTCAGAGATTCAGGCGCTGCGCTGCTGCAGGCGCAGCTGTTCGGAGCCATCGTCCCAGCCGGCCTCCCAGGCTGCCGCAGGGATTTCCTCAGGGTAGGGCTGGCGGGTTCGGGCCTGGCCGGTGAGACCGGCCATATAGCCTTGCTGGTAGGCCTTGGTCAGGCTCTCCAGGCTCCATTGCGGCGTGGCGTCTTCGGCCATGGGCGCTGCTCGTCTATCGTCCTTTACCCGGCAATGCTAGCTTGCCTGGCGGCCCCGGGAGTGCCCGCCCATCCCGGGTTTTGCTCCGCTGGTTGGCTTTGTGACGCAGTCGACGCTTCGTCGTCTTACACGGCCAAAGCCAGAATGCTCGCCTGATAGGCCGCGACGAAGGCGTCGAAGTCGCCCTTGGGCTGCGCTTCCAGCTCCGCCTGCTCGGCCAGCGACTGGTGAGCGGCCTTCTCGAAAGCCTGCTGTTGTTCGGCGCTCAGCGGCTGTGCGCGGAAGTACTCGGCGTGGCGCAGGCTCTGCTGCAGGGCGAAGTCGGTGAAGCTCTGGCCCTGACGCAGAATCGCCAGGACCTGCGCCGATGGCGTCATCTCCACGTCGGCGACCTTGGCCTGCTGTTGCGCCAGGGCCTCGATATGCAGGTTGCTGCCTTGGCTGCGGTCGAGCAGCTCGGCCAGCGGCAGGATGCGTTCGAGCAGCTCGCCGGCCCAGACCTTGAGCTCCACCTGCTGGCTGCCCTTTTGCAGATGCAGACCGGGACGACGGCCTTCCTTGACCACCTTGAGGAAGTTGCTGGTGCAACTGTTGCATTCGCCGTTTTCCAGCAGCGGGCTGTCTTCCAACGCGCAGAACAGCAGGAAGGCGTCGATGAAGCGCGCCTGCGCCACGTCGATGCCCAACGGCAGGAAGGGGTTGATATCCAGGCAGCGCACTTCCACGTACTGCACGCCGCGGCTCATCAGTGCCTGGATTGGCCGCTCGCCGCTATGGGTTACGCGTTTCGGGCGGATGCTCGAGTAGTACTCGTTCTCGATCTGCAGGATGTTGGTATTGAGTTGCAGCCACTCGTCGCCGCGCTTGGTGCCAGCCTCGACATAAGCCGGATAGGGCGTGCCGACGGCCAGGCGCAGGCTGTCGGTGTAGCTGGCCAGGTCGTTGTAACAGGGGGTCAGGCCGGCCTGCGCGTTGCTCTGGTAGCCCAGGTCGCTCATGCGCAGGCTGGTGGCATATGGCAGGTACAGGGTGCTGGCGTCCAGCTCCTGCAACTGGTGCGGGCGGCCGCGCATGAAGCCTTTGTCCAGCGCCGGCGAGGCGCCGAACAGGTACATCAGCAGCCAGCTGTAGCGGCGGAAATTGCGGATCAGCGAGATATAGCGGGCCGACTGGTAGTCGCGCGCGCTCTGCTCGCTGCCTTCGCTGCGCTGCTGCAGTTGCCACAGCTCCTCGGGCAGGGAGAAGTTGTAGTGGATGCCGGCGATGCACTGCATGGTCTTGCCGTAACGCAGCGCCAGGCCCTTGCGGTACACGTACTTGAGGCGGCCGATGTTGGAGCTGCCGTAGCGGGCGATGGGGATGGTCTCTTCGTCCGGCAGGGCGCAGGGCATCGACGGGCTCCACAGCAGTTCGCCATCGAGCTTGTCGTAGGCGAAGCGGTGGATGTTCTCCAGTTCGGCGAGGGTGGCGGCCGGATCGTTGGCGGTGCCGGTGATGAACTCCAGCAGCGACTCGGAGTAGTCGGTGGTGATCTGCGCATGGGTCAGCGCCGAGCCCAGCGCCTGCGGATGCGGGGTCAGGGCCAGCTGGCCGTCGCGGTCGACGCGCAGGCATTCGCGCTCGATACCATGCAGACATTCACCCAGCAGGGACAGGTTGGCCGGCTCGCCGAGCTGGGCCAGGCGGCGGGAGAGAAGATCGCTCAAGATGCAATTCCTAACTGGGCAGTCGCCACAATATGAGGACTGCAGCAGCAAGCTTCAAGCTGCAAGCCACAAGTAAGGGCGCGTGGGCATTTCCCGACAGCTTATGGCGTGCAGCTTGCCGCTGCTTATATGCAGGCGAAGGTGCCTTGTGCCTTGGCGACCAGCTTGTCGCCCTGCAGCACTTCGGCTTCGACCACCTGAGTACGACGCCCGGCATGCAGCACCTTGGCGTGGCACAGCACGCTGCCCTCGGACACCGGGCGGATGTAGTTGATCTTGCACTCCAGGGTCACGCTGCTCGGGCCGCCATCGCCCAGGCTGTGGCTGGCCTGGCCCATGGCGGTGTCGATCAGCGAGAACAGCGCACCGCCGTGCAGCTTGCCGTGCAGGTTGCGCAGTTCGTCGGTGAGGGTCAGGCGCACGCGCGCCTCGCCACCGCCGACCTGGAGAATCTCCAGGCCGAGCAGGCGGGAAAAGGCGCTGCTGGCGCCGACGTTGCCTTCCGTACTCATTTCTTCAACTGCTTGGCGTTGGCGAACAGGGCGGCCATGCCGCCGGTGGCGGGAGCCGGTTTGTCCTGGCTGGAGTGGCGCTCGCTGCGCGGCGTATTGCCGCCGCGGTTGCCGGTGCCGCGTTGCCCGCCGCGCGCGCCCTCGACTTTCTCGCCGGGGGTGTCGCCCATGCGCATGGACAGGGCGATGCGGTTACGCGGGATGTCCACTTCCATCACCTTGACCTTGACCACGTCGCCGGCCTTGACCGCCTCGTGCGGGTCCTTGATGAACTTCTCCGACAGCGCGCTGATGTGCACCAGACCGTCCTGGTGCACGCCGATATCGACGAAGGCGCCGAAGTTGGTGACGTTGGTGACCACGCCTTCGAGCACCATGCCCAGCTTGAGATCGTTCAGCGTTTCCACGCCTTCCTGGAACTCGGCGGTCTTGAACTCCGGGCGCGGGTCGCGGCCGGGCTTGTCCAGTTCCTTGAGGATGTCGCCGACGGTCACCAGGCCGAAGCGCTCGTCGGTGAACTTGGCCGGATCGAGGCGCTTGAGAAAGCCGGAGTCGCCGATCAGCGAGCGGATATCGCGGCCGGTGTCCTGGGCGATACGCTCGACCAGCGGGTAGGTTTCCGGGTGCACCGCGGAAGCGTCCAGCGGGTTGTCGCCGCTCATCACGCGCAAGAAGCCGGCGGCCTGTTCGAAAGTCTTCTCGCCCAGGCGCGGCACCTTCTTCAGTTCGGCGCGCGAGGCGAAGGCGCCGTTGGCGTCGCGGTACTGCACGATGTTCTGCGCCAGGGTCGCGTTGAGGCCAGAGATGCGCGCCAGCAGGGCCGCGGAGGCGGTGTTCACATCCACGCCGACGGCGTTCACGCAGTCTTCGACCACGGCGTCCAGGCTGCGCGCCAGCTTGAGCTGCGACACGTCATGTTGGTACTGGCCGACGCCGATGGATTTCGGGTCGATCTTCACCAACTCGGCCAGCGGGTCCTGCAGGCGACGGGC
This sequence comes from Pseudomonas sp. Marseille-Q0931, assembly GCF_940789645.1. NCBI lineage: Bacteria > Pseudomonadati > Pseudomonadota > Gammaproteobacteria > Pseudomonadales > Pseudomonadaceae > Pseudomonas > Pseudomonas sp. Marseille-Q0931. The sequence goes on along the minus strand of NZ_CALNWT010000002.1, from coordinate 424,958 downwards.
GATGCTGACCGCGCCGCGCAGCGATACGTCGAGATCAGGGAATTCGCGGGCGGCCAGTTCCGAGGCCGAGTACACCGAGGCGCCGGCCTCGGAGACCATCACCTTGGTCAGCTTGAGGCCCGGTACTTTCTTGATCAGTTCGGCGGCCAGTTTGTCGGTCTCGCGGCTGGCGGTGCCGTTGCCGATAGAAATCAGGTCGACGCCATGCTTGGCGCACAGCTTGGCGAGGATCGCCAGGGTGCCGTCCCAGTCGTTGCGCGGGGCGTGCGGATAAACAGTGGCGGTTTCCAGCACCTTGCCGGTGGCATCGACCACCGCCACCTTGCAGCCGGTACGCAGGCCCGGATCCAGCGCCAAGGTGGCGCGCGGGCCGGCCGGGGCGGCCAGCAGCAGGTCGTGCAGGTTACGGGCGAAGACGCTGATCGCCTCGTCCTCGGCCTTCTCGCGCAGCTCGCCGAGCAGGTCGGTTTCCAGGTGGTTGTACAGCTTGACCTTCCAGGTCCAGCGCACCACCTCGGCCAGCCACTTGTCGGCTGCGCGGCCTTTGTTCTCCAGGCCGAAGCGCTCGCCGATCATCAGCTCGCACGGGTGCAGGGTGCCGGGCAGCTCCTCGCCCACTTTCAGGCTGGCGCTGAGAATGCCCTCGTTACGCCCACGGAAGATCGCCAGTGCACGGTGCGACGGCACGCCCTTGAGCGCTTCGTCATGCTCGAAGTAGTCGCTGAACTTGGCGCCTTCGTTTTCCTTGCCCGGCACCAGGCGGGCGCTGAGGGTGGCGTTGTCCTTGAGGAAGCTGCGCAGCTTGTCGAGCAGCGCGGCGTCTTCGGCGAAGCGCTCCATGAGGATGTACTTGGCGCCTTCGAGCACGGCCTTGGTATCGGCGAAGCCTTTCTCGGCATCGATGAAGCGCTCGGCTTCCTGTTCCGGTGTCAGGCTCGGGTCGGCGAACAGCGCATCGGCCAGCTCGCCGAGGCCGGCTTCGAGGGCAATCTGACCCTTGGTGCGGCGCTTCTGCTTGTACGGCAAATACAAGTCTTCGAGGCGCGTCTTGGTGTCGGCCAGGTCGATCTCGCGCTTTAGCTCGGGGGTCAGCTTGCCCTGCTCCTCGATGCTGGCGAGGATCGCCCCGCGGCGCTCGTCCAGCTCGCGCAGGTAGCGCAGGCGCTCTTCCAGGTGGCGCAGCTGGGTATCGTCGAGGCTGCCGGTCACTTCTTTGCGGTAACGGGCGATGAAGGGCACGGTGGAGCCTTCGTCGAGCAGGGCCACGGCGGCGGCAACCTGTTGCGGGCGCACGCCCAGTTCATCGGCGATGCGATTGTTGATGCTGTCCATATGAAAACTACCCACTGAAGCGACAGGGCGGCCGTAAAGATGCCGGCCAGATACGAAAGCGGCGCATTATAAACACCGCATTCATAAGTACTGGGCACCGTTGGGGAAAAATCTGCTAACAATGGCTAAAGCGCCCACCGGTGCGCCTGAGCGATAATGCCGCCACTTGCCGTCCACAGTACGGCTGTCCAAGGAGACGCCATGACCCAGTCCGCTGCCCCTGCCGCCGCCGAAGGCGAGAAGATTCTCATCGTCGATGACGACGCCCGTCTGCGCCGCCTGCTCGAGCGTTTCTTCGATGAGCAGGGCTACCGGGTGCGTGCGGTGGAGAACGTCGAGCAGATGGACCGTCTGCTGGCCCGCGAGCTGTTCAATCTGGTGGTGCTCGACCTGATGCTGCCTGGCGAAGACGGCCTGTCCGCCTGCCGCCGCCTGCGTGAATCGAACAACCAGATCCCGATCATCATGCTCACCGCCAAGGGCGATGAGTCCAGCCGTATCCAGGGCCTGGAACTGGGCGCCGACGATTACCTGGCCAAGCCTTTCAACCCGCGAGAGCTGCTCGCCCGCATCAAGGCCGTGCTGCGCCGCCAGGCGCCGGTGGTGCCGGGTGCGCCGGGCGCCGAGGATGAAAGCGTCAGCTTCGGCGACTACGAGCTGTCCTTGGCCACGCGTGAGCTGAGGAAGGGCGAGGAAGTGCACATGCTCACCACCGGCGAGTTCGCCGTGCTCAAGGCCCTGGTGCAGCATGCGCGGGAGCCGCTGACCCGCGACAAACTGATGAACCTGGCCCGCGGTCGCGAGTGGGATGCGCTGGAGCGCTCCATCGACGTGCAGATCAGCCGCCTGCGCCGCCTGATCGAGCCGGACCCGTCCAAGCCGCGCTATATCCAGACCGTCTGGGGCGTTGGTTACGTCTTCGTTCCTGACGGCAACAAGTGACGCGTAGGAGCGAGCTCAGCTCGCGAATTGAAGCCACGTTTTCGCGAGCAGAGCTCGCTCCTACGGTTCTGCGCTGATGAAAGCCCCCTACTGGTTCCCGCAAAGCTTCTTCGCCCGCACCCTCTGGCTGGTGCTCGTCGTCGTGCTGTTCTCCAAGGCACTGACGCTGGTGTACCTGATGATGAATGAGGATGTGCTGGTCGACCGCCAGTACAGCCACGGTGCGGCGCTTACCTTGCGGGCCTACTGGGCGGCCAACCCCGATGACCGCGACCATATCGCCCAGGCCGCCGGGCTCAAGCGCATCCCGCGCGACAAAGTGCCGGCCAGCGAGCAGCACTGGCCCTACAGCGAAATCTTCCAGCGGCAGATGCAGACCGAGCTCGGCCCCGATACCGAAACCCACGTGCGAGCGACCACTCCACCGGCGCTCTGGGTGCATGCGCCGAGCCTTGGCGACGGCTGGGTGCGGGTGCCGATGTATCCGCACCCGCTGCGTGGCCAGCGGATCTGGAGCGTGCTTGGCTGGTTCCTCGGCATTGGCCTGCTGTCCACTGCCGCGGCCTGGATCTTCGTGCGTCAGCTCAATGCGCCGCTCAAACGTTTGGTCTTCGCCGCCCGCCAGCTTGGCCAGGGGCGCAGCGTGCGCCTGCCGGTGAGCGATACGCCGAGTGAAATGACCGAGGTGTACCGCGCCTTCAACCAGATGGCCGAGGACGTCGAGCAGGCCGGCCGCGAGCGGGAACTGATGCTGGCCGGCGTCTCCCATGATCTGCGCACGCCGCTGACGCGCCTGCGTCTGGCGCTGGAGTTCATGGACAACGATTCCGAGCTGACCGAGGACATGGTGCGCGATATCGAGGACATGGACGCCATCCTCGATCAGTTCCTCGCCTTCATCCGCGACGGCCGCGACGAGCCGGTGGAGGAGGCCGACTTCCCCGAGCTGGTGCGCGAAACCCTGGCGCCCTACAACCAGGGCGGCGAGCGCGTGCGCCTGTGCCTTGAAGCCATTCCACCGTTTCCGCTGCGCCGGGTATCGACCAAGCGCCTGCTTACCAACTTGGTGGAGAATGCGCTCAACCATGGCGGTGGTGATGCCGTCGAGGTGGTCGCCAGCCTGGCCGGTGATCACAGCGCGCCCTATGTGGTATTGAGCGTGCTGGACCGTGGCAATGGTATCGATCCGGCTGAGCTGGACAGTATCTTCAATCCCTTCATTCGCGGTGATCGTGCCCGTGGCGGGCGCGGCACCGGTCTGGGCCTGGCCATCGTCAAGCGCATCGCGGCGCTGCACGGCGGCAGCGTCGAGCTGCGCAACCGTAGTGGCGGCGGCCTGGAGGCGCGGGTGCGGTTGCCGCTGGGGCTGTTGTTGCCGCGCGACGCGGTGTAACCGGCCGTCCACTCGCGGCGCCCAAGTGCTGGCAATATGCTGCCAAGCGCTTTGGCGCTGGGCTATGCTGTGCCAGCGCATCACTTCGAGGCCTGCATGCCCGCCGCCTTCCCCGACCGCTTGCCCAGCTGGACCTGGTGGCTACCGCTGCCGATCTTCCACCTGGCAACCTGGATTTCCCTGGCGACCCGTCTGAACGACGGGATAGCGCTGTGCTACCTGCCCATGGTGCTCGGCCTGGCATTCTGCCTGTGGTGGGGCCCGCGCGTGTTGCCGGCGCTTTACCTCAACGCCTTGCTCAGCGTGCCGCTTTGGGACCTGCCCTGGCAGTGGGCGCCGCTCTATGCGCTGCCGGAAACCGCCGCGGTGGCCCTGGGTTGGGGGTTGTTGCGGCGCCAGTCGTTCGACCCGGCCCTGGGGCGCCTGAGCGATGTGCTGCGATTCCTCGCCTTCGCCGTGCTGATGCCGGCCACCCTGGTGGCCCTCTGGCTGCAGAGCAACCTCTGGCTTACCGGCTTTCAGGCCGGCGATCAATGGGCACGGGCGAGCCTGACGGTGTGGTTGAGCGACACCATCAACCTGCTGGCGCTGACGGCTCCCTTGTTGACCTTCGGCACGCCGCTGCTGCGCAGTCGCGGCTGGCTGCGCGAGCGAAGCCACGTCACCGCTCCTGCGCTGCCGATCAGCCGCTGGCCCGGTGGCTGGCCGCTGGCGTTGGGCGTATTTCTGCTGTTGATGCTGCTCGGTGCCAGCCTGCCGGCCCAACTCGCCTTGCCGCTGCTGGGGCTCTGTACGCTGGTACTGGCATTGCGTCACGCTTTCGCGGGGGCGTTATATGGCGTGCTGCTGGTGTTCGTTGTCACCCTGCCATTACCGCTCTGGCGCGGCAGTTCAAGTTTCACCGAGTTGGATCTGCAGCGCGATCAGCTGCATTTCGTCGTTCTGCTGCTGATGGGCGCCACGCTGGTGGTGGGGCGTGCGCTCAGTGACCTGCGCCAGGCGCTGGCGCGCAGCGCGCAGATGCAGGAGCAACTGGCCCGGGCCAACCTGGCGATGGAGGCCAGCCCGCTGGGCGTGACCATCGCCGACGCGCGCCAGGCCGATCTGCCGCTGGTCTACTGCAATGCTGCGTTCAGCCAGATAACCGGTTATTACGCCGAAGAGGTGCTGGGGCGCAATTGCCGTTTCCTGCTCGGCAGGGATCGCACCCAGCTGGAGCTGCAACCCTTGCGCGCCGCCCTGCGCGACGGCCGCAGCGGCCATGCCGTGGTGCGCAACTATCGCAAGGACGGCCGACCGTTCTGGAACGAGGTGGTACTGGCGCCGATGCGCGACGAGCAGGGCATCAGTCATTTCGTCGGTCTGCAGCACGATGTCACCGAGCGCGTGGAGCTGGCAGCCAAGGTCGAGCAGCAGCGCTCGCAGCTGCTGCGCCAGAGTCACCTGTTCAGCCAGACCGAAGACATCGCCAACCTCGGTGGCTGGGTGCTCGAAGTCGGCGACTACAGCATGTTCTGGAGTGATGGCTGCTACCGCATCGTCGAGCGTGACATCCACCTTGGGCCACCCCGTTTCGAGCAGGCGCTGCACTACTTCGACACGCCGAGCCAGGCGCTGATAATGCAGACCCTGCAGGCTGCGCTGGTCGGACTCGACGAGATCGACCTCGAACTGCATCTTGCGGCGCGCCTCGGCGGGCGCCTGGTACGCGTGCGCGGTATGGCCGAGCGCGATGAGGATGGCAGCCTGATGCGCATCTACGGCGTGGTGCAGGACATCAGCGAGCGCAAGCGCACCGAGTCGCAACTGCGCGAGCGCGACGAGCGCCTGCGTCTGTTCTTCGAGGCGCCGCTGATCGGCATGGCGCTGACCAGTCAGAGTTTCGGCTGGGAAGAGATCAACCAGAAACTGTGCAGCATTCTGGGGCGCAGCCGCGATGAAATGCTGGCCAGCAGCTGGCAGCAACTTTCGCACCCGGACGATCTGCCGGCCGAGCAGGCCAGTGTCGAGCAGGTACTGCTCGGCAACAGCGAAGGTTTCGAGATGGACAAGCGCTTCCTGCGCGCCGACGGCCAGGTGGTGTTCACCCGCGTCAGCCTGCGTGCGGTGCGTGGTAGCAGTGGGCGGCAGAGCGTATTCCTGCTGCTGGTCGAGGACATCAGCGCACGTCACCAGGCCGAGGCGCGCTATCGCACCCTGGTCGAGCATGCGCCCGAGGCGATTCTGTTGTTCAACCCCGATGGCGGCATCGTCGAGTGCAACGAGAACGCGCTGCGGCTGTTCCGTTATCGCCGCGAAGAGCTGCTCGGCCGGTCGATCCAGAGCATCAGCCCGTTGCGCCAGGCTGATGGCCGCCTGTCCTCCCGTGCCGGCAAGGCGTTCATGCGCCAGGCCGTGGCCGGTGAGGCGCCGGTGTTCGAGTGGACGCACCGCGACAGTGCCGGGCGCCAGCTGCCGTGCGAGGTGCGTCTGGTGCGCATGCCGGGCGAGGGATTGTTGATCCGCGCCAGCGTCACCGATATTTCCGAGCGCCAGCGCTACCAGCGCGAGATCGAGCGCCTGGCCTACAGCGACGAGCTGACCGGTCTGCCCAATCGCCGTCTGCTGCTCGATCGTCTGCAACACGCCATGGACCGGGAGAATCGCGAGGGCAGCCTGGGCGCGCTGCTGTTCATCGACCTGGATCATTTCAAGACGGTCAACGACAGTCTGGGCCATCTGGTCGGCGATGCCCTGCTGGTGGAAGTGACCACGCGCCTGGCCCGCGAGCTGCGCACCGAGGACACCCTGGCGCGACTGGGTGGAGACGAGTTCGTGGTGCTGCTCGAAGCCTTGGGCGGCGAGGCGCAGGCGGTGGCCGAGCATGCTGCCGCAGTGGGGGAGAAGCTGTTGCGCGGGCTGCAGGGCAGTTGCCTGATCGACGGGCACGAGCTGGCAATCAGCGCCAGTATCGGCATCGCCCTGCACCCGATGGGGCTGCAACATGCCTCGGACATTCTCAAGCAGGCTGACACCGCCATGTATCGGGCCAAGCACGCCGGGCGCAACGCCCTGCATTTCTTCGCGCCGGAGATGCAGGCGGCCATCGATCAGCGCCTGCAGTTGCAGGGCGAACTGCGCCAGGCCATCGCCCGCCAGCAGTTGCAGCTGGTGTTCCAGCCGCAGTTGATGCTGGCCGATGACTCGCTGGCCGGTGCCGAGGTGCTGCTGCGCTGGATGCACCCCGAGCGCGGCGAGATCGCGCCGGATCAGTTCATCCCGCTGGCGGAGGAAACCGGGCTGATCCAGGACATCGGCCGGTGGGTGCTGGAACAGGCCTGCGCGGCCCTGGCGCGCTGGCAGGCGCAGTGGCCGCAGCTGGTGCTGGCGGTCAACCTCAGCCCGCGCGAGTTGCGCCAGGCCGGCTGCGTCGAGCGGGTCGAGCAGTGCCTGCGTGATCACGGGGTACCGGCGCATGCTCTGGAGCTGGAAATCACCGAGGGCGTGCTGCTCGAAGACGTCGAACGCTGCATCGGCAACATGCAGCGACTCAAGGCGCAGGGCGTGCGCTTCGCCATCGACGACTTCGGCACCGGCTACTCGTCGCTCACCTACCTCAAGCGTCTGCCGCTGGACCGGCTGAAGATCGACCGCAGCTTCGTCGCCGATCTGGACGGCGCAGCGAGCGGGCGCATGCTGGTGCAGACCATCCTGATGATCGCACGCAACCTGGATCTGGAATGCGTGGCCGAAGGCATCGAGCAGGACAGCCAGCTGGCATTTCTGCGTGAGCAGGGTTGCGCGATGGGCCAGGGCTATCTGTTCGGCCGGCCGATGAAGGAGGCCGAGTTTCTCGCCTGGATGCAGGCGCGCCAGCGCTGAGGTGCGCTACCAGCTCAGGCTGTTGTCGCCGATCCGCGCCTGCTGGCCGTAGGGCCAGGGGAAATTGCTGTCGCCATGGCCGCTGGGCAGGTCGCCATAGAGCGGCACGCCCAGAGGTGCCAGGTATTCGCCGATGATCTGCTCCAGGCTGTGTTGCACCCCGCGCCGTGGGCAGTCGGTGAAGCTGCCCAGGCACACCGCGCGCGGCTTTCTCCCGGCGAAGCTGTGCAGCAGTTGCCAGAAGCTACGCTCCAGTCGGTAGTAAGGCTCGCCGACGTCTTCCAGGATCAGGATCGAATCCTCGGCCAGACGCATTTCGGCGCCTGTGCCGCAGGCGCTGGCCAGGGCCGTGAGGTTGCCGCCCTGCAGGGTGCCTGCGATGGCATGTCGCGGGCCGCTGATATGCCGCAGCGGCAGTTGGCGATGTTCGCCCTCGAGCATGCTCCAGAGCGCCTGCATCGAGGCCAGCCGTTCACGCTGGCCGGTGGGCGCCGACAGCATCTGATGGCCGAGCGCCGTGGCCACCGGGCCATGAATGGCCGGTAAGCCCTGCTGGGCAAAGGCTTCGAGCAGAATCGACAGATCGGAGAAGCCGATCAGCGGGCGCGCACTGGCCTGGCGCAGCAGCGCCCAATCGATTTCCGCCACCAGTTGCGCGCAGCCGTAACCGCCACGCAGGCACCAGACGGCGGCAATATCGGGCAGGGTAAAGGCCTGGTGCAGGTCCTCCAGGCGCTGCTCCGGCGTACCGGCGAGGTAGCGGTGGCGGGCGCGCACGTGCCGGCCCAGGTGGTAGCGCACGCCCAGCACGTCGAGCTGTGCCAGGGTCGCTTCCAGTACATCTTCGGCAACGGCCGCCGCGGGGGCGATCAGCGCCAGGCGACCGGCGAACGTTCGGTTCATCCGCGGCCCTTGGTGCGGGTCTGGCCGGGCTCGGCGTGCTTTTCCAGATGCTGGATGATCATGCCGGCGACGTCCTTGGCGGTGGTGGTCTCGATGCCTTCCAGGCCCGGCGAGGAATTGACCTCCATCACCAGCGGCCCGTGGTTGGAGCGCAGGATATCGACCCCGGCGACGTTCAGGCCCATCACCTTGGCCGCGCGCACCGCGGTCATGCGTTCTTCCGGGGTGATCTTGATCAGGCTGGCGCTGCCGCCGCGGTGCAGGTTGGAGCGAAATTCGCCTGCCTTGGCCTGGCGCTTCATCGCCGCGATCACCTTGTCGCCGACCACGAAGCAGCGAATGTCGGCACCGCCGGCCTCCTGGATGTATTCCTGGACCATGATGTCCTGCTTGAGGCCGAGGAAGGCCTCGATTACCGACTCGGCCGCCTTGGTCGTCTCGGCCAGCACCACGCCCATGCCCTGGGTGCCTTCCAGCACCTTGATCACCAGCGGCGCGCCGCCGACCATCTGAATCAGGTCGGGAATGTCGTCGGGGGAGTGGGCGAAGCCGGTCACCGGCTGGCCGATGCCCTTGCGCGACAGCAGCTGCAGGGCGCGCAGCTTGTCGCGCGAGCGGCTGATGGCCACCGACTCGTTGAGCGGGTAGACGCCCATCATCTCGAACTGGCGCAACACCGCGCAGCCATAGAAGGTCACCGAGGCGCCGATGCGCGGAATCACCGCATCGAAACCCTCCAGTGGCTGGCCGCGGTAGTGGATCTGTGGCTTGTGACTGGCGATGTTCATATAGGCGCGCAGGGTGTCGATCACCACCATTTCATGGCCCCGCTGCTGCCCGGCCTCTACCAGGCGGCGGGTGGAATACAGACGCGGGTTGCGCGACAGCACGGCGATCTTCATTGGGCACCTGGAAGGGCAGAGGAGAGTGAGGGTTTGTCCTGCACGTAGCTGAGCGCAGGATTGACCACCAGTTGGCCGGTGATCAGCGCCTTGGAGCCGAGTAATACGCGATAACGCATGGTCTTGCGACAGGCCAGGGTGAATTCCACCGGCCACAGGCGATCGCCCAGGGCCAGGTTAGTACGGATCACATAGCGGCTCTGCGCCTGGCCGTTGGAGCTCTTGATACGCTTGACTGATACCAGCGGCGCCTCGCAGCGATGACGGCGCTGCACCTGGGTGCCGAGGTAGGCGGTGAAGCGCACCCAGTCCTCGCCGTCACGCTGGAATGGCTGGATATCGCTGGCGTGCAGGCTGGAGGTACTGGCGCCGGTGTCGATCTTGGCGCGCAGGCCGATGATGCCGAGCTCGGGCAGATTGATCCACTCACGCAGGCCGATCACGCTGAGCTGGTCGAAGGTCTTCAAGGTGAGAGTGTCCCCTGAGGCGTACAACGCCTATGATTCCGCGCATTCTAGTTGTGTCGTGTGACAACTGCATCCGCCGCGCGTGCGAATGCCCAACCCCTTTCAGAGTGTGAGATGAGCGAAAAAGACGACGACAAGGTGCGCCTGGATAAATGGCTGTGGGCGGCGCGCTTCTACAAGACCCGGGCCCTGGCCAAGGCGGCTATAGAAGGTGGCAAGGTGCATCACCGCGGCGACCGCTGCAAGCCGGGCAAGGAGCCGAAGGTCGGCGACGAGTATGTACTGCGCACCGGCTTCGATGAACGCACGGTGGTCGTGCTGGCGCTCTCCAGCGTTCGCCGTGGCGCGCCCGAGGCGCAGCTGCTGTATCGCGAAACCGAAGAGAGCATTGCCCGCCGCGAACAGGCTGCAGCGATGCGTAAAGCCGGCGCTATGGGCGTGCAGACCGATGGCCGGCCGAGCAAGAAGCAGCGCCGGCAGATCCACCAGTTCAACGAGCATCAGGAGGGTGGCATGCGCCATCCCTGGGCCGACGAGGAATAGCAGCGTCGGAAGAGCTGTGGGAGCGGACTTGTCCGCGAATGTGGCGGCGCGGTTGTCAGGCTGTGCTGAAGAGCAGCTTCAACGCAGCATGCCCCATCGACCGAATCAGTGGTCTGGGCTACCAGCATAGCGGGCTCTTGTGGGAGCGGACTTGTCCGCGAATATGGCGGCGCGGTTGTCTCAGGCTGTGCTGAAAAGCGGCTTCAACGCAGCAGCCCATCGACCGAATCAGTGGTCGGGGCTACCAGGATAGCGAGCTCTTGTGGGAGCGGACTTGTCCGCGAATATGGGGGCGCGGTTGTCGGGCTGTGCTAAAAAGCAGCGTCAACGCAGCAGCCCATCGATCGAATCAGTGGTCGGGGCTACCAGGATAGCGAGCTCTTGTGGGAGCGGACTTGTCCGCGAATATGGCAGCGCGGTTGTCTCAGACTGTGCTGAAAAGCAGCGTCAACGCAGCATGGGCGTCGACCAGGGCAATGGTGGTGCTACCGGAAAGCTTCGCGGACAAGTCCGCTCCCACAGGTAGGCGCTGGGCCGAGGCCCGTAGTCGCATCGCCCACTACCACCCGGACGACCCAGGGTGGCAGTGAGGCCAGCCCCTCAGTGACCGCTGACGATGCTCATGCGGCCCAGTAGCGGCAGCTTGGCCAGGCGTGAGGTGATCGGCAGGGTGATCTTCTCCAGCCATTCGCTGGCGTGATAACCCAGCGGGGTGTAGCAGCTCCAGGCCAGGGCCAGCAGGCTGAGGAGCACGCCACCGACGAAGGCGTCCGCCCCCCAATGAGCACCGGCCACCAGGCGCGGGAGAATGCCGATCACGCTAATTGCCCAGACCAGCGCCAGACGCCAGCCGCGGGCGAAGAAACTCATGAAGTAGGCCCAGATCAGCAGCACGGAAGCGTGATCGCCGGGGAAGCTGCGGCTGGCGCTGTCCTTCAGGTCCCAGCGTTCTTCCCAGGCCGGGAACATTTCCGTCAGGCGCGCACTGCCTTCCACCACCAGCGACGGGCTGGCGTGCTGCCAGCCCATGTATTCGACCAGGTCGGCGAACAGCACGCGCATCAGCAGCATCACCGTCAGGGCGACGAGGAAGGCGAACAGCGCGCGGCGCACCTGGACACCGGTGAAGATCAGGTCCGCTTTGAGCATCACTGCCAGCATCACCACGCCGACCCCGGCGTCGACCGGGCGCATGCTGCCGATGGCCCAGATATGCGCCCACAGGCCGCCAGCATGCACCGGGTCGTTGAGCAGCTTGAACAGCCACAGGTCGAAGCCGTTCCACAGCTCGCGCGTGGGCTGCCACAACCAGCTGGCGAGCAGCACGAGGGCCACGATATGGCAGACCAGCATGGCGCGGGGATGCCATTGGCGATTGATGAACGTGCTCGACATGGGGATGTCCCTTTGCAGATATGTAACAGGCGTACTCAGGCGCGCGGATGATAGGCAGGGCTGACGCCAGCACAAGGGCAGCAGCGCAATCGTTCAGTCGAGGTTCAGGGGGCGGGATTGGTCACGAGAGCCACATCACATGACGTTCGGGCCTTGGTTGTGTCGGCATTTGTGCATAAAATCGCCAGCCTTTCAGACCCTGGGCCAGCCGCTATGAACGACTTCAGTCAACGTTTCCTGTTCGACGACACCGATGTGCGTGGGGAGATGGTCGCGCTACGCGAGAGCTATGCCCATGTGCTGGCCAAGCACGCCTACCCGCAGCCGGTGGCGCAGCTGCTCGGCGAAATGATGGCCGCCGCCGCGTTGCTGGTCGGTACGCTGAAGTTCGACGGCCTGCTGGTGCTGCAGGCCCGCGCTGAAGGCCCGCTGTCGCTGTTGATGGTGGAATGTTCCAGCGCCCGTGAGCTGCGCGGCATCGCCCGCTACGAGGCCGAGCAGATCGGCGCCGATGCCGACCTGCAAAGCCTGATGCCCAATGGCGTGCTGGCCATCACCATCGACCCGAGCCACGGTCAGCGTTACCAGGGCATCGTCGACCTGGAGGGAGTGGACCTGGCTGAGTGCCTGTCCAACTACTTCGCCAGCTCCGAGCAACTGCCGACCCGCTTCTGGCTCAAGGCCGACGGCCAGCGCGCCCGTGGCCTGCTGCTGCAACAGCTGCCGGCGCATCACCAGACCGAGGCCGAGGAACGTGCCGAGAGCTGGAACCATGTGCTGACCCTGGCCGACACCCTGACCGCCGAAGAACTGCTCGGTCTGGACAACCCGACCCTGCTGCATCGTCTTTACCACGAAGAAAACGTTCGCCTGTTCGATGAGCAGCCGCTGCAGTTCCGCTGCAGCTGTTCGCGCGAGCGCTCCGCCAGTGCCCTGGCCAGCCTCGGCCAGGCCGATGCCGAACTGCTGCTGGCCGAGCAGGGCGGCAGCGTGGTGATCGATTGCCAGTTCTGCAACGAGCGCTATGCCTTCGACGCCGCCGATATCGCTCAGCTGTTCGCCGGTGCCGGTAGCGAAGCGCCGTCGCAGACCCGCCATTGATGAACTTTTCTGATCGATAGCCGTTCTCTATCGGAGCGGAGGCTGCCAAGCAGTTCGCTTTTCTGGCATACTCCCGCGACTTTTTTACCGTGTAGTGCAGTTGCCCCTGCACTACACAACGTTCGGAAGACTCGGCCAGCGGCCGACGGGGACCCTCATGACGCAAGCCAACAACGCCGTGTACACCGACATCAGCGCCGCGCAACTGGTCGAAGAAGCCATTCGCCGCGGTGAAGGGGAACTGGCCGCCAACGGCGCGCTGGTCGTACGCACCGGTCATCGCACTGGCCGCTCGCCGGCTGATCGTTTCATCGTTCAGGAGCCGAGCACCGAGGCGCAGATCGCCTGGGGCAACATCAACCGTCCGTTCCCGGCCGACAAGTTCGATGCCCTGTGGGATCGCGTCGCCGCCTTCAACGATGCCCAGGAACACTTCGTTTCCCACGTGCATGTTGGCTCCGCCGAAGAGCACTACCTGCCGGTGAAAATGACCACTGCCACCGCCTGGCAGAACCTGTTCGGCCGTCAGCTGTTCATCAACCCGAGCGCCTACAACCCGTCGGCCAAGGCCGAGTGGCAGATCCTCAACGTCGCCAACTTCGAGTGCGTGCCTGAGCGTGACGGCACCAATTCCGATGGCTGCGTGATCATCAACTTCGCTGCCAAGAAAGTGCTGATCGCCGGCATGCGTTACGCCGGTGAAATGAAGAAGGCCATGTTCTCCGTGCAGAACTTCCTGCTGCCGGAAAAAGACGTGCTGCCGATGCACTGCGCCGCCAACATCGGCGAAGAAGGCGACGTGACCCTGTTCTTCGGCCTGTCCGGCACCGGCAAGACCACCCTGTCCGCCGACGAGTCGCGTTACCTGATCGGTGACGACGAACATGGTTGGGGCGAAGGCGTGGTGTTCAACATCGAAGGCGGCTGCTACGCCAAGTGCATCGACCTGTCCGAGAAGAACGAGCCGGTGATCTGGAAAGCCATCCAGTTCGGCACCGTGCTGGAAAACGTCGTGCTCGACGACGCCCGCACCCCGGATTACGCCGACGACAGCCTGACCCAGAACAGCCGCGCGGCCTACCCGCTGGAGTACGTCGAGAAGCGCAGCGAGAAGAACCTGGGCGGCGAGCCGAACGCCGTTATCTTCCTGACCTGCGACCTGACTGGCGTACTGCCGCCGGTGTCGATCCTCAACAACGAGCAGGCGGCCTACCACTTCCTGTCCGGCTACACCGCGCTGGTCGGTTCCACCGAAATGGGTTCGGGCGGCGGCATCAAGTCGACCTTCTCCACCTGCTTCGGCGCACCGTTCTTCCCGCGTCCGGCTGGCGTTTACGCCGAGCTGCTGATCAAGCGCATCAACGCCTTCGGCTCCAAGGTCTACCTGGTCAACACCGGCTGGACCGGCGGTGGCTACGGCGTCGGCAAGCGTTTCAACATCCCCACCACCCGTGGTGTGATCGCTGCCATCCAGAGCGGCGCGCTGATCGGTGCCGAGACCGAGCACCTGCCGATCATCAACCTGGACGTGCCGAAGGCCGTTCCGGGCGTCGAGACCAACCTGCTCAACCCGCGTAACACCTGGGCTGACAAGAACGCCTACGACGAAGCCGCCAAGGGCCTGGCCAAGCTGTTCATCGACAACTTCCAGAAGTTCGATGTCAGCGAAGCGATCAAGAACGCCGGCCCGCAGCTGTAAGCTGAGCCGCGTTCTCTGACAAAGCCGCCTTCGGGCGGCTTTGTCGTTGGTGGGCCATGAGCAGGCGTAGGGCGGGTGAAACCCGCCATGGCCGGAGCGGCGGGTTGCACCCGCCCTACGAGACTGCGGTCACGCTCTTGTAGGAGCGAATTTATTCGCGATCATCCTGCGGGCACGGCGCCGGGCTCTTTCGCGGATAAATCCGCTCCTACAGGCCAGGCGCAGGCTGCGTGAAGCTCTTGTAGGAGCGAATTTATTCGCGATCATCCTGCGGGCACGGCGTCGGGCTCTTTCGCGGATAAATCCGCTCCTACAGGCTGGGCGCAGGCTGCGTGAAGCTCTTGTAGGAGCGAATTTATTCGCGATCCTCCTGCGAGCACGGCGCGCGCCCTTTTCGCGGATAAATCCGCCCCCTACGGCCAGGCGTACCGATGCGAACGAGCCCCGGACTCCATCCGGGCTACGACTTTCCTCACTTTGCCGTTATGGTGAGGGCTCATTCGGCGGTCAACGGAGTGACAGCGCATGTCTACCCTCAAACGCGTCTTCGGTTTCGATCAGCTGCGCCCCGGACAGGAAACGGTGATCAGCGCCGTGCTCGCCGGTCGCTCGGCGGCGGCGATCTTTCCTACCGGCTCGGGCAAGTCGCTGTGCTATCAGCTGCCGGCCCTGCACCTGCCGCATCTGACCCTGGTGATCTCACCGCTACTGGCGTTGATGCAGGATCAACTGGCGTTCCTGCATGCCCATGGCATCGCAGCGGCCAGCATCGATTCGGCGCAAAGTCGCGAGCAGGCGGCCGAGGTCATGAACCGCGCGCGCAGCGGTGAGCTGAAGATCCTGATGATCTCGGTGGAGCGCCTGAAGAACGAGCGCTTTCGCAATTTCATCGCCCAGGTGCCGATCTCCCTGTTGGTGGTCGACGAGGCGCACTGCATCTCCGAGTGGGGTCATAACTTCCGCCCGGACTACCTCAAGCTGCCCGACTATCAACGCCAGTTCGGCATCGATCAGGTGCTGCTGCTCACCGCCACGGCGACGCCCAAGGTAATCGCCGACATGCGTGAGAAATTCGCCATCGCCGAGGCCGATGTGGTCACCACCGGCTTCTACCGGCCCAACCTCAACCTGCTGGTCGAACCGGTGCCTGGCGGCGCCAAGATGCAGCGCCTGCAGCAATGGCTGGCGCCGCGACGCGGCCAGGCGAGCATCGTCTACGTCACCCAGCAGAAAACTGCCGAGCAGGTCGCCGAGCGCCTGGCGCAAGACGGTCTGGCAGTCAGCGCCTACCACGCCGGTATGGCCCATGAGGTTCGCGAGTCGATCCAGCGCCGCTTCATGGCCGGTGAACTGGAGTGCATCGTCGCCACCATCGCCTTCGGCATGGGCATCGACAAGCGCGATATTCGCAACGTGGTGCACTTCGACCTGCCCAAGTCGGTGGAGAACTACAGCCAGGAAATCGGCCGTGCCGGACGCGACGGCCAGGCCTCGGACTGTTTGGTGCTGGCCAGCCGCGACGGCCTCAGCGTGCTGGAGAACTTCGTCTACGGCGATACCCCGGAACTCGCCGGCATTCGCGTCGTGCTCGACGACCTGCGTGCGGTCGGCACGGGCGGGCAGTGGGAGCTGATGCTCGGGCAGCTGTCCGAGCAGAGCAATGTCCGCGCGCTGCCGCTCAAGACCCTGCTGGTGCAGCTGGAGCTGCGCGGCATCATCGCGCCGCGCTATGCCTACTTCGCTGAGTATCGCTTCAAGCTGTCGCTGGATGACGAGGCCTTGCTGGCGCAGTTCGAGGGCGAGCGGCGCCAGTTCGTCGAGGCGATTCTGGCGTGCTCGAAACGGGCGCGTACCTGGTCGACGCTGGACTTCGACGCGCTGTACCAGCAGTACGGCGCCGAGCGCGCGCGTGTGGTCAAGGCGCTGGATTACTTTCAGGAAAAGGGCTGGCTGGAGCTGGAAAGCAAACAGATGACCGAGGTCTATGCCGTGCTCGACGGCGGTTTTGATCTGGAGACACTGGCCAACGATCTGCACGCGCACTTTCGCGCCCACGAGGCCAGCGAGATTGCCCGTATCCAGGCCATGCTCGCGCTGTTCGAAAGCAACGAGTGCCTGAGCCGCCGCCTGGCGCTGTATTTCGGCGACGATCAGGCGCCCGAGCGTTGTGGTCATTGTTCGGTGTGTCGCGGACAGGTCGCCACCTTGCCGCAACCGCCCGAACTGCCACCTCTGAGCGGACGGGATGCACAGGCGCTGTGCGCCGCTTTCATCGAGAAGCATCGGCAGTACGCCGGGCACGAACCGAGCCACGAGTGCCTGACGCGTTTTCTCTGTGGCGTGACCACGCCTCTGCTCACCAGGCTGAAGGCGCGCCAGTTGGCCGGTTTCGCTGCGCTGGAAGACTACCCCTACGCCGAGGTGCGCGACTGGTTGCGGGGCGTTTAGCCAGAGAGTGCAGATTTTGGGGCGGGGCTGCTGCGACGCTAGCGCGGTAGCGATCAGCGCCGCGCCGTCGCCGCTGAAGCGCCTCCCACGGAGCAAGGTTTGTCCACCCGTCAATCAGCGGCTGCGCTGTCCTTCGGCCAGCGTCCAGTTCACCAACTCACCGGCCAGGCGATCGCCGGCCTGGCCGAACGCCGCCACCACCGCAGTCATCGCGGTGTCGCTCGCCGCCTGGCTGGCGCTGAAGCGGCGGCTGGCGATGATCTGCTGGCTACGCGTATCGACCAGGCTGACCTCGAGGCGGATCAGCGCGTGGGGGACGCCGTCTCGGTATTCGCTGTGGAAGCTGCGCAGGTCGCTGACCAGTTCCAGGTCGGCTTGCAGGCGCTGGTCCTCGTTGCTCAGCGCCTGAATCCGGCCGTCATCCTGAAACGCGTCGAGCAGGCGGCTGCGCAGCAACTGCGGCGTGCGCTCGCTCCAGCGTACGCCCTGGTAGGTGTTGACCAGGCCAGGCTCGGGCAGCACGACGATGCGCGTGCCGTCGAGCAACTGGCTGCTGACCGGGCTGTTCACCCGCAATGACCAGTCGACGCGCTGTGTCTGGGCCGGCAGCGCGCTGCCCGGCAACAGGTAGATATCCAGCGGTTCGCTCTGCGGCAGAAGCGAGCAGGCGCTGAGCAGGGCGGCAGCCAGCAACAGGGTGAGGTGCTTCATGGTTGGAACTCCTTGATGCTGTCGCTGCGCAGCAGGTAACCGCTGGGGTCCTGTTCCAGGCGGCGAGAGAAACCGCGCAGGGCGCCGAGGGTTTCGCGCAGCTCGCTGATCGTCGGGCCCAGATTGCCAAGGCCCTGCATGCCGCTGTCCAGCGCGCCGCGGTTGTTCTGCAGCAATTGCTCGATATTGCGGCTGCTGCGCTCCAGCGAGGCCATCAGGCGTTCGGCGTTCTCCAGCACCTGGCTGCCCTGATCGTCGAGCAGGCGATTGGCTGTGCGCATCAGTTCGGCGGCTTCCTGGGTGGCAACGCCGACCTGCTGCAGGGCGGCGCTGAGTTCGTCACGCTGCCCGGCGATGCCGGCGGTGACCTGCTCGAGGTTCTCCAGGGTGCGTGACACGCGCTCGGCGTTCTCGCGCGAGAGCATGCGGTTGGCGCGGTTGAGCAGACGGGAGATGTTGCTGACCAGGTCTTCGCCGTTGGCCATCAGCCGGGAAAGCGGCGAGCGGTCGGCGATGATGATCCCGGGCTGGCCATCCTTGCCCTCCAACGGCGGGCTCTCGGGACTGCCGCCGTGCAGCTGGATGACCGCGAGGCCGGTGATGCCGGTGATCGCCAGGCGTGCGCGGGTATCTTCCTTGATCGGTGTCTGGCCGACGACACGGATGCGTGCGCGTACGGTGCGCGGGTCATCGGGATCGAGGCCGAGGCTGATCACATCGCCAATCTTGATGCCGCTGTATTGCACCGCGCTGCCCTGTGACAGGCCGGTGACTGCCTCGTTGAAGATCACCTCATAATCAGTCACGGCGCTGTCCGCCCCGGCCCTGTTCAGCCACAGGCCGAACAACAGCGCAGCGCCGACCGTGAGCACGGTGAACAGGCCGATCAGTACGTGATGGGCTCTGGGTTCCATTCATTGACTCCCTGCCGCCGTAGCGGCCTGTGCGGCCGCGCGTCCGCGCGGGCCGTGAAAATATTCCTGGATCCACGCATCGTCGGTGGCAGCCACCACGTCCAGGCGGTCGGCCACCAGCACCTTTTTCTGCGCTAGCACCGCGACGCGATCGCAGATGCTGTAGAGCGTGTCCAGGTCGTGGGTCACCAGAAATACACTCAGACCCAGGCTGTCGCTGAGGGTGCGGATCAATTGGTCGAAGGCCGCCGCGCCAATTGGGTCGAGGCCGGCGGTGGGCTCGTCGAGGAACAGGATGTCCGGGTCGAGCGCCAGGGCGCGGGCCAGCGCAGCACGTTTGACCATGCCGCCGGACAGCGAACTGGGGTATTTGCTGCCGGCATCCTGGGGCAGGCCGGCCAGCGCGATCTTGACCCGCGCCAGGCGCTCGGCCGCGGCGCGCGACAGACCGGCATGCTCGATCAACGGCAGGGCGATGTTCTCGCTGACCGTCAGCGAGGAAAACAGCGCACCGCGCTGGTACAGCACGCCGAAGCGCCGCTCCAATTGCGAGCGGCGTTCGGCCGGCAGGTTCAGCAGCTCCTCGCCGAACACCCGCACGGTCCCCGCGTTGGGCCGGCGCAAACCGACGATGCTGCGCAGCAGCACCGACTTGCCGGTCCCCGAGCCGCCGACCACGCCGAGAATCTCGCCGCGATACAGATCGAAATCCAGATGTTCGTGTACTACCTGGCTGCCGAAGCGGTTGCTCAGATCGCGTACCTCGATGATCTTGTCCCGGCTCACCAGCCCATCTCCATCAGAAACAGTGCGGCCAGGGCGTCGAGCAGGATGACCACGAAGATCGACTGCACCACCGCCGAGGTGGTGTGTTCACCCACCGACTGTGCGCTGCCGCTGACCTTGAAGCCTTCCAGGCAGCCGATCAGGGCGATCAGGAAGGCGAAAATCGGCGCCTTGAGCAGGCCGACCAGGAAATGCCGCAGCAGGTCGCTGTCCTGCAGGATCGACAGGTACATGGCCGTCGGAATATCCAGGGCTACCGCGCACACCAGACCGCCGCCGAGTATGCCGCTGAGCATGGCGATGAAGGTCAGGATCGGCAGGGCGATGAGCATGGCGAACACGCGCGGCAGCACCAGCAGTTCGACGGGGCTCAGGCCCAGGGTGCGAATGGCGTCGATTTCCTCGTTGGCCTTCATCGAGCCGATCTGCGCGGTGAAGGCGCTGGCGGTGCGCCCGGCCATCAGAATCGCGGTCAGCAGTACGCCGAATTCGCGCAGGAAGGAAAAGGCCACCAGGTTCACTGTGTAGATGGTGGCGCCGAAGTCGGCGAGGATGGTGGCGCCGAGGAAGGCCACCACGGCACCGACCAGAAAGGTCAGCAGGGCGACGATGGGCACGGCATTCAGCCCGCACTGTTCCAGATGCGCGGCCAGCGAAGTCAGGCGCCAGCGCGTGGGGCGCACCAGGATCGCCAGCATGCTGACCAGGGTCAGGCCCATGAAGCCGAGCAGCGCCCGGCCCTGGTGCCACATGCTCTCGACGACTTCGCCGATGTGGCCGAGCACTTCACGCAGTACGGATGGCTCCGGCGCGGGCTGCGCTTGTGCGCTTTCGGCCATGGCGTTGGCCACCGTCAGCAGCAAGGCGCGGCGTTGCTCGCAGATATCGGCCTGCTGCGTGAGCTGATGCAGGCGCTCACTGCCGAACAGCTCCACCAGCAGCGCCGCACCGGCTGTATCCAGCGCGGTCAGTTCGCCGAGGTCGACGTTCTCCTCGCCGCGCAGGCGTTCGCGCAGCGCCAGCACCTGGGGTTCGAGCTGGCTGTAGTGGGCCAGCGTCCAGTCGCCACCGAGCCGCAGACCGCTGGCGGCGTCCGTGCTGCTGGTGTGCTGCGAGGTCAGGTAGGGTGTGGTCATCGCCACAGCTTAGCGCCGCACGGGCGTGTCAGGCCAGTCATGCCGCTCGGGGATGTGAGTGGCGCGGCGAATCGGCCGCCTGACCCCGGCGAAGATCGAATGGCAGCCACATAGGCTAAGGTGATGCTCATTGTCCCAAGCCGAGCGAGGCTGAGTCATGTCCGTCAAACATCTGGATGTCCTGATCATCGGTGCCGGCCTGTCCGGTATCGGCGCCGCCTGCCACCTCAAGCGGCTGTGCCCGGCCAAGCGTTTCGCCATTCTTGAAGGGCGCGAGGCCATGGGCGGCACCTGGGATCTGTTCCGTTATCCGGGCATCCGCTCCGACTCGGACATGTACACCCTCGGCTATAACTTCAAGCCCTGGAGCGACCCGCAGGCCATCGCCGACGGGCCGTCGATACGCCGTTACATTCAGGAAACCGCGGCCGAACATGGCATCGACCGCTCGATTCGCTATCGGCACAAGGTGCTCGAGGCCAATTGGTGCAGTGCCAGCGCCACCTGGCAGTTGCGGGTGCAGCGCGGCGAGGAAGACGAGCCGCTGCGCATCAGCTGCCAGTTTCTGATGATGTGCACCGGTTACTACCGCTACGAGGCTGGCTATACCCCCGAGTTCGCCGGTCGCGAGGACTATCAGGGCGCCTTCATCCATCCGCAGTTGTGGCCCGAAGGCTTCGACTACAGCGGCAAGCGCGTGCTGGTGATCGGCAGCGGCGCCACGGCGGTGACCCTGGTGCCGGCTTTGGCCGAGCGCGCGGCGCAGGTGACCATGCTGCAACGTTCGCCCAGCTACGTGATCAACCTGCCGCAACGTGATGGGCTGTCCAATGCGCTGCGCCGGGTTTTGCCGGAGACGTGGGTGTATCGCCTGGCGCGCGGGCGCAACGTGACCCTGCAGCTGGCTTTTTACAAGCTGGCCAAGCGCTTCCCCAACCTGGTGCGGCGGATACTCTTGGGGCTGGTGCGGCGCCAATTGGGCGAGCGCGTCGACCTGCGCCACTTCAGCCCCCGCTACAAGCCCTGGGACCAGCGCGTCTGCGCAGTGCCGGACGGCGATCTGTTCCGCGTGCTGCGCCAGGGCAAGGCGCAGGTGGTCACTGCCGAGATCGAGCGTTTCACTGTCCAGGGCGTTCGGCTCAAGGGCGGCGAAGAGCTGGCTGCAGATGTCATCGTCAGTGCCACCGGCCTGCAGTTGCAGCTGTTCGGCGGTATCGCCGTGCAGGTCGATGGTGTGCCCTTCGAAGCGCCGAAGAGCATGGGTTACCGCGGCATCATGCTGCGCGACCTGCCCAACCTGGCGGTGGTGATGGGCTACACCAATGCCAGCTGGACGCTCAAGGCCGATCTTTCCAGCGAGTACTTCTGCCGCCTGATCAATCATCTGGACGCCATCGGCATGCGCCAGGTAACTCCGTGCGACAGTACCGGCAGCGTCCGCCCGGAGCCGTTCCTCGACCTGCAGTCAGGCTATATCGAGCGGGCCTCGCACCTGTTGCCGGCGCAGGGCGACCGGGTGCCGTGGAAGCTGCATCAGAACTATCTGCTCGACCTGGCACTGCTGCGCTACGGCAAGCTGGAAGACGGCCATCTGGTTTTCTCTGCGCCTCGGCAAGTGCCGCAAGCGGCGTTGGTGCAGCCCTGATTCGTCGCGGCCTATAGCGAATGTCCTACAAAATATTACACAATCGCGCCGCTTACTTTCCTGGCAGAGCGCCACTACACTTTTGCGAGCTGCATCACGGAAGAACAACAAGGCGCCAAGCGCCCCAACAACTAGAGGTCGGCCATGAAGGAACAGCGCCATCTACCCGCACTGCGTGCTCACATCGAGCAACTTCTGAACAAGGGCTGGATCATTTCCAGTCGCAGCCCTTTGATGCTGCAGAACGGCCATCGCTGTTACCTCGTCTCCCACGGCATGCTGATCAGCGAGTCTGCCTCGCACGCAGCCTGAGCGCTTTCCCGACCGCTGCGTCCCAACCCCGCTTGGCGCAGCGGTATTTTGGTTACCGGATATTGCCTCCGCGTCTTGCCTATTTTCTTCTCTTCGCCCCGTGATAAACGGGCTGTCGCCGTCAGTCCGGCCTCTCATCGCGCCTCCGCCCGGAACCCGCTACGGATGTAACGCCTTGGTCTGCGTGTGGTCAGTGCCTATAACCAACCGGTCACTGTGAGAGGAGCCACGCCATGCCCAGTCGTCGTCGAATCCTGCAAGGCAGCGCCAGCCTGACGGCGCTAGCCGCCCTGATGCCCTGGTTGCCATCGTCCGCCTTCGCCTCCGGCACCCTGCAGAGTCGGGCGATTCCCAGCAGCGGAGAGCTGCTACCGGTGGTCGGCCTGGGCACCTCGCGTACCCATGACGTGGCGATGAGCGATGAGGCGCTACAGCCCCTGCGCGAGGTCATGCAGACGCTGGTCAATGGTGGCGCCAGCCTAGTGGATACCGCGCCCAGCTATGGGCGGGCCGAGGCGGTTTGCGGGGCGTTGGCCGCCGAGGACGGCATGCGCAAACGCCTGTTCCTGGCCAGCAAGGTTTCCTCTTCCGGGCGTGCCGCCGGTGAGCGTCAGGTCGAGGCCAGCTTCGCCGCACTGCGCACCGATACCATCGATCTGATGCAGGTGCACAACCTGCAGGACACCAGTACCCAGCTCGGCCTGTTGCGCGAGTTGAAGGGGCAGGGCCGGGTGCGCTACATCGGCGTTACCCATTATCTGGATTCCGCTCATGAGCGCCTGCTCGAGGTGCTGCGCAACGAGCCGGTGGATTTCGTCCAGTTCAACTACTCCATCGGTGAACGCAATGCCGAGCGCGAGCTATTGCCCTACTGCGCCGACAAGGGCATCGCGGTGCTGATCAACCGGCCGTTCCAGCGCTCGGCGCTGTTCGACCGGGTCAAAGGACAAAACCTGCCCGATTGGGCGGCTATCGAGCTGGATGTCACCTCCTGGGCGCAGTTGATGCTCAAGTTCATCCTCGCTAATCCAGCAGTGAATGCGGTGATTCCGGCCACCTCCAACCCGCGTTACATGGCTGAAAACCTTATTGCCGGTCAGGGTCGCCTGCCTGACGCGGCGCAGCGCAAGCGCATCATCGAGCTGTTCGCCTGAGATGCAGGCGCTCTCGCGGCGCCTGGCGCGGGCAATCAATGCCGAGGCCGAGGAGCTGGCGGCGGTGTTGGCCGGCTTTGCCCTGTTCTTCTGCCTGTTCGCTGGTTACTTCATGCTGCGGCCGATCCGCGAGGCGATGGGTATCACGGGTGGGGTGCACAACCTGCAGTGGCTGTTCACCGCCACCTTCGTCGTCATGCTGCTGGCGGTGCCGCTGTTCGCCTGGCTCAACTCGAAAGTTCCGCGCATCCATTTCATCGACTGGGTATACGGCTTCTTCTGCCTCAACCTGCTGGCCTTCGTTCTGCTGTTTCGCCTCGATCATTACAGCGTCTGGCTGGCGCGGGTGTTCTACGTGTGGATCTCGGTCTACAACCTGTTCGTCGTTTCTGTGGCCTGGAGCCTGATGGCCGATGTGTTCGACGGCGCCCAGGCGCGCCGTCTGTTCGCCTTCATCGCCGCGGGGGCCAGCGTCGGCGGATTGTGCGGGCCGCTGTTGAGCGCTGCCTTGATCGGTGTGGCGGGCGAGTCCGGGCTGATGTTGATGGCCGCGGTGCTGCTCGGTGCGGCCTTGGCACTCAAGCGCTACCTGATGGTCTGGCGGGAACGCCAGGGCGCCGGCCGACCTGGCGCGATGGCCAATGAGAATCCGCGCAGGCCAGTGCCGGGCAACCCATTTAGCGGCCTGACGCGCATGCTCGGCTCGCGTTATCTGTTGGGCATTGGTGCCTTCATCCTGCTGCTGACCTCGGTCAGCACCTTTCTTTACTTCGAGCAGGCGCGCCTGGTGGCCGAGCTGTTCCCGGATCGCGCCGCGCAGGTGCGGGTGTTCGGCATCATCGACTTCGTCGTGCAGGCCGGCGCCCTGACGACGCAGCTGTTCATCACCGGGCGGGTGGCGCAGAAGCTCGGCGTGCGGGTGCTGCTATCGCTAGTGCCGGCGCTGGTCTGCCTGGGCTTTATCGGCCTGGCGCTGGCGCCGACTTTCGTCATGCTGGCGGGGTTGATGATCGTGCGGCGCATCGGAGAGTACGCCTTCGTCCGGCCGGGGCGGGAAATGCTCTTCGCCCCGCTCGATGCCGAGAGCAAGTACAAGGCGAAGAACTTTCTCGACACCGTGGTCTATCGCGGCGGCGATGCCCTCAGCGGCTGGGCCAAGGCCGGGCTGGACATGCTCGGCCACGGCGCCTGGCTGGTGGCGATGGTCGGGGCGCTGTGCGCCGCGCTGTGGGGCGTGCTCGGCTGGTACCTGGGCGGCCGCGCGGATCGGCAGGCGCAAGGGTGATCGTCGGGTTGGCGGGTTGCACCCGCCCTACGCAGCCCGTGGCGCAATTCGATTTGGGTAGTCAGGCAAAGTTTTCCCGGATTGCATCCGGGCTACGGGGCGTGCGCACGGCGCAGCGCAGGACTGGCGGGTTGCACCCGCCCTACGCAGCCCGTTGCCGCAATTCGATTTGGATAGTCAGGCAAAGTTTTCCCGGATTGCATCCGGGCTACGGGACGTCCGTACGGGGCAGCGCAGGTAGGGCGGGTGTAACCCGCCGTTGTCGGATTGCGTCCGGCCTGCGGGTATCTTTCAGACGTCGTGAACCACCGCGACGATCTCCTCGACCAGCCATTGCAGTGCGGTGTCGCGCTGACGTTGCGCCAGGCTGACCACCTCCAGGTGGAAAGGCCCGAGGCTGAAGGGCAGATCGAACAACTGCAGTGGCAGCAGCGTGGCGAAATGCCGGGCCAGGGCGGTGGGCAGCACCGCCGCCAGCTCGCTGCCGGCGACGATATGCGCTGCCTGCAGGTAGTTCGGCGTGGTGTAGAAGATCTGCCGCGACAGCCCCTGTTCGCCCAGCCACTGGTCGACCATGCCGCGCGTCTGCCCGCCGTGCACCCAGAGGTGACGCAGGCGCAGGAAGGCGTCCAGATCCAGATTGCCCCGGCGCAGCAGCGGGTGTTCGCGGCGCACCGCCAGCTTGAGCGTCTCGCTCATCCAGTGGCGCCGGGCGAAACGCGCCGGCAACTCGTCGAAGCGGCCCAGCACCAGGTCCAGCTCGCCCTTGTCCAGCGCTTCCATCGGCAGGCTGGGGCTGAGGTGGCGGATGTCGATGCCGATGCCCGGTGCCTTATGGCTGAGGCGGTCGAGCAGGCGCGGCATGCACACCAGCTCGACGTAATCGGTGACGGCGATGCGAAAGCGTTGACGGCTTTCGCCTGGCTCGAAGGCCTCGCCAGCGCTCAGGCTCTGTTCCAGCTGACGCAGCGCGCTGCGGATCGGCGCCTCCAGGGCCAGCGCCCGCGGTGTCGGCTGCATGCGCCGGCCTACGCGCACCAACAGCGGATCGCCGAGCAGTTCGCGCAGGCGATTGAGTGCATTGCTCACCGCCGGCTGGCTCAGCGCGAGGCGCTCGGCAGCGCGCGAGACGTTCTGTTCGCGCAGCAGGGCATCGAGTACACGCAGCAGGTTGAGGTCGAAATTGCTGAAATTCATCTACTGAATATGTCGTATCACAAGACTAAATTTCAAAAATAGTAGCGGCTTGCTTATCGTGACCCAAGCTTTTCCGTTTGTGCACGAGAGGAACAACAATGAACAAACTCGTCTCGCCGCTTCGCTGTGCTGCCGTGATCGGTGCCGGCACCATGGGCCGCGGTATCGTCATCAGCCTGGCCAATGCCGGCCTGCAGGTGCTGTGGCTGGACAACAACCCGCAGATGGTCGAGCAGGGCCTGGCCATGGCCGAGGAAACCTGGGCGCAGAACGTCGCCAAGGGCCGTATCGATGAGGCCGAAGCCACGGCGCGACGTGCGCGAATCGAGGCGGTGGACGGCTATGCGGCGCTGGCCGATGCCGATCTGGTGATCGAGGCGGTATACGAAAACCTCGAGCTCAAGCAAAACATCTTTCGCGAGTTGGATGCGGCGATGAAGCCTGGCGCCATCCTCGCCAGCAACACCTCGGCGCTGGATATCGACGCCATCGCGGCCGTCACCTCGAGGCCGGAAGCCGTCCTGGGCCTGCACTTCTTCAGCCCGGCGCACATCATGAAGCTGCTGGAGATCGTCCGCGGTGCGAAGACTGCACCGGCCGTGCTGCAAGCTACCCAGGAACTGGGCGCGCGCATGGGCAAGGTGGCGGTGGTCGCTGGCAACTGCCACGGCTTCATCGGCAACCGCATGCTGCACACCTACGTGCGCGAGGCGCGCATGCTGCTGCTCGAAGGCGCCTGGCCGCACCAGGTGGACGCGGCGCTGCAGGGCTTCGGCTTCGCTATGGGGCCGTTCCGCATGTACGACGTGGTCGGCATCGACCTGGAATGGCGTGCCCGTGAGCTGGCCGGCAAGGGTCAGGACGATCCGGCGGTGCAGGTGGACAACCGCCTGTGCGAGCTCGGTCGCTTCGGCCAGAAGAGCGGCAAGGGCTACTACCTCTATGCGCCCGGCAGTCGCCAGGCCGAGCATGACCCGGTTGTCGACGGGCTGGTGCAGATGCAATCGGAGCGCCTCGGCTTCACCCGCCGTGAGATCGGCAACGAGGAGATTCTCGAGCGCTGCCTGCTGGCACTGGTCAACGAGGGGGCGAAGATTCTCGAGGAGAACATCGCCGCCAACAGCCACGATATCGATCTGGTCTATCTCAACGGCTACGGCTTTCCCGCCGAGCGTGGCGGCCCCATGGCCTGGGCCGACGGCGAAGGTGTCGGCGCGATTCGCCGACGGCTGCAGCAACTGGCCGAGCGCTTCGGCGCGCACTGGCAACCGGCGGCGCTGATCGAGCGCCTGGCTGAACAGAACAAGCGTTTCGCTGACGTACAGGAGGGCAGGGTATGACTTATCAGGCGCCATTGCGCGACATGCGCTTCGTGCTGCACGAGCTGTTCGATGCAGCCGCCCATTGCGAGCGCCTGGGCAACGGCCTGGATCGCGAGCTGATCGACGGCGTGCTGGAGGAGGCCGCGGCCTTCGCGGCCGGCGAGGTCGCGCCGCTCAATCGCAATAGCGACGAGGAGGGCTGCCACCTGGAAAACGGCCAGGTCATTACGCCCAAGGGCTTTGCCGAGGCCTACCGGCAATATGTGGACAACGGCTGGGCGAGCATGACCGGCCCGGTGGAATATGGCGGCCAGGGCTTCCCACAACTAGTGGCCTTCGCCTTCCACGAGATGCTGATGGGCGCCTCGCTGTCTTTCCGCGTCTACTCCGGGTTGACCGAGGGCGCCGTGCTGGCACTGCACAAGCACGGTAGCGAAACGCTCAAGCAGCAATACCTGGGCAAGCTGGTCAGCGGCCAGTGGACGGGCACCATGTGCCTGACCGAGCCGCAGGCCGGTACCGACCTGGCGCTGCTGCGCACCCGCGCCGAACCGCAGGCCGATGGCAGCTACAAGGTCAGCGGCAGCAAGATATTCATCAGCGGGGGCGAGCAGGATCTCTCCGAGAACATCGTCCATCTGGTGCTGGCGCGTCTGCCGGATGCCCCGGCGGGCGTGAAGGGCATCAGCCTGCTGCTGGTGCCAAAGTTCATCGCCGCTGCCGATGGCACGCCGGGCGAACGAAACAGCCTGTCGTGCGGGGCCATCGAGCACAAGATGGGCATCAAGGGCGCCTCCACCTGTGTGATGAATTACGACGGCGCCACCGGTTGGCTGGTGGGCGAAGCCAACCAGGGCCTGGCCTGCATGTTCACCATGATGAACGACGCGCGCTTTCAGGTCGGTCTGCAGGGCCTCGGTATCGGCGAGGCGGCCTTCCAGGGCGCGCTGCGTTATGCCCGTGAGCGTTTGCAGTCGCGTGGCCTGACTGGCGTGCAGGCAGCGGACAAACCAGCGGACCCGATCATCGTGCATCCCGATGTACGGCGCATGCTGCTGACGCAGAAGACATTGGTGGAAGGCAGTCGCATGCTTGCCGCCTACACTGCGCGCCAACTGGACCTGGAGCACGGCGCCGAGTCGGCCGAGGCACGCAAGGCAGCCGGCAAGCGCGCGGCGCTGCTGATTCCCATCGTCAAGGCGTTCTTCACCGACATGGGCCAGGAAGTGGCCAGCCATGGCGTGCAGGTCTACGGCGGGCACGGTTTCATCCGCGAATGGGGCATGGAGCAGCTGATGCGCGACAGTCGCATCACCCAGCTCTACGAGGGCACCAACGGTATCCAGGCGCTGGACTATATCCGTCGCAAGCTGCTCGGCGACGGCGGCGCCGAACTGTCTGCGCTGCAGGCTGAGTTCAGTGCGCTGTGCGATGCCCAGGCCACGCGACCGGCGCTGAAGGAGATGGCGGCCGTCTTGCAGGCCCGCCTGGGCGAATGGCGCGAGCTAAGCGCAGAAGTGATCGCCGCCTGCCAGCGCGATCCGCAGGAGATCGGTGCTACCTCGGTGGATTTCCTCCAGTACTCGGCCTATCTGCTGCTCGCCGGCTTCTGGCTGCAAGCCGCGGCGCGGGCGCAGGATGCGCTGGAGGCCGGCAGCGGCGAGGCCGCGTTCTACCAGGCCAAGCTGCACAGCGCGGAGTTCTACCTGCGCCGCGTATTGCCGCGCGCCAGTGCACACCGCGAAGCCCTGCTGGGCGGCGCGGATTGTTTGATGGCCATGGACGAGGGCAGTTTCGCCTTTTAGAACCCTATCCCCCAGCCCCCGCTTTGCGACTCTGCTCTTCGCAGAGCTCAGGGCGCACCAGCGGGCGAAGCGGTGTTTCGCTCTTTCCGCTCACGCCCCGCAAGCGGGAGAGGGGAGCTATAACGCCTTATTCGGGTCTACCTCGGACCGCTCCCTCTCCCATTTATGGGAGAGGGCTGGGGAGATGGATCGTAGCCCGGATGCAATCCGGGGAAATTTTGCCTGACCGATCCCGGATTGCATCCGGCATTACAACAAGAGGAGCACAGCATGCATCCCTTCAGCTTCGCCACCACCGCGCAGATCCTCTGCGAATCCGGCGCCAGCCTGCGCCTAGCCGAACTGTGCCGCGAGCGCGGCGCCCAGCGCGTGTTGATCGTCACCGACCCCGGCATCACCCGTCTCGGCCTGCTCGAGCCGCTGCTGCCGGGCTTCACCCGTGCCGGCATGAGCGTGCAGGTTTTCGACCAGGTGCTGGCCGACCCGCCCGAGGCCGTGGTGCTGGCGGCCGTGTCCCAGGCTCGCGAGATGCGGGCCGAGCTGGTGGTCGGCTTCGGTGGCGGCAGTTCGATGGACGTGGCCAAGCTGGTGGCCTTGCTGGCGCATCCCGACTGCGGCCAGGCCCTGAGCGAGATATACGGCGTGGGCAATGCCCGCGGACGGCGCTTGCCGCTGATCCAGGTGCCGACCACCGCAGGCACCGGTTCCGAGGTGACGCCGATCGCCATCGTCACCACTGGCGAGACCACCAAGATGGGCGTGGTTTCGCCGCTGCTGCTGCCGGATCTGGCCCTGCTCGATGCCGACCTGACCCTTGGCCTGCCGGCGGCGGTGACCGCCGCCACCGGCATCGACGCCATGGTGCATGCCATCGAGGCCTACACCAGCGCGCTGAAGAAGAACCCGCTGTCCGACTTGCTGGCGCGCGAAGCGCTGCGCCTGCTGGCGGCCAACCTCGATGAGGTGGTGCAAAACGGCAGCAACCGCGAGGCGCGTCAGGCCATGCTGCTCGGCGCCTGCCTGGCCGGGCAGGCCTTCGCCAACGCGCCGGTGGCGGCAGTGCATGCGCTGGCCTACCCACTGGGCGGGCATTTCCACATTCCCCACGGGCTGTCCAACGCCCTGGTGCTGCCGCAGGTGCTGGCGTTCAACGCGCCGGTGGCCGCGCCGCTGTACGCCGAGCTGGCGCCGCTGGTATTGGGCGAGCGTTTGCGTGCGGGCAATGCCGCAGCGCAGACCGAGCAACTGATCGAGGCGCTGGCAGCGTTCAGTCAGCGCAGCGGCCTGCCGACGCGGCTGCGCGACGCCGGGGTTGGTGAGGCGATGTTGCCCACACTGGCGGCGGACGCCATGCTGCAGCAGCGCCTGCTGGTGAACAATCCGCGTGAGATGAACGAGCAACAGGCGCTGGCCATTTACCAAGCCGCTTACTGATTC
Source organism: Pseudomonas sp. Marseille-Q0931 (assembly GCF_940789645.1). NCBI lineage: Bacteria > Pseudomonadati > Pseudomonadota > Gammaproteobacteria > Pseudomonadales > Pseudomonadaceae > Pseudomonas > Pseudomonas sp. Marseille-Q0931. The sequence goes on along the minus strand of NZ_CALNWT010000002.1, from coordinate 394,268 downwards.
AGGTCGCGGCTAAAGCCCCTCCCACAAGAGCGCCGCAGCCTGTGGGAGGGGCTTTAGCCGCGACGCCAATCCAAGGACCATCATGAGCCAACCCCAACACCTGCGTGGCGACTACCGCCACTTCCAGCCGATCACCACGCGCTGGCACGACAATGACATCTACGGCCACGTCAACAACGTGACCTACTACAGCTACTTCGACAGCGCGGTGAATGCCTACCTGATCGCCGAGGGCGGGCTGGATATTCATGGCGGCGAAGTGGTCGGCTTCGTGGTCAGCTCCAGCTGCGACTACTTCGCCTCCATCGCTTTCCCTGACGCTATCGAAGTCGGCCTGCGCGTCGGCAAGCTGGGCAACAGTTCGGTGCAGTACGAGCTGGCGATCTTCAGGGCCGGCGAGGAACAGGCCTGCGCCGCCGGGCGTTTCGTTCATGTGTTCGTCGATCGGGCGAGTAATCGTCCGGTGAGCATCCCCGAGCCGCTGCGCTCGGCGCTGGAGCGTCTGCTGGCCGCCTGAGGCGTGCTAGGCTGTGGCGATTCATGCCGCCAGGGAGTGCCCATGTCCGATCTGCAACGCGAGCAGGCGCAACGCCGTGCCGAGCGCATCGCTGCGTTTCGTGCCGAACTGGCCGAGCTGCGCCGCGAACAGGTGTTGCAGTTGAGCGCTGAGCAGGAGCAGGGCCTGGCTGCCTACCACCAGCAGTTGCTGGCGCATTATCGACAGACCCTGGATATCGACGCCGATGCCCGCGCGCGCCAGCTGTCGCTGGGCATGCGCCTGGCCTCGCTGGTCGGTGCGCTGGCCCTGGCGGCCGGGTTGTTCTTCCTCTTCTACCAGTTCTGGGGCCTGTTCGATGCCGGTGTGCAGGTCGCTGTGCTGATCGGCAGCTCGCTGGGCAGCTTGCTGCTGTGCTTCTGGCTGCAGGCGCGCGACGCCTCCGGTTACTACGCCAAACTGGCTGCGGTGCTGGCATTCGTCTGCTTCGTGCTCAACCTGTCGATGCTCGGGCAGATCTTCAATATCACGCCCTCGGACAAAGCACTGCTGCCCTGGGGCGCGCTGGCATTGCTGCTGGCCTACCAATGCCGTCAGCGCCTGCTGCTGGTCACCGCGTTGCTGTGCTTCGGCCTGTTCCTCGCTGCGCGGTTGAACGACTGGACGGGCTTGTACTGGTGGTCGCTGGATGACCACCCGGAGAACTTCCTGCCTGCCGCCCTGCTGTTTGTGCTGCCGCAGTTCATCGATCAGACGCGTCGGGTTGGTTTCACCGCCTGCTATCGGGTGGTCGGCTTGCTGTACCTGTTCGGGCCGATCCTGATCCTTAGCTACTGGGGCCAGGGCAGCTACCTGGAATGGCCGGCGCGCTGGGTGGAGGCCTTCTACCAGACGCTGGGCTTCGTCCTCGCGGGGCTGGTGATCTGGCTGGGCGTACGCCGCGGTTGGGCCGAGGTGGTCAATACCGGGCTGGGCTTCGCTCTGGTGCTGCTGTTCAGCAAGCTGTTCGACTGGTGGTGGGCGCTGCTGCCGCGCTACCTGTTCTTCCTCCTGCTCGGGCTGATCGCGCTGTTGTTGCTGGTCATGCTGCAGCGCTGGCGCCGTGGAGGTGCGGCATGAACCATGCACTTTGGCTCGGTCTCGGGCTGATCCTGACGAGCAATGCCGTGGCCCTTGCGGGCGTCTGGTACAACCGCAGCGGTGAGCCGCAGGCGCAACTGCAATTGAGCGAACGGGAAATTCAGCTGCCCTACGACAGCTGGCTGCGCGGCGAGGAAAACAGCGGTCTGCGTCTGCAACTGGCCTGGCGCCAGGCGGATGCCGACTGGTCCTGGCTGGACGAAGCCAAGCTGCGGGAGCTTGGCTTTGCGCCGAACGACCTGGGCCGCAGTGCGGAGCGCCCGCTGTGGTTGGTGCTGGAACTGGACGGGCCTAGCTATCGAAAGCAGGTCGAGCGCGCCAAGGCCGCGTTGGCCAGTGCGCAGACGGCGCTCGCTGCAATACCGCAAGACGAGACCTTGCGCCAGCAGCGCGATCAGCGCCAGCTTGAGCTGCGGCATGAGCAAGAGCAGGCCACGCGTCTGTTGCTGGTGGACGCCGGCCTTGATGCCGGGGCTCTACGTAAAGCCTGGCCGGATCGTCAGGCCCAGGTCATCCTGGCCGGCCGCCTGACGCCCTATCGCTACGGCGACACGCCCCACTACAGTGCCAGCGTTGCGCTGGAAGGGGATCGCATCAGCGTGCCCAGACGCTACCGGGAGGCCTTCGGCCAATGGCGGCAATACCGCTACGACGAAAAAAGGCCCAAGGTGCAGGTCGAAGTCGCCTTCGGCCAGCGCCATGAGCCTTGGTTGATTAGCGTCGATCAGTGACGGCGCCAGTGCTTGTGGTGCTTCTTGTGCTTCTTGCCGTGGTAGTGGCGACGCTTGTCGCGACGGTCATCGTCGTAGCTGGCATTGCCCATGTAGTTGCCCAGCGCGCCACCGGCGCCGCCACCTACCGCTGCGCCAACCACCCCGCCGGTGCTGCCGCCGACCTGCTGACCGACAACGTTGCCGCCTGCCGCGCCTAGCGCGCCGCCAATGGCCGCTTCGGTACGGCTGCGACGATCAGCACCGACCATGCTGCCGGCCGCACCGCCGAGACCGGCGCCGACCGCTGCGCCAGTGCTACCACCAACCTGCCCACCAACCATTGCGCCCACCGCGCCGCCGAGGGCGCCGCCCAAACCCGCTTCGGTATTGCCGGCAAAGGCGAAACCGCCGCTGGTCAGGCCAAGAGAAAGGAAGAGCAATTATAGAGATTTCATAGACTTCTCGATCACGGAGCCGCTTTGCGGCGGGAACTGCTCCATTGACCGAAGCGGCTCGCCCGTGGTTCCCGCCTTCCGTCGGCAGGCGCTCGGCGGAGGGCTTATAGCACGCTCTCGCGCCCCCATTGCTCCAGCGCCTGGGCCAGGGGCAGTACCTCGCCGGGGCGGCTCAGGGCGTAGCCGGGCAACTGAGCGATACGCGCTTGGAACTCCGGGTTCTGCAGCACCCGCAACAGCGCGGTCATCGCTGGCAGCTCGAGGCTGTCTTCGCGGCACAGCAGGCAATAGTGCTCACGTGCCATGGGGATGAAGTCCAGGCCGAACTGGCGCGCCGCCGCTTCTACACCGAAGCCGACATCGGCCATGCCGCTGGCGACATAGGCCGCTACGGCTGCGTGGGTGAACTCCTCGTTGTGGAAACCCTTGATGGCAGTGCTGTCCAGGCTCTCGCGCTGCAGCAGGTCCTGCAGCAGCAGGCGTGTCCCCGAACCGTGCTCGCGATTGACGAAGCGCAGCGTGCCGCCGGCCAGATCCGCCAGGCCTTGCACGCCGTGCGGGTTGCCGGGGGCGAGCATCAAGCCCTGGGTGCGCACGACGAAGGTTATCACCCGTTGATCGGGGCGCAGCCAGGGCTGGATGCGGTTCATGCTCAACGTGCCGAGCGGTCCGGCCGGCACATGCAAGCCGGCCACCTCGCAGTCGTGGCGCTGCAGGGCGATCATCGCCTCGCTGCCGCTGCGAAACTGCACGTCCCACTGCCAGCCTGGGTCGCGCTCCAGCCACTCGCGCAGCGCCGCGACGGCGAAACCGTGGCTGGCATGGATGCGCAGGCCCGGGTTGCTGGCCTGCAGCACCCGGTTCAGCTCCAGCTCCAGCTCGCCGGCCAGGTTGTCCAGTTGCGGCGAAAGGCGTGCGCGGATGCGCTGGTCGGCCCACAGCAATTTTTCTCCCAGCGGTGCCAGCCGCGCCCCCTTGCCGCGCTCCAGCTCGATCAGCGGGCTGCCGAAGAACGCCTGCCACTTGCCCAGCAGGTTCCAGGCGTGGCGGTAGGAATAGCCGACGCGGGCAGCGGCCTCGGTCAGCTTGCCGGTGTCGTGTACGGCCTGCAGCAACTCCAGACCCTGCGGGTCGAGGCTACTGCCGTCGCGTTGGTGAAAGCGCCAACGCGGTTGAATATCGATACGGATCATATGCTCAGTACTTCATATTTGTTCGGCCGATTCCCCATGTTAATTTGCGGCACATGGGCGCTTTGTGACCCAGTATAAGAACTTTACTTCATATGTGGCGAGCCTTGCGGCTGCGCCTGGGATAAGCCGACCGGCAGCCGTGACTGGCCGGGTTATCTCCTGACAGTACCGGTATAGCCGCCGGCTGGAGCATCGAACATGGCCCTTCTTCCCCAGCGCTTCGCCCCCGAGCAGTGCGAGGCCGTCGCCCGTGAGGTGCTCGCCGCCCACCGCGGCCAGCCCGGCGCCTTGCTACCCATCCTCCACGACATTCAGGACCGGCTCGGTGCCGTACCGCCCGAGCTGTTGCCGTTGATCGCCGAGGACCTCTGCCTGTCGCGCGCCGAGGTGCACGGGGTGGTCAGTTTCTATCACGATTTTCGCGCCACGCCGCCCGGTCGCCAGGTGCTCAAGCTGTGTCAGGCCGAGGCTTGCCAGTCGATGGGGGTCAAGGCGCTGACCGCTGCGCTGGAAAACAAGCTCGGCCTGCCGCTGGGCGAGACCCGCGAGGACGGCAGCCTCAGTTTCGAGCCGGTGTACTGCCTGGGTAACTGCGCCTGCGCACCGAGCATGATGCTCAATGGCGAACTGCACGGTCGTGTCGACGCCGATGAAGTGCTGGCGCTGCTGGCGGAACAGGAGACCCAGGTATGAGCGAGTCCATTACCGTTTTCGTCCCGCGCGATGCCACCGCGCTCAGCCTGGGCGCCGACAAGGTGGCCCGCGCCATCGTCGCCGAGGCTGCGGCGCGCGGTATCGAAGTGAAGCTGGTGCGTAACGGCTCTCGCGGGCTGATCTGGCTCGAGCCGCTGGTCGAGGTCGCCACGCCGGCCGGTCGTGTCGCCTATGGGCCGGTCAAGGCACGCGACGTCGCCGGCCTGTTCGACGCTGGTTTCCTCGAGGGCAAGGCACATGCGCTGGGCCACGGCCTGACCGATGAAATCGAATACCTCAAGCGCCAGGAGCGCCTGACCTTCGCCCGTGCCGGCATCACCGACCCGCTGTCGCTGGAGGACTACATCGCCCACGACGGCTATCGCGGCCTCAAACGCGCCCTCGGCATGACGCCCGAGGCGATCGTCGCCGAGGTCACCGAATCCGGCCTGCGTGGCCGTGGCGGCGCGGCGTTCCCCACCGGCATCAAGTGGCGCACCGTGCTCGGTTGCCAGGCCGAGCAGAAGTACATCGTCTGCAACGCCGACGAAGGCGACTCCGGCACCTTCTCCGACCGCATGGTGATGGAAGACGACCCCTACGTGCTGATCGAGGGCATGACCATCGCCGGTCTCGCAGTGGGAGCTACGCGCGGCTATATCTACCTGCGTTCGGAGTACCCGCACGCCGAGGCGGTGCTGCTCGAAACCATCGCCCGCGCCACGGCCGCCGGCTATCTGGGGGACGACGTGCTCGGCAGCGGTAAGGCCTTCCACCTGGAGCTGCGCCGCGGCGCCGGCGCCTATATCTGCGGCGAGGAAACCGCCCTGCTGGAAAGCATCGAGGGCAAGCGCGGCACCGTGCGGCCGAAGCCGCCGCTGCCGGCCATCGAGGGCCTGTTCGGCAAACCGACGGTGATCAACAACGTGATCTCGCTGGCGTCGGTGCCGATCATCCTCGACAAGGGCGGCGCCTACTACAAGGACTACGGCATGGGCCGCTCGCTCGGCACCCTGCCGATCCAGCTGACCGGCAACATCGCCCGTGGCGGTCTGATCGAGAAGGCTTTCGGTATCACCCTGCGCGAGTTGCTCTACGAATATGGCGGCGGATCGGCCAGTGGCCGGCCGATCCGCGCGGTGCAGGTCGGCGGCCCGCTCGGCGCCTATCTGCCCGAGTCGCAGTTCGACACGCCGCTGGATTACGAGTCGTTCGCTGCTCTTGGTGCGGTGCTCGGCCACGGCGGCATCGTGGTATTCGACGACACCGTCGATATGGCCGACATGGCGCGCTACGCCATGGAGTTCTGCGCGGTGGAATCCTGCGGCAAGTGCACGCCCTGCCGGATCGGCTCGACCCGTGGCGAGGAGCTGCTGTCGCAGATCATCGTGGCCCGTTCCGAAGGCCCGCAGCCGGGGCGCATCGAGCTGCTCAAGAGCCTCTGCGACACCATGCTCGGCGCCTCGCTTTGCGCCCTTGGCGGCATGACACCCTATCCGGTGATGAGCGCCATCAACCACTTTCCCGAGGACTTCGGCGTGTCGCAAGACAGCGCCGAAGCCCGCTGATCCGGAGGCGTCCCCATGGCCCTGTATCGTGAACTCGACTATGGCACCCCTGCTCGCAGCGGTGCTCCGGTAACCCTGGAAATCGACGGCAACGCCGTCACCGTGCCGGCCGGCACCTCGCTGATGCGCGCGGCCCAGGAGGCCGGCATCGCCGTGCCCAAGCTGTGCGCCAGCGACAGCCTGGAGCCGTTCGGCTCGTGCCGCCTGTGCATGGTGGAAATCGAAGGCCGCCGTGGCTTCCCGGCGTCCTGTACCACCCCGGTTGAGTCGGGCATGGTGGTGCGCACGCAGAGCCCGAAACTGGCCGAACTGCGTCGCGGCACCATGGAGCTGTACATCTCCGACCATCCGCTGGACTGCCTGACCTGCTCGGCCAACGGCAATTGCGAGCTGCAGGACATGGCCGGTGTGGTCGGCTTGCGTGAAGTGCGCTACGACCCAGTGAAGACTCACCTGGCCGAGGCCAAGGACGAGTCCAACCCCTATTTCAGCTACGACCCGTCCAAGTGCATCGTCTGCAACCGCTGCGTGCGCGCCTGTGAGGAAGTGCAGGGCACCTTCGCCCTGACCATCGACGGCCGTGGCTTCGACTCGCGCGTGGCCGCCGGCCAGGACGAGGATTTCCTCGACTCCGAATGCGTGTCCTGCGGCGCCTGCGTCAACGCCTGCCCGACTGCCACGCTGATGGAAAAATCGGTGATCGAGCTGGGCCAGGCCGAGCGCAGCGTCACCACCACCTGCGCCTACTGCGGCGTCGGCTGCTCGTTCAACGCCGAGGTCAAGGGCAACACCGTGGTGCGCATGGTGCCGAACAAGAACGGCCACGCCAACCACGGCCACGCCTGCGTCAAGGGCCGCTTCGCCTGGGGCTACGCGACCCACCCGGACCGCATCAAGACCCCCATGATCCGCGACAGCATCCACGAGCCGTGGCGCTCGGTGAGCTGGGACGAGGCCATCGGCTACGCCGCCCGGCGTTTCAAGGAGATCCAGGCGCAGTACGGCCGCAATGCGGTCGGCGGGCTGACCTCGTCGCGCTGCACCAACGAGGAAACCTACCTGGTGCAGAAGCTGGTGCGCGCCGCCTTCGGCAACAACAACGTCGATACCTGCGCACGCGTCTGCCACTCGCCGACGGGTTACGGTCTGAAGGTGACCCTCGGCGAGTCCGCCGGTACCCAGGACTTCGACTCGGTACTGTCCGCCGACGTGGTGCTGGTGATCGGTGCCAACCCCACCGACGGCCACCCGGTATTCGGCTCGCAGCTCAAGCGCCGCCTGCGCCAGGGCGCCAAGCTGATCGTTGCAGACCCACGTGGTATCGACCTGGTGCGCAGCCCGCACATCCGTGCCGAGCACCACCTGCAACTGCGTCCCGGCAGCAACGTTGCTCTGCTCAACAGCCTGGGCCACGTGATCGTCACCGAGGGCTTGGTCAACGAAGCCTTCGTCGCCGAGCGCTGCGAGGCAGAAGGCTTCGAGCAATGGCGCACCTTCGTCAGTGAACAACGCAACAGCCCCGAGGCCATGGAAGCCCTGACCGGCGTCCCGGCCGCCTCGGTGCGCGCGGCTGCGCGGCTGTATGCCACTGGCGGTAACGCGGCGATCTACTACGGCCTGGGCGTCACCGAGCACAGCCAGGGCTCGTCCACCGTGATGGCGATCGCCAACCTGGCCATGGCCACCGGCAACATCGGCCGTCCGGGTGTCGGCGTGAACCCGCTGCGCGGACAGAACAACGTGCAGGGCTCCTGCGACATGGGCTCCTTCCCCCACGAGCTGCCGGGCTACCGTCACGTTTCCGACCCGGTGGCGCGGCCGCAATTCGAGGCCGCCTGGGGCGTCAAGCTGCTCGACGAACCGGGCCTGCGCATCCCCAATATGCTGGCTGCGGCCCATGCCGGTACCTTCAAGGGCATGTACATCCAGGGCGAGGACCCGGCGCAGTCCGACCCCGACACCCAGCACGTCACCGATGCGCTCAAGGCCATGGAATGCGTGGTGATCCAGGACCTGTTCCTCAACGAAACCGCCAAGTACGCCCACGTATTCCTGCCTGGCGCCTCCTTCCTGGAGAAGAACGGCACCTTCACCAACGCCGAGCGCCGCATCTCCCCGGTGCGCAAGGTGATGCCGGCACTGGCCGGCAAGGAAGACTGGGAAGTGACCGTGGCGCTTTCCAACGCCCTCGGCTATCCGATGAACTACAAGCATCCGTCCGAGATCATGGACGAGATCGCCGCGCTGACGCCGACGTTCACCGGTGTCAGCTACGCCAAGCTCGAGCGCATGGGCAGCATCCAGTGGCCGTGCAACGACGAGGCGCCGGAAGGCACGCCGATCATGCACGAGGACGCCTTCGTGCGTGGCAAGGGGCGCTTCGTGGTTACCGAGTTTATTCCGACCGAGGAGCGCACCTCGCGCAAGCGGCCGCTGGTGCTGACCACCGGGCGCATCCTTTCGCAGTACAACGTCGGCGCGCAGACCCGGCGTACCGCCAACAAGGCCTGGCACGCCGAGGACATCCTCGAACTGCACCCGGTGGACGCCGAGGATCGCGGCATCAAGGATGGCGACTGGGTCGGCATCAACAGCCGTGCCGGCGAGACGGTGATGCGCGCCAAGGTCACCGAGCGCATGCAGCCGGGGGTGGTGTACACCACCTTCCACCACCCGGAATCCGGCGCCAACGTGATCACCACGGACAACTCCGACTGGGCCACCAACTGCCCGGAATACAAGGTCACGGCGGTGCAGGTGCGCAAGGTCGAGACGCCGTCCGACTGGCAGCAGGAGTTCGATAGCTTCACCCGCGAGCAGGTCAGCCTGCTGCCGGTGGTGCAGCTATGAAACCTCTGATCGCTAGGGTGCGCCGTGCGCACCCGCACTGCGCCAACCTGTACCGTCCCATTCGCGGAGCACAGCCATGGGCATGAACGCCACGCAACTGATCAAGATGGCCAACCAGATCGGCGCCTTTTTCGCTTCCCAGCCCGACCAGGAGCAGGCGCGTAGCGAGTACGCTCAGCATCTGCGACGCCAGTGGGACCCGCAGATGCGCACGGCGCTTTACGCTCACCTGGACGCCAGCGGCGGCGAAGGCCTGAGCGAGTTTGCGTTGCGGGTGCTATGTGATTCGCGCGGGCAGATCGCGCCGCAGGCTGTTACTGTCTGAGTGCTGCAATCCGGCTGTTTCGCACGGCGCCGCCAGGCGTCCTGCGATCATCGCGAGGAATCCGCATCACATGACTCATCGTGTTCCACGTTCACCTGCTGATGAAATCGCCAGCCCAACACCGGGCGGCTACGCCTATGCCGAACTGGACGAGACCGCCAGCGTGGGGCATGCGGTGCTGGCCGAGGAATGTGCGCTGGCTATCGCCTACAACGGCATCAACCATGCGGTGATGATGGTATCGCCCAGTGCGCTGGAGGATTTCGTCGTCGGCTTCAGCCTGACGTCTGCAGTCGTGGCGGCGGCCGAGGATATCTACGACATCCAGCTCAAGCGCGCGGGTGAGGCATTCAGCGCCGACGTTGAGATTGCCAGTCGTGCCTTCTGGGCGCTCAAGCAGCAGCGGCGCACTCTGGCCGGTACCAGTGGTTGTGGCCTGTGCGGTGTCGAAGCGCTGGAGCAGGCGCTGCCGCAACTCGACACCCTGAGCGTCAACCCGCTGCCACCGGCCGCGCACCTGGCCGACCTGCGTACGCGCATCGGCCTGGTGCAGAAGCTGGCGCGCCAGAGCGGCGCGCTGCACGCTGCGCTGTTCGTCGACGAGTCAGGTGAGATCGTCCTGTGCCGCGAAGACATTGGCCGGCACAACGCGCTGGACAAGCTGATCGGCGCGCTAAACCGTGAAAGCCGCGACGCCCGCCGCGGCTTTGCCGTGGTCACCAGCCGCTGCAGCCTGGAACTGATCCACAAGGCGGTACGCGCCGGCTTCGCCAGCCTGGTCAGCCTGTCGGCGCCGACCGAACTGTGCGTGCGCTGGGCGCGTCGGCACCGTCTCAACCTCATCCACCTGCCGCACCACAGCGCGCCACGCGTCTACAGCCCGGCGCCCTAGGCTCCCTCTTGGTAGCCAGATGCAACCCGGGAAAATCCTCGAAGAGCGTCCCTAATGCTGTTCACTTAAAAAACGGTCAAACACGATCAGTCCCCTCGCCCCTTTGGGGAGAGGGTTAGGGCGGGCCGCGTTCGGAGAGGGGGAAACCGGCGGTTTCGCGGTGTTTTCGGCCCTCTCCCCCAGCCCCTCTCCCATGAATGGGAGAGGGGAGCAAAACGTGTGCAACCTTAAGTGAACAGTATTACGAAGAGCGTCCCCGGATTTCATCCGGGCTACAGATTCAGCAGCAGCTCGCGGTAATCCTCCACCGCGTCGAATTCTTCGGTGTCCTTGGGCCCGGCCTGGCTGTCCGGCTGACGAACGGCAAGCAGGTGGGCGACACCGAACTGGCCAGCGCTGCGCAGAATCGGCAGGCTATCGTCGATGAAAAGGCTGCGAGCGGGATCGAACCCGACGTCCTGGCGCAGGGCGAACCAGAACTGCTGGTTCTCCTTGGGGAAACCATAGTCGTGAGAGCTGATCAGCCGCTCGAACCAGGGAGCCAGTTCGACCCGTTCCATCTTCAACGACAGCGAGTCGCGGTGCGCGTTGGTGATCAGCACCACACGCTTGCCGGCCTCGCGCAGGGCGCGTAGGAACAGTTCGGCACCCGCGCGCAGGGCGATCAGGTCGGCGACCTCGCGCTTGAGCTCGCGGATCGACAGTTTCAGCTCGCGGCTCCAGAAGTCCGTGCAGTACCAGTTCAGCGTGCCGGCGTGCTGGCGAAACAGCGGCAGCAGCTCGGCCTCGGCCAGCGCCAGGCTGATGCCATGATGCTCGGCATAACGCTGCGGCAGGTGCTTGAGCCAGAAGTGATTGTCGAAGTGCAGATCGAGCAGGGTGCCGTCCATGTCCAGCAGGACAGTGTCGATCTGGTGCCAGGTGAGTGAAGGCATGGGCGCGCCAGGTAATGAAAGTCGTGAATCTGCCGGCGCGCGTCGCGATCGCGCAATCTGCGCCGGGGATAATCGCAAAAGCCGCTGTATGATAACCGACCAGGTCTCGCCAAGGAGTCGCCCCATGCGTCAAAAACCCACGGTTCTCGCCCGCGAGATCGTCGCCAGCAGCCGCCTGTTCTGTGTCGAGGAGGTGCAGTTGCGTTTTTCCAACGGTACCGAGCGCACCTACGAGCGATTGGTCGGCAAGGGCGCCGGTTATGGTGCGGTGATGGTGGTGGCGATGCTCGACGCCGAGCACGCCGTGCTGATCGAGGAATACTGCGGCGGCACCGATGACTATCAGCTGTCGCTGCCCAAGGGGCTGATCGAGCCGGGTGAAGACGTGCTGGTGGCGGCCAATCGCGAGCTCAAGGAGGAGGCGGGGTTCGGTGCGCATCAACTGGAGTACATCACCGAGCTGAGCCTGTCGCCCGGTTACATGAGCCAGAAGATCCAGGTAGTGCTGGCGCGCGATCTGTACGAGGAGCGCCTGCCCGGCGACGAGCCCGAGCCGATGCGGGTCGACCGCATCAGCCTGCGCGAGCTGTCCAGCCTGGCCCAGCACGAGCAATTCAGCGAGGGGCGCGCCCTGGCCGCGCTTTATCTGGTACGTGACCTGCTCACTCAGCGCGGGGAGTACCGCCCGTGAGCCATCCCAATATCCCCAAGGTAATCGAACTGGTACGTGCCGCCGGCGCGGCGACCCTGCCGTACTGGCGCAGCGATGTGGCGGTAACGGAAAAGGCCGATGCCTCGCCGGTAACGGCCGCCGACCTGGCCGCGCACCATATCCTGCTCGATGGCCTGCAGGCGCTGGCGCCGGATATTCCGGTGCTGTCGGAAGAGGCCGCCGACATTGCGCTGGCCGAGCGCGCCGCCTGGACCCGCTGGTGGCTGGTCGATCCGCTCGACGGCACCAAGGAGTTCATCGCCGGATCAGAGGAGTTCACTGTCAACGTCGCGCTGATCGAGCGCGGCCGCGTGGTCTTCGGTGTGGTCGGCATCCCGGCCAGCGGCCGTTGCTATTACGGCGGCGCCGGTCTGGGCGCCTGGCGCAGCGAAGCGCCGGGTGAGGAGCAGTCGATCAGCGTGCGTCTGGCGCCGGCGCAAGGCTTTACCCTGGTGGCCAGCAAGCGCCACTCGAGCCCGGCGCAGGAAACCCTGCTGGCAGGGCTCGCCGAGCGTTTTGGCGAGCCGGTGCTGGCCAATATCGGCAGTTCGCTGAAGTTCTGTCTGTTGGCCGAAGGCAATGCCGATTGCTACCCACGCCTGGCGCCTACGTCGCAGTGGGACACCGCTGCGGCGCAGGGAGTGCTGGAAGGGGCGGGCGGCGAAGTGCTGGATCTGGCTGGCGAGGCGCTGACCTATGAGGCGCGTGAATCCTTCCTCAATCCGTCTTTCCTGGCGCTGCCGGCTGACGCCGAGTGGCGTGGCGCGTTGATCGAGCTGGCGCGGGCACTCTAATTGTAGGGCGGGTGAAACCCGCCACATCGCCCATGGCGGGTTGCACCCGCCCTACGGCTCAATCGAGCATATCGCCGTAGCGCTCGTCCTTCCTGAACACCAGCGGCTGGTCGAAGCCCGGCACCTTCACTTCTTCGGTGGTGATGGAGATCGCCTGGTCGTCGATCATGTCGTTGCCGAAGTTGTAGATGATGTCCAGCTTGCCCTGCAGCGCCTGCTGGTCGTAGGCGGCTGCGGCGGCGCGGGTGCCCTCGCGGCGGGCCAGGTAGGCGTTGAAGGCAGCCTGGCCGTGGCGCTTGCGCAGCATGCGCTCGGTCACGTGCGGGGCCAGTACCAGGGCGCTGGCATTGTTGCCGCCGAAACCCTTGGAGTTGATGAAGGCCACGTCCAGCGCGTGCTCACCCACCTTACGGTCTTCGGTGGACAGGCTCAGGTGATCCTGATGCACGTCGCCAGCGACGGCGTCGATGGTCTTGATCCCCGGCACGATGCCGTACTTGAAGGCGCCGAGGGCGCCGATGACCTGATCGCCGCTGGCGGTGGCCAGGGAGTGGCCGACGAAGGCCTTCACCGCCGTTACCGGCCATTGCTCGATACCGAAAGCAGCCGCGACGCGATCGAGAATCTCCGACTCGGTGACGCGGTTGGCTGGGGTGCTGGAACCATGGGCGTGGACGAAGCTGCGATTGCGTACGGCATCCAGACCGAGCAGCTGCGCGGCGCTGGCCACGGCCTTGGCCACGGTCAGGTAATTGCCCGGGCCGGGGGCGGAAATGGATTTCTTGAAACCATCGGCGTTGATAAATACGTCCGGCACCGCACCGTGGATATCGGCACCCAGCTCCAGGGCCAGCTCGTCGTCCATCAGCACCACGAACTGACAGGCCTCGGCCAGGGTGAAGCCGCAGTTGTCGCCGAACGGGCGGCTGGCGCGGCGGAAGTCCACCTCGCTCTTGCCCTCGATCTGGCGCAGGCCTTCTTCGGTGGCCAGCGCACCCATGGCGCCGTAGCCCTCGATGCATTCCTGGTTGATCGGCGCTTCGCTGCTGCCGACGATGACCACGCGTGCCTTGCCGGAGGCGATCTGCTCGATGCCCTTCTGCAGGTTGTAGAGGAAGGTGGCGCAGGCGCCGGTGATGCTGCCGGTGGTGCCGACGCTGCCGAGCACGTAGGCGTTGATAAAGTCCGCCGGCATGGTGTTCAGCCCCAGGGCCAGCTGCTTGGCGGTGACGCGGCCGCCCTTGAGGCGCGACTGCATCATGCCGCCGAAGCCGTTCTCGTCGAGCTGGCTCATGATGCAGCTGGCGAACACGGCGATCTCGTCCGGGGCGACGTGCTGGACGATGCGCTGCCAGTCGATGCCAACCGAGCGCAGAGCATCGGTGACGCCGACCACGGTCATGGTCAGGCCACGTGGGTGAAAGCGGGCGTTATACAGTTCGCTCGGCTCGAAACCGGTGGGCAGTTGGCCGGCGGACTTCACTGCCAACGGGCGATAGCTGTCGACCTTGAATTCGCAGCTGTCATGCAGGGTGACACGTACTTCGTTGCCCTCGAGCTCTTTGATCGACCAGTTGGCCGGCAGCGGCTCGGGCAGTTGCTTGCGCTGGGTGATGAAGCTCAGGTTGGCGCCATTGGCGGGGGCGACGCCGATGCTTTTCTGCCAGTGGGCGGCGTCCGGGTCCAGGTGCTGCTTCTCGATGCGGCGCACCAGGGTGCCGGCGAGGATTTGCTTGGCGTAGCGGCTTTCGATCTCTGCCAGGCTCAGCGGCTGGCCGTCCTGATCCTGATACTGGCCATCGACCACACGTACCAGCTTCATCATCTGCGCCAGCCCGGCCAGGGTTTCCTGGCGCGCCTGAGGTTCCAGCGACTCCTGCACGGTACGACGGAAACCATGGTGGAAGGAGCTGCGCCCGGCTGCGTTGTAACCCCCAAAACCCACGATCACAGGTAAGCGCGACATAACTCAAAAGCTCCTGAACAAGGCCAGCGCGACGCCAGGCCGGCGCCAGTGGGCGCGGGCGGGGTCATAGGGCGGTGGCATTTGGAAAATTTCGGCTGCTAACCTGACGTGGATCATGACCGTCGAGTCACTCATTCGTCCAATGTCGTGGCGAGTGCGGCGCGTGTCGCGGATGGGATGGGGCGTCTTCAGGGCGCAGGGTGCGCTTGGCGCACCCACGAAAAACGAGCCCGCCAGACGGCGGGCTTGGATGGCTCAGCTCTGGTAGCTGATATGCCCGTCGACCAGCGTGTAGCGCACCGCGCCGGGCAGGCAATGGCCGATAAACGGGCAGTTGCTGCCCTTGGAATACCACTGTTCGCCGGCGACGGTGGAAGCCTGCGCATCGAACAGCACGACATCGGCGGCGCCGCCGACGCTCAGCTTGCCGGCCGGCAGGCGCAGTGCGGCAGCCGGGCCGCTGGATAGGCGCGCCAGCAGCGTGGGCAGATCGAGCAGGCCGTCCTGCACCAGGCTCATGGCCAGCGGCAGCAGCAACTGCACGCTGCTGATGCCCGGTTCGGTGGCGGCGAAGGGCGCCAGCTTGGCATCGCGCTCGTGCGGCTGGTGGTGGCTGGCAATGGCCGAGATCACCCCGGCTTTCAACGCCTCGCGCAGGCCGTCGCGGTCGGCGCGCGAGCGCAGCGGCGGCTGCACGTGGTAGAGGCTGGAGAAATCGATCAGCGCCTCGTCGGTGAGGATCAGCTGGTACAGCGCGACATCGGCGGTCACTGGCAGGCCGCGAGCCTGGGCGCCTGCGATCAGCTCGGCGCCACGGGCGCTGGTGATCTGGCTGAAGTGCGCGCGCACGCCGCTCTGTTCCACCAGCAACAGGTCGCGGGCCAGGGCCACGGTCTCGGCGGTTTCCGGAATGCCGGCCAGGCCGAGGAAGCTAGCGGTCGGGCCTTCGTGGGCCAGGCCGCCTTCGGCCAGGTCGGCGTCCTGCGAGTGGAAGATCACCTGCAGGTCGAAGGTGGCTGCATATTCCAGCGCGCGGCGCAGGGTACGGCTGCTGCGGAAGTTGTCCAGGCCGTTGCCAAAGGCCACGCAGCCGGCATCGCGCAGCGCAACGAGCTCGGCAAGTTGTTCGCCGGCCAGGCCCTTGCTCAGCGCGCCGATGGGGAAGACCTTGGTGTGCCCGGCTTCGCGGGCGCGGTCGAGGATCAGCTCGGCCACGGCCGAGGTATCCAGCACCGGCTTGGTGAACGGTGGGCAGCACAGGCTGGTGACGCCGCCGGCCGCAGCGGCCAGGGTTTCCGTGGCGATGCTGCCCTTGCGGCTGTAGCCCGGCTCGCGCAGGGCCACGGACAGGTCGACCAGGCCGGGCGCGGCTATCAGGCCTTGGGCCTGGAGCGTCTTGTCGGCAGTGAAACCGGCCGGCGCCTGGCCGATGGCGGCCAGCTTGCCGCCGTCGATAAAGAGGTCGCTGACCTGATCCAGACCACTGGCAGGGTCTATCAGGCGGGCGCCGAGGATTGCGGTACGCATCAGTTGGTCTCCTCGGCGTTGAGTTGACGTTGGGCGTTCTGCCCGCTCATGGCCATCGACAGCACGGCCATGCGGATGGCGATGCCGTAGGTGACCTGGTTGAGGATCACCGATTGCGGGCCGTCGGCCACGGCCGACTCAATCTCCACGCCGCGGTTGATCGGGCCCGGGTGCATCACCAGGGCATCGGGCTTGGCCAGTTTCAGACGCTGCTCGGTGAGGCCGAACAGGCGGTAGAACTCGCCCTCGCTGGGCAGCAGGCCGCCCTGCATGCGCTCGCGCTGCAGGCGCAGCATGATCACCACGTCGACGTCCTTGAGGCCTTCGTTGGCGTCGCTGAACACGCGCACGCCGTAGCTTTCCTCCAGGCCGATGGGCAGCAGGGTCTTCGGCGCGATCACGCGGATGTCCGGGCAGCCCAGGGTCTTCAGCGCCAGCATGTTCGAGCGCGCCACTCGCGAGTGCAGGATATCGCCGACGATGGCCACCGAGAGGTTCTCGAAGTCGCCCTTGTGACGGCGGATGGTGAGCATGTCGAGCATGCCCTGAGTCGGGTGCGCGTGGCGGCCGTCGCCACCGTTGATGATCGCCAGATTCGGGCACACGTGCTCGGCGATGAAGTGCGCGGCGCCGGAGTCGGCATGGCGCACGACGAAGATGTCGGCGGCCATGGCCTCGAGGTTGCGCAGGGTGTCGAACAGCGTCTCGCCCTTGCTGGTGGAGCTGGTCGACACGTTCAGGCTGATGACATCGGCCGACAGGCGCTGGGCGGCCAGCTCGAAGGTGGTGCGGGTGCGCGTGGAGTTCTCGAAGAACACGTTGCACACGGTCTTGCCGCGCAGCAGCGGGACTTTCTTCACCGCCCGCGCGCCGACTTCGAGAAAGGAGTCGGCGGTGTCGAGGATTTCGGTCAACAGCTCGCGGGGCAGGCCGTCGAGTGAGAGGAAGTGACGCAGCTGACCTTGGTCGTTCAGCTGCAGCGGGCGCTTGGCGGCGAGTGGCGTCATCGCGGGGAGTCTCAGTTGGCGAGCGTCTGGAGTTCGAGGTTCAGCGGCATGGGGCCGGACAATTTTACCCGCTCGTTGGTCGCCAGCGACAGGGTGGCGCCGACCACGTCCGGGCGGATCGGCAGCTCGCGGGCGTTGAGGTCGAGCAGGCTGACCAGGGTCACGCTGGCCGGGCGGCCGTAGTCGAACAGTTCGTTCAGCGCGGCGCGGATGGTGCGCCCGCTCATCAGCACGTCGTCGATCAGCACCAGATGCTGGCCCTCGATCTCGAACGGCAACTCGGACGGTTGAACCTGTGGGTGCAGACCGTTCTGGGTGAAGTCGTCGCGGTAGAAGGACACGTCGAGGATGCCAAGGGCGTCATCACGGCCCAGCGCCTGCAGCAGGGCCTGGGCGACCCAGACGCCGCCGGTGCGGATGCCGATAAAGCGCGGTTCGCTGATCTGGCGCTGGTTGAGGTGCTGGGTCAGCGCACTGGCCATGGCCGGCAGCAGGTCGTTGGGGTTCGGTAGCATGGCGAAACTCCTTGGTGCGGGCCGACTCGCTCAGCCCGTGCAGTTTTCCTCTAGCCAGCCCTGTAGCAACAAGGCTGCGGCAATGGCATCGACCGGGCGCTCGCGGTAGCCGCCGCTCTGGCCTTCGCGCAGGCGCTGGCCCTTGGCCTCGAAGGTGGTCAGGCGCTCGTCGTGGGTGTAGGCGGGCAGGTTGAAGCGGCCATTGAGGCGGCGGGCGAATTTCTCGGCGCGGGCGCTCATCTCGCTGGGCGTGCCGTCCATGTTCAGCGGCAGGCCGACTACCACGGCGTCCGGCTGCCACTCCTTGATCAGCGCTTCGACGCGGTTCCAGTCCGGCACGCCGTTCTGCGCCTTGAGCACGCACAGCTCACGGGCCTGGCCTGTGATCACCTGGCCGACGGCGACACCGATCTGCTTGGTGCCATAGTCGAAGCCCAGCAGCAGGCGCAGTGGCTTGTCACTCATCAGGCGTGCCCGACCTGCGAGGTCAGCAGGCTGAGGTTGACTCCCAGGCGTGCTGCAGCGGCATCGAGGCGCTGGTCGTAGGGCATGTCGAAGAGAATGCTGCTGTCGGCGGGGCAGGTCAGCCAGGCGTTGTCGGCCAGCTCCGCTTCCAGTTGCCCGGCTTCCCAGCCGGCGTAGCCGAGCGTGATCAGGTAGCGATCCGGGCCGCTGCCGTCGGCGATGGCGAACAGCACGTCCTGCGAGGTCGAAAGGCCCAGCTCGCCCAGCTCCAGGGTCGCCTGGAACTGCGGGCCAGCCGGATGCAGGACGAAGCCGCGGTCGGTCTGTACCGGGCCGCCGGCGAAGATCGGCAGGCTGTGGCACAGCGCTGCGGGCTCCTCGTCAGGGCGTAATTGCTCCAGCACTTCGGCCAGGTTGAGGCCGTTGGGCTTGTTGATCACCAGGCCCATCGCCCCCTGCTCGTTGTGTTCGACCAGGTAGGTGACGGTTTGCGCGAAGTTCGGATCGGCCATGTGCGGCATGGCGATCAAGAAATGGTGCTTGAGCGAGGTGGGGGCTGAATTCTTCATGGCGCCTAGTTTGAAGCTGCAAGCTGCAAGGGACAAGCTGCAAGTAAAGGCGAAAAGCCTGGGTGAGACAGGAGGGCGTGAGTGGCCTTCTTGAGGCTCGCAGCTTGAAGCTTGCAGCTGCCCTATCAGTTGCTCGACAGCCGGTCGCCGCGGTCGAAGCGCCAGGTGCGGATGATTTCCAGGCGGTCGATATCGGCCAGGTCGCCGGTGAAGGGCGCATAGGGCGCGGCCAGGCGCACGATGCGTTGCGCGGCCTGGTCGAGTACGGCCTGGCCCGAGGACTCCAGCACCTGCACTTCGTACAGCGAGCCATCGCGGTTGATCGACACCAGCAGGCGCAGGCTACCGTAGATGCGCTGGCGGCGGGCGTCGTCCGGGTAATTGAGGTTGCCGATGCGCTCGACCTTCTTGCGCCATTCGTCCTTGTACCAGGCGCCCTTGTCGCGCATGGTCGAGGCGGCGTTGAGGCGGTGGATCTTCGGGCGCTTGGCGTAGGCTTGAACTTCCTGCGCCAGTTCGGCTTCCAGGCTGGCGATTTCCGCCGAGAGCTGGGCGGAGTCGAATACCGGTGCCGGGCGCGTTTCCGGGACCGGTTTGGCTTCTTCGCGTTTGACCGGTGTTTTCTGCTGCTGTGGTGCGCGCGTGGCGACGGCGGCCTTGGGCGCTTCTGGCTTGCTGGCAGGTTGCTGCGGGGCGGCAGGTGGTGTGACCTTGCGCACCTCGCTGTCCTGGAAGGGAGCCTGCTCGGTGGTTTTCGGTGCAGCGGCATGTTCCAGCGTACCGCTGCCTTGCTGGTTGTCCTGGGCGAGGAAGTCGGCCTCCTTGGGCTTCTCTTCGCTCTTGAATGTGGACAGGGTAATTTCCAGCGTCTTGCTGATCTCTGGTGGCGACTCCAGGGTGAAGCCGACGCCAAGAATCAGCGCCACATGCAGGGCTGCGGCGAGAAACAGGGTGAACCCCAGGCGATCCGCCGGACGGACGGTGGCGGAGGAAGCGGTGGTTGGGGTGGCGGCTGCGTTCATCGCGTATCGGGTCTGCTTTCGAATGTCGCGCAGTCTGCGGCGCGACGCTTCAGGCTGCAAGCCTGAAGCGCCAGGCTGTTAGCTGGTTCAAGCTTGTGGCGTTTATGTGATGCTGGCGTAGGGCGGGTGCAACCCGCCGGCCAGGCAGTGGCGGGTTGCACCCGCCTTACGATCCGCGCTTTGCCGCGATGCAGTCCATCAGGCGCTCGCCGATACGGGTATCGAAGGCAGCGTCGATCTCGCGGATGCAGGTCGGGCTGGTAACGTTGATTTCCGTCAGGTGGTCGCCGATTACATCGAGTCCGACGAAAATCAGCCCTTTTTCACGCAGGGTAGGGCCGACTGCTGCGGCGATCTCGCGGTCGCGTTCGGTCAGCGGCCTGGCTTCGCCACGTCCGCCTGCAGCCAGGTTGCCACGGGTTTCTCCGGCAGCCGGAATGCGCGCCAGGCAGTAGGGCACCGGTTCGCCATCTATCATCAGGATGCGCTTGTCGCCATCCTTGATGGCAGGCAGGTAGGCCTGCACCATGATCTGCTGCTGGCCGTGCAGGGTCAGGGTTTCCAGAATCACCGAGAGGTTGGGGTCGCCTGCGCGGTGGCGAAAGATCTGCGAACCGCCCATGCCATCAAGGGGTTTGAGAATGATGTCACGGTGCTCATCGGCAAACTGGCGCACAATATCGGCGCGTCGACTGACCAGGGTCGGTGGCGTGTATTGGGGAAACTGGGTGGCGAAGAACTTTTCATTGCAGTCGCGCAGGCTCTGCGGCCGATTGACCACCAGTACGCCGTCGCGCTCCGCCTGCTCGAGCAGGTAGGTGGAGTAGACGAATTCGTTATCGAAGGGCGGGTCCTTGCGCATCAGGATCACGTCCAACTCGGCGAGCGGCGTGTCCTGTTCCATGCCAAGGGTGAACCAGCGCTGCGGGTCATTGAACACTTCCAGCGGGCGCAGGCGGGCACGAGCCTGACCGCGAACCTGGTAGAGATCCTGCTGCTCCATGTAGAACAGCGACCAGCCGCGTGCTTGAGCGGCCAGCAACATGGCCAGCGAGCTGTCCTTCTTGAAGGAAATGCTGGCAATCGGATCCATGACGATCCCGAGACGAAGGCTCATGGGGGTAACTCTCCGCGAGGTAGAGGGTAGAGGCCGGGTTGGCCATGCCGTGAAAGGCTGTCAGGGTGGCGTTGGCCGGGGCCTTGGTCAAGGGCTGGTGCTGCCCCGGCAGGCTTATAGATTGCATCTGGAGAGTGTGCTAAAAAGGCCCGACGATTGGGTCAAGCCCCATCGGCGACTGGGCCTCAGGCATACTGATAACGCGAATATAACGACTCACCGAGGCGATGGTAGGGCGAACATGGAACAGCATTCCGAGGGTTTGAAAGTGATGGTGATCGACGACTCGAAGACGATTCGTCGCACCGCCGAAACTCTGCTGAAAAAAGTGGGTTGTGACGTCATCACCGCGGTCGATGGCTTCGATGCCCTGGCCAAGATTGCCGACACTCACCCCAGTATCATCTTTGTCGACATCATGATGCCGCGTCTCGATGGGTATCAGACCTGTGCCCTGATCAAGAACAACAGTGCCTTCAAATCCACCCCGGTGATCATGCTGTCCTCCAAGGATGGCCTGTTCGACAAGGCCAAGGGCCGCATCGTCGGCTCCGATCAATACCTGACCAAGCCCTTCAGCAAGGAAGAGCTGCTCGGTGCGATCAAAGCCCATGTGCCGGACTTCACCCCGGTGGAACAAGCCTCCTGACGCACCGGCCTCGCGGCCCCTGCGTCTCTTCTGCATTGGGAAACACCATGGCTCGAATTCTGATTGTTGATGACTCCCCGACCGAGATGTACAAGCTGACCGCCATGCTGGAAAAGCACGGCCATCAGGTACTGAAGGCGGAAAACGGCGCCGACGGCGTGGCCCTGGCTCGCCAGGAGAAGCCGGACGCGGTCCTGATGGACATCGTCATGCCCGGCCTCAATGGCTTCCAGGCGACTCGTCAACTGACCAAGGACGCCGAAACCAGCCACATCCCGGTGATCATCGTCACCACCAAGGATCAGGAAACCGACAAGGTCTGGGGCAAGCGCCAGGGCGCGAAGGACTACCTGACCAAACCGGTCGATGAAGACACCTTGCTGAAAACTCTCAATGCGGTACTGGCCGGCTGATGCCGTGCCGTCCGTTGACTGAATAAGAAGAAGGCCACGGCTGGCATGTCGGACGCGCAGACTCCTTTCCAGATTCTCCTCGAGATCGACCAGCGTTGCCGGGCCCTGGCGGCCGGCCTGCCGTCGCAACAGGCGGCGGTGCAGACCTGGAGCGGTATCGGCTTTCGCATGGGCGAACGATTCTTCGTCGCGCCGATGGGGGAAGTGGGCGAGGTCCTGCACGAGCCGCGCTACACCCTGCTGCCGGGTGTGAAGAGCTGGGTCAAAGGGGTGGCCAACGTGCGTGGCCGCCTGTTGCCGATCATGGACCTGTGCGGGTTCTTCGGCAGTGAACTGTCGCCGCTGCGCAAGCTGCGGCGAATCCTGGTGGTCGACCATCAGGAAATCTTCGCCGGCCTCACGGTCGACGAAGTCTTCGGTATGCAGCATTTCCCCGTGGATGCCTTCTCAGAACAACTGCCGCCTCTCGAGGCGAGCATTGCGCCGTTCATCCACGGTGTTTTCCAACGGGAACAGCCCTGGTTGGTGTTCAGCCCTCATGCGCTGACGGCCGATCCGGGCTTTCTCGACGTGTCCTATCAGTAGATTTCGGTTGGGCCGGCTCTGCCGGCTCTTTGGCGTTACATGGGAACCCTAGTGCGGTCGGTCCAGGCGGGGGCCAGATAATGAAAAAACTAAATGCAGGCAATTTGTTGGCGGGGGCACGCAGCAGTACGCTGATCGCAGCGCTGTTCGTCGTGCTTATCGTTTCCATCGTGCTGTTGTTCGCGAACTTCGCCTACATCAACACCCAGTCCAACTACGATACCGAGTACATCAGCCACTCCGGTGAGCTGCGCGTACTGTCCCAGCGTATCGCCAAGAACGCCACGGAAGCGGCGGCGGGTACTGCCGAAGCCTTCGGTCTGTTGCGCGACGCGCGTAACGACTTCCAGCAGCGCTGGGGCTACCTGACTGATGGCGATGCCAGCAGCGGTTTGCCGCCGGCGCCCGAGTCGGTGCAGACGCAGATGGCTGCGGTACAGCAGGACTGGGATAGCCTGCGGCAGAACACCGACGCCATTCTCGCCAGCGAGCAGACTGTACTGTCGCTGCACCAAGTAGCCGCCACCCTGGCGGAAACCATCCCGCAGCTGCAGGTCGAGTACGAGGAAGTGGTCGACATCCTGCTGGAAAGTGGCGCGCCGGCCGCCCAGGTTTCCGTGGCCCAGCGTCAGTCGCTGCTGGCTGAACGTATCCTCGGTTCGGTGAACAAGGTACTGGCCGGTGACGAAGACTCGGTGCAGGCCGCCGACATGTTCGGCCGTGACGCCAGCCTGTTCGGTCGTGTACTGGCGGCGATGCTCGAAGGCAACGCCGCGATGGAAATCAGCCAGGTGACCGACGAGGAAGCCCTCGAGCGTCTGGCCGAGATTTCCGAGCTGTTCGAATTCGTATCCGGTTCGGTGGACGAGATTCTTGAGACCTCGCCGGAACTGTTCCAGGTGCGTGAGTCGGCGAACTCGATCTTCACCGTGTCGCAGACCCTGCTGGACAAGGCGTCCGAGTTGGCCGCCGGCTTCGAAGACCTCGCCGACGGCCGTGCCATCAACACCCTGTTCGGTTACGTGCTGGGTGGTCTGGCGCTGGGCTCGATCATTCTCATCGGCCTGGTGATGGTGCGTGAAACCAACCGCCGTCTGGCTGAAACCGCCGAGAAGAACGAACGTAACCAGGCGGCGATTCTGCGTCTGCTCGACGAAATCGCCGACCTCGCCGACGGTGACCTGACCGTGGCCGCGACGGTAACCGAAGACTTCACCGGTGCCATCGCCGACTCCATCAACTACTCCATCGACCAGCTGCGCGACCTGGTAGCCACCATCAACCTGACCGCCGTTCAGGTAGCTGGCGCGGCCCAGGAAACCCAGGCCACGGCGATGCACCTGGCCGAGGCTTCCGAGCACCAGGCGCAGGAAATTGCCGGCGCCTCCGCGGCGATCAACGAAATGGCCGTGTCGATTGACCAGGTATCGGCGAACGCCTCGGAATCCTCCGCGGTAGCGGAACGTTCCGTAGCCATCGCCAACAAGGGCAACGAAGTCGTACACAACACCATCACCGGCATGGATAACATCCGTGAGCAGATCCAGGACACCTCGAAGCGGATCAAGCGCCTCGGTGAATCGTCCCAGGAGATCGGTGACATCGTTAGCCTGATTAACGACATTGCCGACCAGACCAACATCCTCGCACTGAACGCCGCGATCCAGGCGTCCATGGCCGGTGATGCGGGCCGCGGCTTCGCCGTGGTAGCGGACGAAGTACAACGCCTCGCAGAACGTTCCTCTGCGGCGACCAAGCAGATCGAGGCGCTGGTAAAAACCATTCAGACCGACACCAACGAAGCCGTTATCTCCATGGAACAGACGACTTCCGAAGTGGTGCGCGGTGCCCGCCTGGCGCAGGACGCCGGTGTGGCACTGGAAGAGATCGAGAAGGTATCGAAGACCCTCGCGGCCCTCATCCAGAACATTTCCAACGCCGCTCGCCAGCAGGCCTCTTCGGCCGGCCACATTTCCAACACCATGAACGTGATCCAGGAGATCACCTCGCAGACGTCCTCGGGTACCACCGCCACCGCCAAGAGCATTGGTAACCTGGCCAAGATGGCCAGCGAGATGCGCAAGTCGGTGTCCGGCTTCACCCTGCCAGACGCCTGATAAAGGAGCGCGGAGGCTGGCTGCAGCCTCCGCATCACAGCCATGACCCAGGGCGAAGGTATGCAGTCAGCGGGCGTTTGGGCATTGCGCCCGGTGACCGATATGTCGCAAGCCGATTTCCACGACTGGCAGACGCTACTTGAGGCGCGTACCGGTGTGGTGATCAGCGAGCAGCGGCGCGCGTTCCTGCAGACCAACCTGAGTGCGCGCATGCGCGAATTGGGCGTCGAGGATTACGCCAGCTACTACCGTCAGGTTACCGATGGTCCGCGTGGCGCGGTGGAGTGGTCGACCCTGTTGGATCGGCTGACCGTGCAGGAAACCCGTTTCTTCCGTCATCCGCCTTCCTTCGAGGTGCTCTCGCAGTACCTGCAGGAGCGCCTGGCGGCAGGGCTGGGCAAGCCCTGGGAACTGTGGAGCGTGGGTTGCTCCAGTGGTGAGGAGCCTTATTCGCTGGCGATCATGGCCGCCGAAGCCCTGCAGGGCAGCGAGCTGCCCGAACACTTTGCGGTGACCGGTACGGATATCAGTCAAGGTGCACTGAGCAAGGCGCGTGAGGCGTGCTACTCGGCGCGGCGCCTGGAGCAGGTGAGTGACGAACTGCGCGAGCGCTACTTTCTCGCTCAGGCCGATGGACGTTTCAAGGTGGTACCGAGTCTGGCGGCGCGCGTATGCAGCGCCCGGCTCAATGTGCTGGAACTGGCCAAGGCGCCGATGTCCGGCATGGATGTGATTTTCTGTCAGAACTTGCTGATCTATTTCCGCCGCTGGCGTCGCCGCGACATCCTCAACCGCCTGGCTGAGAGCCTGGCGCCGGGTGGCCTGCTGGTCGTGGGCGTGGGCGAAGTAGCCGGTTGGCAGCACCCGCAACTGGTGCCGGTGGCCGACGAGCGAGTTCTGGCGTTTACCCGCAAGGGATAAGGCCAAGTTTATGAGTGGAGTGGCTATGGGTGATCGGCATGATTATGTCGCCCTGGAGTGGGTCAAAGGCGAGATCGGGGAAACCCTGAAGCAGGCGCGGCAGGCCCTGGAGGCGTTCGTCGAGAACCCGCAGGACCCCACGCGCATGCGCTTTTGCCTGACCTACGTGCACCAGGTTCACGGCACCTTGCAGATGGTCGAGTTCTACGGCGCAGCATTGCTCGCCGAAGAAATGGAACAGCTGGCCAAGGCGCTGATGGAAGGTCGCGTGGCCAACCAGGGCGAAGCCCTGGAAGTGCTGATGCAGGCCATCCTGCAATTGCCGGTGTACCTCGACCGTATTCAGACCGCTCGCCGCGACCTGCCGATGGTCGTGCTGCCGCTGCTCAACGACCTGCGCGCCGCCCGCGGCGAAAAGCTGCTGTCGGAAACCAGCCTGTTCTCCCCGGACATGTCCGCACGTCTGCCGGCGCTGCCCTCGGACAGCCTGGCGCGCTTGCGTACTGCCGAGCTGCCGGTTCTGTTGCGCAAGCTGCGGCAGATGCTGCAAATGGCGTTGGTCGGTGTGATCCGTGGCCAGGACCTGGCCACCAACCTCGGCTACATGGCGCGTGTGTTCGCTCGTCTGGAAAGCCTGTGCAAGGACGCCCCGCTGGGCGGCCTGTGGCAGATCGCCTCCGGCCTGATCGAAGGCCTGGCCAATGGCAGCGTGGTCAATGGCACCTCGGTGCGCACGCTGCTGCGCCAGGTCGACAAGGAGCTCAAGCGCCTGGTCGAGCAGGGCGCCGACGGCATCAACCAGCCCGCCCCAGACGAACTGACCAAGAACCTGCTGTTCTACGTGGCCAAGGCGCCAGCGCAGTCGCCGCGTATCCGTAGCCTCAAGGAACAATACCGTCTCGACGACGCACTGCCCGACAACGAGGTGGTGGACGAAGAGCGCGCCCGCCTGGCGGGTCCTGACCGTGATGCCATGCGCTCGGTGGTTGCCGCGCTGTGTGAGGAGCTGGTGCGGGTCAAGGACAGTCTCGACCTGTTCGTGCGCAGTGATCGCAGCCATCCCGGCGAGCTCGACGCCCTGCTGGCGCCGCTCAAGCAGATCGCCGATACCCTCGCGGTGCTGGGCTTCGGTCAGCCGCGCAAGGTGATTCTCGACCAGATCGACGTGGTCCATAGTCTGTCCCTTGGCCAGCGCGAGCCCAACGACGCCGTATTGATGGACGTCGCCGGTGCGCTGCTCTACGTCGAGGCGACCCTGGCCGGCATGGTCGGCCCGAGCGACGACAGCCCGAACGAGCAGAGTCACCTGCCGACCACCGATGTGGCGCAGATCCACCAGCTTGTCATTAAAGAGGCGCGCAACGGCCTGGAGCAGGCCAAGGACGCGATCATCGAGTTCATCGCCTCGCAGTGGAACCACGAGCATCTGGCCCGTGTGCCCGAGCTGCTGACCCAGGTCCGTGGTGGTCTGGCGATGATCCCGCTGCAGCGCGCCGCCGACCTGCTCAACGCCTGCAACCGCTACATCCAGGAACAGCTGCTGGCGCGCAAGGCCGTGCCCAACTGGCAGAGCCTGGACACCCTGGCCGATGCCATCACCAGCGTCGAGTACTACCTCGAACGCCTGGCCGAGGACCATGGCTCTCAGGGCGACCTGATACTCGATGTCGCCGAGGAGAGCCTGGAGACCCTGGGCTACCCGCTCAATGAAAAGCCATCGATCCTCGACCGCGTCGAACCGCAGGAAGAGAGCCTGGCGCCGCTGGCCGACCCGTTGCAGGAAATCGAGCTGCTGGGCGCCGAAGATGAACAACTCGAAGAGCCTCTGGCCGAGCTCGAACCGGCGTTCGAGCTGGACGAGCCTGCTGACGATGTTGTTGCCGAACTGCCAGCGCTGGACGACGAGCCCGAGCTGCCGAGCGCCAACGAAACGGTCGATACCTTCACTTTTGAACTGGATGAACTCGAAGAACTGCCCGCGCTACAGAGCGAGGAGACCGTCGCCGCGCCGTTGCTCGATGCCGAGCCCGAATCTGCGCTGGAACTCGAAGAGCTGAGCCTGGAGCAACTGGCCGAGACGCCGCAGTGGGACGAACTGGAACTGGCGGACCTGGAACTGCCGGAAGTCGAGCTGCCCAGCGCACCCGAGGTCACGCCCGAGGTTGACTCGCCGGCATTGGAGAAACCGCTGTCGATGGCCGATGTGATGGCTGCCCCGGTGCAGGCAATCAACCCGCCCGCCGCCGATGTGCCGCCGAGCCTGCTGCCGCCGCCTGCCGATGAAGAACCGGTGGACGAAGAACTGCTGGAAGTCTTCATCGAAGAAGCCGGTGAGGTGCTGGAAACCATCGCCGAGTACCTGCCGCAGTGGCAGGCCGATACCGCCAACAAGGACGCGCTGATCGAAGTCCGCCGCGCCTTCCATACCCTCAAGGGCAGTGGGCGCATGGTGCGTGCGCTGATCATCGGCGAACTGGCCTGGTCCATCGAGAACCTGCTCAACCGCGTGCTGGATCGCAGCATCGAGCCGGGCGAGTCGGTGCAACAGGTGGTGCTCGACGTCGTGGCGCTGATGCCGGCACTGGTCGAGGAGTTCGCCGCCAAGGCGCAGCGCCAGCGTGATGACGTCGACCTGTTGGCCGCCACCGCGCATGCGCTGGCCAAGGGGCAGACGCCCCCAAAATCTGACGCCCCGGCCGCCCAGCAGGTAGCCGAGCCCGCGGGCGTTGACCAAGCTACCGAGGTCGCCGGGCCGGTCGCCTCAAGCGACAACCAAGCGCTCGAAGGCGAGCCTGTCGATGGCGAGCCCCTCGACCCGCAGTTGCTGGAGATCTTCCGTAACGAGGCGGAAACCCATCTGGACACCCTGGTGGGCTTTCTCGCCGACTGCGCGCAGGAACTGCCGCAACCGGTGACCGATGACCTGCAGCGCGCCCTGCACACCCTCAAGGGCAGCGCGTACATGGCCGGTATCCTGCCGGTGGCGGAAATTGCCGCGCCGCTGGAGAAGCTGGTCAAGGAGTTCAAGACCAACCTGATTCAGGTCGATCTGGCGGCCGCCGAATTGCTCAGCAGCGCCGAGGGCCTGTTCCGCACCGGTCTCGATAACCTGGAAAGCCAGCCGTTGGCGCCGATTCCCGGTGCCGAGGCGTTTCTGGCACGAGTGCAGGCGCTGCATCAGGAGCGTCTGGCCAATGCCGAAAACGAGCGTATGGCGCAAAGCGGCGAGAGCCGTGATCCGCAGCTGATCAGCATCTTCCTCGCTGAAGGCATGGACATCCTGCTCGATGCCGAGGACCTGCTGCGCAAATGGCGTGAGCACCCGTCCGAGCGCCAGGAGTTGTCTGCACTGCTGGAAGAGCTGACCACCCTCGGCCGTGGTGCCGAGATGGCCGAGCTGCCGCAGATCGACGAGCTGTGCGAAGCCCTGCTGGACCTTTACGGCGCCGTCGAAGAAGGCAGCCTGGCCGTCAGCGAGCGCTTCTTTGATGAGGCGGAAAAGGCTCACGAAGCGCTGATCGGCATGATGGATCAGGTCGCCGCCGCCTTGCAGGTCAGCCCGCAACCCGAGCGGGTACAAGCGCTGCGCGAGCTGCTCAGCGAAGCCATCGATCCCAATACCCTGGCCTTGCTGACGCCTGGCGCCGAGGGGCTGGAAATCACCGAGCTCGATCAGGCCATGGTTGAGCTGGAGCAGGCCGATAGCGAGCCGCAGAGCCTGGATGAGCAGGTTGCCGAGGCGGAGTTCATCGAGGAGACGGTCGAAGCGCCGCAGGCCGAAGCGCAGGTCGAAGATGACCCGAGCGCGGCCGATGCCGAACTCGACGAGGAAATGGTGGAAATCTTCCTCGAAGAGGCGGTGGACATTCTGGAGAGTGCCGGTCAGGCGCTGGAGCGCTGGCTCGGCGAGCCGGACAATACCCTGCCGTTGTCCTCGCTGCAGCGCGACCTGCACACCCTCAAAGGCGGTGCGCGCATGGCCGCGATTCGCCCGATCGGTGACCTGGGCCACGAGCTGGAGTCGCTCTACGAAGGCCTGGTCGACCGCCGTTACAACCACTCGCCGGAGCTGGGCAGTCTGCTGCAGCAAAGCCATGACCGCCTGGCGCAGATGCTCGACCAGTTGCAGGCGCGCCGGCCGCTGGTCTCGGGCGACGACCTGAACCAGGCGATCCGGCAGTTCCGTCAGGGCGGCACGCCGCAAAGCCTGTCGGCCGCCGTTGCTCAGATCGAGCCTGAGGCGGATGACGAGCCAGCCGAGGCGCAGGCGGAAAGCTTCGAGCTGCCGCCCCTGGCGCTGGTCGAAGACGAGATCGTGTTCGATGACGAGCCACAAGCCGGGCCTGAGGCCGAGTTGCCGCTGATCGACGAGGTCGAGCTCGTTCTGCCCGAAGACGAGCTGCCGCCGAGCGAAGCTGTTGCCGAGCCCGAGCCCGAGCCCGAGCCCGAGGCGCAGGATGCAGCGCTGGCCAACTGGCACGACGAGCGTGATCCCGAGCTGGTGGAGATTTTCCTCGAAGAAGGTTTCGACATCATCGATAGCGCCGGCGCCGCGCTGCAGCGCTGGATGGCCGATGTCGACAACAGCCTGGAGCTGGAAGCCCTGCAGCGCGACCTGCACACGCTCAAGGGCGGGGCGCGCATGGCCGAGATTCGCGAGATCGGCGATCTGGCTCACGAACTGGAATTCCTCTACGAAGGCCTCGGCGCCGGTCGCCTGCGCGCCAGCCCGGAACTGTTCAGCCTGCTGCAGGCTTGCCACGACCGTCTGGCCGAGATGCTCGAAGCCGTGCGCGGTCAGCGCGCGGTGCCGCAGGGCGATGCCCTGATCGAGACCATCAAGCGCTTCCGGGCCAACCCTGACGAGCAGCTCAGCATGCCGTCGGCGGTGCAGCTCAAGGCGGTGGTCGAGCGCGACGAAGCCGAAGAAGCGGATAGTGACATCCTCGATATCTTCCTCGAAGAAGGCGACGACCTGCTCGAGGCGATGGAAACCGCCGTCGGCCGCTGGGAAGAACAGCGCGACGACAGCAATGCCATCGACGAGATGCTGCGCATCCTGCACACCCTCAAGGGCGGTGCACGCCTGGCTGGGCAGAAGCGTCTTGGCGACCTGAGTCACGACCTGGAACAGCATCTGAGCGAAGCGCTGCAACAGGGCGCGCCCTGGCCTGACAGCCTGTTGCTGGACGTGCAGTCCGGTTTCGAAGGGCTGCAGCAGGAACTCGACCTGCTGCGCCAGCGCCTCAGCGCCAGCCTTGCCGATGAAGCGGTGGCTGCGCCTGTCATCGAGGCGGAGCCTGAGCCAACGGTCACCACGCTGCGCAACCCGATCGTCGCCGCCAGCGAAGTGCCGGCTCAGGTGCAGGCGCCGAAGGTGCTGCCGTTCGTACAGCGCGCCCAGGCGGCCGCTCAGGAAGCCGCTGCCCGTCGCGCCCCGCAGGAGCTGGTCAAGGTGCCGGCCGAGCTGCTCGAGGGTCTGGTCAACCTGGCGGGTGAGACCTCGATCTTCCGCGGTCGTGTCGAGCAGCAGGTCAGCGATGTCAGCTTCACCCTGAGCGAGATGGAAGCGACCATCGACCGGGTGCGCGACCAGTTGCGCCGTCTCGATACCGAGACCCAGGCGCAGATTCTCAGCCGTTACCAGGCCGAGGCCGAGCGCGCCGGCTACGAAGACTTCGACCCGCTGGAGATGGATCGTCACTCGCAACTGCAGCAGCTCTCGCGTGCGCTGTTCGAGTCCGCCTCCGACTTGCTCGATCTCAAGGAAACCCTGGCGGCGAAGAACCGCGACGCCGAGACCCTGCTGCTGCAACAGGCGCGGGTGAACACCGAGCTGCAGGAAGGCTTGATGCGCACGCGCATGGTGCCGTTCGACCGCCTGGTGCCGCGCCTGCGCCGTATCGTCCGCCAGGTGGCCGGCGAGCTGGGCAAGCAGGTCGAGTTCGTCGTCGGCAACGCCGAAGGGGAAATGGACCGTACCGTGCTCGAGCGCATCGTCGCGCCGCTGGAGCACATGCTGCGTAATGCCGTCGATCATGGTATCGAGTTGGCCGAGGTGCGCCGCGCCGCCGGCAAGCCGGACACCGGCACCATCCGCCTCAATCTTGGCCGCGAGGGCGGCGACATCGTCCTCACCCTGGACGATGACGGTGGCGGCATCCGTCTGGAGGCCGTGCGCCGCAAGGCCATCGAGCGTGGCCTGATGGATGCCGACAGCGACCTCAGCGACCACGAGGTGCTGCAATTCATCCTCGAGGCCGGTTTCTCCACGGCAGAGAAGGTCACGCAGATTTCCGGGCGTGGCGTCGGCATGGACGTGGTGCATTCGGAGGTCAAGCAGCTCGGTGGTTCGATGAGCATCGACTCGAGCCTGGGCCAGGGCACGCGCTTCACCATTCGCCTGCCGTTCACCGTGTCGGTCAACCGCGCGCTGATGGTGTACTCCGGCGAAGACCTGTATGCCATCCCGCTCAACACCATCGAAGGTATCGTGCGCGTCTCGCCCTACGAGCTGGAGGCCTACTACGCCCCCGATGCGCCGCGCTTCGAATACGCCGGCCAGGCGTACGAGCTGAAGTACCTGGGCGACCTGCTGAACAACGGCCAGCAACCCAAGCTGGTAGGTCAGAGCCTGCCGCTGCCGGTGATCCTGGTGCGCTCCAGCGAGCACGCCGTGGCGGTGCAGGTGGACAGCCTGGCTGGCTCGCGCGAGATCGTGGTGAAGAGCCTCGGCCCGCAGTTCGCCGGAGTGCATGGGATTTCCGGTGCGACCATCCTCGGTGACGGCCGCGTGGTGGTGATCCTCGATCTGCTGGCGACCATTCGTGTGCTGCACGCGCATCTGCAGAATCAGCTGACGCCGCGCCTGGCCTCGCGTCAGGCCGCAGCCAACGAGGACGTGGAAGTCGACCGTCCGACGTTGGTCATGGTGGTGGACGACTCGGTCACCGTGCGCAAGGTTACCAGCCGCCTGCTCGAGCGTAACGGCATGAACGTGGTCACCGCCAAGGACGGTGTGGACGCCATCGCCCAGCTGCAGGAGCATAAGCCCGACATCATGCTGCTGGACATCGAGATGCCGCGCATGGACGGCTTCGAGGTGGCCACCCTGGTGCGTCACGACGAGCGCCTGAAGGACCTGCCGATCATCATGATCACCTCGCGGACCGGCGAGAAGCACCGCGAGCGGGCCATGGCCATCGGCGTCAATCAGTACCTCGGCAAGCCTTATCAGGAATCCTTGCTGCTCGACACCATTGCACAGTTGGTGGATAGCCACCGGGTCAAACGGACATGACAGACAAATCCTCCGCGCGTATCGCAGTAATCGCCGACACCTCGCTGCAGCGCCATGTGCTGCAGCAGGCATTGGCCGGTGGCGGCTACCAGGTGGTACTCAACAGCGACCCGGCACGCCTCGACGAGCAAGCGCTGGCGGCCTGTGAGACCGACCTGTGGCTGGTGGACCTTGCGCAATCGGAAGATTCTCCGCTGGTCGACAGCCTGCTGGAGCGCGCCAGCGCCCCGGTGCTGTTCGGCGAGGGCCACGCGCCCGAGCGCCATTCGGAAAACTACCCGCGCTGGGAGCGCAGCCTGTTCAGCAAGCTCAAGCGCCTGGTCGGTGACCCGACCCAGGCGGTCGGCCCCAGCCTGCAGGCGCTGCTCGACGAGGCGCAGCGCCCGGCGCGGCTGGAGCTGCCGCAGGTGCTGGCCAACACGCCGCTGAAAGCCGGTGAGCCAGCACGCCAGGTCTGGCTGCTGGCGGCTTCGCTGGGCGGCCCGGCGGCGGTCAAGGCCTTCCTCGATGCGTTGCCGGGTGGCCTGCCCATCGGTTTCATCTATGCCCAGCACATCGACGCCAGTTTCGAGGCGACATTGCCGCAGGCAGTCGGGCGCCACAGCCAGTGGCACGTCAACGCGGCGCGGCATGGCGACCCGGTGCGCTGTGGCGAGGTGGTGGTGGCGCCGATCACTCGCGAGCTGGGCTTTGCCGAAGACGGCGCGATGCAGATTGCCGAGCGCGGCTGGCCCGAACCCTACAGCCCCTCTATCGATCAGATGATGCTCAACCTGGCGCAGCAGTTCGGTGCCCAGTGCGGCGTGATCGCCTTCAGCGGCATGGGCAGCGACGGCAGTGCTGCCGCCGCCTACGTCAAGCGCCAGGGCGGGGTGATCTGGACCCAGCGCGCCGACAGCTGCGCCAGCCCGAGCATGCCTGACAGCCTGCGTGAGGGCGGCTACAGCAGCTTCAGCGCCGACCCGCGCGAGCTGGCCGTGGCGCTGGTCAATCACCTCGCCGAACATTGCAGTTGAGGACGTTTCAATGAGCCAAGCCGTCGCCACCCAGAACAGCGCCGCCGGTCTTACCGGCCTGCTGGTGCCCCTGGTCGACCGCACCCTGCTGCTGCCCAACGTGGCGGTGGCCGAGCTGATTCCCTATCGCGCGCCGCAGGTCAGCGAGGGCACGCCCGACTGGTTTCTCGGGCAGGTCGCCTGGCGTGACCTGCGCTTGCCGTTGCTGTCCTTCGAAGCCGCCAGCGGTGCCCAGGCGCCGGTCGCCAGCGGTGCCCGCGTGGCGGTGATCAACGCCCTGGGCGGGCGGCCCAAGGTCAAGTTCATCGCTCTGCTGGTGCAGGGCATTCCGCGCTCGCTGAAGGTCGGTAGCGACCTGCCGGCAGCCGATGTCGAGCTGGCGCCGCTGGAGCTGGGCGCCGCGCGCGTCGGTGACGACGTGGTGCGCATTCCGGATCTGGCCGCGCTGGAGCAACTGCTTGCCGATGCCGGCCTGATCTGAAGTTAGCCCGCGCTAAGGCGAGCGCCCATGAAAAAGCCCCGGCACTGGCCGGGGCTTTTCATTACTGCGGTAGGCTGATCAGCGCTGCGGTTGCTGCGCTTCGGTCTTGTCCGCAGTCCGGTTGTCTTCCGAGGTCCAGTAGTCAGCATTGGTGATGCCGAGTTTCTCCGGGTTGAATACCGGGTCCTTACCCTCGTCCAGCTGCTGCTCGTAGTCCTTCAGGCACTTGTAGGCGACCTTGTGCATGAGCAGGATGGCGATGATGTTCAGCCAGGCCATCAGGCCTACACCGAGGTCACCCAGGTCCCAGGCGAAGGTGGCGGTGTGCACGGTGCCGTAAACGGTAGCCGCGATGATGCCGAACTTCAGCAGCAGGGTGAGGATGGGACGCTTCACCTTGCGGTTGATATAGGCAATGTTGGTTTCGGCGATGTAGTAGTACGCCAGGATGGTGGTGAAGGCGAAGAAGAACAGGGCAATGGCGACGAAGGCATTGCCGAAGCCCGGCATCATGTTCTCCATCGCGGTCTGCACGTAGCCCGGACCGGCAGCGACACCGGCGATACCGGTGAACATCGCGCTGCCATCGGGCGCCTGCACGTTGTACTGACCGGTGATCAGCAGCATGAAGGCGGTAGCGGAGCAGACGAACAGGGTGTCGATGTAGACCGAGAAGCCCTGAACCAGGCCCTGCTTGGCCGGGTGGCTGACGGCAGCAGCCGACGAAGCATGCGGGCCAGTACCCTGACCGGCTTCGTTGGAGTACACGCCGCGCTTGACGCCCCACTGGATGGCCAGGCCGACAATGGCGCCGAAGCCGGCCTCAAGGCCGAAGGCGCTCTTGACGATCAGCATCACGACTTCCGGCAGCTGAGAGATGTTCAGCAGGATGATCACCATCGCGACCAGGATGTAGCCCAGCGCCATGAATGGCACGACCACCTGAGTGAAGTGGGCGATGCGCTTGACGCCACCGAAGATGATCAGACCGATCAGCACGGCCAGTACGGCGGCGGTGACGTTCGGGTCGATACCGAAGGCGGTGTTCACGCTGGAGGCGATGGAGTTGGCCTGTACGCCCGGCAGCAGCAGGCCGCAGGCGAACACGGTAACGATGGCGAACAGCCAGGCGTACCACTTCAGACCCAGGCCACGTTCGATGTAGAAGGCCGGGCCACCACGGTATTCACCGTTGAGCTTTTCCTTGTACACCTGGCCGAGGGTGGACTCGACGAACGCCGAGCTGGCGCCGAGGAAGGCCACCATCCACATCCAGAACACGGCACCTGGACCACCGAAGGTGATCGCGGTGGCCACACCGGCGATGTTGCCGGTACCGACGCGACCGGCGAGGGTCATGGTCAGGGCTTGGAAGGAGGTGATGCCATGTTCATCGGTCTTGCCGGTGAACATCAGGCGAATCATTTCTTTGAAGTGGCGAACCTGGAGAAAGCGGCCGCGTAGGGAGAAGTAGAGACCAACGCCGAGACACAGATAGATCAGCGCCGGGCTCCAGACCAGACCGTTTAGGGTCGAGACCAGTTCGTTCATGCAATGCTCCTGGGCATGCGGCCGCCTTTTGGGCGGTGCCGAGGCCCGTTGTTTGTTATTGGAAGAGAACGACGCTGCGGGGCGCCGGCCTCGGCCGCGCGCGGGTCGCTGGTGAGCGGGTCGCGCGTGCGGCGCGCAGAGCATGACAAAGACTGCCGGACTTGCAATCTCTTGAGGTCACATTTTGTTACGGCAAGGCGACATTTTGCGCCTAGAGGTCGCCCCAGAGCTGCTGAGCGACACTCAAGGCCACCACGGGGGCCGTTTCCGTGCGCAAAACCCGTGGTCCGAGGCGGGCGGCATGGAAGCCGGAGCCTCTGGCCTGGTCGACTTCGGCATCGCTCAAACCGCCTTCCGGGCCGATCAGAAATGCCAGCGAGCGCGGCGGGGTATGGCCGACCCAGGGCTCTGCGACCGGGTGCAGTACCAGCTTCAGGTCGGCTTCGATCTGCTGCAGCCAGGCGTCCAGCTCCAGCGGCGGATGGATCAGCGGCAGCACCGAGCGGCCGCATTGCTCGCAGGCGCTGATCGCCACCTGGCGCCAGTGCGCCATACGCTTGTCGGCGCGCTCGTCCTTCAGGCGTACCTCGCAGCGCGCCGAGACGATCGGGGTGATTTCGCTGACACCGAGCTCGGTGGCTTTCTGGATCGCCCAATCCATGCGCTCGCCGCGCGACAGGCCCTGGCCCAGATGGATGCGCAGCGGAGATTCGCTGAGCCCGGCGACAGATTCGCGCAGCTCGACGCGCACGCTTTTCTTGCCCACCTCGATCAGCTCGCCCAGGTATTCCTGGCCGCTGCCGTCGAACAGCTGCACGGCATCGCCCACGGCATGGCGCAGCACACGACCGATGTAGTGGGCCTGTGCCTCGGGCAGTTCGTGCTGGCCAAGGGAGAGCGGGGCGTCGATGAAGAAACGGGATAGGCGCATAAGGACAGCTGCAGGCGGCAAGTGGAAAACCGCAAGTGTAAAGCAACGGCGCTGGCTTTTACTTGCAGCTTGGGGCTTGCGGTTGCTTCTAGCCCGGATCGCGATGATCCGGATAGTGGCTGTTGTCCACCGCCACGCTGACCGATTCGCGCGTGGCGATATCGATGCCTTCGCTGGCCACCTCGGCGAGGAAATCGATCTCCTCCGGGCTAATCACGTACGGCGGCAGGAAATACACCACGCTGCCCAGCGGGCGCAGCAGCGCGCCACGCTCCAGTGCATGCTGATACACGCGCAGGCCGCGGCGCTCCTGCCAGGGATAGGCGGTCTTGGCGGCCTTGTCCTGCACCATCTCGATGGCCAGGGCCATGCCGGTCTGGCGCACTTCGGCGACATGCGGGTGATCGGCCAGGTGCGCTGTGGCGCTGGCCATGCGCGCTGCCAGGGCCTTGTTGCGTTCGATCACATCGTCATCGCGGAAGATGTCCAGGGTCGCCAGCGCGGCGGCACAGGCCAGCGGGTTGCCGGTGTAGGTGTGCGAGTGAAGGAAGGCACGCAGCGTGGCGTAGTCGTCGTAGAAGGCGCCATAGACGTCATCGGTGGTCAGCACCGCGGCCATCGGCAGGTAGCCGCCGGTCAAAGCCTTGGACAGCACCAGGAAGTCCGGGGTGATGCCGGCCTGCTCACAGGCGAACATGGTGCCGGTGCGGCCGAAGCCGACGGCGATCTCGTCATGGATCAGGTGCACGCCGTAGCGGTCGCAGGCCTCGCGCAACAGCTTGAGGTAGATCGGGTGGTACATGCGCATGCCGCCGGCGCCCTGGATCAGCGGCTCGACGATCACTGCGGCGACTTCGTGGTGATGCTCGGCCAGCGTCTGCTCCATGTGCGCGAACATGACACGCGAGTGTTCCTCCCAGCTCACGCCTTCTGGGCGCAGGTAGCAGTCCGGGCTGGGCACCTTGATCGTGTCGAGCAGCAGCGCCTTGTAGGTATCGGTGAACAGCGACACGTCGCCCACCGACATCGCCGCCACGGTTTCGCCGTGATAACTGTTGCTCAGGGTGACGAAGCGCTTCTTGTCGGCCTGGCCCTTGTTGAGCCAGTAGTGAAAGCTCATTTTCAAGGCCACCTCGATGCCCGAGGAGCCGTTGTCGGCATAGAACACCTTGTTCAGACCGGCCGGAGTGATCTGCACCAGACGTTCGGACAACTCGATCACCGGCTGATGGGTGAAGCCAGCCAGCATCACGTGTTCGAGGCTTTCCAGCTGCTCGCGGATGCGCGCATTGATGCGTGGGTTGGCATGGCCGAAGACGTTCACCCACCAGGAGCTGACCGCATCCAGATAGCGCTTGCCATCGAAGTCTTCCAGCCAGACACCGGTGGCCTTGCGAATCGCCACCAGCGGCAGGCGCTCGTGATCCTTCATCTGGGTGCAGGGGTGCCACAACACGTCGAGATCGCGTTGCATCCAGTGATCGTTCAGGCTCATGAGCTATCTCCCAATGTTCGGCGGCACAGCCTACCAGAAGCCGCCGCAGGGGCGTGGCCGCTGCCGTCGGTCCGGTGTTACGTACCGTCGGCGCTGCTGGCGATGAACTTTGCGCCGAGCACTGGGCACCAAGCGGGTCGGTACTCAGGCGTTCGAAGCCAGATATCGCATTTCTCGATG
The DNA here is from genome assembly GCF_940789645.1 of Pseudomonas sp. Marseille-Q0931. Taxonomy (NCBI): domain Bacteria; kingdom Pseudomonadati; phylum Pseudomonadota; class Gammaproteobacteria; order Pseudomonadales; family Pseudomonadaceae; genus Pseudomonas; species Pseudomonas sp. Marseille-Q0931. Next base: position 355,675 of record NZ_CALNWT010000002.1, on the reverse strand, counting down.
TTTCATAGCGAAAAATTCCGCTTTAAATCGATATATTTGCCGTTAGTCTTGCTCGGAATCTGAATCAGGAAAGCCCCCATGCAATGGCGCAACACCTCTGCTCGTTATGGTCTGGTCAGCGTGCTGCTGCACTGGCTGGTCGCGTTGGCCGTATTCGGTCTGTTCGGCCTTGGCTTCTGGATGGTGGGGCTTAGCTATTACGACCCGTGGCGGCAGAGCGCGCCCGACCTGCACAAAAGCATCGGCATCCTGTTGTTCGCCGTCATGCTGCTGCGTGTGCTGTGGCGCCTGCTCAATCCGGCGCCGGCTGCTCTGGCCAGCCACGGCCAGCTCACTCGCCTGGCCTCCAAGCTGGGGCATGGTGTGCTCTATCTCGGCCTGTTTGGCGTGATGATCTCCGGTTACCTGATCTCCACCGCCGATGGCCGTGGTATCGAGTTATTCGGACTGTTCAGCGTGCCGGCCACCGTGACCGGTATCCCGCAACAGGAAGACATCGCAGGCGCCATCCACGAATACCTGGCCTGGGGCCTGGTGATCTTCGCCGGCCTGCATGGCCTGGCTGCACTCAAACACCATTTCATCGACCGCGACAGCACCCTGCTGCGGATGTTCGGGCGCTGAAGCATTTCATAACCGGGCCCATGCCCACCTAGATCGACAACCTCGCAAGGAGAACTCCCACATGTTGAAGAACGCCCTCGCTGTACTGGTACTCGGCTCCGCTCTGATCGGCGGTCAGGCCATGGCGGCCGATTACGTCATCGACAAGCAAGGCCAGCACGCTTTCGTCAACTTCAAGATCAGCCACCTGGGTTACAGCTGGCTGTATGGCACCTTCAAGGACTTCGACGGCAAGTTCAGCTTCGACGCCGCCAAGCCCGAAGAGAGCAAGGTCAGCGTGAACCTGAAGACCGCCAGCGTCGACACCAACCATGCCGAGCGCGACAAGCACATCCGCAGCGCCGACTTCCTCAACGCCAGCAAGCACGACACCGCGACCTTCGAGTCCACTTCGGTCAAGTCCACTGGCGAAGGCACCGCTGACATTACCGGTAACCTGACCCTAAACGGCGTGACCAAACCGGTCGTCATCGCGGCCAAATTCATCGGCGAAGGCAAGGACCCGTGGGGCGGCTACCGCGCCGGCTTCGAAGGCACCACCACCCTGAAGCTGAAGGATTTTGACATCGCCATGGACCTCGGCCCGGCTTCGGAAACCGTCGAGCTGATCATCTCGGTCGAAGGTATTCGTCAGTAAAGAAAGCGGCCGCTTGCGGCCAGCTGATTTGCCCAAAGGACGGGAGAGGGCTGGTTCTCCAGTGGCCTCTCCCCCCTAAACAAAAACGCCGCCCATTGGGCGGCGTTTTCGTTTGCGCGTCAGCTTACTCGTCGCGATTACGCGTGAGCAGCGCCGGCTTCTCGCCACGCGGACGGCTGTTGTTGCTCAGCTCGTCGAGTTGCTCGGCAGTGGGGAAGCGATCCAGGCGCGAGCCCTTGTGCATGATGACCGGCTGCTTCTCGCGCGGGTTACGCACGGCCGCATCGGAGCGTGGCAGCTCGTCGCGGTCGAGCGAGGTGATCCGGCCGTCACTGGCTGGGCGACCACGGCCACGATTGGCACCGTTACGCCCCTGACCACCCTGGCCGGCCTGGCCGCCACCCTGGCGACGGTTCTTGCCTGCACCGTTGCCGCCGCCGCCGTTGTTGCGCGGCCCCTTGCCGTTCTGGCGCGGCTGCCCCTGCGGCGCGCCATTGGCCGGTGCGCCACCGGAGCGACGGCCACGACCCTGCTGCTTGTTCTGGTTCGGGCTGACGTAGTCGACGCGGTTACCGAAGTTGTCGATATCGTCGTCGAGGAATTCTTCCGGATCACGATCCGGCGGCAGCGCCGGGATGGCTGCCGCGGCCTGACCCTGGCCGCCGTTGCGCTGGCCCTGGCCACGACGGCCCTGGCCTTGCGGCTTGGCCTTCTGCTCCTTGCCGCCGTCCTTACCCTTGTCCTTGCGGCCGCCGCTGTGGCGCTCGCCCTTGGGCTTGTCGCCGCCTTCGGCCTTCTGCTTCTTCTGGCCGGCATTGCGCGGTTGGCGCGGCTCGCGCACTTCCGGGCGCTCCGCTTCAACGGCGCTGGCATCGAAGCCCATCAGATCGCCATCGGGGATCTTCTGCTTGGTCATGCGCTCGATGCTTTTCAGCAGCTTCTCTTCGTCCGGGGCGACCAGCGAGATGGCCTCGCCGCTACGGCCTGCGCGGCCGGTACGGCCGATACGGTGGACGTAGTCTTCCTCGACATTGGGCAGCTCGAAGTTGACCACATGCGGCAGCTGGTCGATATCCAGGCCGCGGGCGGCGATATCGGTGGCAACGAGGATGCGCACCTGGTTCGCCTTGAAGTCGGCCAGGGCCTTGGTGCGCGCGTTCTGGCTCTTGTTGCCGTGGATCGCGGCAGCCGGCAGGCCGTGCTTGTCGAGGTACTCGGCGAGGCGGTTGGCGCCGTGCTTGGTGCGGGTGAACACCAGCACCTGTTCCCAGGCACCCTGAGTGATCAGGTGGGCGAGCAGGGCGCGCTTGTGGCTGGCAGCCAGGCGGAACACGCGCTGCTCGATACGCTCGACCGTGGTGTTCGGCGGGGTGACCTCGATGCGCTCGGGGTTATGCAGCAGCTTGCCGGCCAGGTCGGTGATGTCCTTGGAAAAGGTCGCCGAGAACAGTAGGTTCTGGCGCTTGGCCGGGAGGCGGGCGAGGACCTTTTTCACGTCATGGATGAAGCCCATGTCGAGCATGCGGTCGGCTTCGTCCAGCACGAGGATTTCCACGTGGGACAGGTCGACGCTGCCTTGCCCGGCCAGGTCGAGCAGACGGCCCGGGCAGGCGACGAGTACGTCGACACCCTTGGCCAATGCCTGGACCTGCGGGTTCATGCCGACACCGCCGAAGATGCAGGCGCTGACGAATTTAAGGTCACGTGCGTAGATCTTGAAGCTGTCGTGGACCTGGGCGGCCAGCTCGCGGGTGGGCGTCAGCACCAGCACGCGCGGTTGTTTCGGGCCGTGGCGCTGTTCGCGGTCCGGGTGGCCGGCGGGGAACAGACGCTCGAGAATCGGCAGGGCGAAACCTGCGGTCTTGCCCGTGCCCGTTTGCGCCGCCACCATGAGGTCGCGACCTTGCAACACGGCGGGAATGGCCCGCTGTTGCACCGGAGTGGGCTGGGTGTAGCCGGCGGATTCGATCGCACGGACTAGAGCCTCGGAGAGACCGAGGGAAGCAAAGGACATGGGCAATCCTGTACGTAGTGAGGGCGTGGCCCTATGGGGTGATATTGCCTGGCTTGAATCATGCGTGGGGCGCGTGATCCCGTCCGGTACTGCTGGCTTCTGGGAGCTAGCATCCGGGCGCAAGCCTGGCGGGAAGTCCCGAGTATAACAGAGCCGGAGGGCTGTGCAGCTACCAGCCTGTCGGTTGGTTCACGACCTGATGCGTTCGGGGTGTGGCGTAGCGCCGCTGCAACTCGGCGTAGGCAGGCTCGCGCTTGAAGCGGCGCAGCTCACGGGCGAAGTCGACGGCCAGACGTTCGAAGGCCGGTTCCTTGCGCAAGGCCAGGTACAGACGATCATGGCCGACGGCCTTGCGGTTGTAATCGATCTGCTCGAGCAGGCCCAGTTGTGCGCCCAGGTAGAGACCGGCGCGGCGATCGCTGACCACCAGATCGACCCGGTGGCGAATCAGTTTGCCCAGATTGGCTTCGTGGGTCGGCGCCTCCTCGCGGCTGAACAGGGGCGACGTACGGAAGCTTTCATTGGCGTACCAATACCCGGGCGAGATGCCGATCACCAGATCACGCAGGTCTTCCAGGCGTTCATAGGGATAGGGGCGATTGCGCGCGTGAAACAGCACGAATTCGACGTCGCTCAGCGGCTCTTCGACGAAGCGCATGCTCGCTTCACGTTCGGGCAGATGGAAAATGTCCAGAATGCCGTCTGCCATACCCTGTTCAAGGGCCAGCAGGCAGCGCTTCCAGGGCAGGAACTGCAAGTCCAGCTTCATGCCCAGGCGGTGCAGCACTTCACGGGTGATCTCGTAGTCGAGGCCGGCCGCCTGGCCATTTTCTTCATAGACATACGGCGCCCACGCCTCCGTAACCAGGCGCAGCGTTTCGCCGCGAGCGGCGAACGCGATGCAGCCTAGCAGCAGGAAAGCGATGAGTTGGCGCTGAATTGATGGCATTTAGCCAGGTTAGCGGCTTTGGCCGCGCCCCGGAAGCCCATCCATACTTTAGTCCACCACCCGATAGCAGGGCTCGTAGGCACTGCCGCCCGGCAGCTTCATGCGGTGCTGTTCGACGAAGGCCTGTAGCAGGCGATCCAGCGGGCGCATGATGGTGGTTTCGCCACGGATGACGTAGGGGCCGTGTTCCTCGATCAGGCGGATGCCGTTCTCCTTGACGTTGCCGGCGACGATGCCGGAGAAGGCGCGGCGCAGGTTGGCGGCCAGGTGATGCAGTGGCTGCTCGCGGGTCAGGTTGAGGCTGGCCATGGCCTCATGGGTCGGTTCGAACGGGTGCTGGAAGCTTTCGTCGATCTTCAGTAGCCAGTTGAAGTGGAAGGCGTCGTTGCGCTCGCGACGGAACTGGCGCACGGCCTTGATGCCGACGGCCATTTCGCGGGCCACCTCGCCCGGGTCGTTGACGATCATGCTGTAGCGCTGCTGCGCCGCCTCGCCCAGGGTGGCGCCGATGAAGTCATGCAGCTGCTGCAGATAAGGGCCGGCGCTCTTCGGCCCGGTGAGAATGACCGGGAAGGGCAGGTCCTGGTTGTCCGGGTGGGTGAGGATGCCCAGCAGGTAGAGGAACTCTTCGGCCGTGCCGGCGCCGCCCGGGAAGATGATGATGCCGTGGCCGACGCGAACGAAGGCTTCCAGGCGCTTCTCGATGTCCGGCAGGATCACCAGTTCGTTGACGATCGGGTTCGGCGCTTCGGCGGCGATGATGCCCGGTTCGGTCAGACCCAGGTAGCGGCCGGTGAGGTTGCGCTGCTTGGCGTGGCTGATGGTGGCGCCCTTCATCGGCCCCTTCATCACGCCCGGCCCGCAGCCGGTGCAGATGTCCAGGCCGCGCAGGCCCAGCTCGTGGCCGACCTTCTTGGTGTACTTGTACTCCTCGGTGCTGATCGAGTGGCCGCCCCAGCACACCACTATCTTCGGCTCGACGCCGCTGCGCAGGGTCTGGGCGTTGCGCAGCAGGTGGAAGACGTAGTCGGTGATGCCTTCGGAGCTGTCCAGGTCGATGCGCTTGTTCTCCAGCTCGCTCTGCGTGTAGACGATGTCGCGCAGGGCGCTGAACAGCATCTCGCGGGTGCTGGCGATCATCTCGCCGTCTACGAAGGCATCGGCCGGCGCGTTGATCAGTTCCAGGCGGATGCCGCGGTCCTGCTGGTGGATCTTCACTTCGAAGTCCGGGTAGGCCTCGAGAATGGTCTTGGCGTTGTCGCTGTGCGAGCCGGTATTGAGGATTGCCAGGGCGCATTGGCGGAACAGGCGGTAGACGCTGCCCGAGCCGGTTTCGCGCAGTTGCTGCACTTCGCGCTGGGAGAGGGTTTCCAGGCTGCCCTTGGGGCTGACGGAGGCGTTGATCGTGGAGCGTTTGAGCATGAAATGTGATCCCGGTGGCAGGCTCGCGCCGAGGTCGGCGCGGAGGCGTTCGAATAGGTTGTCGCAGCGAATGTTGCGGTCGTCGGTGGCTGGCGCTCAGGGTGTGTTGGCTGGCGTAGTGGTTGCGGCTTCGCTCGGGTTCAGCAGAAATACCACATAGCCGCGGAACCAGGGACTGCTTTGCAGGTAATCCGGCGCCTGCCATTCGCCGTTTTGTATCAGGCCGATGCGAAACGGCAGTTGCAGTCGCGCGATGCTCGGCAGGTAGCGCGAGTAACCGGGGATGCTGTGGTGGCCCTGGTAGGTCTGCATCACCACTTCATCGACCACCCCGGCGAGACGGTTGAGCGCCGCCGGGTCGGCGTTGCCGGCCCAGTCGAGCAGGCCGGTGATGCTCAGGCGGTACTGCTGCGGCAGGCGCTGGCGCAGGTCTTCGAGGAAGGCGGCATAGCGATCCAGGCGCAGGGTCTGCGCGTCGAAGTCGATCTGCACCCCGGTGACCCGGTTGCCGGCGCGTTGCCAGCGCTGCAACTGACTCAGCAGCAGGGCGAACACCTCCTCGTCCCAGTCCAGGGTATGCGCGCGATACACCACCCAGAGCTCGACGTTCTTCGACAGCCTGGGCGTGGCCGGGTTCTGTGCCTGCATGCGCGCGGGTGGATCGCCGGCGCGGCGCGGGCCGTCGATCTGCCCCTGCAACACGTACAGGGTGTCGGCCTGGGCCAGTACCGGTTGTGGCGTGACGCCGGCCCACAGCCAGAACGCCTGATAATCGGCGGCGTCGACGCGCGCGGCCTGCGCCGGCAGGCCCACCGCCAGCAGGAGCAGGCCTACCAGTAGTACTTGAGTCGCTGCGCCCACTGGGTGTCCGCGTAGCTGCGTTTGAGGGTCTGGAACCACTGCTTGCGCTGGTCCTTGGCGATGTCCTGACGGTCGCAGCTGTTGTAGCCGCTGGGGGCATAGCAGTTGATCGCGCGGAACAGGGCGTAGGCCTTGTCCTCGCGACTAACCTGCGGCGCAGCGAGCAGCATCTGGTAGCCGGCCAGGCGCGAAAAGGACGCGCCCTGGAACTGGCTCGGTACGCTACCCAGCTCGCCGGCGGCTGGCGGCCGGTTCAGCCAGTGATCGTCGAGGCCATGGACGCGGATGAAGTCGCCCAGGCACAGCATGCCCTGGGCATCCTTTGCATCGGCTGCAAGGCGCTCGGCGATCTTGACCAGGCTCGGGCAGGCATAGCCGGCGTCGTTGCCGCCGTTCCAAGCGAACAGACTCGGATCGAGGCGCTGCGCGGGCTGCGTCGATGTGTAGGGGAACTGCGCGTAATCGCCGAGAAAGTCGGTGTAGCGACCGTAATCCAGGTCGCGATAGAGCAGGGTGTACAAGGCGGTTGCCCGCTCGCCCGCAGGTATCTGCTTGTCACCGGCCTGCTGGCGCAGCAGCTCGGGGCCGGTGCCATGGGCCAGCAGGCGCTCGCGGATCGGCGCGGTGGTGATCGGCGAGTCGGCGGCGAACACCTTGTCCAGCTCGCCAATACGCTCGTAGCTCAAGGCCAGGGCCAGTTGCAGCTGGGCCTGCTGCAGCGGGTCTTGGCTGCGTGCCAGCAGCGCCTGCCAGTGCTGCAGTGCCGCAGTCGTCTCACCCCTGGCCTCCAGCGCCAGGCCGCGCAGGGTTTCCTGGCTGAAGGCGAGGGCATTCAGCGGCCCGGCACCGGTATCCGGCAGGGCGGCGAGAGTCTGCTGGGCATCGCCGCCGCGGTAGAAGTGCCAGGCAGCGACCAGGTAGGCATGCAGGCCGGGCTGGCTGGCGAAGCGCGGTTGCTGCGCCTGCAGTTGCTCGAGGCTGAGGCGCGGCTCGCTGTTGCTGCCGGGATCGCGCAGCTGGATCAGGTCGACCATGGCCAGCAGCAGCGGGTTGTCGATGGCATCCGGGGCGAGGCTGGGCAGCAGCTTGCCGTCCAGTTCCTCGATCAGCGCGGGCATGTCGACCTGCTGCGCGCCACGCTCGAATTGTCGGGCAAAGGCCTCGGCAAATCGCCGGGTGTCACCGGCAAGCCAGTACACGCGGCGCTGCAGGCCGCGCGCCGAGTCGCTGTAGAGCCCCTGCGGGTAGTTCTCCAGGTACTGCTCGAAGGCCTTCGCACTGGCATCGAGGCTGGTCTTATCGACCTGCTCGGGGCTGAAGAAGCCGTACTCGTCGAAGGCGTTCAACTGCGCCTGGTTCAGCGCCACGCGGCCGAGCAGGTACTGGGCGGTTTCGCGCAGCCAGGGCTGCTCGCTGCCGGCCAGTTCGGCGAAGCGCTCGCGCGCCTGGTCGAAGTCGCCGCGATAGAACGCGTCGGCGCCGCGCAGGTAGTTGCCGAAGGCCTGGGCAGCGGGCGACTGCAGTTGCGCCGCCTGCGGCAAGACGTCCTGCGTTTGCGGATCGCCTTCGCCACACAGGCTCAGCAGGCTGCGCCGCGAACGGGCCAGCGCCTGCGCTTCGCTCGCGGCCAGCGCTGGCGTGGCGCTGAGAGCGTCGACGAAGCCGCGCATGGCCTGCAGGTCATTGCTGCGGCAGCGATTGCCCTCGCCTTCGGCGAAACGGTGCACGGCGAAGGCGTCCGCTTCGCTGTCGACGCCCAGGCGCTGCAGGGCCTGGGTCAGGTACGCCACGTCCGGGTCGACCCTTTGCTCGTCTGCCTCGGCCGCTTCGCTGCGAGCGCGGCTCGGGTCGAGCATGCCGAGGCTGAACGGCACCAGGCCGTAGCCGTATTCGTAACCTTCGAGTGCCAGCGGTTCGCGCGTGAGTTTCAGGTGGCCGGCGTCGTCGAGCAGCAGTTGCAGGTTGACGCGGCTGTCGTTGCCGGGGCTGAGAAAGGCCAGGTTGTTGCACGCCGAGAGCTCGTCGGAAATCAGCTTCCAGCTCGGTGTGCAGGTCATGTCGGAGCTGGCCAGTGCAGCGGGCGCGTGCAGGCCGGCGAGCAAGGCGAAGGGGAAGAGGTGCTTGATTGTCATAGGGCTCATCCTTGAGCGTGGGAGCCGCTGTGCGGCTCCCTGCCCGTCAACGTTTGAGGTCGAGGTTGTTCCAGATGGCCAGGCTGGGGCCGGCCAGGTTCATGCTGTAGAAGTGCAGGCCCGGCGCACCACCCTGCAGCAGGCGTTCGCACATCTCGGTGATCACCTGCTCGCCGAAGGCGCGAATGCTGTCGCTGTCGTCGCCATAGGCTTCCAGCTGCTTGCGCACCCAGCGCGGAATCTCGGCACCACAGGCGTCGGAGAAACGTGCCAGCTTACTGTAGTTGGTGATCGGCATGATGCCCGGCACCACCGGGATATCCACGCCCAGCTTGCGCACGCGCTCGACGAAGTAGAAGTAGCTGTCGGCGTTGAAGAAGTACTGGGTGATGGCGCTGTCGGCACCGGCCTTGGCCTTGCGCACGAAGTTGGCGATGTCGCTCTCGAAGTTGCGCGCCTGCGGGTGCATCTCCGGGTAGGCGGCCACTTCGATGTGGAAGTGATCGCCGGTTTCGTTGCGGATGAACTCGACCAGCTCGTTGGCGTAGCGCAGCTCGCCGCTGGCCATGCCCATACCGGACGGCAGGTCGCCGCGCAGCGCGACGATGCGCTTGATGCCGGCATTCTTGTACAGGTTGAGCAGCTCACGCAGCTCGGCCTTGCTGTCGCCGACGCAGGACAGGTGCGGTGCGGTGGGCACCTTCACTTCGCCATCGAGTTGCAGCACGGTGTTGAGTGTACGGTCGCGGGTCGAGCCTCCGGCACCATAGGTGCAGGAGAAGAAATCGGGCTTGTAGGCCGCCAGCTGACGCGCCACGTCCATCAGTTTTTCATGCCCGGCTTCGGTCTTGGTGGGGAAGAACTCGAAGCTGTAGCGGCGTTCTTGAGTCATGGAGAAGGTTCTCTTCTCAGCGGCAAGCTACAAGCCACAAGCTGCAAACAGAGCGGTTCGGCGCCTGCTTGCAGCTTGCAGCTTTGCAGCTTGTGGCTGCTGTTAGTAGCGGTAGGTATCGGGCTTGAACGGACCGTCGACGGTCACGCCGATGTAGTCGGCCTGCTGCTTGGTCAGCTGGGTGACCACGCCACCGAAGCCCTTGACCATTTCCAGGGCGACTTCTTCGTCCAGCTTCTTCGGCAGCACTTCCACGGTCAGGCGCTGGGCCTTGTGCTCGGGCAGCATGTCGGCGAACTTCTGCTCGAACAGGAAGATCTGCGCCAGCACCTGATTGGCGAAGGAACCGTCCATGATGCGGCTCGGGTGGCCGGTGGCGTTGCCCAGGTTCACCAGGCGGCCTTCGGCCAGCAGGATCAGGTAGTCGTCGTTGGCCGGATCGAATTGACCGGCGCCGGTGCGGTGGATCTTGTGCACCTGCGGCTTGACCTCTTCCCACGCCCAGTTCTTGCGCATGAAGGCGGTGTCGATCTCGTTGTCGAAGTGACCGATGTTGCAGACCACGGCGCGCTTCTTCAGGGCCTTGAGCATGCCGGCGTCGCAGACGTTGGCGTTGCCGGTGGTGGTGACGATCAGGTCGATCTTGCCCAGCAGCGCCTTGTCGATGCAGGCGTCGGTGCCGTCATTACGGCCGTCGATGTACGGCGATACGAGCTCGTAGCCATCCATGCAGGCCTGCATGGCGCAGATCGGGTCGATCTCGGAAACCTTGACGATCATGCCTTCCTGACGCAGCGAGGCGGCCGAGCCCTTGCCCACGTCACCGTAGCCGATGACCAGCGCCTGCTTGCCCGACAGCAGGTGGTCGGTGCCGCGCTTGATGGCGTCGTTGAGGCTGTGACGGCAGCCGTACTTGTTGTCGTTCTTGCTCTTGGTGACCGCGTCGTTGACGTTGATCGCCGGGACTTTCAGGGTGCCGGCCTTGAGCATGTCGAGCAGACGGTGCACACCGGTGGTGGTTTCTTCGGTGACGCCGTGGATGCGCTCGAGCATCTGCGGGTATTTCTTGTGCAGGATTTCGGTCAGGTCACCGCCGTCGTCCAGCACCATGTTGGCGTCCCACGGCTGGCCGTCCTTGAGGATGGTCTGCTCGATGCACCACTCGTATTCCTCTTCGGTCTCGCCCTTCCAGGCGAATACCGGGATGCCGGCGGCGGCGATGGCGGCGGCGGCCTGATCCTGGGTGGAGAAGATGTTGCAGGAGGACCAACGCACTTCGGCACCCAGGGCGGTCAGCGTCTCGATCAGCACGCCGGTCTGGATGGTCATGTGGATGCAGCCGAGGATCTTCGCGCCCTTGAGCGGCTGGCTGGCGGCGTACTTGCGGCGCAGGCCCATCAGCGCCGGCATCTCGGATTCGGCGATGATCAGCTCGCGGCGGCCCCAATCGGCCAGGGAAATATCGGCGACCTTGTAGTCGTTGAAAGCGCTCATTAAAGCTCTCCATTCGTTGTCTGCGAATGGGCGCCGTTGATGCGTTTGGATAACGCCCCGGGCGAGCCTGACAGCCTTTCAGGCTGCTGCAGCGCCCCTCGACCGGGTGGCGGGAGCGACCGGAGCTGTGCCGGTCGTTTGAAACTGGCGGATTATAGCTGCGTGCGGCGTGCAGCCCAAGGCTTTCCGTCGCTCCGTTACCATCGCAGGTGGTAGCCTTGGCAGGTCTAGTCGCAACGGATCGGCCATGGCCAACCACAAAATCGAAATTCGCCGCCGCAACGTCAAGAAGATCCTCCTGGCCGCCGAAAAGGTCTTCGCCGAGAAAGGCTATGGCGGCACCGCCATGGCCGATATCGCCGAGCTGGCTGAATTGCCGCGCTCGAACCTGCACTACTATTTCAGCACCAAGGACGAGCTGTACCGTGCCGTGCTGCTCGACCTGCTCGAAGTCTGGAAACAGGACGCCCAGTGCTTCGAGGTGTTCGATGATCCGCGCGTGGTTCTGAGCAGCTACATTCGCGCCAAGATGAACCACTCGCGCAGCCGGCCGTATGGCTCAAAGGTCTGGGCCAACGAGATTATCCACGGCGCGCCGGTGCTCGGCGTCACCCTCGACGAGGGCCTTTACGACTGGGCGAAGATGAAGGAGGCGAAGATCCGTCAGTGGGTCGAGACGGGGCGCATCGTGGCTGTCGAGCCCTCGGCGCTGCTCTATATGATCTGGGCCTCGACCCAGCATTACGCCGACTTCAGCCATCAGGTGACGGTACTCAACGAGCACCGGTTGCTATCCGACATGCAATTCGAACGAGCGGTGCAGACCGTGACCAGCGTGATCTTGCGCGGTATAGGCCTGGAGCCGTAACCGCGTGGCGGGGTGCGTCGTGCCCAGCGAAGCCGCGCAAAGGCTTCCTGGGCACGGCGCACTTGCCGGTCACGAGGCCGCGCGATAGGGATTGCGCGGGTCGTGGTTCCAGTCAAGGAAGGGCTTGCCGCTATCCTGCGGCACCATCTCGATACAGTCCGTCACCGGGCAGGTGATCTGGCACAGATTGCAGCCCACACATTCTGCGTCGATCACTTCGTACTTATGCGTGCCGTCGGCCTGGGCCAGGCTGGCGATGGCCTGGTGCGAGGTGTCTTCGCAGGCGATGTGACAGCGGCCGCAGCCAATGCAGGCGTCTTGGTCGATTCGGGCGATGACCTGATAGTTGATGTCCAGGTACTTCCAGTCGGTGGTATTGCCCACCGCGCGCCCGGAGAAGTCCGCAAGGCTTGCATGGCCCTGGCTGTCCATCCAGCGCGAGAGGCCGTCTTTCATTTCCTCGACGATGCGAAAACCATGCAGCATGGCCGCCGTGCATACCTGCACGGCGCCGCAGCCCAGCGCCACGAATTCCGCCGCGTCGCGCCAGCTGCCGATGCCGCCGATACCGCAGATCGGCAGGCCGCGGGTCTCGGGGTCGCGGGCGATTTCGGCAACCATGTTCAGCGCAATGGGTTTGACTGCCGAGCCGCAGTAGCCGCCGTGGGTGCTCTGCGTGCCGACTATGGGGTGGGCGACCATGCGCTCGAGATCGACGCTGGTGATGGAGTTGATGGTGTTGATCAGCGACACGGCGTCGGCGCCACCGCGATGGGCCGCGCGTGCGGAGGTGCGGATGTCGGTGATGTTCGGCGTCAGTTTGACGATCACCGGCAGTGAGCAATAGGTCTTGCACCAGCGCGTGACCATCTCCACGTATTCCGGCACCTGGCCGACGGCCGCGCCCATGCCGCGCTCGGGCATGCCGTGCGGGCAGCCGAAGTTCAGCTCGATGCCGTCGCAGCCGGTGGCTTCCACCAGCGGCAGGATGGCTTTCCAGGATTCTTCGACGCAGGGCACCATCAGCGAAACGATCAGCGCGCGATCCGGCCAGTCCTTTTTCACCTGGGTGATTTCGCGCAGGTTGATTTCCAGCGAACGGTCGGTGATCAGCTCAATATTGTTGATGCCCTGCACCTGGCGGTTGGGGCCGAAGTGCGCGGAGTAGCGCGATGACACGTTGACTGCCGCAGGGTCTTCGCCAAGGGTTTTCCAGACCACACCGCCCCAGCCGGCCTCGAAAGCACGGACGACGTTGTAGGCCTTGTCGGTGGGCGGCGCGCTGGCCAGCCAGAAGGGGTTGGGTGCCTTGATTCCGGCGAAATCGATGGATAGATCGGCCATTTACGCGGCCTCCACATTGAGCATCAGATAAGAGTGGATGGCCTCGGCGGCCAGCTTGCCGTGTTGCACGGCCTGAACGGTGAGGTCCTGGTCTAGGGCGATGCAGTCGCCTCCGGCATACACGCCGGGCACGCTGGTGCGTAGCTGGGCATCGACCCAGATACGCTCGCCCTCGCGTTTCAGCTCGCGGGCCAGTGGGTCGCTCAGCGCCTGGCCGGCGAAGGCCTGGCCGATGGCGGTGAAGATGGCATCGGCGGGCAGCTCGAAGGTCTGCCCGGTGCTGTGCAGGCGACCGTTCTCCACGCGAGTGCGGGCAAAGCGCATGCCGCGCACCTGCCCCTGGTCGTTCAGCAGCACCGCGTCCGGCTGTGCCCAGGTCAGCAGCCGTACCTGGTTGGCCTTGGCGATGTCCTGTTCGTGCTCGGTGGCACCCATCTCCTCGAAGCCGCGGCGATAGACCAGATTGACGTCGCGAGCGCCGAGCTTGCTCATCTGCACCGCCATGTCGATGGCGGTGTTGCCGGCGCCAAGAATGATGCAGCGCTCTGCCACGGGCAGCTGGGTCAGGTCATCGCTTTGGCGCAGTTCACGGATGTATTCGGTGGCCGCGAGCAGGCCCGGCGCCTCTTCGTCCGCCAGTCCGAGGCGTTTGCTGGCGGCCAGACCGATGCCGAGGAACACCGCGTCGAACTGCTGATGCAAGGCGCTCAGGCTGAGGTCATCGCCCAGCCGGTGACCGTGGCGGATCTCGATGCCGCCGATCTGCAGAAGGAACGCCACCTCGCGCTGGGCGAAATCGTCGACCAGCTTGTAGGCAGCGATGCCGTATTCGTTGAGGCCGCCGGCTTTCTCGCGCGCCTCGAAGATCACCACCTCATGGCCATGCATGGCCAGGCGGTGGGCGCAGGACAGGCCAGCCGGGCCGGCGCCGACCACAGCGATGCGTTTGCCACTGGCGGGGGCGCGCTGGAACGGATGTTCGCTGAACTGCGCGTTGTCGATGGCGTACCGTTGCAGCAGGCCGATCAGCACCGGTGCGCATTCCTGGGCGTTGTTGCGCACGCAGGCCTGCTGGCAAAGAATTTCCGTCGGGCAGACGCGGGCGCAACTGCCGCCGAGGATATTGGCCGAGAGAATCTTCTCGGCCGCGCCCTGGATGTTCTCATGGCTGATATTGCGGATGAACGAGGGGATGTCGATCTCGCTGGGGCAGGCGTTGATGCAGGGCGCATCGTAGCAATACAGGCAGCGGGCACTTTCCAGGGCGGCCTGGCGTGCGTTGAGCGGCGGGGCCAGATCGCTGAAACGATCGGCCAGTTCGGCCGCCCCGGCATCCGGGCGCGGCAAATGGCTTAGGGTGTCTATCACGGTTATTGCCTCACGGTTTTGTGGCTTTTATTCGGCAGTTAACAGCGGATAAGCGGCCGTCCGGCCTCTATGGGCCGGTGTGGCTAAGTCATCTATGGTGGGCGTTACGCGCGGCCTAGCGCTCGACGGCAGTTGGTCGGCTGTGCTCGGCGCGCTTGCTCAATAGGTCGAACACCGCCGGGTAGGCCGGTCGCTCGACATAGCGGCCGGCGCCGCGTTCGGCACGCAGCTCGCCATCGATCCAGACCAGCTTGCCGGCGCTGATGGTATGGCTGGGCACGCCGCGGACGGTCTTGCCTTCGAAGATGTTGAAGTCGACCTGCTGGTGATGGGTCTTGGCTGAGATGGTCCGGGTGCCTTGCGGGTCCCAGAGCACCAGGTCGGCATCGGCACCGACTTGCAGCGCGCCTTTGCGCGGGAACAGATTGAAGATTTTCGCGGTGTTGGTGCTGGTCAGCGCAACGAAGTCATTCATCGACAGCTTGCCGCTGTTCACCCCTTCATCCCAGAGCACCGCCATGCGGTCCTCGATTCCTGCCGTTCCGTTGGGAATCTTGCTGAAGTCGTTGCGGCCGGCGGCCTTCTGTTCGGCACAGAAGCAGCAGTGATCGGTGGCGGTGGTGTGCAGGTTGCCCGATTGCAGGCCGCGCCACAGCGCCTGCTGATGCCCGCGCGGGCGGAACGGTGGGCTCATCACATAGCCGGCAGCGGTTTGCCAGTCGGGGTGGCGATAGACGCTGTCGTCCAGCAGCAGATGGCCGGCGAGCACTTCCCCGTATACCGGTTGGCCCTTGGCTCGAGCGTAGGTGATTTCGTCCAGGGCTTCCTGAGTCGAGACGTGCACGAGGTACAGCGGCGTACCCAGTGTTTCAGCGATACGGATGGCGCGGCTGGCAGCCTCGCCCTCGACCTGCGAGGGCCGCGACAGCGGGTGCGCCTCTGGTCCGGTCAGGCCCTGAGCGAGGAGCTTCTGTTGCAGGTGGTAGACCAGCTCGCCATTTTCCGCGTGCACAGTGGGCACTGCACCTAGCTCAAGGCAGCGCTCGAAGCTGGCCACCAGGGTGTCGTCAGCGGCCATGATGGCATTCTTGTAGGCCATGAAGTGCTTGAAACTGTTGACCCCATGCTTCGTTACCAGCTCGCCCATCTCGGTGGCTACCTGCTCGCTCCACCAGGTGATAGCGACATGGAAACCATAGTCGGACGCGGACTTCTCTGCCCAGCCACGCCAGGTGTGGAAGGCTTCGAGCAGTGATTGCTGCGGATTGGGAATGACGAAATCGATGATCGAGGTAGTACCGCCGGCGAGGCCGGCAGCGGTGCCGCTGAAGAAGTCCTCGCTGGCCACCGTACCCATGAAGGGCAGTTGCATGTGGGTGTGCGGGTCGATGCCGCCGGGCATCAGGTACTGGCCGCTGCCGTCGAGCACCTGGCAGCCGGCCGGGGCATCGAGGTTGTCGCCAATGGCCTGGATCAGGCCATCTGCACAGAGCAGATCGGCGCGGTAGCTTCGCTCATGGGTAACCAGGGTGGCGCCACGGATCAACAGCGACATGATGGATTCCTCGCAGGCTGGCCGATGGGTGTCGGCTCTTGGCTTTCTGATGCTGACGAGGACAGTTTTTTATTCCTGTCAGCAGTGACAGGAATTGAATCTAGTTGCAGTAAATGGATTGGGCAAGATTATTTTTTGAACAATTGTAATCTTAGTAAATTATTGAAAAATAAAGGAAATAATTAAAAATCACCAAAATGGTGAGGCCTCTCACCATTTTGACGCACTTGACAGAATGACAATATCGTCAAGATTTCTCATGGAAAATCAGCCGCTTGTGCCAAGGCGTCGAGTGGCCTTGGGGCGGCGAAAAAAATTCGCCTGCACCAGTTTGAAACCTGACTGACAGGACAGGCTGCTCCGAGGATCGCAAGGGGATTGTGCAGGCGAAGTCGGTGGCTTCAGATAAAGCGTTTTCAGATCAGTTGTTTAGTGTCTTCAAGCAGAGAGGATGCAGGCCCGGCGGGGAAATGCGGCACGCTTATTGAGTGGTGCTGCCTCCGTGCTGGCCGGTTCCTGAACTCCGGCCATCGAATTAGCCCGATGCGCTAACAATCAGAAAAATACTGGAGAGGCCCATGCAGCAGAACAGATCGGAAGTGACCGAGCGGGAGGGCTTGTATGAGCTGAACGCTGGCAGCGACGTACTGGACAGCCCGCGCTACAACCACGACATCGCCCCGACCAAGGTGCATCAGCGAACCTGGAACAAGTGGCATATCACCGCGTTGTGGGTCGGCATGTCGATCTGCGTGCCCACCTACACCCTGGGTGGCGTGCTCACCGCGTATTTCGGCCTGTCGGTGGGCGAGGCGCTGCTGGCGATTCTGCTGGCCAACGTGGTGGTGCTGATCCCGCTGACCCTCAATGCCTTCGCCGGCACCAAGTACGGCATCCCGTTCCCGGTATTGCTGCGCTCCTCGTTCGGCATACTCGGCTCCAACGTGCCTTGCCTGATCCGCGCCGTAGTGGCCTGCGGCTGGTTCGGCATCCAGACCATGTTCGGAGGCCTGGCCATTCACCTGTTGCTGGGCTCGATCTTCGACGGTTGGAAAGCGCTCGGCGGTACCGGCGAAGTGATCGGCTTCATGATCTTCTGGGTACTCAACCTATGGATCGTGCTGCGTGGCGCCGAGTCGATCAAATGGCTGGAAACCCTGTCGGCGCCGTTGCTGGTGCTGGTTGGGGCGGGGCTGTTGGTATGGGCACTGCCCAATGTGTCGATGAGCGAGCTGCTGGCGCGGCCGGCCAATCGCCCGGAAGGCGCCAGCGTCATCGGCTACTTCCTCGCCGGGCTGACCGCCATGGTCGGTTTCTGGGCCACCCTGTCGCTGAACATTCCGGATTTCAGCCGCTACGCGAAGAGCCAGAAAGACCAGATTCTCGGGCAGATCTTTGGCCTGCCGCTGACCATGTTCCTTTTCGCTGCGCTCGGCGTGGTGATGACCGCCGCTTCGGAATCGCTGGTGGGGCAGACGGTAGCCGATCCCGTCAGTCTGATCGGGCATATCCAGAGCCCTGGCTGGGTCGCCCTGGCGATGGCGCTGATCATCGTCGCGACCTTGTCGACCAATACTGCGGCGAACATCGTTTCACCGACCAACGACTTCCAGAACATCGCGCCCAAGCTGATCGATCGCACCAAGGCGGTGATCCTCACCGGCCTGATCGGTCTCGGCCTGATGGCCCATGAACTGCTGAAGAAACTTGGCCTGCTGGTTTCCGAGCTGAGCCTGGAGAGCGTGTATTCCAACTGGCTGCTGGGTTACTCCAGCCTACTGGGGCCGATTGCCGGGATCATGGTGGTCGACTACTTCCTGATCAAGAAGCAACAGCTGGACCTGGCTGGCCTTTACCACGATGACGTTTATCCGGCGTGGAACTGGACGGGCTTCGCCGCTTTCGCCGTGCCGGTCGCGCTGACCCTGCTGTCGCTCGGCAGCAGCTCGTTCAGCTGGTTCTACGACTACGGCTGGTTTACCGGCTCCTTCCTGGGCGGCTTGATCTATTTCGGCTTGTGCAGCCTGCGTAGCACAAGGCCGGTGGTAGCCAAGGCGCCGGTTTAAGGCAACAGCAGCGTGACCCGGAGGACGCGCCCTGATGCGCGTCTCAGACAACCAGAGAGGCCGAGGAAATGACCATGAACACTGCCACCGAGGTTCTGCAATCCAGCCAGTCGCACATTAACGGCGAGCGGCTGTGGCAATCACTGATGGAGCTTGCGCAGCTCGGGGCCACCGTCAAGGGCGGGGTATGTCGCCTGGCGCTGACCGACCTCGATCGCCAGGCGCGCGACCTGTTCGTACGCTGGTGTGAGGACGCAGGCTGCAGCGTAACGGTGGACGGCGTCGGCAACATCTTCGCTCGTCGCCCCGGGCGCAACTCCGCCCTGCCACCGGTGATGACCGGCAGCCATATCGATACCCAGCCCACCGGTGGCAAGTTCGACGGTTGCTTTGGCGTGCTGGCCGGCGTCGAGGTGCTGCGTACCCTGAATGACCTGGGCGTGCAGACCGAAGCGCCGCTGGAAGTCGTGGTGTGGACCAATGAGGAAGGCTCGCGCTTCGCCCCCTGCATGATGGGCTCGGGGGTCTTCGCTGAAAAATTCACCTTGGAAGAAACCCTGGCCAAGCGTGACGCGGAAGGCGTCAGCGTCGGCGAGGCACTCAATGCCATTGGCTACGCCGGCCCGCGGGCGGTGAGCGGTCATCCCGTGGGCGCCTACTTCGAAGCGCACATCGAGCAGGGGCCGATTCTCGAAGATCAAGAAAAGACCATCGGCGTGGTGCTTGGCGCGCTCGGGCAGAAGTGGTTCGACCTCAGCCTGAAGGGTGTCGAAGCCCACGCCGGGCCGACCCCGATGCACCTGCGCAAGGATGCCCTGGTCGGCGCTGCGGCCGTGGTCGCGGCGGTCAATCGGGTGGCGCTCGAGCATCAACCGCATGCTTGCGGCACCGTCGGTTGCCTGCAGGCGTACCCTGGCTCGCGCAATGTGATTCCCGGCGAGGTACGCATGACGCTGGACTTCCGCCATCTCGAGCCGGCGCGCCTGGATTCGATGATCGCGCAGGTGCGCGGCGTGATCGAGGCGACCTGCGCCAAGCATGGGCTCAGCTTCGAACTGACGCCGACTGCAGACTTTCCACCGCTGTATTTCGATCAGGGTTGCGTCGAGGCAGTGCGCAGCGCGGCGGCGGGACTGGGCTTGTCGCATATGGACATCGTCAGTGGCGCCGGACACGACGCGATCTTCGTCGCCGAGCTGGGCCCGGCCGGGATGATCTTCGTGCCGTGCGAAGGAGGCATCAGCCACAACGAAATCGAGAACGCCGCTCCGGCTGACCTCGCCGCAGGCTGCGCAGTGCTACTACGCGCCATGCTCGCGGCCTCCATGGCATTGGCGGAGGGAAGGCTGGCGGCCTGACTGGCGAATCAGCAGCGGCTGCCGCCCTCGTTAGGGAGAGGCTGCGCACCCCTTTACCGGCTGCGGAGCCTCCATGGTCCGCGCCTGCGGGTGCGTCCTGGTTCCTATCCGGAGCGGCGACTGCCAGTTTCCTCGGTTCAACAGTCAGTTGGGGCGTTTCCGTACCTGAACCCTGGCTGACCGAAGGACGCGAAAGACAGCCGTTGTGACAAGAGGTCGCTTGGCCCGACCGGAGCGAGCCGCGATACTGGCGGCCCCTTGTCACCCTGGGAAGTCGTTCGATGGTCCTAAAGAAACTCCTCCTCACCTGCGTCTGCGTGACATTGGCCGCGTGTGGCGGGGTCGATCCCGAGTCGCCGTTGGGTAAGCGCCAGGCGTTGTTCAAGCAGATGCTCAAGGTCAGCGAAGACCTCGGCGGCATGCTGCGCAATCGCATTCCCTACGACGAAGCTGCCTTCATCAGCGGCGCTGCCGAGCTCGATAGGCTGTCGCGCGAGCCCTGGCAGCATTTCCCCTCGGTGGCCGACGACGAGCGCAGCAAGGCCAGCCCGGACGTCTGGCAGCGCCAGGAGCAGTTTCAGAAAATGGCGCGCGATCTGGAGCAGGCCACCGCTGCACTGGTGCAGGCGACGACCACGCCGCCGCTACGCCGCTCCGAGTTGGAGCCTGCGGTACAGGCCGTCGAGGATAGCTGCGAGGCCTGCCACAAGGCGTTCCGCGCTTACTGATCGACGCTCGCTTCGGCTTTGGCCTGCTGCAGTTCGGCGCGCGCTTCGGCCAGCTTGGCCTGACGCTTGGCGATCTTCTCCTGATCGCCCGTGCCCATGGCTTCGCGCAGATCCTTTTCGCGCTCCTGCACTTCCTCACGCGCTTCCTTGACGCTAGCCAGGCGCTCCTCATGCAGCGAAGCGTCTTCGCAATGGGCATCGACGTTGCCCAGTGCTCGCCGCAGCCCATCCAGTTCTCTGGTATTGCCGCTCTGCTGCGCGGCGTCGATCTTCTCCTGAAGCACTTGGCGTTTGACGGCGCAGCCACCTTCGCCGTCGGCGGCGAGCAACGGCATGGCATTCAGATTGGCGGCCAGCAGCAGGCCGAACAAAGCGGTATGACGGATCATGATCTTTCTCCTTGGGTCTCTTTCGAAGTGACCTTGACGGTCGCGCGAGGTTCGACCCGATTGAGCCATTGCCTGACCTGGATCAACTGCGCGGTGGATGTGGCGCTGGCTCGAAGCCGGCAACGCCGGCCCGCTGCAATCGCTCGCCAAGGCGCTGCACCTCCGGATGGCTGAAAAAGGCTTGCAGGCGCTCGGCGCTCTTCGGGCCGACGCCCGGATGTTGCAGCCAGTCCTCCTGGCTGCGAGACAGCAGCGCTGGCCAGTCATCCTCCTCGCGTAACTGCAGACCCGGCGGCACGCCAAGTGCCAGCAGCCACTGCTGCATCGAGCGTTGCTGGGCTTTGGCAAAGGCCTGCTGCAACTGCGCGGCGCGCCGTGGGCCGATCCCCGGCAGTAGCTGCAGTTGCTGACTGTCGAGCTCCAGCCAGTCGAGCAGGCCATGCAGTTGCTCGCCGGCCAGCAACGTATTCCAGGTGCCCGGTCCGACGCCTGGCAGGTTAAGACCCCGTTTGCCGGCGAGCCAGTTCAGTCGGGCATGAAACTGCTGCTGACATTCAGCGCTCAGTCGCCAGCAGCTCAGGGCGTGGTAGCGGCCAGGATCGGGCGCGTGCACCTCTGCGCGCTCAGGGCTGCGCCAGATCACCTGGTCGAGGCGTGGAATGGTCAGGCCCGCCAGGCGTATCGACACTTGATCGCCCGGGCGTATGTCCAAGTTCTCCCAGGCTTGCAGCGAACCCAGGGCCACGCGGCTGATGCGTCGTTCATCGAGGTCGACCGGCTGCAGGCGCAGGATCGGCGTGATGCGCCCCGTGCGGCCGATGCTGAAGTCCACCGCCTGGACCACGGCCAGCGCCTGGCTGGCCGGGTATTTCCAGGCGATTGCCCAATGCGGCGCCTCGGCCTGCCAGCGTTCGCCAGAGGGGCGCGCGCCCTGGCGCAGCACCACGCCGTCGCTGGCGAATGGCAGCGGCTGATCGAACCAGCGTCGGCGCCAGTGGCTGGCCTGGTCCGGGCTCTGCAACGCCTGCGTGTAATGCGGGCTGTCGCTGAAGCCGAGCCTGTGCAGGGCTCGCAGGCGCTCGGGCATCTGCTCGGGGCCGTCCGGCCAGTCCCAGACGAACAGGCCGACGGCGTCAGTCTCGTGCTCGTCCAGGGTCTGTCGCGCCATCAGGCCGGCAACCTTGCCCCGCGCACCAGCGCCACCGTCACGGCTTTGCACGTGATCGTCCAGGCGCCAGTAAAGCTCGCCATGCAGCACGGCGTCGAGTGGCTCCGGCAATTGACTCGGTACACCTGGCAATTGCCGGGCGCGGGCCGTCCAGTCCTGTCCCTGGCGTCCGTCACCGCGGCTAATGGCTTGCTGAAGCAGGCCGTTGCGGTAGACCAGCGTGACTGCGACGCCATCGACTTTGGGCTGAATCCACAGGTCATCGCGGCTGGCGATCCATTCGGCTACCGCCGCGTCGTTCAGCTTGCGCAGACCGGTTTGTGCCACCGGGTGAGCGAGCTTGCCCGTGCTGCCCGCCAGCGGTTCCGGCAGGGGGTCGAGAGCGCCTGGAAAACACTGGTGCCAGGATTGCAGGCGCTCGCGAGCCTGATCATAGATCTCATCGGCGACCAGCGAGCGGCCCTGGTTGTGGTAGGCGTCGTCCCATTCGGCGATCTGCTGGCCAAGGGCAAAGAGTTCGGTCTTGGCGCGGCTGGCCGGCCAGTCGGGGCAGAGGGACGCCTGGGCGGTGAATGGGAACAGCAGCAGCGCGATCCAGCGTTTCATGGCAAGCATCCGTGCTTGGGGAGGTAAACTTCAGACTAGACCAATTCGTCGCCTGCGTCGGTTCCGCTTCGGCAATGAAAAAGCCCCGTACACTCAGGCGCGGGTGAAGCGCTCTGATTGGGCGGAGCTGAGCAACTGTGGTAGCGGCCTTGGCCGCGTTGTTTTTCCATCCCGTTCGCGGACAAGTCCGCTCCCACAAGAACTGCTGCTTTTGCCATCAGTGGTTAGGGGGAACCAGTCGCGTAGCCCGGATGCAATCCGGGCTGCGAACGGTGGGGGAGGCTTGGCTGCGATGTTTCTTCTTCACCCCTTTCGCGGACAAGTCCGCTCCCACAAGAGCGGTAGCCTCTTCCCCGGCCCTCTCCCATAGTGGGAGAGGAGGCGCCAAGCGCGTGCTGCCTTGAATGAGCAGCGTTACCGCGCTGGGCGGGGCTTCGAGTGACGCCTGAGGGTCTTACAGGCCGGCAGCGGCGCGCAGGTCGGCAGCCTTGTCGGTGCGTTCCCAGGTGAAAGTGGTGAAGCTGTCGTTGCCGACGGTCCTGGACTCGGGCGTGCGGCCGAAGTGGCCGTAGGCGGCGGTGTCCTGATACATCGGGTGCAGCAGGTCGAGCATGCGGGTGATGGCGTAGGGACGCAGGTCGAACACTTCACGCACCAGCTGAATGATCTTCTCTTCGGCGATCTTGTGGGTGCCGAAGGTGTTGATCGAGATGGAGGTCGGCTGGGCCACGCCGATGGCGTAGGACACCTGGATCTCGCAGCGCTCGGCCAGGCCGGCGGCAACGATGTTCTTGGCCACGTAGCGGCCGGCGTAGGCGGCGCTGCGGTCGACCTTGGACGGGTCCTTGCCGGAGAAGGCGCCGCCGCCGTGACGGGCCATGCCGCCGTAGCTGTCGACGATGATCTTGCGCCCGGTCAGGCCGCAGTCGCCCACCGGGCCGCCGATGATGAACTGGCCGGTCGGGTTGATGTGGAACTGGGTGTCCTTGTGCAGCAGCTCGGCCGGCAGCACGTGCTTGACGATCAGTTCCATCACGCCGTCGCGCAGGTCGTCGTATTTCACTTCCGGGTTGTGCTGGGTGGACAGCACGACCGCGTCGATGGCCGCGACCTTGCCGTTTTCGTAGCGGCAGGTGACCTGGGACTTGGCATCCGGACGCAACCACGGCAGCAGGCCGGACTTGCGCGCCTCGGCCTGACGCTCGACCAGGCGGTGCGAGAAGCAGATCGGTGCCGGCATCAGTACGTCGGTCTCGTTGCTGGCGTAACCGAACATCAGGCCCTGGTCGCCAGCGCCCTGGTCTTCCGGCTTGGCGCGGTCGACGCCCTGGTTGATGTCCGGGGACTGCTTGCCAATGATGTTGAGTACGCCGCAGGTGGCGCCGTCGAAGCCGACATCGCTGCTGGTGTAGCCGATATCGCAGATCACGTCGCGGACGATCTGCTCCAGGTCGACCCAGGCGCTGGTGGTCACTTCACCGGCGACGATGGCCACGCCGGTCTTGACCAGGGTTTCCACGGCCACGCGGGCGTGCTTGTCCTGGGCGATGATGGCGTCGAGCACCGCATCGGAGATCTGGTCGGCGATCTTGTCCGGATGCCCCTCGGACACGGACTCGGAGGTAAACAGGGAATATTCGCTCATCTATCGGTTCCTTTCTTGCCGGAGGCTGAAGGCGCTGTGCGCGTCGGGTTTGGCAAAGTGCCGTAATTGAATCTGAAAGCCGTTTTTCAGGCCGATGTACAGGCTTTCGCCGGGCGTCAGGCCGGCGGCCGTCGCCCAGCGCGCCAGGTCTTCCTGTTCGAAGCCGAGCCACAGATCGCCACAGGCTTCGCGGGCCCAGCTCTGGTCATGGCTGCACAGCTCGCTGAGCAGCAGGCTGCCACCTGGGGCGACCAGCCCGGCCAGCTTGCGAAAGGCCTCGGCCGGCGTGGCGAAGTGATGCAGCACCATGTTCAGCACCACGCAGTCTGCCGGCCGTTGTTCGTCCTGTAGCGCATCGGCCAGCTTCAGCTCGACGTTATGCAGGTTTTCGGCAGCGCAACGCTGGCTGGCCAGTTCGAGCATAGCCGGGCTGTTGTCCAGCGCCGTGACCTGGGCGAAACGCCGCGCCAGCTCGGGTAGGAAGGCGCCGTCGCCCGGGCCGATTTCCAGCGCCGTGGCGCTCGGCGTGAAATGCAGGGCATCGAGCAGGGCCAGCAGGCTGTCGCGGTACTGCGGCAGGCCGGCGATCAGGTCCTGCTGGGCCTGGAAACTGGCGGCCATGCGTGCGAAGAAGTCGCGGCTGACGGTGGCGCGCTGCTGATGCACGGTGGCAATGCGCGCCTGCACGTCGCCGGGCAGCGGCAGTTCGTCGATGTCCTCCAGCAGGGCAGCGTGTAGGCGGCCGTTGGGCAGGGCGCGACGGTAGAAGACGGCGTTGCCTTCGCGGCGCGTGGCCACCAGTCCAGCCTGGGCCAACACCTTGAGGTGGTGGCTCATGCCCGACTGGCCGATGGCGAAGATTTGCGCCAACTCCAGCACACCGAACGAGTCGTTGCTCAGCGCGCGCAGCACGTTCAGCCGCAGTGCATCACCGCCGGCCTTGCACAGGGCGGCGAGTTCATCGCAAGGGTCGAATTCCAGTTGAGGTGCGCGCAGGGTCATGCGGCGCAGTCTAGTCGGTCATTTTTCATACAGCAATACCAATATCAAAAAGTTTTGATATTGGCTCGGGGTGGGTTGGCGCCCAGGCGTTACAGTGCACGCCGGTCATGCTGGCACGGGGCGGCGGTGGGCCTGGCAAACAGCCTTGCGCAGAGTGTTCCAAGCGAAACAGGCGGGCTGATTTCGGCTCTACGACCATCTGTCATTGCTCCGCGGGGCCCGGCTGGGCGAAAATACACGCCTTTTTTCGCCCCCTTCATTCAGAAGCAGCCCCCGTAGGAGATTCAGCGATGCCCAGCCGTCGTGAGCGAGCCAATGCCATTCGTGCCCTCAGCATGGATGCTGTGCAGAAAGCCAACAGCGGCCACCCCGGTGCCCCCATGGGCATGGCGGACATCGCCGAAGTGCTGTGGCGCGACTACCTGAAGCACAATCCGGCCAACCCGAACTTCGCTGATCGTGACCGCTTCGTGCTGTCCAACGGCCACGGCTCGATGCTGATCTACTCGCTGCTGCACCTGACCGGCTACGACCTGTCGATCGACGACCTGAAGAACTTCCGCCAGCTGCACAGCAAGACCCCGGGCCACCCGGAGTTCGGCTATGCGCCAGGCGTCGAGACCACCACCGGCCCGCTCGGCCAGGGCATCGCCAACGCCGTGGGCTTCGCCCTGGCGGAAAAGATCATGGCGGCGCAGTTCAACCGCGACGGCCACAACATCGTCGATCACCACACCTACGTGTTCCTCGGCGACGGCTGCATGATGGAAGGTATCAGCCATGAAGTCTGCTCGCTGGCCGGCACCCTGGGCCTGGGCAAGCTGATCGCCTTCTACGACGACAACGGCATCTCCATCGACGGCGAAGTGCACGGCTGGTTCACCGATGACACCCCGGCACGCTTCGAAGCCTACGGTTGGCAGGTGATCCGCAACGTCGACGGCCATGATGCCGACGAAATCAAGATGGCCATCGACACCGCGCGCAAGTCCAGCGACCGTCCGACGCTGATCTGCTGCAAGACCATCATCGGCTTCGGTTCGCCGAACAAGCAGGGCAAGGAAGAATCCCACGGCGCCGCTCTGGGCCACGACGAAATCGCCCTGACCCGCGCTGCCCTGAACTGGAACCACGCGCCGTTCGAAATCCCGGCCGACATCTATGCCGAGTGGGATGCCAAGGAAGCCGGTCTGGCTGCCGAAGCCGAGTGGGATCAGCGCTTCGCTGCCTACTCCGCCGCCTACCCTGAGCTGGCCAACGAATTCGTGCGCCGTATGGCAGGCGAGCTGCCAGCCGATTTCTCCGAAAAGGCCAGCGAGTTCATCCGCGCCGTCGCCGAGAAGGGCGAAACCATCGCCAGCCGCAAGGCCAGCCAGAACTGCCTGAACGCCTTTGGCCCGCTGCTGCCGGAGCTGCTGGGTGGCTCGGCTGACCTGGCCGGTTCCAACCTGACCCTGTGGAAGGGCTGCAAGCCGGTGGTCGCCGAAGATGCCTCGGGCAACTACATGTACTACGGCGTACGCGAATTCGGCATGAGCGCGATCATGAACGGCATCGCCCTGCACGGCGGCCTGATCCCCTACGGCGCGACCTTCCTGATGTTCATGGAATACGCGCGCAACGCGGTGCGCATGTCGGCGCTGATGAAGCAGCGCGTGCTCTACGTGTTCACCCACGACTCCATCGGCCTCGGTGAAGACGGCCCGACCCACCAGCCGGTCGAGCAACTGACCAGCCTGCGCACCACGCCGAACCTGGACACCTGGCGCCCGGCGGATACCGTCGAAGCCGCGGTGGCCTGGAAACACTCGGTCGAGCGCAAGGACGGCCCGAGCGCGCTGATCTTCTCGCGCCAGAACCTGCCGCATAACCTGCGCGACCATGAAACCGAAGCGGCCATCAGTCGCGGCGGCTACGTGCTCAAGGACTGCGCCGGCGAGCCGGAGCTGATCCTGATCGCCACCGGCTCGGAAGTCGGCCTGGCCATCCAGGCCGCCGACAAGCTGAGCGAGCAGGGTCGCCAGGTGCGCGTGGTGTCGATGCCGTCGACCAACGTCTTCGACCAGCAGGACGCCGCCTACAAGCAGTCCGTACTGCCGCTGCAGGTCACCGCGCGGATCGCCATCGAAGCCGCCCACGCTGACTTCTGGTACAAGTACGTCGGCCTCGAAGGTTGCATCATCGGCATGGACACCTACGGCGAGTCGGCGCCTGCCGGTCAGCTGTTCGAGCATTTCGGCTTCACCGTCGAGAACATCATCGGCACTGCCGAAGAGCTGCTCGACGCCTAAGCACCGTTCTTGGAAGCGAGCACTGCGCGGAACCTCTGGTCTCGCACAGGGCTCGCCGGCCAGGTTTCTCTTTCCTTGTGAGCGCCTATGCCACGCCATCGCCCCTATCGCGTTGCCCTCAACGGCTATGGCCGTATTGGCCGTTGCGTGCTGCGCGCGTTGCACGAGCGTGGTAATGCCGCGAGCCTGGAAATCGTCGCGCTCAACGACCTGGCCGACCAGGCCAGCATCGAATACCTGACCCGCTTCGACTCCACCCACGGGCGCTTTCCTGGCGAGGTGAAGGTCGATGGCGACTGCCTGCACATCAACGGCGACTGCGTGAAGGTGTTGCGTCAGAGCGAGCCGGAGGCCGTCGACTGGGCGGCGCTGGATATCGACCTGCTGCTCGAATGCTCGGGGCAGTACACCACGCGTGCCGACGCCGAGCGTTTCCTCGATGCCGGCGCACCGCGCGTACTGCTGTCGCAGCCGATGGCGAGCGAGGCGGATATCGACGCCACCGTCGTCTTCGGCGTCAATCAGCAGTGCCTGAGCGGCGCCGAGCGCCTGGTGTCGAACGCCTCCTGTACCACCAACTGCGGCGTACCGCTGTTGAAACTTCTCGATGAGGTGGTGGGTCTGGAATACGTCTCCATTACCACCATCCACTCGGCGATGAACGACCAGCCCGTAATCGATGCCTATCACCACGAAGACCTGCGCCGCACGCGCTCGGCCTTCCAGTCGGTGATCCCGGTATCCACCGGGCTGGCCCGTGGTATCGAGCGCCTGCTGCCAGAGCTGGCCGGGCGCATCCAGGCCAAGGCCATCCGCGTGCCGACGGTCAACGTCTCCTGCCTGGACATTACCCTGCAGACCGCGCGCGACACCTCGGCAGAAGAGATCAACCGTGTGCTGCGCCTGGCAGCGGAAAGCGGCCCGCTCAAGGGACTGCTGGCCTACACCGAATTGCCGCATGCCAGCTGCGACTTCAACCATGACCCGCACTCGGCCATCGTCGACGGCAGCCAGACCCGCGTGTCCGGCCCGCGCCTGGTCAATCTGCTGGCCTGGTTCGACAACGAGTGGGGCTTCGCCAACCGCATGCTCGATGTCGCCGAACATTTTCTCGCTGTATCCACTTCCCCCTTGCAACCAGCCTTTGTGAAGGACTGATCCATGACCGTTCTGAAGATGACCGACCTCGACCTCAACGGTAAGCGCGTGCTGATCCGCGAAGACCTCAACGTCCCGGTGAAGGACGGTGTGGTCAAGAGCGACGCGCGTATCCTCGCCTCGCTGCCGACCATCAAGCTGGCGCTGGAAAAAGGCGCGGCCGTACTGGTTTGCTCGCACCTCGGGCGCCCGGAAGAAGGTGTCTACAGCGAGGAAGACAGCCTGGCGCCCGTCGCCGCTTACCTGAGCAAGGCCCTCGGCCGCGAAGTACCGCTGGTCAAGGACTACCTCGGTGGTGTCGAGGTCAAGGCCGGTGAGCTGGTGCTGCTGGAGAACGTGCGTTTCAACAAGGGCGAGAAGAAGAACAGCGACGAGCTGGCCCAGCAGTACGCCGCCCTGTGCGACGTGTTCGTGATGGACGCCTTCGGTACTGCCCACCGCGCCCAGGGCTCGACCCACGGCGTGGCCAAGTTCGCCAAGGTCGCCTGCGCCGGCCCGCTGCTGGCTGCCGAGCTGGACGCCCTGGGCAAGGCCTTGGACAAGCCGGCCCGGCCGATGCTGGCCATCGTCGCCGGCTCCAAGGTGTCGACCAAGCTCGACGTGCTCAACTCGCTGGCGGACATCTGCGATTCGCTGATCGTCGGTGGCGGCATCGCCAACACCTTCCTCGCTGCTGCCGGCCTGCCGGTGGGCAAGTCGCTGTATGAGGCCGATCTGGTCGACACCGCCAAGGCCATCGCGGCCAAGGTCAGCGTACCGCTGCCGGTCGATGTGGTGGTGGCCAAGGCCTTCGCCGAAGACGCCGAAGCCACCGTCAAGTCGGTTCAGGACGTCGCTGAAGACGACATGATCCTCGACATCGGCCCGCAGACTGCCAAACAGTTCGCCGAGATGCTCAAGGCCTCGCAGACCATTCTGTGGAACGGCCCGGTCGGCGTGTTCGAGTTCGACCAGTTCGGCAACGGCACCAAGGCCCTGGCCCTGGCCATTGCCGAGAGCCCGGCGTTCTCCATCGCTGGCGGTGGCGACACCCTGGCGGCCATCGACAAGTACGGCGTGGGCGAGAAGATTTCCTACATTTCCACCGGTGGCGGTGCGTTCCTCGAGTTCGTCGAGGGCAAGGTACTGCCGGCCGTGGAAGTGCTGGAGCAGCGCGCACAATAAAGGCGAGCCAGGGTGATGGGTGTCACCCAGCGCCCCGGCTGATTAAACCCTGACGCGAACGGGTGGTCTGTAGAAAACCGGATCATCGTACAAGGAGTCGTGTCATGGACAAGTTAGCCGCATTGAGCGTGATTGGTATGTTGCTGGCCGGTTGTGCCGGCGGTGGTCGGGAGGCGGCCTGCGAGGTCTTCAGCCCTGCGCAGATCGAAACCCCGACCACTCAGGATGATCAGCGTGTCGAGCAAAGCACTGGCCAGCCTACTGGCCCGGCGCCGGAACAGCGTTGCTGACGAGGAGAGGTAATTGAGCGGGATCAAACTGGCGGGGCTCGCTGCCATCGCCCTGCTGCTGGCAGCCTGCAGCAACCAGCCGGCCGCGCCGGATCAGTGGAATCGCTGGGTGTGCGACAGCCAGGCCGAAGTCCAGTGGCGCTTCGCCAATGGCAGCTTCGATCAGGTGGACGTGCGCCTGGGCGGTGACGACATCGTCTATCGCCTGACTCAGGAGCCGGCCGCCTCCGGCGCGCTGTACAGCGATGGGCGTCTATCCTTCCACACCAAGGGTGAGGAAGGTCTGGTCTACTGGACGGCCACCGATGACCTGATAGGCCGCGGCTGCAAGGCTCCGTAACATCCTCGGTGATGCCGAGGCGAGAGCGGCGGGCGTGTCCCAGCTTCACGAAACTTGAACAACGCCTGCCCCTGCGGCAGGCTTGCACGATTAACGACCTCCAAACCGGGAGACAGAAACACCATGGCACTTATCAGCATGCGCCAGATGCTCGACCACGCCGCCGAATTCGGCTACGGCGTGCCGGCCTTCAACGTCAACAACCTCGAGCAGATGCGCGCCATCATGGAAGCCGCCGACAAGACCGATTCGCCGGTCATCGTCCAGGCCTCCGCTGGTGCCCGCAAGTACGCCGGTGCGCCGTTCCTGCGCCACCTGATCCTGGCTGCCATCGAAGAATTCCCGCACATTCCGGTGTGCATGCACCAGGACCACGGCACCAGCCCTGACGTGTGCCAGCGCTCCATCCAGCTGGGCTTTTCCTCGGTCATGATGGACGGCTCGCTGAAGGAAGACGGCAAGACCCCGGCCGACTACGACTACAACGTCCGCGTGACCCAGCAGACCGTGGCGTTCGCCCACGCCTGTGGCGTTTCGGTGGAAGGCGAGCTGGGCTGCCTGGGTAGCCTGGAAACCGGCATGGCCGGTGAGGAAGACGGCGTCGGCGCCGAAGGCGTGCTGGATCACAGCCAACTACTGACCGACCCGGAAGAAGCCGCCGACTTCGTCAAGAAGACTCAGGTCGATGCCCTGGCCATCGCCATCGGCACCAGCCACGGCGCCTACAAGTTCACCAAGCCGCCAACCGGCGACGTGCTCTCCATCGAGCGCATCAAGGAAATTCACAAGCGCATCCCCAATACCCACCTGGTGATGCACGGCTCCTCCTCCGTTCCGCAGGAATGGCTGAAGGTGATCAACGAATTCGGCGGCGACATCAAGGAAACCTACGGTGTGCCGGTCGAGGAAATCGTCGAAGGCATCAAGCACGGCGTGCGTAAGGTCAACATCGACACCGACCTGCGTCTGGCTTCCACCGGCGCCATCCGCCGCATGATGGCCGAGCACCCGAGCGAGTTCGACCCGCGCAAGTTCTTCGCCAAGACCATCGTCGCCATGCGTGACATCTGCATCGCCCGCTACGAAGCCTTCGGCACCGCTGGCAATGCCTCCAAGATCAAGCCGATCTCCCTGGAAGGCATGTTCCAGCGCTACGCCAGCGGCGAGCTGAACGCCAAGGTCAACTAAGCCCGGCGCGTTGCATGCAAACGCCGCGGTTCCTCACGGAGCCGCGGCGTTTTTTTATGGCGTGCGTTCAGGTCGCGTCAGTTCGCGGCACCCACCAGCGAGCGGTGTTCGATCTTGAGCAGATCGAAGCGCGCGGCGCCGGCTTCGGTTTCATACCCGGTGTTGTCCTGGGTGTAGACCCCGGCCTTGAAGTAAAGCGGTTTGATCGCCCAGGTCGGCTCCACTCGGGTGTTCCAGTTGATGCTGTTGAGGCTGATGGCCAGGGTGCCGTCGGGTTTCAGGTTGATAACGTAGCGAAACGGCTGGTTCAGACGGATGCCGCTGGCGATGTTCACCACCTGAATCTCCGACGTTGGCGTTACACGGACCTTGGCGACGATATTGCCGTCGGCGGTTTTGGTCTTGTACTGGTACTCCAGCTTGAGTAGCGGCTCGGAACTTTTCAGCGCGTGGATCTGGCCGATGACGATCTTGCCGGTGGACGGCACCTGGCTGACGCTCAGTGACGCACGCAGGAAATTGTCCGCCTCCGGGTAGGTCCAGTTGCGCAGACGGCCGTCGGCGAAGGTTTCGCGCAGTTCGGTGCGGGGGTATTTCGCGCTCTCGGTCGTGGTGCCATTGACCGGCGCCCAGAAAAAGATGGCGCCTTCCTTGGACTGGAAATAGTGATCCTGGTAACCACCAGTCAAAACGCGGGTCTCGATGGTGGTCGCGGGGACGCCGACTGGAACGCTGAGATTCCACATGGCGAGTTCGATCATGTTCAAAAGCTCCTGAAAAAGGAAACTTCAGTCGGGGGCACATCTCATCCAGGAGTCAGTAACGGCTTACTTGGCGTTCCAGCCGGTGACGCGCGAGCTAGAAGGGTGGCAGGGCTGCCTTCACGGGCGGCGAGTGCGCTCGTGGCGCGCTTTATAACGGAAACCGGGGCAAAAGCGTGATAGCCGTCCATCGTCTTATTGGCGCCAATATAAAGTCATTATCATTGGCACTTCGATCCGTCGTGCCGCCGCTCAAAAGCGAGGGTGGAGGCGACACCCGGCACAGGTAAAACCCTGTAAAACACCCAGGGAATAACGGTCGGTGGGGTGCGCCATAATTCGCGCACTGTCGTTCCGGGAACCGTCATCCATGTCCAGCAAGCCGCGCCTGTTGTTCGCCTTTCTCCTCGCCGTGTTGCTGGCTTCGCTGCTTGCCTCGATCTTCCAGACCCAGACCAACCTTGCCGCCCTGCAGGCTCTGGGGGCGCCGGTGCCAATGGATGTGCGCGTTGGCACCACCTGCCTCGACCTGCTTGGTTTCGCCCCCACCTTTATCCTGCTCAGTGCGCTGGGCTTTCTCGTCGCCCTACCGTTGGCCATGTGGTGTGCGCGACGTATGCCGATGCTGCGCTGGCTGATCTTCGTTCTGGCGGGCGCGCTGGCCATCTGGTCGGCACTGGCGCTGGCCAACGCCGTTGCGCCGATGCCAACGCTGATCGCCGCTGATCGCAGCCCGTACGGCACGCTCGGGCTAATGGCCTGCGGCAGCGTCGGCGCATTGCTGTTCGGCCTGCTGGGCCGGCGTGTGCGCTACCGGACGCGCCCGACCCCTTCCGACTCCCTGTGACAAGGCGTTGCCTATGTTGAGAAGTACCCGCGCGCTATTGCTCGGCGCCCTGTTCGTCAGTGCGCCCGTGCTGGCGCTGGATTACCGCATCGAGACCTTCAGCGAAGGCCTGGAGAATCCATGGGCGATGGCCTTCCTGCCGGATGGGCGCATGCTGGTCACCGAGCGCGTCGGGCGCCTGCGCATCATCGAGGCCGACGGCAGTGTCGACTCGGAACCTGTCGCGGGCCTGCCCGAGGCGTTCATCGCGGCCCAGGCCGGGCTGATGGAGGTGGCGCTGGACCCGGACTACGGCGAAAACCGCTGGCTGTACCTGACCTACGCGCACGGCTCGCTGGAGGCTAACAACACGCGCCTGGCCCGTGCCCGCCTGGTGGACGACGAGCTGCATGACTTCGAGGTGCTGTTCACCGCCCAGCCGCTCAAGGCCGGAGCTTCGCACTATGGCGGGCGTATCGCCTTTCTCGCTGACAAGACCCTGGTGCTGACCCTGGGCGACGGCTTCGACTGGCGTGAGGAGGCGCAGAACCCGGCCAATCACCTGGGCAAAGTCGTGCGCCTGAACCGCGACGGCAGCGTGCCGCAGGACAATCCACTTGTGGAGCAAGAAGGGGCCGCGCCGGAGATCTACAGCCTCGGCCACCGCAACGTCCAGGGTATCTTCTTCGACGCCGAGAGTGGCCGCCTGTACAGCCACGAGCACGGCCCGCGCGGGGGAGACGAGCTCAACCTGATCGAGGCTGGCAGCAACTACGGTTGGCCGCTGGCGACCTTCGGCATCGATTACACCGGCGCGCGGATCAGCCCCTACACCGAGTTGCCGGGGCTGACCGCCCCCCTGCTGCACTGGACGCCGTCGGTCGCGCCGTCGAGCCTGACGCTGTATCGCGGCGAGCTGTTCCCCGAGTGGCAGGGCGATCTGTTCGCCGCCACCCTGGCCGAGCGCAGCGTGCGCCGCATTCGTGTGCGCGACGGCATGCTGGCCGGTGAGGAGGTGCTGTTCGAAGAGCTGGACGAGCGTATTCGTGACGTGCGCAGTGGGCCGGACGGCGCCCTCTACCTGCTCACCGATAACCCGCAGGGGCGTCTGTTGCGTGTGGTTCCCAGCGAGTGATGCGCCATCCGGTACACTGACGGTCCAGATGAAAGCGGGATCGTATCGTTGAAGTATCTACAGGGTTATCCGGTTGCCGTGCAGCAGCAGGTTCGCCAGCTGATCGCCGATGATCGGTTGGGCGGTTACCTGGCGCAGCGTTATCCGGGGCGACACGAAGTGCAGAGCGACAAGGCGCTGTACGGCTATGTGATGGCGCTCAAGCAGGAACACCTGAAGAACGCACCGGCTATCGACAAGGTGCTCTACGACAATCGCCTCGACCTCACCCATCGCGCCTTGGGGCTGCACACGGCGATCTCGCGCGTGCAGGGCGGCAAGCTCAAGGCCAAGAAGGAGATTCGCGTCGCCTCGCTGTTTCGCGACGCCGCGCCGGCCTTTCTGCAAATGATCGTGGTGCACGAGCTGGCGCACCTGAAGGAGGCCGAGCACAACAAGGCCTTCTACAAGCTTTGCGACCATATGCTGCCGGGCTACGCGCAGATCGAATTCGACCTGCGCATGTTCCTGACCTGGCGCGAGATGACGGCGGCTAACTGAGCCGCCGGTGCGCTGCCCCGCGAGCTCAGCTGTGCAGGCGCACGTTGAGCTGGTCGACCACTGGCGCCCAGTCGGCGTCCTCGAGAATCTCGTCGCGCAGCAGCGCGGCCTGCGCAGGCGTCCAGAACGGGGCTTCGGACAGCTTGCAGGCGTCCGGTAGCGGCGAATGGGTGCTGATGAAGGCGTTGATACTGGCGGCATCGTCGGGCAGGCCGAGCTGCTTGAACAGCGCGGGCAGGCTGTGCACGGGGTTTTCCATGACGAACTCTCCAAACGTAAGGGTCATCGATAATTACCCTGCTTTGGCCCGGATAGTTCCGCTCACTCGACCATCACGACCTCGAAGGTCTGCAGCCGCTGGCCCATCGGCAGGGTGATTTCGTCGCCGGGGTGCTTGCCGAGTAGCAGGCGCCCCAGCGGCGCAGCATTGCCCAGTACCTGGATGCTCTGCCCGGCATGCTGCAGCTTCATGCTAGCGCCCTGCGGGCCGAGAAACAGCCACTGCTGGTGATCGTCTTCGCTGGCAAGCAGAATCAGCGCACCCAGTTCGATGCCTTGCGCCTCGTCGAATGGCCGCGGGCGCAACTGGCGCCAGGTGATCAGGGTCTGGCGCAGTTCTTCGACTCGGCGTGCCTGGCCGCTGGCCAAATAAGCGGCCTCCAGGCCCAGGGTGTCGTACTTGTTCTCGGCGACGTTCTCTTCATGGGTGGCCGCTTCATGGGCGGTGAGGGCAGCGAGGCTGGCCTGCTCGAGGTCGGCCTGCAGATGGGTGAGCACGTCTTGCAGCAGCAGATTCTTGTCCATGGAGCGTTATCGGTTCGGGTGAGGCGATGGGCCATGCCCATCTTCAAGGATTTTGGGTAGCCAGTTGTACACGGTTGCGCCCTTCGGCCTTGGCCCGGTACATGGCCGCGTCGGCCAGGCGAATCAGCGTGGTGGCATCGTCGCCGCCGCGGGTCAGGGCGATGCCGATGCTGGCACCGACGCGTACGGCACGATCTTCTAGATACATCGGCGTGTCCAGCCCTTCCAGCAAGCGCTTGGCCAGGTCCTGGGCATCCTCGGCCGACTGCACGTTCTCGCAGATCACCACGAACTCGTCGCCGCCCAGGCGCGCCGGCAGGTCGGCGTCGCGGATGTACTGGCGCAGGCGTCTGGCGATCTCGGCCAGCACCTGGTCGCCAAAGCCGTGGCCGTGCTGATCGTTGATCGGCTTGAAGCCATCGAGGTCGATCAGCATCACGGCGAGCAGTTCGTCACGGCGCAGGCTGCGTGCCAGGGCCTGTTCCAGGTGCTGCTGCAGCGCGGTGCGATTGGCCAGGCCGGTCAGCGGGTCCTGCAGCGCCAGTTCGCTGAGGCGCTGGTTGGCCTGCTGCAGCGCCAGGGTGCGTTCGGTGACGCGCTTGGCCAGGACCTGCTCATTGAGTTGCAACGCCGCCTCGCGCTGGCGCTTGAGTTCGTTGAAGCGCGCGGCCAGGGCGAAGGACAGCAGGATCATCTCCAGCCCCGAACCGATCTGCATGGCGTACAGGGTTAGAAAGTTCGACGGGATCAAGGCGAAGTTGCGCAGCGCCAGCAGCACAGCGCCGGTCAGTAGCATCAGCCAGGCCAGGGCGAACAGGCGCGCACCGGGCACCCGGTAGCCGACGCAGACGAAGCTGGTGACCAGCAACGTCAGGGTGGCGACCAGCCCGGTCAGCGACATCAGCTGCAACGCGCGCTGTACCGGCAGTAGCACTGTCGCCACCACGGCGGCGCCGATAGCGATGCACAGTATCAGCAGGCCTCTGTCCCAGCGCGGCAGCCACTGACGGGTATCGAGGAAGCTGCGGGCGAAGATCACCGACAGCAGGGCCGCCGACGTCAGGCTGACCGGCAGCATGCGGTTGCTCCAGGGCGCAGCCTCGGACCACAGATACTGCGCGCCAAGGCCGTTGAGCGAGAGCACGCTGAGGGCGAAGGCGCACATGAACAGCACGTAGTTGAGGAAGGGTCGTTCGCGCAGGGCGAGAAACAGCAGCAGGTTGTACAGGCCCAGCGCGATCAGGACGCCGAAGTAGATGGCATGCACCAGGTAACCGTTCTGGCTGTGCTGCTCGAAATCGCGCGCGGGCATCAGCGCGCCGCTGAGGGTCATGCTGCCGCGCGAATCGACGCGCAGGTACAGCGTGCGCAGCTCGCCAGGTTGCAGGGTGACCTCGAATACCGGATAGCGATGACCGACGGCGCGCTCGGCGTAGGGCACGGTATCGCCGCTGCGTGACTCGCGCACGCCATCGGCGCCAACGTCGTACAGGCGCACTTCATCCAGCGAGGCGTAGTTCAACTCCAGGCGCCAGGCGCGTGTCTGCTGGGCGTCCGATTGCAGTGCCAGGCGCAGCCAGATCACCCCCGGCACATAACCGAAGCTCAGATCGCGGCGCTTCAGTGAGGACTCAAATGGCGCGTCGGCGGCGCGAACGTCGTCCAGGCTCAGGGTGCCCTGAGGATCGGCGAGAAAATCCACCAGGCCATGAAGATCCTGCGCCGCGCTGGCGTCGCCCAGACGCGTGGCAGCGAAGGAGAGCTGGCTGGCCAGCAGCAGGCAGCACACCAGCAGCAGACCCGGCAACGAGACCGGAAAGGCAGGGGCGGTGTGTCGGTTGGCTGGCATGGGCAAGGCCTGGGAAATAGGCGTCGTCAGATAGTGGCAGAAAGCCCCATGAGCCTGCTAGTGGCGATCCTTCTGCAGGTGCGCCGCCAGGGTGCGCAGCGGCGCGAGCTGGCGGCAGATCAGCGCCAACTGCGTTTGCACCAGACGCTGGCGTTCGTCGACGTCATCGGCGATCTGCTCCAGGCTTTGCGCCAGGGCCTGTTCCTCGTCGCTGTGAATGGCCAGCGGTTGCTCCCCGCGCAGGCCAGTGGCGATTTCATCGAGACTGCTCGCCAGCGCTTCGGCCTGTTCCAGCAGCTGTGCCTGGGCCGCCTGCGGCAACTGCTCGCCGCGATGTGCGCCGAGTGCGGAGAGGTAGCTGAGCAGGGTGTGCGACAGCACCAGGAAGCGAAAGCCGAGGTCGGCGTCCTTACGGAAGTGGCCCGGCTCCATCAGCATGTTGCCGAGGGTGGTGGACAGCGCCGCGTCGGCGTTGTGCGCGTTGCGTCGGGCCAGGCGGTAGCCGAGGTCGTCACGCTTGCCGCGTGCGTACTGGGCGATGATCTGCCTCAGGTAGGCACTGTTGCAGCTCAGCGTGCCGGCGAGCATGCGGCCCAGGCGCCGGCCTTGCCAGTCCGGCAGGATCAGGAACACTGCCAGCCCGGCGATCATGCCGCCGAGCAGGGTGTCGACCAGGCGCGGCAGGAACAGGCCATAGCCATCGCCGACCTGGTTGAAGCAGAACAGCACCAGCAGGGTGATCGCCGTCGTGGCCAGGGTGTAGCGGGTGGCGCGTGTGGCGAAGAAGGCGACCCCGGCGACCACGGCGAACAGCGCCTGGATACGCGGATCGGGGAACAGGTCGAACAGCGCCCAGCCTATCCCCAGGCCGAGCAGGGTGCCGACGATGCGCTGCACCAGCTTCAGGCGCGTGGCGCCGTAGTTCGGCTGGCAGACGAACAGGGTGGTCAGCAGAATCCAGTAGCCCTGGGTCGGATGAATCAGGTGCAGCAGGCCGTAACCGGCGGCCAGGGCGATGGACAGGCGCAGCGCGTGGCGAAACAGCAGCGAGGTGGGTGTCAGCTGCTGGCCGATGCGCTCGGCCACTTCACGCAGTGAATGCGGTTCGCGATCGAGCAGGCTGCTGTCCTGTTCGTCGGCCAGGGCATCGGGGTTGCTGGCATTGCCCAGCAGCAGGTCGAGGCTGGCGAGGTTGCCGGCCAGTGCGCCGAGCGAGCGTAGCAGGCGGCGCCAGGCCGGGTTGCTCTGCAGATGCAGATGGTCGAGCGAGGCATGCAGATCTTCCAGCGCCTGGCTGCACAGCTCGCGGTATTCGAAGGGCTGGCGCAGTTCGATGGCGCTGCCCAGGCGTTCGCAGGCTTCGCCGTGTAGGCGCAGCAGGCGCTGGCAGCGAAACAGCACGTCGCTGTGGAAGAAGGCCTCGGCCAGCTCGTTGTAAGGGTAGTGCGAGGAGCTGGCGCGTTCGTGAATGTCCTGGGCGAGAAAGTACAGCTTCAGGTAGCGATTGACCTTGGGCCCGGGACGGCCATTGCCGACCCGGTGCAGGATGATCTCCTTGGCCGCGTTGAGCGCCGATACCACGCGCCCGTTCTGCTGCGCCAGTTCCAGGCGGCGCTGCTCGACGTCCAGCTGGCGCACCGGTTCGAACAATGCCGCCTTGAGCTTGAGGTACTTGCCCAGCTCGCGAAACAGCCTGGCCAGGCTCTGCTGCACCGGCTGATGGGCGAACAGGCCATGCCAGATCACCGACAGCAGGCCGTACCAGGCCGCGCCAGCGACCAGCAGCAACGGCTCCAGCCATAGACCGGCGACACCGCCGCGTTGCTCGACGCCGATCATGCTGTACACGGCGAGGATCAGCGTGCCGGAGCCGAGCGTGGCGAAACGCTCGCCCAGGGCGCCAAGCAGCGTCAGGCAGAACGCCGACAGTGCCAGGGCGATGACGAACAACCAGGGGTAGGGAAAGAGAAACTCCACAGCGTAGGCCGCTGCACTGAAGCAGCCCAACGTGACCAGCACCGCGCCGAGGCGGCCCTGCCAGCTGTCGTCGGTCTCGGTCAGCGCACTGGCGATAATGCCGAGAAAGAGCGGGATCAGCCCGTGCGTCCAGCCCTGCCACCAGCACAACGCGAGGGCGCCGGCCAGGGCGATGAATACCCGCAGGCTGGCACTGAACTTGTCCAGCGCCCAGAGACGGCGCAGCGAGTGGCGAAGGCGAGAGCGGGGCATAGGTGACCTGGTGGAAGTAGACGCGAGCAGCCTACCGGAACTGCATGACCGCTGGGTATCCGTCTGCACCCAATAGCCATGCCTGGCGCCTCGCTTCACCCGCTCGTACATGCCCTGTAGCACATCCGCTCGCCCGGTCGAGGGAGTCGCAGAAGGGCCTGGACTATGCTCAGTCAGGTCCCGCTGCCACATCTTCGGTACCACCGCGGGCCTGGGAGTCGAACGTGTCACCTGGCTGGTTGCGTCTGTGTCTGTGCGCTCTGATCCTCTGCGGATCGGCGGGGGTGAGTGCGGCGCCGGGCGCAGTGGTGCGCTTGCAGGTGGATGGCGTGATCGGCCCGGCCAGTGCCGATTATCTGGTGCGCGGCTTGGCCAGGGCGGTGGACGAAGGCGCGCAGTTGGTGGTGATCGAAATCGACACCCCCGGCGGCCTGGACAGCTCCATGCGCGCCATCATCAAGGCGATTCTCGCCAGCCCCGTTCCGGTCGCAACGCATGTCGCACCCGGTGGCGCGCGGGCGGCCAGCGCCGGTACCTACATCCTCTACGCCAGCCATGTGGCCGCCATGGCGCCGGGGACCAATCTCGGCGCCGCCACGCCAGTGGCCATCGGCATGCCGGGCTCGCCCGAGGGAGACGGCAAGAGCGAGTCGAACAAACCGACACAAGACCAAAGAGGCTCGGACGACGCCATGACCGCCAAGCAGGTCAACGACGCCGCGGCCTACATTCGCGGGCTGGCCAATATGCGCGGACGCAACGCCGAATGGGCCGAGCAGGCGGTGCGCGAAGCCGTCAGCCTGTCTGCCGAGGAGGCGCTGGAACGCAAGGTGATCGACTATCTGTCCGGCGATACCAGCGATCTGCTGCGCCAGCTAGATGGCAAGACCCTGCAGGCGGCAGGCGTCGAGCAGACCCTGGCCACGGCCGGCGCGCCGCTGATCAGCCACGCACCGGACTGGCGCACTCGCCTGCTGGCGGTGATCACCAACCCCAGCGTGGCGCTGATCCTGATGATGATCGGCATCTACGGGCTGTTCTTCGAATTCGCCAACCCCGGCAGTGGCGTTGGCGGCGTGCTCGGCGGCATCAGTCTGGTGCTCGCGCTCTACGCCCTGCAATTGCTGCCGGTGAACTACGCCGGCGTGGCGCTGATTCTGCTCGGCATTGCCTTCATCACCGCCGAGGCCTTCCTGCCCAGCTTCGGCGTGCTCGGCATCGGCGGGGTGGTGGCGTTCGTATTCGGCGGGCTGATCCTGATCGATACCGATGTGCCGGGCTTCGGTATTCCGCTGGCGCTGATCGTCACCCTGGCGCTGATCAGCGCTGCGCTGGTCCTGGCCATCGTCGGCATGGCGCTCAGGGCTAGACGCCGTCAGCAGGTGGCCGGTGCCAGCGGTGTGGTGGGCAGCCTGGTGGCGGTCGCTGCGGTGCGCGACGACGATCCGCACGCCGGTTGGGTAGCGCTGCAGGGCGAACGCTGGCAGGTGCAAGGCACCGCGCCGTTGCGCCCCGGGCAACGGGTACGAGTCACTGCGCGCGACGGCGTGCATCTGCAGGTCAGCGCGGTGGATGAGCCACCGCCTCAAGGAGGTCACTGATGGGTTTCGAATTGAGCTTCATTGCACTGGCGATCATCGTTCTGGGGTTGCTCGTCTCTTCCTTTCGCATCCTGCGCGAATACGAGCGCGGCGTGGTGTTCCAGCTCGGCCGTTTCTGGCGGGTCAAGGGCCCGGGGCTGATCCTGATCATCCCCGGCCTGCAACAGATGGTGCGGGTCGACCTGCGCACCATCGTTCTCGACGTACCGCCGCAGGATGTGATCTCCCGCGACAACGTCTCGGTCAAGGTCAACGCGGTGATCTACTTCCGCGTGCTCGACCCCCAGAACGCGATCATCCAGGTCGAGGATTACATGGTCGCCACCAGCCAGCTGGCGCAGACCACGCTGCGCGCGGTGCTCGGCAAGCACGACCTGGACCAGATGCTCGCCGAGCGCGAACAGCTCAACTCCGATATCCAGCAGGTGCTGGATGCGCAGACCGACGCCTGGGGCATCAAGGTCGCCAATGTCGAGATCAAGCACGTCGACATCAACGAATCGATGGTGCGCGCCATCGCCCGCCAGGCCGAAGCCGAACGCGAGCGGCGAGCCAAGGTGATTCACGCCGAAGGCGAGCTGCAGGCCTCGGAGAAACTGATGCAGGCCGCCGAGATACTCGGCCGGCAGAGTGGCGCCATGCAACTGCGCTACATGCAGACGCTGAGCAACATCGCCAGCGACAAGAACTCGACCATCGTCTTCCCGCTGCCGGTGGAGCTGCTGCGCGGTATTGTCGACTTGAAGGAGCCCAAAGCTTGAGTTTTGAACCGTTCGGTTCTAAATTGCGCGCATGACGACGACACGTGGACGCCCCAAGAGCTTCTGCCCGGACCGGGCCCTGGAGAACGCCATGCAGCTGTTCTGGCAGCGTGGCTATGAGGCCGCATCGCTGCAGGACCTGCAGGCGGCCACCGGGCTGTCCAAGAGCAGCCTGTATCAGACCTACCCGAGCAAGCAGGCCTGGTTCGTCGCTGCGTTCAGCCGCTACGTAGCGCAGCGCCGCGCTTTGCTGCTGGAGCAGTTACAGGCCAGCGCCTCGCCGCTTGCCTTCATCCGCGAGCGCCTGCTCAGCGTGCTCGAAGATGACGGTCCAGACGGCGTGCCGCGGGGCTGCATGCTGGTCAATGTGGCCAACGAGTTTTCTCTTTCGGAACCGGCGCTGGTACCGGTGCTGCAGCAGGCCACGGCGGGTGTCTGCCGGGTGTTCGAAGAGGCGCTGTCGCGCGCCGTGGCCTGCGGAGAACTGCGCAACGGTCAGGACCTCGTCGCCCGAGCCGGCTACCTGCAGTGCGTGATGAGCGGGCTGCGCACTCAAGTGAAATCCGCGGTGCCGGCGGACTCGATTCGCGCCACCGTGGCCGTGGTGATGGCCAGCCTGGATTGCCAGTGAGCAATCCTGCGTTGGTTTTTCTTCGCTTTATTTTGGACCGAATGGTCTTTAAAGGAGGTGATATGCGGGAGTTGTTCGAACTGTGCGGCGCTGATCGCGAGCTGCTGTTCTCGCCCTACTGCTGGCGCGTGCGTCTGGCACTGGCGCACAAGGGGTTGGACTGGCAGAGCCGGCCGATACGTTTCACCGACAAGGAACTGATCGCCTTTTCCGGGCAGAAGCTGGTGCCGGTGCTCACCGACGACGGCGAAACGCTGCACGACAGCCTGGCGATCTTCGCCTACCTGGACCAGCGCTACCCGCAATGCCCGCTGCTCGGTGACGGGCTGGCGGCCGAGCGCGCCCGCCTGGTCGAGCGCCTGAGCTTTCACATGGT
Source organism: Pseudomonas sp. Marseille-Q0931 (assembly GCF_940789645.1). Classification (NCBI taxonomy): domain Bacteria; kingdom Pseudomonadati; phylum Pseudomonadota; class Gammaproteobacteria; order Pseudomonadales; family Pseudomonadaceae; genus Pseudomonas; species Pseudomonas sp. Marseille-Q0931. The sequence continues at coordinate 312,609 of NZ_CALNWT010000002.1, read as the reverse complement.
GCGTGTGCCGCTGTTGAAAATACTGATCCCGCGCGTCTTGCAGGTGATCGACCCGGCCGACCGCGAGTACTTCCGCAGCAGCCGTGAGAAGGTGCTGGGTATGAGCCTGGAAGCCTTCGCCGATCCGGAAGGTGGCGAGCGCCTGTTCCGCGAGGGCGTGGCGCCGCTGGAGATGTGGCTGCGCGAACAACCCTTCCTCGAAGGCCAGGCACCTGGCGGCTGCGACTACCTGCTGGCCGGCATGCTGCTCTGGGCCTGGTGTCTGGGTGCGCAGCCCTGGGCCGACGATTCGGCCTTGGGCGCCTGGTTCGCGCGTATCGTGCAGGCTTACGAATCCACCCACGGCCCGGTCAAACGGGCCGAGATTCGGATGGAGGCGGGCAGATGATCGACCTCTATTACTGGACCACGCCGAACGGCCACAAGGTCAGCATCTTCCTCGAAGAGGCCGGGCTGGAGTACCGCATCGTCCCGGTGCATATCGGCAAGGGCGAGCAGTTCTCCCCTGCGTTTCTCAAGATCGCACCGAACAACCGGATTCCCGCTATCGTCGATCATGCGCCGGCCGATGGCGGCGAGGCCATCGCCCTGTTCGAATCCGGGGCGATACTCGAGTATCTGGCCGACAAGAGCGGGCAGTTTCTGCCGCGAGAGACGCGAGCACGCTTCAGCGTGCTGCAGTGGCTGTATTGGCAGATGGGCGGCCTCGGCCCGATGGCCGGGCAGAACCATCACTTCCTGCGCTACGCGCCGGAGCCAATCCCCTATGCCATCGACCGCTACGTGAAGGAAACCGCGCGTCTCTACGGCGTGCTGGATCGCCAGTTGGCCGGGCGCGAGTACGTGGCGGGCGACTATTCCATCGCCGACATGGCCATCTATCCCTGGGCCCGGGGCTGGCAGATGCAGCAGCAGAAGCTGGAGGATTTTCCCAACATGGCCGCCTGGCTCGAACGCATCGAGGCGCGGCCGGCCGTGCAGCGCGCCTACGCGCTGGTGGAGAAGGTCAATGCCGACCCGCAGGCGCTGCTCAGCGCCGAAGCGCGGCGGCTATTGTTCGGGCAGTGACGGACGGACAGCTTTTCTCACGGATTTCCCGGTAAGGCGCGTGGCCCTTTCCTAGACTTCAGGGTGTTGATCCTGAACGCTGGGAGAGAGTCATGCGAATCGGCGTACCCAAGGAAATCAAGAATCACGAGTACCGTGTCGGCCTCACGCCGCAGTCCGTGGCCGAACTGACCGCGCTGGGGCACGAGGTATGGATCGAGACCCAGGCCGGCGCCGCCATCGGTTTTGCCGACGAGGACTATCGCGAGGCCGGGGCGCAGATCGCCCAGAGTGCTGGCGAGGTGTTCCAGCAGGCGCAGCTGATAGTCAAGGTCAAGGAGCCGCTGGCGGTGGAGCGGGCCAAGCTGCGCGAGCAGCACACGCTGTTCACCTACCTGCACCTGGCGCCGGACCGGTCGCAGACCGAGGAGCTGATAGCTGGCGGTGCCACCTGCATCGCCTACGAGACGGTGACCGATGCGCAGGGCCGCCTGCCGTTGCTGGCGCCGATGTCGGAGGTGGCCGGGCGTATGTCGATTCAGGCCGGTGCCGGCTGCCTGGAAAAGGCCCGCGGCGGCCGCGGCGTGCTGCTCGGCGGCGTGCCTGGGGTGGCGCCGGGCAAGGTGGTGATTCTCGGCGGCGGGGTGGTCGGCAGCCATGCCCTGGCCATGGCCGTTGGCCTGGGCGCCGATGTCACCGTGCTGGACAAGAGCGTCGATGCCTTGCGCCGGCTCGATGCGCAGTACGGAAACCGCATCACCACGCTGTACTCCACGCGTGCGGCGGTACGCGAGCAGGTGCTGGCGGCCGATCTGGTCGTCGGCGGTGTGCTGATTCCCGGGGCGGCTGCGCCCAAGCTCATCACTGCCGACATGGTGCGGCAGATGAAGACCGGCGCGGTGCTGGTGGATGTCGCCATCGACCAGGGCGGCTGCGCCGAAACCTCGCGTGCTACCACTCATGCCGAACCTACCTACGTGGTCGACGACGTGGTGCATTACTGCGTGGCCAACATGCCCGGTGCGGTGGCCCGTACCTCGACCCTGGCGCTGAACAACGCCACGCTGCCATTCGTCGTCGCGCTGGCGCAGAAGGGCACGCGCCGAGCGCTGGAAGAGGATCCGCATCTGCTGGCCGGCCTCAACGTCGCGCGTGGCGTCATCACCTGTGCCAGCGTTGCCGAGGCCCACGGGCTGCGTTTCCAGGCGCCGGACGGCTTGCTCGAGCAACTCTAGGCAGTGAATGGTTGTGGCCTCTTTTCCCCACCTTTACAGCGGCCACACCCAAAGCAGCAGGGGCACGCTGATCAGTACCACGAGTATTTCCAGCGGCAGGCCCAGGCGCCAGTAGTCGCCGAAGCGAAAGCCGCCGGGGCTGAGGATCAGCGTGTTGTTCTGGTGGCCGATGGGTGTGAGGAACGAGCAGGAGGCGCCGATGGCCACTGCCATCAGCAACGCGTCCGGGCTGACGCCCAGCTGGCTGGCGGCGCTCAGGGCGATGGGGCACATCACCGCGGCGGTCGCCGCGTTGTTCATGAAGTCCGACAGGGTCATTGTGACGATCAGCAGCAGGGTCAGGGTGATGATGGCGTTGCCCTGCGCCAGGTGTTCCATCAGCACCCTTGCCAGCAGGTCAGCAGCACCGGTCGATGACATCGCTCCGGCCACCGGGATCAGGGCGCCGAGCAGTACGATCACCGGCCAGTCGATGGACTCGTAGACGGCGCGCAGCGGCACCAGACGCAGCAGCATGTAAGCCAGCACGCCGCTGGCGAAGGCGATCGCTGCCGAGAGCAGGCCGAAGGCGGCCGCAGCGATGGCCAGCAGCATGATGCCGAGCGCGAGATTGGCCTGGCTAGGGTCGGGAATGTTGATCGCCCGCGCGGCCAGCGGCACGCAGTCATAATCGTTGGCGAACTCGCCGATATCCTCGGCGCTGCCCTGCATCAGCAACACGTCGCCGCCCTGGAACTGGGTCGAACGCAGGCGCTTGATGGAGCGATGGCTCTGCCGGGAGATGGCCAGCAGGTTGATCGAGTAGCGGCTGCGCAGGCGCGTGCTGCTGGCGGAGCGGCCGATCAGCGAGGAGTCGGGTTTGACCAGCAGCTCGAGCATGGCGCGCTCCTCGCTGTTGCTGACCTTCTTCTCCGTTTCGCCATCCTTGTCTTCCTTCTGTTCGGCTTCCTCGGCCTCGCGCTCGGCCTCCAGCAGCAGGTCGAGCTGGCCGAGCACCTCGCCCAGCTCCTTTGGGTCGGCCTCGATCACCAGCACGTCGTCGGCCTGCAGCACGCGCCGCGGGTTTGGCGCGGTCAGGCGCAGCTTGTTGCGCACCATGGCCACCACCTGGGCGTCGGCTTCGTCGAGCAGTTGCTCGATCTCGCGCAGGGTCTTGCCCTGCGCCTTGCCGCCTTCCTTGACCCGCGCCTCGGTCAGGTAGTGGCCGGTGTCGAAGCTGGCGGCGTTGCCCACCTCGCGTTTCGGCACCAGTCGCCAGCCGAGCAGGGCGATGAACAGTACGCCGGCCAGGGCCACGGCCACGCCGACCGGGCTGAAGTCGAACATGGCGAAGGGGCCACCGCCATGCTGGGCGCGGAAGCTGGAAACGATCAGGTTCGGCGGTGTGCCAATCAGGGTGGTCATGCCGCCGAGAATGGTGCCGAAGGCCAGCGGCATCAGTACGCGCCCCGGTGGCAACTCCAGGCGGGCGGCAATCTGCAAGGCGATGGGCATCAGCAGGGCGAGGGCGCCGACGTTGTTCATGAATGCCGAGAGCAGCGCGCCAAGGCCGGTCAGCGCGGCGATGGACAGCAGCACGCCGGCGCCGCTGGGCAGCAAGCGTTGCGCCAGCCGGCTGACCGCGCCGGTGCGTTGCAGGCCGTGGCTGAGCACCAGCACGCAGGCCACGGTGATCACCGCCGGGTGGCCGAAGCCGGTGAAGGCTTCGCGTTCGGGCACCAGACCGACGATCACGCAGGCCAGCAGGGCGCCGAGCGCCACCACGTCATGGCGCCAGCGGCCCCAGATGAACAGGCCCATGCTGGCCAGGAGGATGATGAAAATCTGACCTTGTTCGAGGTTCATGCGTGGGACTGTCCCTGTGGTACCCAACTTCGCGTCTGCTGTTCATAGCAGAGTCTGCGCCGCGCTGGCAGTTCCCGTCGCGCCAGCGGATGGAGCGCAATATTTCGCGCCTCAGACGTATTGCGCGGCGGCGTACCCCGAAGCCCAGGCCCACTGGAAATTGAAGCCGCCGAGGTGGCCGGTGACGTCCAGCACTTCGCCAATGAAATACAGCCCCGGCACCTTGAGCGACTCCAGGGTTTTCGACGACACCTCGTCGGTGTTCACCCCGCCCAGGGTCACCTCGGCGGTGCGATAGCCCTCGGTGCCGGCCGGCACCAGCTGCCAATCGGACAGGCGCTCGGCAATCGCCTTGAGTTCGCTCGGCGTGTACTGCTTCAGTGGTTTGTTGGTGAACCAGCTGTCCACCAGCAGCGTCGCCATCTTCTTGGTGAACAGCTCGGCCAGCAGGGTTTTCAGCTCGCTGTTGCCGCGCTCACGCTGCTGGGTGGCCAGCCACTCGGGCAGGTCGATATGCGGCAGCAGGTCGATATGCACGGTGTCGCCCGGCTGCCAGTAGGATGAAATCTGCAGGATCGCCGGTCCGGACAGGCCACGGTGGGTGAACAGTATGTTCTCGACGAAGCTCTGGCCGTTGCAGCTCACCCGGCAGTCTTCCACCGAGGTGCCGGACAGCTCCGTGCACAGCGCCTTCAGCTGTGGGTCGGTGATGGTGAAGGGCACCAGGCCTGCACGGGTCGGCAGCAGTTCGTGACCGAACTGGCTGGCCACCTGATAACCGAAGCCGGTAGCGCCGAGTGTGGGAATCGACAGCCCGCCGGTGGCGATGACCAGAGACTGGCAGGTTATCTGGCCAAGGTCGCTGTGCAGCAGAAAACCGCCGTCGCGCTTCTCGATGCGCTGTACCGCCGTGTCCAGGCGTATCTGCGCGCCAGCCTCGGCGCATTCGGCCAGCAGCAACTCGAGGATGTCGCTGGACTTGTTATCGCAGAACAGTTGGCCGAGCTTCTTCTCGTGGTAGGGCACGCCATGCTTGGCCACCAACCCGATAAAGTCCCATTGGGTGAAGCGCGCCAGGGCGGACTTGCAGAAGTGCGGGTTGCCGGAGAGGAAGTTGCCCGGCTCGCAGTACATATTGGTGAAATTGCAGCGACCGCCACCGGACATGAGGATTTTCTTGCCGGCCTTGTTGGCGTGGTCGAGCACCAGCACCCGGCGGCCACGGGCGGCGGCCGTGGCAGCACACATGAGGCCGGCGGCGCCTGCGCCGATGATCAGTACGTCGGTTTGCAACACGAGAGGCCCTCGGGTGGATCGCAGGCAGGGACGGGCTGCGCGAAAACCGGCGAAGTTTACCCGAAGCGACCCTCGTCCGCCGGTCTGCCTGCACTCTTTACGTGAACCATCAACGCCTGGTTGGTTGTCTCAAACTGGAAACAGTGACGGGTAAGGCTGAGCCTGCTATCACTACACCGAATAATTCCAATGGGTCGTCGCCAATGCCCGCTGTACGCGTCTGGCTTTTTCTCCTGCTGCTGTCCTCGGCGCTGGCTTCAGCCGAGTCGTTACGTCTGGTGGCCGACCCATGGCCGCCCTTCACCGATCAGCGGCTACCGGGCAAAGGCCTGGCCAGCGACCTGGTTGAGCAGGCGTTCAAGCGCGCCGGCTACCGTACCAGCTACGTGGAAGTGCCCTGGGAGCGTGCGGTGCGGGGACTCAAGCGGGGCGACTACGATGTGCTGATCAACGCCTGGTACAGTCCCGAGCGCGCCGAATACGGGTACTACTCCAAACCTTATCTGTTCAATCGCATCCGCTTGCTGCAGCGCAAGGGCGGCAACATCCATTTCGAACGCCTGGCCGATCTTTACCCGCACAGCATTGCGGTGGTCAGGGGGTATGCCTATTTCAGGGAGTTCGACAACGACCCGCATTTGCGCAAGGTCGGTGTCGGCAGCTTCGAGATCGCTGCGCGTATGCTGCATGCCGGGCGGGTGCCCCTGGCGCTGGAGGACGAACTGGTGGCGCGCTACCACCTGGGTCGAGAGCTGAGTTCGATGCGCGACGAGCTGGAATTCCTGCCGCTGCCGCTGAGTGAAAACGGGCTTTATGTCCTGATCAGCCGCAGCCGTAGCGACTACGGCGAGATCGCCAGCCGCTTCGACCAGGCGATCCAGGCCATGAAGGACGATGGCAGCTACGCCACCACGCTGCAGCGGCACAGTCCCTGATCAGGCCACGACCGTACGCGCGCGGCCCTGCTGCTTGGCCCGATACAGGCGGATATCGGCTTCATGCAGCAGGCTTTCCAGGTCTTCCGGTTCGCCCTGATAGAGCCCGGCGCTGAACGACAGCGGCGGGGCGCCTACCGTGTAGTGCAGCCCGGCGCACTGGCGACGCAATCTCTCCAATGCCTGCGCGACGTGCTCTGCGCCATGCAGGGTGAGCAGGGCGAATTCCTCGCCGCCCAGGCGGCCGAGCAGCATGTCGGGGAAGGCATTGCTCATTGCCCTGGCGAACACCACCAGGGCGCTGTCGCCGCTGGCATGGCCGAAGCCATCGTTGATCTGCTTGAAGTGATCGAGGTCGAGCATCGCCACGCTGACTTCGCGACTTTCCCGTTGCGCCTGCTGCAGCATCTGCAGGCCCTGTTCGTAGAAGGCGCGGCGGTTGTTCAGGCCGGTCAGGGCGTCGAACTGCGCCGCCTTCTTCAGCGCGCGCAACAGGTCACGACGCTCCAGGGTGGACATCACCCGGCAGTTCAACTCTTCCGGGCAGAACGGCTTGCGCAGGAAATCGTCGGCACCGTGCTTGATGAACTGGGCGCTGAGCGAGCCTTTGGGGTCGGCGGAAACGCCGATGATGATCAGGTCATTGAGGCGCAGCTTTTGTCTTAGCAGCTTGACCAGCTCGAAGCCGCTGACGCCGGGCATAGCATGGTCGAGCACCAGCAGGTCGAGGTCGGGGTGTTCGTTCAGCTGGCGCAGGGTTTCCTTGCCATCGCTGGCTTCGATGAGCTGATAGTGATGCGGTTCGAGAATATGGCGGATGTAATGACGCTGCGCCGCGGAGTCGTCAGCGATGAGAATCTTGATGTGGCTGTTCTGATCGAGCCGGTGCAGCAGGCGAAAGGCGTACTCGTAGGAGTGCTGGCTTTCCTTGAGCACGTAGTCGACCACGCCTTTCATCAGCAGATCATCGCGCCGCTGCTCGTTGTAGCTGCCACTGAGCACGATGCACGGCAGTTGATAGCGCATCACCAGATCGACGCTTTCGCCGTCCGGTGCGTCCGGCAGGTGCAGGTCGACGATGGCAGCGAAGAACAGCGAAGCGGAGGTCTCCAGCATCACCTCGGCCTCAGCCAGCGAGGCGCAGAAAATTGGCTCCAGATCGGTTTCCTGGCGGAACAGATGCTCGAGGATCTTCAGGACCAGCGGGCTGTCTTCGATGACCAGAATATTGCGCATGGGTAACTCCGGCCCAGGCCGTTTGATCCTTTATATCAGCCCCGGAAGTCGTGCGCGATCTTGCGAGGCAGAGCGAGTGCGCTCGATCACGAGCAACTTCTTATAACAGACGTACGCGCAGCGTTCTGCCCTTGATCTTGCCTTCGCTCAGGCGTTTCAGAGCCTGGCGCGCCACGTCACGCTGCACGGCAACCAGGGCTTGGTAATCGAACAGGGCGATCTTGCCGACCTGATCGCCGGGGATGCCGGCATCGCCGGTCAGGGCTCCGAGAATGTCGCCGGGGCGCAGTTTCTCCTTGCGTCCGGCACCGATGCACAGCGTATGCATCGGTGGCAGCAACGGTTCGCCAGCAGACTTGGCGGCAGGCAGCGGATACCAGGCCAGTTCCTTGTCCTGCAGGGTTTCGATGGCCTGGGCTCGACCGGCTTCGGCTGGTGCTACCAGGCTGAGCGCCAGGCCTTTGTCACCGGCGCGTCCGCTGCGGCCGATGCGGTGAATATGAACTTCGGCATCGCGCGACAGCTCGACGTTGATCACCATCTCCAGCCCGGCGATATCCAGGCCACGGGCAGCGACGTCGGTGGCCACCAGTACGCTCAGGCTGCGGTTGGCGAATAGGGCGAGGATCTGGTCGCGCTCGCGTTGCTCCAGGTCGCCGTGCAGGGCCGCGGCGGAAATCTTCTCGGCCTCCAGTTGTGCCGCCAGCTCGTCGCACTGCTGGCGGGTGGCGCAGAAGGCCACCACCGGCTGCTTGCGAAAATGCCGCAGCAGGGTGCTGACCGCCTGCATGCGCTGGTCGGAGGCTATTTCGTAGAAGCGTTGCTCGATCTGATCATCGTCGTGCAGCGCCTCGACTTCGACCCGCTCGGGCGTGCGCAGGAAGCGCGCGGCGAGTTGCTCGATGCCGGCTGGGTAGGTGGCGGAGAACAGCAGGGTCTGCCTGCGCGCCGGGGTCTGCTCGATGATCTCGCTGATGCTGTCGACGAAGCCCATGTCGAGCATGCGGTCGGCCTCGTCGAGCACCAGGGTGTTGAGGCCGTCGACCTTCAGCGTGCCCTTGCGCAGGTGCTCCTGCACCCGGCCCGGTGTGCCGACGATGACGTGGGCACCATGCTCCAGCGAGCCGATCTGCGGGCCGAAGGGCACACCGCCACATAGGGTCAGTACCTTGATGTTGTCGGCGGCGCGCGCCAGGCGGCGGATTTCCTTGGCCACCTGGTCGGCCAGCTCACGTGTCGGGCAAAGCACCAGCGCCTGGCAACCGAAGTAGCGCGGGTTGAGCGGGTGCAGCAGGCCGATGCCAAAGGCGGCGGTCTTGCCGCTGCCGGTCTTGGCCTGGGCGATCAGATCCCGGCCCTGGAGAATCAGCGGCAGGCTGGCGGCCTGAATCGGCGTCATCTCGGCATAGCCGATGGCGGCGAGGTTGGCCTGCATGGCGGCGGAAAGGGGCAGGCTGGCGAAGGCGTTGGCGGTCACGGCAGGAGCTCGGGCATGGAGAAACAGGCCGGCAGTGTAGCAGGCCCGCTCATTCGTCCGCTGAAACCTCGATGCTGCGCCCGCCTCGACCCTCTTTCGCGTCCAGTTGCAGAAAGATCGCAGCGGCCAGCATCGACAGCAGGCCGACGCACAGGTAGGTGGCCTGGAACGCCTGCAGCACGTGCTCGCTGCCGCCCAGCTCACGGCTGAAACCACTGAGCAGCGCCGCCGCCGAGGCGACGCCAAGGCCCATCGCCAGTTGCACCACTACCGACAGCAGGCTGTTGCCGCTGCTGGCGTCACGGTTGTCCAGGTCGATCAGGGTCACGGTGTTCATTGCGGTGAACTGCAGTGAGTTGCAGGCACCGATCAGGCTCAGCTGGATGATCAACTGCAGCGTCGAGGTGTCGCCGTCGACTAGCGCCAGGCTGGCGATCAGTGCACCGAGCAGCAGGGTGTTGCTGGTGAGGATGTTGCGGTAGCCGAGGCGTTCGATCAGCGGCCTGGCCAGCGGTTTGGCCGCCATCGCTGCCAGCGCCAGCGGGATCAGGCTCATGCCGGCCTGGGCGGGTGAATAGCCCATCGCCAGTTGCAGCAGCAGCGGTGTGAGAAAGGGCAGCGCGCCGCTGCCGAGGCGGGCGAACAGGTTGCCGATGATGCCCACGGCGAAGCTGCGGGTATGGAACAGCCTGGGCGCGAACAAGGGGTGTTCGATGCGCCCGGCGCGCAGCCAGTAGGCGGCCAGGCAGGCCATGCCGCCGAGCAACAGCAATACCACGCGCATGGTCGGCAGGTGCAGCTCGCCCAGACCTTCCAGGGCCACGGTGATCAGCAGCATGGCGGCGCCGAACAGCAAAAAACCGGCGGTATCGAAGCGGCTGCGTTCCGGCCCGCGCAGGTCGGGCATATGCCGCAGCGCCGCCCAGCAGCCGAGCAGCCCCACCGGCAGGTTGATCAGGAAGATCCAGTGCCAGCTCGCCACTTCCGCCAGCCAGCCGCCAAGGGTGGGGCCGATCAGCGGGCCGAGCAGGCCGGGCAGGGTGATGAAACTCATAATCCGCACCAGCTCCGAGCGCGGATAGGCGCGCAGTACCACCAGCCGTCCGACCGGCATCATCAGCGCGCCGCCCAGGCCTTGGATGACTCGTGCGCCGATCAGCATGCTCAGCGATTCCGATATCGCACAGAGCAGCGAGCCGAGGCTGAACAGGGCGATGGCACCGAAGAAGATGCGCCGGGTACCGAAGCGGTCGGCGATCCAGCCCGAGGTGGGGATCAGCAGGGCGACGGTGAGCATGTAGGCGATCACCACCGACTGCATGCGCAGCGGGTCTTCGTTGAGATCGGCGGCCATGGCCGGTAGCGCGGTGTTGAGGATGGTGCCGTCCAGCGTCTGCATGAAGAAGGCGATGGCGACTATCCATGGCAGCAGGCGGGCGGTGCGAGGGTCGAGTTGGCTGAGCATGGGTTGCATGAGGCGTCCGGCAGTGAAGGGCGGCAGGGGCCGCTCCGCCATTATCGCGGGAAGTGCTCCCGTTCGACGGCGCTGGCACGAATAAATTCGATCCGACATGCATGCGCAGTCCGGCTGGGACCCAGTATGGTCGGGCATCGATCGGTAGGAGCGGATTTATCCGCGATAGGGTGTGGCTCCGATGCTGCGAGGATCGCGAATAAATTCGCTCCTACAGGCGGGAGCGGCGGCTGGCACTGCGTAGGGTTGGACCATGATCGGTAGGAGCGGATTTATCCGCGATAGGGTGTGGCACCGATGCTACGAGGATCGCGAATGAATTCGCTCCTACAGGCGAGATTGGAGGCTGGCACTGCTTAGGGTTGGATCACGATCGGTAGGAGCGGATTTATCCGCGATAGGGTGTGGCTCCGATGCTGCGAGGATCGCGAATGAATTCGCTCCTACAGGCGAGATCGGAGGTTGGCACTGCGTAGGGTTGGACGGTGATCGGTAGGAGCGGATTTATCCGCGATAGGGTGTGGTACCGATGCTGCGAGGATCGCGAATGAATTCGCTCCTACAGGCGAGATCGGAGGCTGGCACTGCGTAGGGTTGGACCACGATCGGTAGGAGCGGATTTATCCGCGATAGGGTGTGGCTCCGATGCTGTGAGGATCGCGAATGAATTCGCTCCTACAGGGTGGGGCTTGCGGGGGCGACCGTTCTGGTCGCCATGTCGGCGGGGCTGGTCTAGGGTGTTACGAACGAAGGATCAGGAGGCAAAGGAATGCCGGACGATATCTACCCTCATGCGCGCAGCTTGCGCGTCGGCCGCTTTTCCGAGGCCGGGCGCAGCTACATGATTACCACCGTGACGGCCGGGCGCCGCCCGCTCTTCCTGGATTTCGTCACGTCCCGCCTGTTGATTCAGCAGATGCGCCATTGCGAGGCGGAGGGGCTGGCCCGCTCGTTGGCCTGGGTGGTCATGCCGGATCATCTGCACTGGTTGGTGACTCTGGATCACGGCGGATTGGCCCGCCTGGTCAAGCACCTGAAGGCGCGCAGTGCTCAGGCGATCAACCGCGAGCATGCCGTGCAGGGTCGGGTATGGCAGCCGGGCTATCACGACCGGGCGGTTCGCCAGGAAGACGACGTGCGCGCCCTGGCACGCTACATGGTGGCCAATCCGCTCAGGGCCGGATTGGCGCAACACGTGGCGGACTATCCGCATTGGGATGCGATTTGGTTGTAGGGCACGGATCGCGAATAAATTCCTTCCTATCGCCCTGCCCCAGGGACACGAAATACTAGCGGCATGAGCCCTGCGTGTAGGAGCGAATTTATTCGCGATAGGGGCCGCAGGCCCCTCCGATGTTGGATGTCAGGCCGCCGAGGCCGCCCGCTGCGGTTGCCCGCGCACGGGTCGCTCGCCGGCGACGAAGTAGGGCGCGGTGCTGCGCGGCAGCGCCTGGCGCCCGCGAATCCGATCGGCGATCTTTTCGGCCATCATGATGGTGGTGGCGTTGAGGTTGCCGGTGATGATCTCCGGCATGATCGAGGCATCCACCACACGCAGTCCCTGCAAACCGTGCACGCGACCCTGGCCGTCGACCACCGCCATGTCGTCCTCGCCCATCTTGCACGAGCAGGACGGGTGGAAGGCGGTTTCCGCATGTTCGCGAATGAAGGCATCGAGCTCTGCGTCGGTCTGCACGTGGGCGCCGGGGCTGATCTCACGGCCGCGGTACGGATCGAGTGCCGGCTGGCTCATGATCTCGCGGGTGATGCGGATGGCGTCGCGGAATTCCTGCCAGTCCTGATCAGCGCTCATGTAGTTGAACAGGATGCTAGGGTGCTGGCGCGGGTCCTTCGACTTGAGCTGGATACGCCCGCGGCTGGGCGAGCGCATGGAGCCGACGTGGGCCTGGAAGCCGTGCTCGTTCACCGCGTTGCTGCCGTTGTAGTTGATCGCCACCGGCAGGAAGTGAAACTGGATGTTGGGCCAGGCGAACTCCGGGCGGGTGCGGATGAAACCACCAGCCTCGAACTGGTTGCTGGCGCCGATGCCGTGGCCGGTGAATAGCCACTGCGCGCCGATGCCCGGCTGGTTGAGCAGCTTGAGCGCAGGGTACAGCGACACCGGCTGGGTGCAGGCGTACTGCAGATACATCTCCAGGTGATCCTGCAGGTTCTCGCCGACGCCCGGCAGTTCGTGCACGACATCAATGTCCAGGCTGCGCAGCAGCTCGCCCGGGCCGACGCCGGAACGCTGCAGGATCTGCGGCGAGGCGATGGCGCCGGCACACAGCAGTACTTCGTGACGGGCACGGGCCACGGTGGCGTCATTGGCGTTGCCGATCAGGTAGCTGACGCCGCTGGCGCGCTTGCCGTCGAACAGAATGCGGTCGGTGGTGGCATGGGTGACGATGGTCAGGTTGGGCCGTCCCCGCGCCTGATCCAGATAGCCACGGGCGGTGCTGGCGCGACGACCTTCGGGGGTCACGGTGCGATCCATCGGGCCAAAGCCTTCCTGCTGGTAGCCGTTGAGGTCGTCGGTACGCGGATAACCGGCCTGCACCCCGGCCTCGACCATGGCGTGGAACAGCGGGTTGTTGCCGACCTTGGGCGTGGTCACGCTGACCGGGCCGTCGCCGCCGTGGTAGTCGTTGGGGCCGATGTCGCGGGTTTCCGCCTTGCGGAAGTAGGGCAGGCAGTCGTGGTAGGTCCAGTCTTCCAGGCCCTTGGCCTTGGCCCAGTTGTCGAAGTCCAGCGCGTTGCCGCGGATGTAGCACATGCCATTGATCAGCGACGAGCCGCCCAGGCCCTTGCCGCGTCCGCACTCCATGCGGCGGTTGTTCATGTGCGGCTCGGGGTCGGTCTCGTAGGCCCAGTTGTAGCGCCGGCCCTGCAGGGGGAAGGCCAGGGCGGCGGGCATTTGGGTGCGGAAATCGAGGCGGTAGTCGGGGCCGCCGGCTTCGAGCAGCAGCACGCTGACGTCTGCATCCTCGGTCAGGCGGGTGGCCAGAACATTACCGGCCGAGCCGGCGCCGATGATGATGTAGTCGAATTCCTGAGTCATGGCTCCTCCTGCTGCCCGGTTGCGATCCGGGAAAACACGGTGACTATTCCCGGATTGCATCCGGGCTACGCGGCGGCGTTTTTTTGTAGGAGCGGATTTATCCGCGAGAGGCATCGCGGATGAATCCACCCCTACATGGTGTGGCGTTGACGATCAGAACACCGAGGCGTAGTCGCCCATTTCCAGCTGCACCGACTTGATGCGGGTGTAGTGGCCGAGGGTGACCAGACCGTTCTCGCGCCCGACGCCGGACTGCTTGTAGCCGCCCACTGGCATCTCGGCTGGCGATTCGCCCCAGGTGTTGATCCAGCAGATACCGGCTTCCAGCTTGTGGATCACCCGGTGCGCACGGTTGAGGTCGCGGGTCACCACGCCGGCGGCGAGGCCGTAATCGGTGTCGTTGGCGCGGCGGATCACTTCATCTTCGTCGTCGTAGATAAGGATGCTCATCACCGGGCCGAAGATTTCCTCGCGCACGATGGTCATGTCGTCTCGGCAATCGGTGAACACGGTCGGCGCAACGTAGGCGCCATTGGCGTACTCGCCGTCGGTCACGCGCGCACCGCCGATCAGCAGGCGTGCGCCTTCGCTGCGGCCTTTGTCGATATAGCCGAGCACGCTTTCCATGTGCGCGTAGCTGACCAGCGGGCCGAAGTTGGTGGCGTCATCCAGCGGATCGCCAAGGCGGATGCGCTTGACCCGATCAAGCACCTTGGCCTCGAAGCGTGCCTGCAGCATGCGCGGCACGAACACGCGAGTGCCGTTGGTGCAGACCTGGCCGGAGCTGTAGAAGTTGGCCATCACCGCGATGTCGGCGGCGCGATCCAGATCGGCGTCCTCGAACACGATCAAGGGCGACTTGCCGCCCAGCTCCATGGTCACTTCCTTGAGGCTGGAACTGGAGGCGCTGGCCATCACCTTCTTGCCGGTGACGGTGCCGCCGGTGAAGGAGATTTTCTCGATGCCCGGATGCTCGGTCAGCCACTGGCCGACTTCGCGGCCGCTGCCGGTAAGCACGTTGAACACGCCGGCGGGCAGGCCGGCCTCGGTGTAAATCTCGGCCAGCTTCAGCGCGGTCAGCGAGGTGACCTCGCTGGGCTTGAAGATCATCGCGTTGCCGGCAGCCAGGGCCGGGGCGGATTTCCACAGGGCGATCTGGATCGGGTAGTTCCACGCGCCGATGCCGGCGACCACGCCCAGTGGCTCGCGACGGGTGTAGACGAAAGAGGTCTCGCGCAGCGGGATCTGCTCGCCTTCGATGGCCGGGATCAGGCCCGCGTAGTACTCCAGCACGTCGGCACCGGTAACGATATCGACGTAGCGGGTTTCGGAAAGCGGCTTGCCGGTGTCGAGGGTTTCCAGCTCGGCCAGCTCGTCGTTGCGCTCACGGAGAATATCCACCGCCTTGCGCAGAATGCGCGAGCGCTGCATGGCCGTCATCGCCGCCCATACCTTCTGCCCTTCGGCGGCGCTGGCCACGGCACGATCCACGTCCGCCTGGCTGGCGCGCTGCACCTTGGCCAGCACCTCACCGGTAGCCGGGTTGATGCTGTCGAAGGTTTCTCCACTGCTGGCGGCGACGTACTGGCCGCCGATGTAGAGCTGCTGTTCGGCGAAACGGGGCATGGGCTGTCCTCTGAACTCGGTCAATCTGCTTAGAGGACAGCCTATTTTATTTAAATTGAACGATCAATCAATAAAAACGACAAGGCGCAGCCAAACGCGACATACCAAGTGAGCAACCCACGCAGCCGTAGGGTGGGCTTTAGCCCACCAGGGTCAGGAAGGATCGAGCTTCTGAGGTCTCGCCGCCGGCAAACCCTAACGGGCCTTGGCCAGCTGCAGGTCGAGGTAGTCGTAGGCGATGCGGCGCGCCTGGTCGGTGTCGAAGGCTTCGCCGGAGAGCGCACCGCGCAGCCACAGGCCATCGATCAACGAAGCCAGGCCGCGAGCGGCAAGGCGCGCCTGGTCTTGCTCCAGGGCGCGATGGAACTGGCCGCAGAGGTTGGAATACAGGCGGTGGTCATTGACCCGCTGCAAGCGCTGCAGGGCCGGCTGGTGCATGCTGCTGGCCCAGAACGCCAGCCAGGTTTTCATCGCCGGGCCGCTGACCTGACTGTCATCGAAGTTGCCATCGATCATCGCCTTCAGGTGCGCGCGCGGGCTGTCGTCGTCCAGCGCCTGGCGCCTCTGGGCGACGGCATCACGCAACGCCTGCATCAGGTGGCGCATGGTGGCTTCGAGCAGACCGTTCTTGTCCTTGAAGTAGTGGCTGATGATGCCGTTGGAAACACCGGCCAGGCGGGCGATATAGGCGATGCTGGCGTCGGCCATGCCGACCTGGTCTACGGCTTCCAGGGTGGCGGCGATCAGTTGCGAACGGCGAATGGGCTGCATGCCGACCTTGGGCATGGGGTTCTCCATGAGGGGCAAGGAGCCGAAGTCTAGGCAGTTTTTGACTGAGCGATCAATCAATGCGTGCTGCGGTGTCTGCAGTCAGCGGCCTGTAAGCAGAAGATGTGGCAGAAACAGGGCGGTGCTTAGGCCCAGGCCCTGCAACAGGTGGCTGAAGAAGAGCCTGGTAACACTACGTGCGTCCCCGACGTACAGCACGCCAGTCAGCGTACGCTCGTTGCAACGAATGGAATACAGGGCGACCGTCAGGCAAATGGACATGCCAAACGCGCCGGCACCAATTCCCCAAAGGCCCCAGGAAGCTGGCGCAAGCCAGGCAGGAAGATAGGGCAGAAGCAGCAGCTTATAGCCCTCCGGCCGGTTGGTAACGGCCTGTATCCAGCGCTCCAGTTCGTTACGAGCCGGCCGCCTGTGAAGGTGTCGGAGCTTCTTGCTCATACCGCGTCGATCAAGGCTGTTGAGACTCCTCGGCGGCTTCCGAGGGCAGGGCGGTGCATTCGATCAGCGCGGCGACGTACAACAGTCCGACCGCCATAACGGTATACAGATCGAAACCGAACAGAAACTGGGTGATCAGTGCCGTAAGCAGCAGGACGGCGATAGCCAGCTTCGAGGTACCGGGCTTGCCGGCCGCTAGCAGAGCCGCCCCGAAGATGGCTGCGATCATCAGCCCGGCGCAGATGGCCAGATAACGGTAGGTCTTTGCGTCCCAGATCAGGAAAATGTTGATCGAGCTGGTGTAGACGAACAGGAACGTCAGCAGGGTAAGACAGCCAATAGTGGCGAAGACGACGGCGGTACTTTTCATTGCGTTCTCGGTCTGTTCGTTTTCGGGGGGCGAGAGTCTAGAGGGCATGCCGTCGATGTCCCAGTCGAGATGTCCGAAAACTTGAACTCGGACTCGGCAGAAACGACAAAGCGGGCCGAAGCCCGCTTTGTGCTGGTGCAGGACCAGCGTCTTACTTCAGCCAGCTGTCGACGCGATCCGGGTTCTTGGCGATCCAGTCCTTGGCGGCCTCATCCGGCTTGGCGCCTTCACGAATGGCCAGCATCACCGAACCGACTTCTTCGCCGCTCCAGGAAATCTTGCTGAGGAAGGCGGCAGCGTCGCCGGCCTTGCCCTTGAGCTGCGGGTTGGCCACGGTGTCGACGCGCTCGTCGTCGCCGAAGACCTTCTTCGGATCTTCGAGGAAGCGCAGTTTCCATTTGGCGAACATCCAGTGCGGAATCCAGCCGGTGACCACGATCGGCTTCTGCGCCTTCTCGGCACGGGTCAGGGCGGTGGCCATGGCCGGGCCGGAGCTTGGCATCAACTTGATGCTGGCCAGGTTGTATTCCTTGATGGCGTCCTCGGTGCGGCGCATCACGCCGGCACCGGCGTCGATACCGGTGATCTTGCCGTCGAAGTCCTTGGCGTATTTCTCCAGGTCTTCGATGGTCTTGGCCTGAACGTAGTCCGGCACGATCAGGCCGATCTTGGCGCCGGAATAATTGGTGCCGAGGATCTCGACCTTGTCCTTGAGCTTCTCGTAGTACTCGCCGTGGGTGGCTGGCAGCCAGGCGGAAAGGGTGGCGTCGAGGTCGCCGCGGGCGACGCCCTGCCACATGATGGCGGGTTCGACCGGTTTCAGCTCGACCGTGTAGCCGAGGCGGCTTTGCAGGATTTCACCTGCGACATGGGTAACGGCAACGCTGTCGTCCCAGCCGTTGACGTAGCCGATCTTCAGGGTGGGTTTGTCGGCGGCCAGGGCGCTGCCCATGCCGATGGCCAGGGCGGCGGCGCCGAGGCAGAGGTGTTTGAGTACGCGCATGTTATTAGTGCTCCGTCAGTTGAGAGCAAGGCTACAAACTTCTGCGCTCGGCCATGCCGCGTTGGAAATCAGCCTCAAAATGCTCATGTACGGCTCGTACATTGCGCCTTCTCGGCCCATTTCGCCTTGCCTGGCCATCGCTCGCTAGGTTTGTAACCTCCTCTAGAGTGGCAGTTGCAAAGTGTTGACTGGCTCGTTCTCATTGCGGGCCTTGCGAACCGTGTTGCGTTGCAGATTGCCGGTTCGCGGGCAAAGCCTCGCCGTCACGGCCAAATTGGCCGCTATCGTTCAGCGAGGAGGTTTCCAGGCCCGAACCGCGAGGTTCGAGCCCGAATCGAGTCGGGTGCGGTTACAGCCCGACGTGTTTCTTCACGGCAGCGACGCCGTCCTGGCCGTCGAAGGTGGTCACGCCGCTTAGCCACTGGTCGAGGATCGCCGGGTTGGCCTTGATCCACTCCTTGGCGACGTTCTGCGGGTTTTCCTTCTCGAGTACCTTTTCCATCAGCTGGCTTTCGATATCGACGGTGAACTGCAGGTTGTTCAGCAGTTTGCCGACGTTCTCGCAGCGCGCCTCGTAATCCGGCGGTACCACGGTGTAGACCTTGGCTGCGCCATAGTCGGGGCCGAACACGTCGTCACCACCGGACAGGTAGGTGATGTCGTGCTGAGTGTTCATCGGGTGCGGCGCCCAGCCGAGGAAGACCACCGGCTCCTTCTTCTTGATGGCGCGCGACACCTGTACCAGCATGCCGGCTTCGCTGGACTCGACCATACGGAAGTCGCCTAGGTCGAACTGGTTGTTCTTGATCATGCCGTCGATCAGCAGGTTGCCGTCGTTACCCGGTTCGATGCCGTAGATCTTGCCGCCCAGCTGATCCTTGAACTTGGCGATGTCCTGGAAACTCTTCAGGCCGGCTTCGGCCGCGTAGGTCGGTACGGCCAGGGTGTACTTGGCGCCTTCGAGGTTGGCCTTGGGCAACACCTTGACACCGTCGCCCTTGAGGAACGGCTCGATCACCGAATCCATCGAGGGCGCCCAGTAGCCTAGGAATACATCGACCTGCCCGCTCTTCACGCCAGTGAATGCGATCGGTACCGACGCCATGACCTTGCGCGGCTGGTAGCCCAGGCCTTCGACCAGGGTCATGGCCACGCCGGTGGTGGCGGCGATGTCGGCCCAGCCGATCTCGGCGAAACGCACCTGTTTGCAGCTCGCCGGCTCCGCGGCCATGGCGCCCTGCATCAATGCGCAGGACAGCAGGCCAATGGCGGCGGTGGTCTTGAACGATTTCATCTGCGGTTCCCTGTGAAGTGAAAAAGTAGTTACTGGCGCTGCAGTTTGCCGCTGAACCAGGCGAACACGCCGCGCTTGGCAGTCTGTTTGGTGCCGAAGCTTTCGGTGATGCGATCGAGGATGATCGCCAGCAACACCACGGCCATGCCGCTTTCGAAGCCTAGACCGATATCCAGGCGCTGGATACTCGCCAGCACGTCGTTACCCAGGCCGCCTGCACCGACCATCGAGGCGATGATCACCATCGACAGGGCCATCATGATGGTCTGGTTGACCCCGGCCATGATCGACGGCATGGCGTTGGGCAGTTGCACCTTGAACAGCAGCTGGCGGCTGGTGCAGCCGAACGACTGACCGGCCTCGACGATTTCCTTGTTCACCTGGCGAATACCCAGGCTGGTCAGGCGCACTGCCGGTGGCATGGCGAAGATCACCGTGGCGATGATGCCGGGCACGCGACCCAGGCCGAAGAGCATCGCCGCCGGGATCAGGTAGACGAACGCCGGCATAGTCTGCATGAAGTCGAGAATCGGCCGGATGATGGTCGCCACGCGCTCGCTGCGTGCGGCCCAGATACCCAGCGGGATGCCCAGCAGCAGGCTGATCAATGTCGAGGAGAAGGTCAGACCGAGGGTGACCACGGTCTGCTCCCAGAAGCCGGTCAGGACGATGAGGATGAACGCCACCGCCGTGAAGATCGCGAAGCGTACGCCGATGCGCCAGAGGCCGAGGCCGACGAAGATGGCGATGAGCAGCCAGGCCGGCGGCAGCATCAGCAGGTTCTCGATGCCCTCGGAGAAACCGCTGACCAGTTGGCCGATGCTGTCGAACACACCGCTGTAGTTGTCCAGCAGGTGCTGGACCACGTCGTTGACCCAGCTGCCCAGGTCGAGTTTCTTGTCACTCATTGGATTCCCCCTGCAGGCGGGTCAGCAGACGCCCCTTGCTGATGGCGCCGCAATAATGACCTTCGGCATCCACCACCGGGATCGGCCCTTCGTTGTCCACCAGACGGGTGATGACGTCTTCCAGTGGCATGTTTTCAGGAACCGGAACCACCTGCTTGAGCGCATCGGAATTCAGCGGCCGAGGCTCGTCGCCGTCGACCATCAGGGCGATCTTCTCGAGGCTGATCGAGCCCTGGAAGTTGTTCTGCTCGTCGACGATGAAGGCGTAGTGTTTGTCCAGCGCCTGCAGCTCTTTGCAGATCTTCGCCGCGTCCGGCGCCTTGCCGTTGTGCACGTAGGTCGGCACGCTGTCGGCCTTGAGCTGGCCGGCGGTGAGATAGCGGCTGGTGTCGACGGTGTCGAAGAAGTTGCGCACGTAGTCGTTGGCCGGCTTCTCTATCAGTTCCTGCGGGGTGCCGACCTGGACCAGCTTGCCGCCTTCCATGATGCCGATGCGGGTACCGATGCGCATGGCCTCTTCGATGTCGTGGGAGACGAAGATGATGGTGCGGCGGTGGGTTTTCTGCAGCTCCAGCAGCACGTCCTGCATCTCGCGGCGCTTGAGCGGGTCGAGGGCGGAGAAGGCCTCGTCCATGATGATCATCGACGGGTTCACCGCCAGGGCACGGGCCAGGCCGACGCGTTGCTGCATGCCGCCGGAGAGCTCGTGCGGATACTTGCTGGCGAAGGGGGCGAGGCCGACCTGTTCGAGCACTTCCATCGCACGCTGCTCGCGCTCCTTGCGCCCGACGCCAGCGACTTCCAGGCCGAAGGCGGCATTGTCCAGCACGCTGCGCGAGGGCATCAGGGCGAAGGACTGGAAGACCATGCTCATGTCGCGACGGCGTAGTTCGATCAGCTGCGATTGCGGCAGCTTGGCCACGTTCTGGCCGTCGATGTAGACATCACCGGCGCTGGGCTCGACCAGGCGGTTGATCAGACGAATCAGGGTGGATTTGCCGGAGCCGGAAAGGCCCATGAGGACGAAGATCTCGCCCTCCTCGACGCTGAACGACACGTCGCTGACTCCGATTACCGCGCCTTTCTCGGCGAGGATCCTTTCCTTGCTCCAGCCTTCCTTGAGTAAGCCAATGGCTTCTTGTGGGTTTGAGCCGAAAACCTTGTACAGGTGTTCGACCACGATCTTTCCAGACTGCATGGGACATTTCCCCTTCAATCGGCATCCAGTGGGCGCTGGCACGGCTGGGTACGCATCATCGAAGCGTAGAACCGCGGTGACAGACCTCTGATATCTGTGGGTGTTTTCTGAAAGTCGAGGTTGGCGAACGTTTCGCTGCGCTGGCAGGAGCCTGAACTCGGGCACGTTCAGACGAAACGCAGGCGGTTGTCATAGACCGTCGCGCCGTTGAATCGTGTAGAAGAGTGATCGTTGCCTTGCCGTGCTGCAAACCGCTTTCCAAACCCTCTGGCAGTGTTTCGAAATCCAGTCCCTTGGGGGTTCATGCTCCGTCCTGGAGCATGCGTACATCCGAAATTTCTTGTTGGGCCGGCGCCCGTGGAGGTGGGCCAGCGCTTATCTGTTCTTCGGTCCGGGGTTGTGGGGCCCCAGTCTGCCGCTCCTCTGAGGAGTCGGCAGCGACGTCATCGGCTGACTCAACGATATAGCCTTGGAGGCTGCGCAATTATCGGTTTGCGACTCTGACATGTTGGGCGACGACATGGCGCTGTCCGCTGCGTGTTTAGCGATTTTCCACATGCTATCGAGCTGGCGGTGTGGGATAAGTCCACGATTTTTAATCCCTCCCTTGGTGAGGTTTCGAATGAGTGGTGCGGCACACGCGTTAAAAACCTTAACAGACTTTTTTACCCTCAGGCCAACCCTGAAACCCGCGTACGGCGCGGTTTCCCGCTCGCTGATCGGGCTGCAGGCGCCATAGGACGGGGGCTGCGCTTGTGTTGAAAAAAATTGACAGCGGCAAGTTGAAAAAGATCATTTTGCGTCGAAAAGGTTCGTGCGCGGCCCGATGATTACTGGCAGCCGATGCAATCACCACAACAGGAGGGAAACGATCGCCTCGAGTTTTGTATGAACGAGCAATATGCCGATTTTTTATCGTCTTTAACCGGATTTTTACGGATTTTTTAATGCATTTCTCAGGGGCGTCTGCTTACGCCGACGAGCCAGCCGTTGACCAATTCGGGATTCTTGTCCATCCACTGTTTGGCCACGCGCCGTCGGTTGGTATTGCCTTCGAGTACGCCACTCATCAACTGGTTTTCCGCTGCGATGGTGAAAACCATGTTGCGAAACAGCTGGGCCACGTTCGGACACTCGTTGGCGAAGCCGCCGCGTGTGACGGTATTGACCTGCGCCGCGCCATAATCAGGGCCAAAATACTCATCGCCGCCGGACAGGTAGAACATGCGTAGTTGATCGTTCATCGGGTGCGGCTCCCAGCCGAGAAATACCGCGGAGCGACCCATCTGCTGGGCGCGTTCGACATGGTTGAGCATGCCCTTCTCGCTGCTTTCCACCAAGGTGAAATCACGCAGACCGAAGACGTTCTCACGAATCATGGTCTTGACCATTTCGTTGCCTTCGTTGCCAGGTTCGATGCCGTAGATCTGGCCACGCAGCTCGTCCTTGAAGCGATGGATATCGGCGAAGTCCTTCAGGCCTGCTTCATGCGCAGGCTGCAGTACCGCGAGGGTGTAGCGCACGCTGGGCAGGTTGGTTTGCAGCTTTTCTATGCGTCCGCTTTGCAGATGGGACTCTGCCAATTGGCCTTGTGCCGGCATCCAGCTGCCGAGAAAGACATCGACGTTGCCGTCGGCGAGCGCCTGATAGGTCTCGGGCAGCGACAGCCGCTTTACCTGGGTGCGATAGCCGAGATCGGTCAGTACCAGGCGGGCGACGGCTGTGGTCATGGTGATATCGGTCCAGCCGACATCGGCGAGGGTGATCAGCTCACAGCGTTCGGCCTCGGCGGCCTGCAGGCCGGAGCCGTAGAACAGGCCGAATGCGATTAGCCAATGAGCGAGTTTGTTCATGGATCACACCTGCCTGTTCGAAAGAGGGATTCAGTTGCTGACTAAAAAGCAAATGGCGGGCCGCCTGCATGGTGAAAAACGACCTCCGCATACCCAGCATGGCCGCTTGCCATTCTTTATCTGTTACCTCTGCGGATGGGGTGGGAACGCAGCGGGCACGGAAAGAAAATTGCCGATCGTTTACGGCGCCACTTTCCATCCGTGAATGTACGGATGCCGGGGTTGCGAATCGCCCATTTCGAGGCAAACCGCATTTGAGCCGGGCTGGGGCGAATGCGGTGTTTCTCGCCAGCTTTTGGTGCGTTCCAATCCGGTCTGGAACGACCGTCTCAGGGGGCTGTTACCGCCCATCCGTTACTCCCTATGAACCTCTGTGTGGAGGTTATCCTCGTAGTGCTACCGAAATGCACAGAGGCCCTTGAGAACGGGCTTCCCGGCTCATTTGCAGGTGCAGTGTCGAGCCTTGGAAAGCCCGGTTGGCGAGGGCATGTTTTTTTATTGAAGGCTTGATCAATTTCGGCATGGGCTTTGCCTGATTTATATGACCAGCTGGTCTCGAATCAGCACATAACAAAACTACGGTCCGCCACTGTCGGACCGATACCGTGCTTAGCGTGAGGGTTTCATCGATGTCGCAGTCCAGCCAAGGGGCGCAACCCCAGAATCGTGCCGTCCAGTCCATTGGCTTCCTGCTCCTGGATAATTTCACTCTGATTTCCCTTGCCTCGGCGGTGGAGCCCCTGCGCATGGCCAACCAGCTCTCCGGCAAGGAGCTGTATCGCTGGCACACGCTCACGCTCGACGGCCTGCCCGTCAGCGCCAGTGACGGCCTGCAGATCACCCCGGATGCCGCCATGCAGAATGCTCCGGCACTGGATGCGGTGATCGTCTGCGGCGGTGTGGACATCCAGCACAGCGTCAAGCGTGAGCATGTCAGCTGGCTGCAATTGCAGGCACGCCAGGGCCGTCAGGTTGGCGCCGTATGCACCGGCAGTTGGGCGCTGGCCAAGGCCGGGCTGCTCGATGGTTACGATTGCAGCGTGCACTGGGAGTGTCTCGCTTCGATGCAGGAAGCCTTCCCGCGCGCGGCCATCACCACCCGCCTGTTCTCCATCGACCGCAATCGCAACACCTCGTCCGGCGGTACCGCGCCGATGGACATGATGCTGCACCTGATCGGCCAGCAGCACGGGCGTGAACTGGCTGCCGGCATTTCCGAGATGTTCATCTACGAACGTATTCGCAACGAGCAGGATCATCAGCGCGTACCGCTCAAGCACATGCTCGGCAGCAATCAGCCGAAGCTGCAGGAGATCGTCGCCCTGATGGAGGCCAACCTAGAGGAGCCGATCGACCTCGACGAGCTGGCCTGTTTCGTCGACATTTCCCGTCGCCAGCTCGAGCGTCTGTTCCAGAAGTACCTGCACTGCTCGCCGTCGCGCTACTACCTCAAGCTGCGTCTGATTCGTGCGCGTCAGTTGCTCAAGCAGACCAGCATGTCGATCATCGAAGTGGCCTCGGTATGCGGCTTCGTTTCCACTCCGCACTTCTCCAAGTGCTACCGCGAATACTTCGGCATTCCGCCGCGCGACGAGCGTGCCGGCCAGCAGGGACACAACCTGGTGGTGCTGCTGCCGATTCCCGAACAGCAGCAGATAAACTCCAGTGCGGTATTGGCGTTGAGTCGCGCCCAGGGCGAATCGACCTTCGCCAGTGTGCGGATCTGAGCCGAGCGGCAATGAAAAACGGGGCGCCACTGGCGCCCCGTTTCGTTTTGAGTGGTGTTCTGTGTTGGCTGTTTGTGGTGGGCTGAAGCGGATCGCTGCCCGGCCCACCCAGCGCGGTGCATTGTAGTCGTCGTAGGGTGGGCTTCAGCCCACCGATCTAAGTCAGGCCTGCTTCGGTACCAGTGCTGGCAGCAGGTGCCGGCTGATGGCTTCGCGCACATTGGGCAGCAGCGTGGCGTTGCCGCCGAGCAACTCTTCCACCAGGCGGCGCAGGGCTACGGCACGCTCCGGGCTGAGGCCGCTGACGGCCAGCTCGCAGGATTGCTCTGGCGTGGCGCCCGAGGGAATGCTAAGCCCCAGTGCAACCAGGCGTTCGCGGAAATCTTCCTGGTCGATCAGGTCGGCGTGCATCATGGTCATGACTCCTTGTGGCAAAGCTGGTTTTAACAGCGTAGGCGAAGCGGCAAGGCAGACGGTTTTCCAACCGCCCGTTAGCGCAGGACGCCTTCTTCGATCAACAGCTTGAAGATAGCCTCCGCGCCGTCCTGTGGCGAGACATCCTTGAGCACCTGACCGCCGCCGCCACTGGCTTTGGCCGTCGCCGCCTTCATCCGTTCGGCGCCAGTCTTGGCCTTGATCACCTTCAGGCGTTTTGGCCGCGGCTTGGCTGGCTGCAGGCTGGCCTCAGCCAGCAGCGGATCGTCGATCACCGTGACTTCGTGGGCTTCGACCTGGCCACGGCGAGCCGGGCCGAAGGCGCTCTGGCGTGCGACCGGGGCCGCATTATCGACGCTGGCGACACACGGCAGGCGTACCTTGAGGCGACGGCGCTGGCCACGTGGCAGGGCTTGCAGCACCTGGGCCACGCCGTTCTCGACCTTCTCCACTTCGGCCAGGCCGACCACCATCGGCCAGCCCAGACGTTCGGCCAGCAGGAACGGCAGCATGCCCGAACCTTCGCCGGTTTCCGCCTGGCTGCCGGTGAGTACCAACTGCGTGCGACTGCCTTGCAGGTAGTCGACCAGCAGCGGCAGGGCGTCTGCGCCTTCCGGCTGTTCCAGCACGTCGAGCTGTTCCAGGCCCATGCCTAGGTAACCGCGCAACGCTTCGGCCTGCGGGTCGCCGGCATGCAGCAATTGCAGATTCTGCCCGGCCAGGCGCAGGCCGAGTTCCACCGCGCGGGCATCCTGCTCGGCGCGGCGTGCGCGGGCTGAGGTCGGATGGGCGCCGACCGACACCAGGGCGACGATATTCAGATCAGTCATTTGGGCAACCTCGAACAGTGGGGGCAGCTTTAGCCGCGATATGGCCATACGCGCGATCTGTCGCGGCTGAAGGCCCTCCCACGAGAGAGTATTCGTGAGGATTAGGCCGCTTCACGCTTGCCCTCCTGGCGCCAGGCGGCGACACGCTCCATCAGCGCGCGCAGGATCGCCGCTGAGTCGCCGATCACCGAGAGATCGGCACGTTTAATCATGTCGCAGCCGGGATCCATGTTCACCGCCACCACCTTGTCGCAGGCGCCGATGCCTTGCAGGTGCTGGATGGCGCCGGAAATACCGACGGCCAGGTAGACGCGAGCGGTGACCCAGGTCCCCGTGGCACCGACCTGACGATCACGCGGCATGAAGCCATCGTCGACCGCCACGCGCGAGGCGCCTTCGGTTGCTCCAAGGGCGACGGCAGCTTGGTGGAACAGGTCCCAGTCCTTCACGCCGTTGCCGCCGGAAAGAATGAATTCGGCCTCGGCCATGGGAATCTGCGCCGGGTCCACGGCCACCGGGCCCAGGTCCTCGATGCGCGGCAGGCTGTGGGCGACCTTTCCGGCCAGCTCCAGCGGACGGACTTCATGGCGGGTCTCACTGACCGGCTCGGCGCATTCGGCCGCGGCCAGAATCAGGCGTGGCAGCGCGCGCTGGAGATCCTGCTGACCACTGCCGGCACGGCCGATGGCCTGTTCGCCGGCAACCTGCCAGACGCGCGTTGCAGGGCGCTCACCGAGCTTGGCAGCCAGGCGCCGGCCCAGTTCTCCGCCGCCGGTGCGGCTGTCTGGCAGCAGCCAGTGACGCGGCGCCAGTTGGCTTTCCACAGCGCTCAGCGCCAGTCCGCGGGCTTCCGGCGCGTAGCCGTCGAAGGTGTCGCCGACGATACGCAGCAAACGGTCGACGCCGGCCGTGTCGAAGGCGCTTTCCTTGTCCTCGCCGAACACGATCGCCACCACCGCGCCGCTATCGCCAGCCAGTTTGCGGGCCAGGCCGAGCAGGTCCTTGTCATGGCTGGACAGACGGCCGCCGACCATGTCCGGCACCACGCAGATGTGGAATGCCGGTTGCTCGACGACGTGCAGCGGCAATTGCACCTCGACGCTGGCGCTGCTGCGTTTGCCGGCCGTGCCCTGCTGGGCGCCGCTGCGGTCGATACGCTTGAGCCCGGCCGGGCCGATGAAACCGGCGGCGATGGCGTGCGGGTTCTTGCGGATGATGCCGTTGGGGCCCATCCAGCTGGTTTCGGCCTTCTGCATCGACGCATGCAACGGGTGCAGGCGGTTGCGGGCGATCCACTCGGCGCGTGGGTCACGGCGGATGATGTCGCTCATTCCAAGGCCTCCAGGCTGTGTGTAGGGCGGGTACAACCCGCCGGGCAGATGCTGGCGGGTTGCACCCGCCCTACGTCGGTCGCGTTCACTGCACCTCCGCCGCTTCGCGCTTGGTGTTCGGGCGCTTGGCCGGTACTTCGGTGGCTTCGATCAACACTTCGGCAACCAGCTCGGCGATGTCCTTGATTTCCGGACGCGGGGCGACCACGCCTTCGAGCATCGCGGTGCACTGTGGGCAGCCCACGGCCACCAGTTCGGCGCCGGTTTCCTTGATGTCGACCATGCGCATGTCGGGAATACGTTGCTTGCCGGGGATATCGGTGATCGGCGCGCCGCCGCCGCCGCCGCAGCAGCGTGAACGGAAGCCTGAACGTTCCATCTCCTTGACCTCGATGCCGATGGCCTTGAGTACCGCGCGCGGCGCTTCGTACTCGCCGTTGTAACGGCCGAGGTAGCAGGGGTCGTGGTAGGTGACGCTGGCGGCCTTGCTCTGGCCGAGATTCAGCGAGCCCTTGCGCACCAGCTCTTCGATGAAGGTGCTGTGGTGCAGAACCTGGTAGTTGCCGCCGAGTGCGCCGTATTCGTTTTTCAGCACGTGGAAGCTGTGCGGGTCGCAGCTGACGATGCGCTTGAAGCGATACTTGGCCAGGGTGGCGATGTTGCGCTTGGCCAGGTTCTGGAAGGTCGCTTCGTCACCCAGGCGGCGCGCCACGTCGCCGCTGTCGCGTTCTTCCAGGCCGAGTACGGCGAAGTCCACGTCGGCAGCCTTGAGGATCTTCACAAAGGCCCTCAGCGTTCTTTGATTGCGCATGTCGAAGGCGCCGTCACCGACCCAGAACAGCACGTCGGTCTCTTGCTTGTCGGCGAGCAGCGGCAGGTTCAGGTCGGCGGCCCAGTTCAGGCGACCGCCGGGATTGAAGCCGCCGGGGTTATCGGTGGCGATCAGGTTGTCCAGCACCTCGGCACCCTTGTTCGGGGTGGCGCCCTTTTCCAGAGTCAGGTGGCGGCGCATATCGACGATGGCATCGACGTGCTCGATCATCATCGGACACTCCTCGACGCAGGCGCGGCAGGTGGTGCACGACCAGAGGGTCTCGGCATCCACCAGCGCCTTGCCCTGCAGCGACACGATCGGCTGATGCGGACCGCCGCTGTGTTCGCCGAGCGGTTTGCCGGGGTAGGGCGAACCGGCGAACTTGGCGTCATTGCCACCGGCCAGGCCGATGACCATGTCTTGGATCAGCTTCTTCGGGTTCAGCGGCTGGCCGGCGGCGAAGGCCGGGCACATGGCCTCGCACTTGCCGCACTGCACGCAGGCGTCGAAGCCGAGTAGCTGGTTCCAGGTGAAGTCGGTGGGCTTTTCCACGCCCAGCGGGGCTTTCGGATTGTCCAGGTCGAGGGCTTTCAGGCCAGTCGAACGACCGCCGCCGAAGCGCTCGGCGCGGCGGTGCCATGCCAGGTGCAGGGCGCCGGCGAAGGCGTGCTTCATCGGGCCGCCCCAGGTCATGCCGAAGAACAGCTCGGACACGCCCCAGGCCACGCCAACGGCGAGGATCGCCGCCAGCACCCAGCCGCCAAAGTCCGCGGGCAGAATCCCGGCAACCGGCAGCGTGGCGATGAAGAAGCTGGCCGCGAACATCAGCAAGCTCTTGGGCAGACGCATCCACGGGCCTTTCGACAGGCGCGAGGGCGGATCCAGACGACGCTTGGCGACGAACAGGGCGCCGACGAACATCAGCACCGTGGCGCCCAGCAAGGCGAAGCCGAGGATACGGTTATGCAGACCGAAACCGTGCACGATAATGGCCAGCACGGCCGCAAGAACGAAACCACCGGCGGTGGCCACGTGGGTCTTGGACATGTACTTGTCGCGCTCGACCACGTGGTGCAGATCCACCAGGTAGCGGCGCGGCATCTTCAGTAGGCCGCCGATCCAGTCGACCTTGGCAGGACGACCGCGGCGCCACATGAAAAATCGCTTCAGCGCGCCCAGCACGGCCAGTGCCAGGGCAGCGAAGAGCAGGATGGGAAGAATGGTATTCAGCATGAGAGCCCCCGAGGGGCAGCTACAAGCTTCAAGCTGCAAGCCTCAAGCTAAAGGCGACGGGCGCCCCTGCTTACAGCTTGCAGCTTGCGGCTTGCGGCTGCTTAAAAGTCCTTGCACAGGCGCAGGGCGTCGTAGATCGCCGCGTGGGTGTTGCGCTGGGCCACGCAGTCGCCGATGCGGAACAGCAGATAGCCATCGCCCGGCTCGGACAGGCAAGGCTGCGGCTTGATCGCGAACAGCGCCTCCACGTCAATTTGACCCTTGTTGCGCGAACCCTGCTTGAGTGCGTAGTAGATGCTTTCGTCCGGACGGACGCCGTTCTCCACCACCACCTGGTCGACCACGCGCTCTTCCTTGGCGCCGGTGTATTCGTTCTCCAGCACGGCGACCAGCTTGTCGCCCTCGCGGTAGACCTTCTCCAGCATCAGGTCCCCGGTCATGATCACTTCTTTCGGGTACAGGCTGCGGTAGTAGGTCGGGAAGCTGGTACCACCGATGGCTACGCCCGGCTTGATATCGTCGGTGACGATCTCCACCTGCGCGCCCTTGTCGGCCAGGAAGTCGGCCACGGACATGCCGGTGAATTCGCAGATGGTGTCGTACACCAGCACGTTCTTGCCCGGTGCAACCTTGCCCGAGAGCACGTCCCAGCTGCTCACTACCAGGCCTTCGTCAGCGCCCCAGTGTTCGTTCTGCTCGAGGAATGGATGGCCGCCGTTGGCCAGCACCACGATGTCCGGACGCAGGTCGAGGATGCTCGCCGCGTCAGCGCCGGTGCCCAGGCGCAGGTCGATGCCCAGACGCGCCAGCTCCAGCTGGTACCAGCGGGTAATCCCGGCGATCTGATCGCGCTGCGGAGCCTTGGAGGCCAGGGTGATCTGCCCGCCCAGTTGTTCCTGCTTCTCGAACAGGGTCACGTCGTGGCCACGTTCGGCGGCTACGCGCGCGGCCTCCATACCGGCCGGGCCACCGCCGACGATCACCACCTTGCGCTTGGCGCCGGTGGTCTTCTCGATGATGTGCGGCACGCCCATGTATTCACGGCTGGTCGCGGCGTTCTGGATGCACAGCACGTCCAGGCCCTGGTACTGGCGGTCGATGCAGTAGTTGGCGCCGACGCACTGCTTGATCTGGTCGATCTGGCCCATCTTGATCTTGGCGATCAGGTGCGGGTCGGCCATGTGCGCGCGGGTCATGCCGACCATGTCGACGTAGCCGCCTTCGAGAATGCGCGTGGCCTGGTTCGGGTCCTTGATGTTCTGCGCGTGCAGCACCGGCACCTTGACCACTTCCTTGATACCGGCCGCCAGGTGCAGGAAGGGTTCCGGCGGAAAGCTCATGTTCGGAATGACGTTGGCCAGCGTGTTGTGGGTGTCACAGCCCGAGCCGACTACGCCGATGAAGTCGAGCATGCCGGTGGCGTCGTAGTACGCCGCGATCTGCTTCATGTCCTCATGCGACAGACCGTCCGGGTGGAATTCGTCACCGGTGATGCGCATGCCGACGCAGAAGTCGTCGCCGACTTCCTTGCGCACGGCCTTGAGCACTTCCAGGCCGAACTTCATGCGGCCTTCGAAGGTGCCGCCCCATTCGTCGGTACGCTTGTTCACGCGCGGCGACCAGAACTGGTCGATCAGGTGCTGGTGCACGGCGGACAGCTCGACGCCGTCCAGGCCGCCCTCTTTGGCGCGACGTGCGGCTTGCGCGTAGTTGTCGATGATGCGCCAGATTTCCTCGATCTCGATGGTCTTGCAGGTGGCGCGGTGTACGGGTTCACGGATGCCAGACGGCGACATCAGGGTCGGCCAGTTGAAACCGTCCCAGCGCGAGCGACGACCCATGTGGGTAATCTGGATCATGATCTTGGCGCCGTGCTTGTGCATGGCGTCAGCAAGATTCTGGAAGTGCGGAATGATACGATCGGTGGACAGGTTGACCGAACTCCACCACTCCTGCGGGCTGTCGATGGCGACCACGGACGAACCGCCGCAAATGGCCAGGCCGATGCCGCCCTTGGCTTTCTCTTCGTAGTATTTGACGTAGCGCTCGGTGGTCATGCCGCCGTCGGTGGCGTAGACCTCGGCGTGCGCAGTGGAGAGCACGCGGTTGCGGATGGTCAGTTTGCCGATCTGGATCGGCTGGAACATTGCTTCAAAAGCCATTGCGGCACCCTCACGGAAAGCGGCCTGGGGTCTCTGGTCGGAGGTGCTTCAGTGGCGTGAAGCCCTCCCTCCTGTCGTTATTGTTTAGAGCGGTTTGACGCGGAACAGGCCGTGGTCGTGGCCTTCCTGCGAGGCACCGTAGACCTGCTCGGCGACGGTGCGAATGCTGCTGCCCTGAGCCTGGAGGATCTGATCCATGGCGCCGGCGAACCAGCCGGTGAACATGTAGTCGACAGGGCGCCCGCACTTGCCGTAGACGTAGACGAAGGCCGAGTGATCCAGGCGCACTTCGCAGGTACCGGCGTCGAGGTCGATCGACTCAATCTTGAACAGGCCCCAGCCACGCTGCGACAGGCGCTTCATGTAGTGCTCGAATACCGCTACGCCGGACAGGCCATGGCACTCGGCTTCCTTCTCGCACCAGTGCCAGGCGGACTTGTAGCCGGCCTTGTAGAGAATCTCGGCGTACTTCTCGGCGCCGAGCACTTCCTCGATGCCGATATGGTTGTTGACGAAGAAATGCCGCGGCACGTAGAGCATCGGCAGGGCGTCGGTGGTCCAGACGCCGGTTTCGTCGTCGACCAGGATGGGCATTTCGGGGGCGTGGGTGGCCATGTGTTTTTAGCTCCAGAATTCGTTGGTTGTTTGCCCTCTCCCCCGGCCCCTCTCCCATAAATGGGAGAGGGGAGCAGAGCCACTGCGGTGCTCTGTGGGCCAGTCCCCTCTCCCGCTTGCGGGAGAGGGTTAGGGAGAGGGGCTGTTAAAAAGGCTTACTCGCCCCAGACGTCGGCTAGTACGCGCACCCAGTTCTCGCCCATGATCTTGCGCACCACGCGCTCGGAGTGGCCGCGTTTGAGCAGGGTTTCGGTGAGGTTGGGGAACTCGCCCACGGTGCGGATGCCCAGCGGGTTGATGATCTTGCCGAAGTTGGTCAGGCGACGGGCGTAGCCCTTGTCGTGGGTCAGGTATTCGAAGAATTCCTTGCCGTGACCCTGGGTGAAGTCGGTGCCGATACCGATGGCGTCTTCACCGACGATGTTCATCACGTACTCGATGGCTTCGGCGTAGTCGTCGATGGTCGAGTCGATGCCCTTGGCCAGGAACGGCGCGAACATGGTCACGCCGACGAAGCCGCCATGGTCGGCGATGAACTTCAGCTCCTCGTCGGACTTGTTGCGCGGATGCTCTTTCAGGCCGGAAGGCAGGCAGTGGGAGTAGGTCACCGGCTTCTTCGACTCGAGGATGACCTCCTCGGAAGTCTTCGAGCCGACGTGCGACAGGTCGCACATGATGCCCACGCGGTTCATCTCGGCGACGATCTCGCGACCGAAGCCGGACAGGCCGCCGTCACGCTCGTAGCAGCCGGTGCCGATCAGGTTCTGGGTGTTGTAGCACATCTGCACGATGCCCACGCCGAGCTGCTTGAACACCTCGACGTAGCCGATCTGGTCTTCGAACGCATGGGCGTTCTGGAAGCCGTAGATGATGCCGGTCTTGCCCAGCTCCTTGGCCTTGCGGATGTCGGCGGTGGTGCGTACCGGCATCACCAGATCGCTGTTCTCGCGAATCAGCTTGCTGCTGGCAGCGATGCTGTTGACGGTGGCCTGAAACCCTTCCCATACCGACACGGTGCAGTTGGCCGCGGTCAGGCCGCCCTTGCGCATGTCTTCGAACAGTTCGCGGTTCCATTTGGCGATGATCAGACCGTCGATGACGATGCTGTCGGCGTGCAATTCGGCTGGGCTCATCAGGCTTGTCCCCTAATACTGATGCGCCGAGACGGCTGTCGGCGCTTTGGGGAGAGCTTATCCCTGGGGGGCTGGCCGACCCGGTACAAAAACGACTGGGGGTTTGCCGAAAGCGTCAAGCCGAGGTCGCGGACGGATATGTTCGCCCTGCGCACCTCGTCACCTGTAGGAGCGGCTTCAGCCGCGATGTCGCGACTGCAAGCTTCGCGGCTGAAGCCGCTCCTACGGGCAGCTGTGCATTCAGTCCAGCCGCTCGCGGCGATCCTGGCTGGGGCTGGCGGCGAAGCGCCTGCGGTAGCAGCGCGAGAAGTACGAGGCCGAGTCGAAGCCGCACGCCAGGCCCACCTCCAGCACGCTGAGGTCGCTCTGGCGCAACAACTGGCGCGCCTTGTCCAGGCGCAGGTCGAGGTAGAAGGCCGATGGCGTGGTGCCCAGGTGATGGCGAAACAGGCGCTCCAGCTGACGTACGCTGATGCCTACCTGCTCGGCCAGCGCCTCACTGGACAGTGGTTGCTCGCACTGGCGTTCCATCTCGCCGATCACCCGCACCAGCTTCTTGTTGTGCAGGTCGTAGCGGCTGGCCACCTGCATGCGCTGGTGATCCAGGCGCGTGCGGATACGGCTGACCACGAACTGTTCCGAGACCTGCACCGCAAGCGTCTCGCCGTGTTCCTGGCCGATCAGCCCCAGCATCAGATCCAGGCTGCTGGTACCGCCTGCACTGGTGATGCGCTTGCCGTCGATCTCGAACAGCTCCTGGGTCACCAGTAGCGCCGGGTAGCGCTCGCGAAAGGCATCGATGGCTTCCCAATGCAGGGTCAGGCGCTGGTGCTGGAACAGCCCGGCCTCGGCCAGCACGAAGCTGCCCGTGTCGATGCCGCCAAGCACAGCCAGCTCCGGCTCGCGCCGTTGCAGCCAGTGCGCCAGGTGGTGGTCGTAGTGCGCCAATGGCTCGAAACCGGCCACCACGAACAGCGCCCGGGTTGCCTCCGGCAGTTCCAGCGCACCGTCGACGTTCAGCGACATGCCATTGCTCGCCTGCACGGCGTTACCGTCCTGGCTGAGCAAACGCCAGCGATACAGCTCGCCGCGAAAGCGATTGGCCACGCGCAGCGGCTCGATGGCCGACATCAGGCCCATCATGGAAAAGCCGGGCAGCAGCAGGAAGCAGAAGGTCTGGGGCATGTAGGTGGCGAACAGGGTTGCTGGTAGCCCGGATGCAATCCGGGATGGATTTCGCAGGGCATGCGGACTCCGACGAAATCACAGCCTAGCAACCGAATAGCGTGCTGTGAAAAAAATAGTCGGTATGGGTCAATTAACGGTCGGCAGAGTGCGGGTAATACAGCGTGTCCCGGCGTAAGGTGACGTCATCGGGCGACTACGAACCCGAGCACGGTGGGGGCCGTCATGGCCTCTAGAAAAACGAAATAAAACCGCTGTGACACGATAAGGAGCACCCAGATGAAAGGTCTTACCGCACTGGCCGCGTGCTGCACCCTGAGCCTGTTCAGTACCTCCCTGCTGGCCGACGATGCCAGTTGCAAGAACGTTCGCATTGGCGCCGTCGGCTGGACCGACGTGGTCGCCACCACCGCCGTCGCCAGCGAGTTGCTGCAGGGTCTCGGTTACGAAACCAAGCAGACCCAGGCTTCGCAACAGATCATCTTCGCCGGTATCCAGAAGGGCCAGATCGACGCCTTTCTCGGTTACTGGAAGCCGATCATGGACGACAACATCAAACCCTTCCTCGATGCCGGCGCGGTCAAGGTCGCGGCCGAGCCGTCGCTGGATGATGCCGTGGCCGTGCTCGCCGTGCCCAGATACACCGCAGACAAGGGCCTGAAAACCCTGGCCGACATCGCCAAGTTCAAGGATGAACTGGACGGCAAGATCTACGGCATCGAGGCCGGCTCAGGCGCCAATACGGCGATCCAGAAGATGATCGACTCCAACCAGTTCGGCCTTGGCGGCTTCAAACTGGTGGAGTCCAGCGAAGCCGGCATGCTCGCCGCCGTTGGCCGTGCCGTGCGCAATGAGAAACCCGTGGTGTTCTTTGGCTGGAAACCACACCCGATGAACCTGTCGATGCAGATCACCTATCTGACCGGCACCGAGGACGTGTTCGGCCCCAACGATGGTGCCGCCACGGTTTCCACCGTTACCGCGCCGGACTACGCCGAGCGCTGTCCCAACGCCAACCGGCTGCTGACCAGCCTGCGCTTCACCAGCGCGCAGGAAGCCGAGCTGATGCAGCCGATCATGGATCGCAAGCAGCCTGCGCAGGTGGCGCGCGACTGGATCAAGGCCAATCCGCAGGTGGTCGAGGCCTGGCTCGATGGCGTCACCACCCTGGACGGCAAGCCCGCCAGCGCGTCGCTGGTCGCCGGCAACTGATACACGAGCGCCGGTTTAACCGGCGCTGATTTCCCTATTTGCTCAACGCCTGCGGCCCTGCCGTCGGCTTCCGTTCGCCCCCGGAAAGGACAGTCGAAAATGAACTACGAGGTTATCGTCACCTGCGCGGTGACCGGCGCTGGCGACACCGTCGGCAAGCACCCGGCGATCCCGGTCACGCCCAAGGAAATCGCGGCGGCTGCCATCGAGGCGGCCAAGGCCGGCGCCACCGTCGCCCACTGTCATGTGCGTGATCCACAGACCGGCAAGCCGAGCCGCGATGTGGCGCTGTACCGCGAGGTGGTCGAGCGCATCCGCGAAAGCGACACCGACGTGATCATCAACCTCACTGCCGGCATGGGTGGTGATCTGGAGATCGGCCAGGGCGAGCAGCCGTTGGAATTCGGCGCCGGCACTGACCTGGTCGGGCCGATCACCCGCCTGGCGCATGTCGAGGAACTGCTGCCGGAAATCTGCACGCTGGACTGCGGCACGCTGAATTTCGGTGACGGCGACTTCATCTACGTCTCCACCCCGGCGCAACTGCGCGCCGGCGCCAAGCGCATTACCGAGCTGGGGGTGAAGGCCGAACTGGAAATCTTCGACACCGGCCACCTGTGGTTCGCCAAGCAAATGATCAAGGAAGGCTTGCTGGACGATCCGCTGATCCAGCTGTGCCTGGGCATCCCATGGGGCGCGCCGGCCGACACCACGACCATGAAGGCCATGGCCGACAACCTGCCGCCGGGCGTCACCTGGGCCGGCTTCGGCATCGGCCGCATGCAGATGCCCATGGTCGCCCAGGCCATGCTGCTCGGCGGCAACGTGCGGGTCGGCCTGGAGGACAACATCTGGCTGGATCGCGGCGTGCACGCCAGCAACGGCCAGCTGGTCGAGCGCGCCATCGAGATCATCGAGCGCCTCGGCGGCCGCGCCCTGACCCCGGCCGAGGGGCGGGAAAGGATGAAGCTCAAGGCCAGGCTGTAGGAGCGAATTTATTCGCGATTGTGCCGCGATTTTCGCGAATAAATTCGCTCCTACACAGCCCCGTAGCCCGGATGAAATCCGGGAAAACTTTACCTGCCATGCCCCGGATTGCATCCGGGCTACCGGAGTTCAACCATGACCTTCGTTACCGATATCAAGACTTTCGCCGCACTCGGCACCGGGGTGATCGGCGCCGGCTGGATTGCCCGCGCCCTGGCCCATGGCCTCGACGTGATCGCCTGGGACCCGGCGCCCGGTGCCGAGGCTGCGTTGCGTACCCGTCTGGCCAATGCCTGGCCGGCGCTGGAGAAAAAGGGCCTGGCGGCAGTTGCCTCGCTGGAGCGCCTGCGCTTCGTCGACAGCATCAAGGACTGCGTACGCGATGCCGACTTCATCCAGGAGAGCGCCCCCGAGCGCCTCGAACTCAAGTGCGAACTGCACGCGAAGATCAGCGCCGCCGCGCGCCCGAACGTGCTGATTGGCTCCAGCACCTCGGGCCTGCTACCCAGCGAATTCTACGAGGGTGCCACGCACCCTGAGCGTTGCGTGGTCGGCCATCCATTCAATCCGGTGTACCTGTTGCCGCTGGTGGAGGTGGTGGGCGGGGCAAAGAGCGCGCCCGAGGCGGTGCAGGCCGCCATGCAGGTCTACCAATCTCTGGGCATGCGCCCCTTGCACGTGCGCAAGGAGGTGCCGGGCTTTATCGCCGACCGCCTGCTCGAAGCGCTATGGCGCGAGGCGCTGCATCTGGTCAACGACGGCGTGGCGACCACCGGCGAGATCGACGATGCGATCCGTTTCGGTGCCGGCTTGCGCTGGTCGTTCATGGGCAGCTTCCTGACCTACACCCTGGCCGGCGGCCCGGCCGGCATGCGCCATTTCATGGCCCAATTCGGGCCGGCGCTGAAACTGCCCTGGACATATCTGGAGGCGCCGGAGCTTACCGAGGAGCTGATCGACGCGGTGGTCGAAGGCACGGCGGAGCAGCAGGGCGAACGCAGCCTGAATGCCCTGGAGCGCTACCGCGACGACTGCCTGCTGGCGGTGCTGGAGGCGATTCGCCAGACCAAGGCCAAGCACGGTTTTGCGTTCGCCGACTGAGTGTCGAAGTTTTGAGGCTATCGAGCTGTTTGTGGGAGCGGACTTGTCCGCGAAAAAGACCTGGCACAGTGCCAAACCATTCGCGGACAAGTCCGCTCCCACAGGTCCGCTCCCACCAGTTCGAAACCGAGTTCCTCCGATACAGATCAAACTGCCCAGCGGGCCGGACCACGGGAGACAGAGCATGTCCCTTGTCACTTACCAAACCAGCATCCAGAACGACTGGGTCGACTACAACGGCCACCTGCGCGATGCCTTCTATCTGCTGATCTTCAGTCACGCCACCGATGCGCTGATGGACGTGCTGGGCCTGGACGAAGCCGGTCGTGCCCGTACTGGACACACGCTCTACACCCTGGAGTGTCACCTCAACTTCCTGGCGGAAGTGAAGGAGGGCGAGCGGGTGGAAGTGCGCACGCAATTATTGGCGCATGACGGCAAACGCCTGCATATCCACCACGCACTGTATCGACCTGGCGAGAACGCCAGCCTCGCGGAGAGCGAGCAGATGCTGATGAACATCGACAGCGCTGCCGGCCGCGCGGCGCCGTTCGACGCGCAAGTGGCAGGCAAGGTCGCGCACCTGGCCAGCGAGCATCAGGGATTGCCTCAGCCGGCCTGCGTTGGCCGGGTCATTGGCCTGCGCCGCGGTTCTTAGGATAGATCCGCGTCGCAACCCTTATTTCGGTTTGTATGCGCAATACCCCGGCCGCGGGCCGACCTTGGGATGATGACGGCAGGTGTCCGGGCGCTTGTCGTAGACGGTGCACAGGCGCGTCTTGCGATCGAGAAACAGGCAGTCGTTGTTGGACATGCGCGTCAGGGTGAAGATGCCCGACTTCTGGTTGAAGCGTTCGACCACTCCATCCTTCTGCAGGCGCTTGGCGATGTTCTTCGGTGGCTCGCTGCGTTCGAACTCGTCCACCAGTTCCAGGCGGATCAGATCGTTCAGGCGCACTTCTACCGGCAGGGTGCAGCAGCTGGAGATGCAGCTGTGGCACATGTCGGCCGTATATTTGGCCCAGGTTTCCAGGCGGTCGATCTCGGCGGCGGCTATCAGGCGGGGCTTCATCATGGTTGGCTATCGTGCGGTCTGCGCCGCTGCTGTCACGGGGCGGCGATAATAGCGGGCGCGTAGCGTTTGTGAAGCACCGGCTGGCGGCTGATTGCGATGCGTTGTGCCTGTGAACGGCTTGGCAGTCGTCTCTCTGGGTGTTGGTCGATGCGGCTCCTATACTGTGTGCCCGTCTCGGGCGGCAGGAACGCGAGGCGACCTTTTCTCTGGATCGGAACATAACGCATGCAATGGATCTTCATGCTGGTCGGTTTGGTGCTCGGCATGGGCGCCAGCGAATCGGCCACGGGCGCAATTCTTGGCGGTTTGATGGGGCTCAGTCTGGGCCAGGCGCTGCGCCTGCAAGGGCTGGAGTCGCGCAACGCGCAGTTGGCCGCGCAGCTCAAGGACTTCGCCGAGCGCTTCGACCGCGGTACCCGCGCGATCCACGAACGCCTGGTCAAGGTGGAGCAGGGCGAGCGCAGCGAGCCGGAACCTTCCCCGGCCGCAGCACCTGCCGAAGCCGAAGCCCCGTCCGAGCCGGAGGTGCAGCCTGAGCCGGTCGTTGCCGAAGAGCCCGTGCCGGAGCTGGACTGGACGCTACCGGAGTTGGAGGCGCTCCCAGCCGAGCAACCTGTCCAGCTTGCTGCACAGGTCATCCCCGAGCCGCAGCCGGCTTCCCAGCAAAGCCCTTGGCGTGAACAGGCGCTGCGTGAACCGAATCTGATCGAGCGTGGCATCGCCGCCGCCAAGGCCTGGTTGTTTGGTGGCAACACCGTGTTGCGGATCGGCGTGGTGCTGCTGTTCCTCGGCCTGGCCTTCCTGCTGCGCTACGCCACCGAGGGCGTCGAGGTGCCGGTAGAGCTGCGTTACATGGGCGTTGCGGCCAGTGCCCTGGCCTTGCTCGGCCTGGGCTGGTGGCTGCGTCGGCGTAACCGCAACTACGCCCTGGTGCTGCAGGGCACCGGTATCGCTGTGCTGTACCTGACGGTCTTCGCCGCCATGCGCCTGCATCCGCTGCTCGACCCTGGCATGGCGCTGGGGCTGTTGGTCGCGGTCACACTGTTCTCGGCCATTCTTTCGGTGCAGCAGAATGCCCTTGGCCTGGCTGCTGCGGCGGCTCTGGGTGGCTTTGCCGCGCCGATCCTCACAGCGACTGGTAGCGGCAGCCATGTCGCGCTGTTCTCCTATTTCGCGCTGCTCAATGCCGGCATCTTCGCCATCGCCTGGTTCAAGGCCTGGCGCTTGCTCAACCTGATCGGTTTCGTCGGCACCTTCGGTATCGGCTTCGCCTGGGGCCTGCGTTCCTACACGCCAGAGCTGCTGTGGAGCACCCAGCCCTTCCTGATCCTGTTCTTCCTGATGTACGTGGCCATCGGCCTGCTGTTCGCTCGCCGCACCCTGCGTGACGCAGCGGATGCGCCCGAGGCGCGGGACGAGCTGCTGCGCTGGTCGCTGCGCCGTGGCGACTATGTCGATGCCACTACGCTGTTCGGCCCGCCGCTGGTCGGCTTCGGCCTGCAAGTGGCGTTGGTCAGCCATATCGAGTTCGCTGCGGCGTTCAGCGCCCTTGGTCTTGGCTTGTTCTATCTGTTGCTGGCGCGCGTACTCAAGGCGCGCGCCGGCGAACGAGCGTTGCTGCTGGTGGAAACCTGCCTGGCGCTCGGCGTGGTATTCGCCAGCCTGGCCATCCCGCTGGGTCTGGATACGCGCTGGACGAGCGCTGCCTGGGCGGTGGAAGGCGCCGGTATCTACTGGCTCGGTCTGCGTCAGGGCAGGCCGCTGGCGCGTGCCTTCGCTCTGTTGTTGCAGGTGGGCGCGGCGTTGGCTTTCCTCAGTGGTTTGGATTTCGGCTACAGCAGCCTGCTCGACGGTTCGCCGCTGGGCGCACTGATGCTCGGTATGGCCTTGCTGTTCAGCTACTGGCAACTGCGCCAGGCGCCGCAACTCGCCAATGCCTGGGAGAACCGACTGCTGCCCTGGCTTGGCCTGGCCGGTCTGGCATTCCTCTATCTGATTGCGCCGCTGCTGTTCGAGGCGCCCGGTACGGCGATTGCCTGGGCGCTGGCCGGGCTGGCGACCTTGTTCGTCGGGCTGCGTATTGCCGCGCCGAGCTTCGTCTACAGCGCCTTCGCCATCCAGTTGCTCGGTGGCCTGCTGTTCCTCGGCCAGATGGCGCTGGATTCGCTATCTGGCACTGGTGGTTTCAGCGCCGGATGGTTCGGCTTGCTGGCTGCATCCTTGGTCGGTTTCAGTCTGATTGCCGGCATGCTGCTGGCGGCGCGTGATCCGCACATCCGCGAGAACCGCCGGCTGCTCGGCGCACTGTCGGCGATCATGCTGGTGGGCCTGGTGTTCATCAATCTGGCCGTGCTGTTCGTTCTGCCCTGGGTCGCAGCCGCGGCGGTATGGGGCGGTACGGGGCTGCTGATTCTCTGGCTGGGGCTGTATCTGAAGCAGCGTGCGGCCTTCCTGTTCAGCCTGGTGCTGCAGGTATTCGCCGGCCTGGCCTTTCTTGCTGCGGGGCCGCTGTTGTTGGCGGGGATCAGCGGCGAAGGCTTGTCGCCGCTAGCGCATACCGGCTTCTGGACGCCTGCCGTGCTGGGTCTCGCCGCGCAAGTCGGTGCCTGGCGCCTGCATAGCCTGGCGCGCGGCGGTCGTGAGACGGGCATCGATGGCGTCAGCCTGCAGCGCCTGGGCCAGCTGCTGCTGGCCTGGGGCGCTAGTTGGTGGGCACTGGCGGTGAGCAGCGAAGTGCTGCGCTTCGTGGCGCCGGATCTGCAAGCCAGCGCGTTGCTGGTGCTGGCGGCACTGTCGGTGCTGATCTGGATGCTGCTGGCCCTGCGCACCCGCTGGCGCGAGTTGGCGGTGCTGTGCAGCCTGCTGGCCCCGGTAGCCGGGTTGATCCTGATTTATGCCTGGCATCCGCTTTACCATCCGGGCGCGAACTTTGGCTGGCTGGGGTGGACTGCCGTGATCGCGGTGCATCTGCTGGCACTGCGGCGCCTGACCGATCTGCTGCCGAGCCAGGTGGCCAGTGTCGCCCATGTGCTTGGCTGCTGGCTGCTGATCGGCGTGCTGGCTTTGGAACTGCGTTACCTGCTGCTGAGCCTAGCCGATCACTACAATGCCTGGCGCTGGCTGGGCTGGGCGCTGCTGCCGACGGCCTATCTCTGGGTCATGGCGCAGGCGCGTCGCCTGCCCTGGCCGGTGGCCGGCTTCGAGCGCGAATACCGCCTGTGGGCAGCGGCGCCGCTGGCCGCGCTGATGCTCGTCTGGTTCTGGCTGGCCAACGCCAACAGTGCCGGCGACAGCGACCCGCTGCCCTATCTGCCGCTGTTCAACCCGCTGGAGCTGGGGCTGCTGTTGTGCCTGGGCGCGCTGGTCGTATGGGGGCGATTCGCCCTGCCGCGTTTCGGCCTGGAATCTGCGCGTGCACTGCAGATCACGCAGGGTGTGGCGGGACTGTCGCTGTTTGCCCTGCTGACGGTGATGGTGATGCGTACCGCTCATCACTGGGGCGGTGTCGCCTGGGACAGCCCGGCGCTGTTCGATTCGATGCTGGTGCAGGCCGGCTTGTCCATTGTCTGGACCCTGATCGCCCTGGCGCTGATGCTGTTCGGCCACCTCCGCGTGCGTCGCGAGCTGTGGCTGGTCGGCGCCGCGCTGATCGCTCTGGTGGTGGCCAAGCTGTTCTTCATCGAGCTGGGCAATCGTGGCGGGCTGGAGCGCATCGTGTCGTTCATCGGTGTCGGCGTGTTGCTCCTGGTGGTGGGCTATTTTGCCCCGCTACCGCCGCGCAAGACCGATGAAACCCCTGCGAACAAGGAGTCGTTGTCTTGAGAATCATCGCTGCCTGTCTGGCCCTTGGCCTGTCGCTGATCGCCTGCGTACAGGCCGAGGAGCGCCCGCAGGACTATCGCCAGTTGCTGCCGCTGACGCTGGATGGGGCAGGCCCCTGGTATCGGGTCGAGCTGCCGATGGCCGTGCACTACGCCGCTCGGCATGCTGATCTGCGTGACCTGCGTATCTTCAATGGCGCCGGTCAGGCCCAGGCCTACGCGCTGTTGCCAGGCCAAAGCGAATCGCGCGACGAGGAACAGGAGCACGGCGTGCGCTGGTTCCCGTTGCACGCCGATGCACAGCAGAGCGATGTGCCGCGCCTGCGCGTGCAACGCAGCACCGACGGTACCCTGATCGAATTGACTGGCGACGAGCCGGCGCCCGC
This sequence comes from Pseudomonas sp. Marseille-Q0931, assembly GCF_940789645.1. NCBI lineage: Bacteria > Pseudomonadati > Pseudomonadota > Gammaproteobacteria > Pseudomonadales > Pseudomonadaceae > Pseudomonas > Pseudomonas sp. Marseille-Q0931. The sequence goes on along the minus strand of NZ_CALNWT010000002.1, from coordinate 269,477 downwards.
GCAGCGCCAGTTGCGCGGCTGGTTGCTCGACGCCAGCGCCATCGATGCGCCGCTGGTGCGCCTCGACCTGAGCTGGAGTGGCGGCGAGGAGGGCTTTCAGCATTTCGCCATCGAGGCCAGCGACGACCTGCAGCAATGGCGCAGCTGGGGCGAGGGGCAGGTGGCGCGCCTGAGCTTCGCAGGCGACAGGATCGATCAGCGCCAGGTGGAACTGCCCGCTCGCTCGGCACGCTACATCCGGCTGCTCTGGGACAGCCCGCGGCAGGCGCCGGAGCTGGACGCGGTGACGCTGCGCAGTCGCCGCCAGGCGAGCAGCCCGGCGCCGCTGGTCTGGTCCGAACCGATGCAGGCGCAGGCCATGAACGATGGGCATTACCAATGGCAATTGCCGCAAGCGCTGCCCCTCCAGCGCCTGCGCATCAACCTGGACGAGCCCAACACCCTGGCCCCAGCCTCGTTCGAGGCGCGCGTGCTGGAGAAGGATCCCTGGCGGCCGCTTGCCCGTGGTGTGCTCTATCGGCTGCGGCAGGATGGTCACGAGGTACTTCAGGATGAATTGGCCTTACCGGCCTGGCCGGTGCGCCATCTGCGCATGAAGATCGACGCGCGTGGCGGCGGCCTGGGCGATCAGGCACCGACCGCGGCCTTCGCTGTCCGCGCCACCCAGCTGGTGTTCCTGGCGCGCGGCGAGCCGCCCTACCGACTCGCGGTAGGAAGGGGCGATGTCACATCGGCCGCGCTTCCCGTCAGCACCCTGATCCCCGGATATTCGGATGAGCGTCTGGCTTCGCTGGCTGTGGCACAGGTCGATGTCGCTGCCGTGCAGTCGACTGAGGTGGATGTACCGACGACTGCGGCGATGGACTGGAAGCGTTGGGGACTTTGGGCTGTACTGTTGCTCGGCGTGGCATTGTTGGCTGCGATGGCGGCGAGCCTCCTGCGGCGCCCCGACAAAGGCTGAGTGCTATGGTCGGGAATGCATGTCATTACTGTTCAAGCCATGCTTTTGCAGTATCGTAAGCAGCGTTCACGGTTTCTTCGGTTGGGAAGTATCGCCGCGTTGTGAGTCGTGAGCAGTTTCGGGCGCCAGCGCCCTCTACTCTGGTCAGGAAGGCCCGCTTGCGTATCTCGACTTGCTTCATCGTTCCCTCCGTAAAAGGCTTTTGCCAACGGAGGCCCGGTTGATGCAGGCCTGCCTGGCGCCGGGCTGGTCACCGTCGCCCCCGGTTCTCGTCACTCTGCTAGTGTGCTTTGGCGTCATCCTGCTGGCGCACTGGATGACCCGCCAGCGCGATTTTCCAGGACGCGACAGCTTCATACTGCTGCACCTTTCCAGCCTCTGGTGGATGGCCTGCGCATCACTCGAACTGAGCGTGATGTCGGCAGAGTGCAAGATGTTCCTCTCCGGCCTCGCCTGGCTCGGCATCCTGTTCACGCCCACGTTCTGGGCGGTATTTCTCTGGCAGTACGTCAACAGTGTGCGCACACCGGTGCCGCGTGCCGGGGTGCTGGCGCTGAGCCTGATGCCCGTGCTGGTCTGGATCATTGCGCTGAGCAACCCCTGGCACAACCTGTTCTACCTAGCCAGCACCGGCCCGATCAACGACAGCCCCGGGGCTCCGGTGCTTTATCGGCATGGTCCGCTGTTCTACGCCACCGCGGCTTATGTCTACCTATTGATGGCGTTCTGCATGGGCGTGGTGGTGCGTGCAGCGGTGCTCAGCCACGGGTTGCATCGGCGACATTATCTGGGTTTCGTTCTGGTCACGGCAGCGCCCTGGACAGCCAACATCGCTTACTTGGTGTTCGGCTGGACGGTGTTTGGCGTCGACCCCACGCCGTTCTGCTTCGCCTTTACCCTGGTCGCCTTCGCCTGGCTGATTCACGGCGTGCGCCTGTTCGACCTGCTGCCGGTGGCGCGGCACCTGCTGCTCGAAGCGCTGATCGATCCGGTGCTGGTGGTCGACCCGCGTGGGCGGGTGATCGAGGCAAACCCGGCAGCGCTCAAACTGGCAGGGCTGCAACAGGGCTGGCAAGGTCAAGCGCTGGCCGACTGGCCGGTATTCGGCGCCGACCTGCAGCGCTTGCTCGAACAGCACGAGGGCGAGGCGAGCGAGCAGATGCTCAGCCTGACCAGCGCCGCGCGCTACTACGAAGTGCGTGTACGCGGGATCGAGCGCACGACGCGCAACGGCCCGGTTCTGCTTGGGCGCATGCTTTATGTGCGTGATGTCACGCAGCGCCATCTCGCCGAGCTCAAGCTGGCCGAGGCCCTGGCCGTCAGCGAGGAGCGCTTGCGCACCATTTCCGTTTTGCACGAGCAACTGCGTGAGCAGGCGTTGTGCGACCCGCTGACCGGACTCTACAACCGTCGCTATCTGGATGAGTTCTTCGACCGTGAACTGGCCAGGGCGCAGCGCGAAAATCTGCCATTGGCACTGGCGCTTATCGATCTCGACCATTTCAAGCAGCTCAACGACGAGTACGGTCACCTGGTAGGCGACGACGTGCTCAAGTCCGTGGCACAGCACCTCTTGGACAACCTGCGCAGCACCGACGCGGTATTCCGTATCGGTGGCGAGGAATTTCTGCTGATTCTGTCGGGGTTGAATGCGCAGGCTGCGCACGCTCGACTCGAATCGCTGCGCATGCAGCTGGCGAGCGTGGAGCACCCGACGCGCATGGGTACGATGCCTGTGACCTTGTCCGCTGGCATTGCGGTATGGCCGGCCAATGGTGGACAACTCGATGCGCTGCTGCATGCGGCAGACATAGCACTGTATGCGGCCAAACGCGGCGGGAGGAATCGTATAGCTTTGGCTTCATAGAGTGAATATCGCAGCCAACTGGATGTTTTTCAGCGCAGGAGCCGCTACATTTGTTGAGAAGTTCATTCCAACAACAATAAGGACTTGCCATGAAACGTCTGCTCAAACCGCTGGCGGCTGCCTGTTTGCTGGCTAGCGCCCATCCTCTTTACGCCGCCCCCTACAGTGCATTGCACGTATTTGGTGACAGCCTCAGTGATGCAGGCTGGTTTACTGATGCTGACGGCCCTGCCGGTGCTACTACCCGTTTCACCAATCGAGTTGGCCCTACCTATCAGGACGGCAGTGGCGAAGCTTTCGGCCCGGTGGCGCCCATGCTGCTTGGCGATGCCCTTGGTTTGGGTGGAGCAGGCCTGGGGCCGGCGAATTCGGTTGAGGGTGGCAACAACTGGGCGGTTGGTGGCTATCGTACCGACGAGATCCTCAACACCATCAGCGGTCCAGGCGGGTACCTGGCCTCCAGCGGCGGGCGTGCCGATCCCAACGCGTTGTATTACCTCACCGGTGGTGGGAATGATTTTCTTCAGTTTCGTGTAATCGATACCGCCAGCGCTCAAGCGGCTGGCGGTAGGCTGGTCGACAGCGTCGAGGTTCTGCAGCAGGCAGGCGCGCGCTACATCATGGTGTGGCTGCTGCCGGATATCGGTCTCACACCGAATTTCTACGGTGGCGGACTGCAGGACTTCCTTTCCGGGCTGGGAAGCGACTTCAACCAGGAGGTGGTAAGTCAGTTGGCAACCGTCAATGCCAATGTGATCCCGCTGAATATCCCGCTCAATCTTTCGGAAACACTGGCTGATCCCGGCCGTTACGGCCTGGTCGATGACCGTGACGCGGTAATCGGCAGCTGTTTCGATGACTGCACCAACCAACACCCGGTTTACGGGGTCAATGGCACCAATCCTGACCCGACCAAGCTACTGTTCAACGACAGCGTTCATCCGACAATCGCCGGGCAGCGTATCATTGCCGACTATGCCTACTCGCTTCTCGCGGCGCCCTGGGAAATCACGCTTCTGCCGGAAATGGCATTGGGTACGCTGCGTGGCCACCAGGACCAGTTGCGCGCTCAGTGGCTTGCTGACTGGGAAGCCTGGCAAGGGGTAGGGCAGTGGCGTGCCTTCATCAACACCGGCGGCCAGCGCCTGGATTACGATCTGCACGATGGCGATGCCGATGGCAATGGCTACAGCCTCAACTTCGGGACCAGTTATCGAGTCAGTGATGCCTGGCGCCTGGGTCTGGCCGCCGGGCTTTACCAGCAGAGCCTGGAAGCAGGTGCTGCAGATTCCGATTACGATCTGCGCAGCTACCTGGGCACTGCGTTCGCGCAGTATCAGCACAATCGCTGGTGGGGCGATTTGTCCGCCAGTATCGGTCGTCTCGACTACGACGACCTCAAGCGCAAGTTCGCTATCGGTCCTGCCACCAACTCGGAAAAGGGCGATACCGACGGTGATCTGTGGGCCTTCAGCGGCCGCTTCGGCTACGACATCGCTCAGCCTGGCAGCCAGTGGCACCTGAGCCCTTTCCTGAGCGCCGACTATGCGCGGATCGAAGTGGACGGCTATGCCGAGGATGGTCAACGCTCCACGGCCCTGAGCTACGGAGATCAGGTGCGCAAATCCAAGCGTCTCGGTGCCGGCCTGCAGGGGCTTTACGACCTCACGCCACAGACCCGTCTCTTCGCTGAGCTGGCGATGGAGCGGGAATATGAAGACGATCCAAGCGAAGTGCGCATGGCTCTTAACAGCCTGCCGGGGATCGGTTTCGAACTGCCTGGCTATCAACCCGACGATCGTATGTGGCGCGGTCATGTCGGTGTCAGCCATAACCTGGGGAACGGTTTGTCGCTACGCGGCAGCTATAGCTACCGGCATGCCGACGATGAAGCCCAGCATGGTTTGAATCTTTCCCTGTCACTGGAGCTCTAAGAGTCGTTCCGACGCCAGCGTACTTCCTCTGAAGAGCGCTGGCAGCCGGTCCGAAGCGCGCTTCGTCATTTTCTCCTGCTCGTCGTGGCCTCAGGGAGGCGGCCATGGCGGGAACGGGTTAAACTGCGCGCGATTTTTCCCCTTTCCGGAGCCGTCCATGTCCCGCGTCACCCTGAGCCGCTACCTGATCGAGCAGACTCGCAGCCATAACACCCCGGCCGACCTGCGTTTCCTTATCGAAGTCGTAGCACGGGCCTGCAAGGCGATCAGCCACCAGGTTTCCAAGGGCGCCCTCGGCGGCGTACTGGGCAGCCTGGACAGCGAGAACGTACAGGGCGAGGTACAGAAGAAGCTCGATGTGATCTCCAACGAGATCCTGCTCGAAGCCAACGAATGGGGTGGCCACCTGGCCGGTATGGCGTCCGAGGAAATGGACAATGCCTACCAGATCCCCGGCAAGTATCCGAAAGGCGCCTACCTGCTGGTATTCGACCCGCTGGACGGCTCCAGCAACATCGATGTCAACGTTTCGGTCGGCACCATCTTCTCGGTGCTGCGTTGCCCCGAGCGCAACGGCGAGACCGGTGACCTGGGCGAGGAGGCTTTCCTCCAGCCGGGCACGCAGCAGGTTGCGGCCGGCTACGCCATCTACGGTCCGCAGACCATGCTGATGCTGACCCTTGGCGACGGCGTCAAGGGCTTCACCCTGGATCGCGAACTGGGCAGCTTCGTGCTCACCCACGACAATATCAAGGTGCCGGAGTCGACCAAGGAATTCGCCATCAACATGTCCAACCAGCGTCACTGGGAAGCGCCGGTGCAGCGTTACGTGTCCGAGCTGCTGGCCGGCGAGACCGGGCCGCTGGGGCGCAACTACAACATGCGCTGGATCGCCTCGATGGTGGCCGACGTGCATCGCATCCTTACCCGTGGCGGCGTGTTCATGTACCCGCGTGACGCTCGCGAGCCCGAGAAGCCGGGCAAGCTGCGCCTGATGTACGAAGCCAACCCGATGTCGATGATCATCGAGCAGGCTGGCGGCGCTGCCACCGACGGTAGCCAGCGCATTCTCGATATCCAGCCCACCTCGCTGCACCAGCGCGTGCCGGTCTTCCTCGGCTCCAAGGAAGAAGTGTTGCGCGTTACCGCCTATCACCGTAGCTGATGCACGCCTGGCAGCTGTTGCTCGACTGGTGGTTCGGTGCCGATCACGGCACCGCCACCGAAGTGGCGGCGGCGCGCCACGGTTTGTGGTTCGGCAAGCGTGACAGCCAGGATCGCGAGGCCGAGGTGCGTTTCGGCGCATTGGTCGAGCGGGCCCTTGCCGGCGAGCTGCAAGGCTGGGCGGATGACCCACAGGGCTGGCTGGCGCAACTGATTCTTCTCGATCAGTTGCCGCGTATGATCTTCCGCGATACGCCCCGGGCCTTCGCCGGTGACCGCCTAGCTCGCCCGCTGTTGCAAGCAGGGTTGGATCGCGATTGGGATCGCAGGCTGGCACCCATCCAGCGGGTGTTTGCCTATCTGGTGTTCGAGCATGCCGAAGACCTGCCCTTGCAGAACCGCGCTGTCGAGCTGTTCGCCAGCCTGGTGAACGAAGCCGCCGCCGACGAGCAGACGTTATTCGCCGACTTCCTCGATTTCGCCGAGCGCCACCAGCGGATTATCGCCCGTTTCGGGCGCTTCCCCCATCGCAACGCGATTCTGGGGCGCGCCTGCACTGACGAAGAACAGGCCTTCCTGCGGGAACCCGGCTCGCGTTTCTGAACTCCAATCGGGCAAGTCGTCGCCGGCTATGCCAAGCTTGCCGGCACCTTCCCATCTGGAGCTTTATCCATGTCGATGCGTATCGTCGCGTTGCTCGCCTGCTGCCTGCTTGCCGCCTGCAGCAAGATCAATCAGGAAAACTACTCCAAACTCGAAGCCGGCATGAGCAAGCAGGAGGTTGAAAGCCTGCTCGGTACGCCGGCCGAGTGTGCCGGTGCGCTGGGGATGACCAGCTGTACCTGGGGCGACGACAAGGCCTATATCAGCGTCCAGTACGCCGGGAACAAAGTCATGCTGTTTTCCGGCAAGGGACTCAAGTAAACAGGAGCTTCCATGCGTTCGATCCTAATCGCCAGCGCCATTCTCGCCCTCGCCGGCTGTGCCAACTCCGGTACCGGCAGCATTCAGAAGCCGCCGCCGCAGACCATGCAGGTCGACTTGCAGCGCTACCAGGGCACCTGGTACGAGCTGGCGCGCCTGCCGATGTTCTTCCAGCGCAACTGCGTGCAGTCCGAGGCGCATTATGGTCTGCGTGACGATGGCCGCATCGACGTGACCAACCGCTGCCGCGACAAGGATGGCGAGTGGATCGAGGCCAAGGGCGTGGCCGAGCCTCAGGTCGAAGGCAAGACCGACAAGCTCTGGGTCACCTTCGATAACTGGGCCAGCAAGCTGCTGCCGATCAAGGGCGACTACTGGGTGATCTACCACGACGAGGACTACCGCGTGGCGCTGGTCGGCCACCCGGAGCACAAGTACCTGTGGCTGCTGTCGCGCACTCCGGAAATCGACCAGGAAACCCGCAACAAGCTGCTCGACATCGCGCGCGAGCAGGGTTACGTGACCTCGGAGCTGATCTGGCGCAAGGCCGACTGATATCCCTGTAGCCCGGATGCAATCCGGGGATGTTTTTCCGGACTGTCACGGATTGCATTCGGGCTACGCCTTCACTCCCAATCCAGGCGCGCGAGCTTCCATTCGCCGTCGTCGAGCCACCACTCCAGTTTCACCGAATAGTGCCGCGCACTGTCGGGAATCAATCCTTCGGCGCCGCTCAGGCCCACCTGCGCCTCGGTGTAACCCTTGCTGCTGATGGCCTTGTCGATCCAGCTATTCTTGCCCAGGGCGAGCACCTTGATGTTCTTGTGGCGCAGAAACAGCAGGGTCATGGTGCGCTTGGCCCATTCGCGATCAAGCTCCTGGCGGGCCAGGAAATCGCCATGCAACTGGTCCATTACCGCACCGGTGCTCTTGGCTTCGATATTGTCCTGCAACTGCTGAACAGCGGCTTCCAGTGCAGCCTGCGGGTCGTCCCGGCCGCCGCAGCCGGCGAGCAGGAGGGTGATAGTCATGAACAGCGACCAGGATAGATGACGCATCGACATGCTGAACTTCCTTTTCATGGTTATGATGCCGGGCAGAGCGGACACGGCAGTTGTAGCCCAGCGAACAGGAGCCAACCATGCAGACTTTGTATCCGGAGATCAAACCCTACGCACGCCATGAGCTGGCGGTCGAGGCGCCGCACGTGCTGTACGTCGACGAGAGCGGCTCGGAGGACGGGTTGCCGGTGTTGTTCATCCATGGCGGCCCGGGCGCCGGCTGTGATTCTGCCAGCCGCCGCTATTTCGACCCTGCCCTGTATCGCATCGTTACCTTCGACCAGCGCGGCTGTGGTCGTTCCATGCCGCACGCGAGCCTGGAGAACAACACCACCCAGGCGCTGATCGGTGATATCGAGCGTATTCGCGAGCACCTGGGGATCGACAGGTTCGTGCTGTTCGGCGGCTCCTGGGGTTTCACCTTGGCGCTGGCCTACGCGCAAGCGCATCCGCAGCGGGTGCTCGGGCTGATTCTACGCGGCATCTTCCTGTGCCGGCCGCAGGAGTTCAGCTGGTTCTATCAGGAGGGCGCCAGCCGCCTGTTCCCCGATTACTGGGAAGACTATATCGCGCCGATTCCGCCAGAGGAGCGCGGCGATCTGATACAGGCCTTTTACAAGCGCCTGACCGGTGCCGACCAGATCGCCCAGATGCACGCGGCCAAGGCCTGGTCGACCTGGGAAGGGCGTACCGCCACGTTGCGCCCGAACACCCAGGTGGTCGAGCGCTTCAGCGAGGCGCATCGAGCGCTGTCCATTGCCCGTATCGAGTGCCACTACTTCGTCAATGATGCCTTTCTCGAGCCGAACCAGCTTCTGCGCGACATGCCGAAAATCGCCCACCTGCCGGGCATCATCGTGCACGGCCGCTATGACGCCATCTGCCCGCTGGACAACGCCTGGGCACTGCACCAGGCTTGGCCCAACAGCGAGCTGCAGATCATCCGCGACGCCGGCCACTCGGCGGCGGAACCCGGTATCACCGATGCGCTGATCCGCGCCACCGAGCAGATGGCCCGCCGCCTGCTCGACCTGCCGCCGGAGGACGCATGAAGCTGCTGATCCAGCGCGTCAGCGCAGCGAAGGTCGAGGTCGACGGCGAGGTGGTAGGCAGCATCGATCAGGGCCTGCTGGCACTGGTCGGCATCGAGCCGCAGGACGATCAGGCCAGCCTCGCCCGCGCCCTGCACAAACTGCTGAACTACCGCGTATTCAGCGACGAGGCGGGCAAGATGAACCGCTCGCTGACGGACGTGCAGGGAGGTCTCCTGCTGGTCTCGCAATTCACCCTGGCCGCCGATACCAAGAGCGGCATGCGCCCCAGCTTTTCCAGCGCAGCGCCGCCTGCGCAGGGCGCTGCACTATTCGATGCCTTGGTCGAGATGGCCAAGGCCCAGCACCCTCAGGTCGGCACCGGACGTTTCGGCGCCAATATGCAGGTGCACCTGGTCAACGATGGGCCGGTAACCTTCCTGCTCGAGGTATAGCGCTCGCTCCTACAGATTGGTCGTTCTCGTTCAGAACAACCGGGCCAGTAACGCTGGCACCGCCGTCTCCACCCGTAGAATGCGCTCGCCCAACTGCACCGGTTGCAGGCCTGCGGCTTCGCGCAGTAGCTCGACTTCGTAGGGAATCCAGCCACCTTCCGGGCCGATGGCCAGGGTCACCGGCTGCTGCACCGCGCGCGGGCAGGCCGGGTAGTCGCCCGGGTGGCCGATCAGACCCAGCGTGCCGGTTGTCAACGCCGGCAGGCGATCCTCGACGAAGGGCTTGAAGCGCTTCTCGATGCTCACCTCGGGCAGCACCGTATCCCGCGCTTGTTCCAGGCCGAGAATCAGCTGTTCGCGAATCGCCTCGGCCTCCAGGAATGGCGTCTGCCAGAAGCTCTTTTCCACCCGGTAGCTGTTGACCAGCACCAGACGCGGTACGCCCATCGCGCTGACCGTCTGCAGCACACGCTTGAGCATCTTCGGGCGGGGCAGGGCGAGGACCAGGGTCAGCGGCAGCTTGGCCGGTGGCGGCTGGTCGAAGCTGACCTGCAGCTCTGCATGTTCGGTATCCAGGGCGAGTAGATGCCCCTCGCCCATCATCCCGCCAAGGCGGCCGACGCGCAGACGATCACCCGCTTCGGCGCGATGCACCTCATGCAGATGCTTCAGGCGCCTGCCAGTGAGGCGAACTCGATCGACGCCGACGAAATCGGCGTCTTCCAGCAGCAGCAGGTTCACGACAGCGGCGCGGGGGGCTGGTCTTCGGGCTCGGCCTGTTCTTCGCCCTGTTCCTCGTCGCGCTTGCGCTTGACCAGCGCGCCGGCCAGCAGGCCGCTTTCGAACAACAGCCACATCGGCAGGGCCAGCAAGGTTTGCGAGAACACGTCCGGCGGCGTCAGCACCATGCCGACCACGAAGCAGCCGACAATCACGTACGGGCGGCTCTTGCGCAAGGTTGCGACATCGACCAGTCCGACCCAGATCACCAGGAAGGTGGCGATGGGAATCTCGAAGGCCACACCGAAAGCGAAGAACAGCGTCAGGACGAAGTCCAGGTACTGGCCAATGTCGGTCATCATCGCCACCCCTTGCGGGGTCACGCTGGCGAAGAAGCCGAACATGATCGGGAACACCACGAAGTAGGCGAAGGCCATGCCGGCGTAGAACAGGAAGATACTGGAGATCAGCAGCGGCACCGCGATGCGTCGCTCGTGGGTGTACAACCCCGGGGCGATGAAGCCCCAGGCCTGGTGCAGGATCACCGGCATGCCGAGGAACAGCGCGCACATCAGGGTCAGCTTGAACGGCGTGAGGAAGGGCGAGGCGACGCCGGTGGCGATCATCGTCGCACCTTCCGGCAGATAGGCGCGCAGCGGCGCCGCCACCAGGGCGTAGATATCCTGAGCGAAGTAAAACAGCCCGCCGAAGATCAGCAGGATGATCACCACGCAGCGCAACAGACGCGTGCGCAGCTCGGTCAGGTGCGAGACCAAGGGCATTTCCTGGTCGGCGTCCGGCAGTTTGCTCATGGCTGGGGATTCTTGTCCTGGGCGGCGGGCGGGGTCGGCTCGGCGGCGCTTTTGCTGGTCTCGCTACCCGGGTTGAGGCTGGTGGTGTCGAGGATGTCCTGCTTCATCGCCTTCATTTCCCGCTCCAGCTCGAGAATCCGCTCGTTGTGCAGCTGGCGGCGGATTTCGTCGGCGCCGATCTCCCGCTCCACCTCGGCCTTGATCGAATTGAAGCTGCGCTTGATCCGGCCGATCCACAGGCCGGTGGTGCGCACGGCGCCGGGCAGGCGCTCGGGGCCGAGCACCACCAGGGCCACCAGACCGACCAGCAGCAGTTCGGTAAAACCGATGTCGAACATGGCTTAGTCTTTCTTCGCCGGCTCTTCGACCTTGCGTGCCTGGGCGTCGATGGTCTGGCCCTTGGGTTCTTCCACGGCCGGCTTGTCGGCCTCACCGTTGTCCATCGACTTGCGGAAGCCCTTGATCGCGTCGCCCAGGTCTGAGCCCAGGTTCTTCAGGCGCTTGGTGCCGAACAGCATGACCACGATGAGCAGGACGATCAGGAGTTGCCAGATGCTGATACCGCCGAATCCCATGATGAGTACTCCGTTGTAAAAGTTATTCCGATTGCGGTCGCGCGGCTTTTTCCGCGTGGCCGGAGAGGCCGAAACGGCGATCCAGTTCATCCAGCACGGCCTGTGGATGCTGGCCGAGGGCGGCAAGCATGACCAGGCTGTGGAACCACAGATCGGCGGTTTCGTAGATCAGGTCCTTGCAGTCACCGCTGGCGGCGGCGTCCTTGGCGGCGAGGATGGTTTCCACCGATTCCTCACCGACCTTTTCCAGAATCTTGTTCAGGCCCTTGTGATACAGGCTGGCGACATAGGAGCTGTCCGGCGCTGCGCCTTTGCGCGCTTCCAGTACTTCGGCCAGGCGGCTCAGGGTGTCACTCATGGCTGTGTCCTGCATAGATGGCGTGCGGATCTTTCAGCACGGCGTCGACGGTTTTCCAGCCGCCATTCTCATAAACGCGATAGAAGCAGCTCTCACGCCCGGTGTGGCAGGCGATGCCGCCCAGTTGCTCGACCATCAGCACGATGACGTCTGCGTCGCAGTCCAGGCGCAGCTCGTGCAGCTTCTGTACATGGCCGGATTCCTCGCCCTTGCGCCACAGCTTGCCGCGCGAGCGCGACCAGTAGATGGCGCGCTGTTCGCTGATGGTAAGGGCGAGGGATTCGCGGTTCATCCAGGCCATCATCAGGATGCGGCCGGTCTGGTGTTCCTGGGCGATGGCCGGCACCAGGCCGTCTTCGTTCCAGTGGATTTCGTCGAGCCAATCGTTCATCGGTGTTCCAAGTCTGCCGGGGCTGCCGGACTGTCAATTCGCCAAGTGTGCCAGCGCCGTGGCTAGCTGGCTATCGGCGCAGCACCAGATAGAGTCCACCGCCGACCATCAGCCAGGCGGGCCAGGCGGCCAGCAGCGGTGCCAGGCCTTGAATGGTGCCGGCGCCGATCAGCGCGGCGCCGAGCAGGCGCAGTGGCCAGCGATCATTGTCCGGACGTTGTTCTTCCCGTTGCTGCGAGCGCTGCAGGCGCTCCAGGGTGTCGCGCGCGATCTGCGACAGGTGCGGCACCTGCTCGGCCTGTTGCTGCAGGTTGCGCAGCAGATGCAGCGGGCTGATGCGCTCGCGCATCCAGCGTTCGAGGTAAGGCTGGGCAGTGCTCCACAGGTCCAGATCCGGATACAGCTGGCGGCCCAGGCCTTCGATATTGAGCAGGGTCTTCTGCAGCAGCACGAGTTGGGGCTGCACTTCCATGTTGAAGCGACGGGCGGTCTGGAACAGGCGCAGCAGCAACTGGCCGAAGGAGATGTCCTTAAGCGGCTTTTCGAAGATCGGCTCGCACACGGTGCGGATAGCGGCCTCGAACTCGTTGACCTTGGTTTCTGCCGGTACCCAGCCCGAGTCGATGTGCAGCTGCGCCACCTTGCGGTAGTCGCGCTTGAAGAAGGCCAGCAGGTTGCGCGCCAGGTAGTCCTGGTCCTCGTCGGTGAGGCTGCCGACGATGCCGCAGTCGATGGCGATGTACTGCGGGCTCCAGGGCGTGCGGGTGCTGACGAAGATATTGCCGGGGTGCATGTCGGCGTGGAAGAAGCTGTCGCGGAACACCTGGGTGAAGAAGATCTCCACGCCGCGCTCGGCCAGCAGCTTCATGTCGGTGCGCTGGTCGGCCAGGGTGGCCAGGTCGGTCACCGGAATGCCGTAGATGCGCTCCATCACCAGCACCTGGTGACGGCACAGGTCCCAGTAGACCTGCGGCACGTAGAGCAGTGGCGAACCTTCGAAGTTGCGCCGCAGCTGGCTGGCGTTGGCCGCCTCGCGCAGCAGGTCGAGTTCGTCGTAGATGGTCTTCTCGTAGTCGCTGACCACCTCCACCGGGTGCAGGCGGCGAGCATCGGCCGAGGCCTTCTCGGCGATGCGGGCGATCAGAAACAGCCAGGCCAGGTCCTGGCGGATCACTGGCTTGAGGCCCGGGCGTACTACCTTGACCACCACTTCCTCGCCGGTCTTGAGCTGCGCGGCATGTACCTGGGCCACCGAGGCCGAGGCCAGCGGCTGGCTGTCGAAGCGGGCGAACAGCTCGCTCACCGGCGCGCCGAGCTGGCGCTCGATCAGTGCGATGGCCTGATCCTCGGGGAACGGCGGCACTCGGTCCTGCAGATGCGTCAGCTCGTCGGCGATGTCCGGCGGAAGCAGGTCACGACGGGTGGACAGCAACTGGCCGAACTTGATGAAGATCGGCCCCAGGTCCTCTAGCGCCAGGCGCAGGCGCGCGCCGCGCGACAGCGCCAGCGGCTTGCGTGGCAGCCAGCGCCAGGGCAGCAGGCAGGACAAGGTGCGCAGCCAGAACGGCAGCGGCAGCTCGAAGAGCATCTCGTCCAGTTGATAGCGGATCACTACGCGCTGGATGCGCAACAGACGGCGAACGGCAAGCAGCTTCATGCGTCGGGCTTATTGGCAGAAGTGAGGCGCTCGATGCGTGCTTCCAGGCGGTCGAGGGCGAGTTTGAGTTGGTCCAGCTCGGCGAAGCGCACATCGGCTTCGCGCTGTCCCACCAGGGTTCGGGATTCTTCGGCCAGGTAGTCGGCCAAGTCCTGCTTGAGGCTGGCGGCGCCGTTGCTGGCCAGGTTCACCCGGCTGCGCAAATGGCCGGCGAGCAGGGTAGTGGCCACCGGGCCGAGCCAGCGCGAGATTTCGTATTCCCAGTCCAGCTCCAGGTCCTGCAGGACGCCTGCCAGTTGCAGCAGCACGGCGCTGTCGCCATCGAGCGAGACTTCCGGGCGATGCAGCACGGCAGTCTTCTCGCGGCTCAGGGCCAGGCGCGCCAGGCTGGCAGCCGGTGCGGTGAGGGTGCAGTCGGCGGGCGCGTGCCATTGTGAGGCCAACTGCAGACCGTCGCCGCTGGGCAGGATGAACAGCTCCAGCGCCGGGCTTTGGCAATGCACGGCGATAACCTTGCCGCTGAGCGCCTGCAGGCGTGGCAAGGCCGTACCATCGAGGCGCAGGACGCGATTGAGGCCCGTCTCGACGCCGGCCAGCAAACCCGTGATGAGCATTAAGGCTTGATGCCTCTGTGCAGGGCGACGATGCCGCCGGTCATGTTGTGGTAGGTGACGCGCTCGAAACCGGCGTCGACCATCATCGCCTTGAGGGTCTCCTGATCCGGGTGCATGCGGATCGACTCGGCGAGGTAGCGGTAGCTGTCCGAATCATTGGTGATCAGCTTGCCGGCCAGCGGCATGAAGCTGAACGAGTAGGTATCGTAGGCCTTGGCCAGCAACGGGTTGCCGGGCTTGGAGAACTCCAGCACCAGCAGTCGCCCGCCCGGCTTGAGCACGCGCAGCATGGAGCGCAGGGCGTCTTCCTTGTGCGTTACGTTGCGCAGGCCGAAGGCGATGGTGACCACGTCGAAGTGGTTGTCCGGGAAGGGCAGCTTCTCGGCATCGGCTTGGACGAACTGCACGTTGCCGGCCACGCCCTTGTCCAGCAGGCGATCACGGCCGACCTTGAGCATCGAGTCGTTGATATCGGCCAGCACCACTTCGCCGGTCGGACCGACAATGCTGGCGAACTTGCGGGTCAGGTCACCGGTACCGCCGGCGATATCCAGCACGCGATTGCCCGGGCGTACGCCTGACAACTCGATGGTGAAGCGCTTCCACAGGCGGTGCAGACCGCCGGACAGCACGTCGTTCATCAGGTCGTACTTGGCCGCCACCGAGTGGAATACTTCGGCTACCTTCTCCGCCTTCTGGCTTTCCGGCACATCCTGGAAACCGAAGTGAGTGGTGGGTTCCTGCTCCTGGGCCTTGCGTGGATCGCTCATGTCGCTCTCACCGGATAGAAAACCGCATCATTCTAAAGCTGCGGGCAGTCTTTGTCTTGCTCGGGTGCCCGGCCGCGCGGTGGGCTGGTAGAGTGATGTGACCTCATGCCGCAGCCTTGCGGCGCGCTGCCAGTTCAAGGAGTTGCCATGTCCCGCATTCGTGTCGAACGAACCCATTCCCTTGGTCGCGAGGGCGCCCGTGAAAAGGCCGAGCGTCTGGCCGAACGCCTGGCCAGCGAGTACGACGTGCGCTATCGCTGGAACGGCGACACCCTGGAGTTCAAGCGCAGCGGCGCCGACGGCGCCATTACGGTCGGTGAAGATACCGTGCGTGTGGAGCTCAAGCTCGGGCTGCTGCTGTCGCCCATGGGCGGCATGATCCAGCGCGAGATCGAGCAGGTGCTGGACAAGTCGCTTGCTTGAACCTGTAGGAGCGGGACTCTTAGCGCGTAGGGTGGATGTCGCTTTTTACATCCACCGGGTTGGTGGATCGGTGAAGCGTGATCCACCCTACGGGTTGTGGCTAGCAGCTGCTCTTAGTATGTGATTTCTAATTTTTCTCCCTAGGGTGTACCCAAGCCTGCATTTCCGTGGGCGTTTCCGCTAACTGTAAAGCGCGTGAGGTGCACCATGTCGAAAGTCGCCGTGAAGAAAAAAGTCGAAGCCGTGGTCGAAGACAAGGCCGGTCTGTTCGACGACGTGAAGGGCTATGCCCGCAAGATCTACCTCGCTGGCCTGGGCGCTTATGCCAAGGCGGGTGTCGAGGGGGCTGAATACTTCAAGGAACTGGTCAAGGCCGGTGAAGGTGTCGAGAACAAAGGCAAGAAGCTGGTCGACGAACAGGTCGAGGCCGCCAACAGCCAGATCGAATCGGTCAGGCAGTCGGTCAATTCCAATGTCACCAGCGTTAAAGGCAAGGTCGAAGTTCGACTCGACAAGATCGAGAAGGCTTTCGATACTCGTGTGGCTTCCGCTCTGAACCGCATCGGCATTCCGTCCAAGCAGGACGTCGAAACACTCTCTGCTAAGCTGGATGAGCTGAGCGCGTTGCTCGAGCACGTCGCGCGTACCAAATAAGGAGATCAGGATGGCTGTTAAGAAGAAAACCGAGAAACAGACCAGCTCCTGGATCGGCGAGGTCGAGAAATACTCGCGCCAGATCTGGTTGGCAGGCTTGGGCGCTTATTCCAAGGTCAGCAAGGACGGCACCAAGCTGTTCGATACTCTGGTCAAGGACGGCGAGAAAGCCGAGAAGCAGGCCAAGAGCGAAGTCGACAAGCAGGTTGACGCGGTGAAGTCCGGCGTCGGCAGCAAGGTCGGTTCTGCCAAGTCCAAGGTCGATGAAGTCCGGGGCAAGGCGATCGGCAAGTGGGGCGAGTTGGAAGAGGCTTTCGACAAGCGTCTGAACAATGCCATCTCGCGTCTGGGCGTACCCAGCCGCAATGAGGTCAAGGCATTGAACGACAAGGTCGACAGCCTGACCAAGCAGCTGGAGAAAATCACCGGCGTGTCGGCCAAGTCGGTCGCCAAGCCAGCTGCCAAAGCAGCGCCCAAACCTGCTGCCAAGGCCGCTGCGAAACCTGCTGCGAAGCCGGCCGCCAAGCCAGCTGCCAAAGCTGCAGCCAAGCCAGCCGCGAAACCAGCCGCTTCGAAAGCTGCGGCTGCAAAACCGGCAGCCAAACCTGCGGCCAAGCCCGCGGCGAAGCCGGCAGCCAAGGCCGCAGCGAAACCCGCCGCCAAGCCAGCCGCTGCAGCAAAACCTGCGACCGCCGCCAAGCCGGCAGCTGCCAAGCCTGCGGCCAAACCGGCTGCCGCGAAGAAGCCGGCGGCGAAAAAGCCTGCCGCGCCCAAGGCGACTGCGGCGAAACTGGCAGCACCGACTCCGGCCCCGACGACCGCTGCAACTCCGGCAGCTACACCGGCTCCGGCTGCCGCTCCGGCGACTCCCGCCGCCTCGTCCTGAGTTTTTCGGGATCGCAAACGCCCGGCCTAGTGCCGGGCGTTTTCATTTCAGGCTTCCAGATAACGTTCTGCCAACTGCTCGACCGTGCCGCGTGAAGGCGGGTTCAGGTGCGGTGCGACCAGCATCATGATCTGGTACACCACCAGGCGTACTTCTGCGTCCTGATCGAGGATGCGCTGGTAGTCGAGGGAGAACAGCAGGGTCAGGGTGATCTGCTCGACCAGTTGGCCAAGTGCCTGGGTACCGCTGTTCAGCTGTCCATCGGCCATCAGGCGGGCGAGCAGGGCGGCCAGGGTGCGTTTCAGCGCGTTCAGCCAGTGGCGAATGCCACGCGCCAGTTTCGGCAGGCGTCCGGCCAGGTTGGACATGTCCTGAAAGAGAAAGCGGTACTGCGACAGGCGCTCGACGATCAGGTGCAGAAACAGCCAGTAGTCTTCGACATCCAGTTCGGCCTCGGCAGGCGGGTCGAGCAGCGGCGCCATCTCGCTCTGGAAGCGTTCGAACAGCTCCAGCACCAGCGGCTCCTTGCCGTGGAAGTGGTAGTAGAGATTACCCGGGCTGATGTCCAGTTCGTTGGCGATCTCCAGAGTGGAGACGTTGGGCTCGCCCTGCTCATTGAACAGCTGCAGGGCGGCTTGCAGAATGCGTTCGCGGGTTTTCATCCTTGGCTTCTTGTTCGACTGAGCGCGAAGAGCTGACGATAACCGGCCGCTGCGCTGCCGGCCATTGCTTTCAACGGATATGCACGTAGGTGCCCGGTGCCGCCTCCATGGCCGGATGGTTCTGGTTGCCCAGCGCCATCAGGGTTTCCCGCTGCTCGCCGGAACGCGCCTGAATCCACTCCAGCCACTGTGGCCACCAACTGCCCAGTTGATGCTGAGCCTCGTGGTACCAGGCGCGCGGGTCGGAGGTGAGCTTGGTGTTCTCGTAGTAGTTGGCCTTGGGGTTGCCCGGCGGGTTGAGAATGCTCTGGATATGGCCGCTGTTGGAGAGGATGAAACGGCGGTTGCCGCCAAGCAGCAGGGTCGAGCGATAGACCGCATCCCAGGGCGTGATGTGATCGTTGATGCCGGCCACGCTGAAGCTGTCGACGTTGACCTTGGCCAGGTCGACCGGTGTACCGCAGACCTCCAGCCCGCCGGCACGGCGCAGCGGGTTGTGCTTGAAGAAGTCGATCAGGTCGCCATGCAGGGCAGCGGGCAGGCGGGTGTTGTCGTTGTTCCAGTAGAGGATGTCGAACGCCGGTGGCTGCTTGCCGAGCAGGTAATTGTTGATCCAGTAGTTCCAGATCAGGTCGTTGGGACGCATCCAGGCGAACACCCTGGCCATGTCGCGGCCATCGAGTACGCCTTGCTGGTAGGAGCGGCGCTTGGCCGACTCGAGGGTTTCCTCATCGGCGAAGAGCATCGCCGGGCTGTCGATCTGGCTGTCGAGCAGGCTGACCATGTAGGTGGCGCTGGAGACTTTACGCAACTGCCGACGTGCCTGTAGATGGCCTTGCAGGGCGGCGATGGTGAGGCCGCCGGCGCAGGCGCCGAGCAGGTTGACGTCCTTGCCGCCGGTGATGGCGCGGCAGGCATCGACGGCTTCCTCGACCGCCTGCACATAGCTCGACAGGCCCCACTCGCGGTGGCGCGGATCCGGGTTGCGCCAGCTGATCATGAAGGTCTGCAAGCCGTTTTTCAGCGCGTATTGGACGAAGCTCTTGTCGTTGGACAGATCGAATATGTAGTACTTGTTGATCTGCGGCGGCACGATCAGCAGCGGCCGCAGGTACTGCTTTTCGCTCATCGGCTTGTACTGGATCAGCTCCAGCAGCTCGTTGCGAAACACCACGGCGCCGGGTGTGCAGGCCAGATTACGGCCGACCTCGAAGGCGTGCTTGCTGACCTGGCTGGGCAGGCCGTCGTTATGCAGCAGGTCGTCGAGCAGGTGGCGCAAACCCTTGAAGGCACTGCTACCGCCGGTGTTGAACAGCTCCTTTACCGCCTGCGGATTGAGCGGGCTGTTGGACGGCGACAGCGCGTCGCTCATCAGCGAGGCGAGAAAGCGTGCGCGGGCGCGATCATCGGCCGACAGATCGCTATCGTCGATCCACGCCGCCAGCTGTTTCTGCCAGGCCAGATAGGCCTGCAGGCTGCGTCGATAGAAGGGATTGAGGTGCCAGGTCGGGTCGGCGAAACGCGCATCCTGCGGGTTGACCTTGTGCAGGGTATCGCCGAGCAGCACGCGGCCCAGCTGGCCGCCGAAGGCCAGCAGATGCCGGCCGCTGCGTACTGGGTTCTTCAGGCTCTGGGCGGCCAGCAGGCGCATGGTCGATAACAGATCGCGCCCGCGTACGCCCACTACTGCGCTTTGGGCATTCATGAAAGTGGCAGGTGCCGGCAGTGAGGCCGGGTTCGACTTGTCTCGCATGGTGTAACACTCCATCGTCAAACCGCCTGGCAGATCGTTGCAACGACCTGCAAGAGACTTTCATGGCGCGGACTGCCTGACGCGCGCCTTGTACTTGTGCCGGGTGTGCAGCAAGCCCTGTACCAGGCGCACGGGAAGTGCATTGCAGAGCGCCTGTGGAAAATCGAAGGGGCCGTGATCGGCCCCTTTGTAGAGCATGCAGAACATTGCGCACCAAACCGGTGCCGTCAATGCTGGCGTACGGGGGTGGGCTGCGGGTGCATCACCGCACGGTGCCGCTCCTCCTCGAGGAATTTCATGATGATCGGCGCCACCGCTTCGGCGCGGGTCACTAGAAACAGGTGACCGTCGTCGATGATGTGCAGCTCCGAGTTGGGGATGCGCCAGGCCAGCAGGCGCATGTTGATCAAGGGAATCAGCGGGTCGTCGTCGCCGGCCATGATCAGCGTGGGTTGGCGAATCTTGTGCAGCCAGTGGATGCTGGTCCAGCCGAGGCCGGCAAACAGTTGCCAGTAGTAGCCCATCTTGCCGCCCGAGCGCACCTTGCTCGCGTGCGCCATGGCCAGCTTGGGATCGCGACGGAAGGCGCCGCCATAGATGTCAGGAGCGATACGCACGCCATAGGAGGGCTGCACGTAACGCCGTGGACTGGCCATGCGCCAGAGTACCTTGGGCTTGCCTGGCACCATCACCGCACCGGCCGAGGTGGCGGCAAGGATCAGCTTCTTGCAGCGCTCGGGGTAATCATGGGCGAATTGCTGCGCCAGGGCGCCGCCCCAGGACACGCCGATGGCGTTGACCTGGCCGTAGTCGAGGTAATCGAGCATGCGCGCTGCCAGCTTGGCCAGGCCCGGGAAGCGATAGGGTGTGGCCGGGGTCGATGAACCGCCGACGCCGGGTACGTCGAAGGCAATGATTTCCAGCTGCGGATCCAGGGCGGCGACGAAGGGCATCACCAGCTCGAGGTTGGCGCCGATGCCGTTGAAGATCAGCAATGGCACCAGTTGGCTGTTGCCCGGTCGCACCGCGGTGCGGATGGTCTGCCCATCGAGATCAATGGTGCGAAATACGAATGGTTGCGGCATCGGCGCAGCCCCTGTGGAGTTGAGCGCTGGAGACGGCCGTCCGGGCTGCCTCCAGGATTACCAGGATGAACCTGGTTAGCCACGCCCTGGCTGGCGCGTGGCGTGCGGCACTTCCCGGTGCCGCGGCGGTTGAAGCTGACGATCAGCGTTCGTGTACATAGGTGCCCGGAGCGGCTTCGCCTGCCGGGAATTTCTTGTTGCCCAGCGCTCTGGGCGCGTTTTTGGTTTCGCCCGAGCGTTCGGCCAGCCAGCTCTGCCAGTGCAGCCACCAGGAGTCGGCATGCTTGGTCGAGCTTTCCTGCCAGGCTTTCGGATCCAGTGGCATCTCGCTATTGGTCATGTAGCGCGCCTTGGGGTTGCCCGGCGGGTTGAGAATGCTCTGGATATGGCCGCTGTTGGACAGGACGAATTCGCACTTGCCGCCGAACAGATGAGCCGACTTGTAGCAGGAGTCCCACGGCGTGATGTGGTCGGTGGTGCCGGCGACGACGAAGAAGTCGCAGGTGACCTGCTTTAGGTCGATCGGCGTGCCGCAGACTTCCAGCGCGCCCGGGCGGGTCAGCGGGTTGGTCTGGAACATCTCGATGAACTCGCCGTGTAGCGCAGCCGGCAGGCGCGTGGTGTCGTTGTTCCAGTAGAGGATGTCGAACACCGGCGGCTCGTTGCCGAGCAGGTAATTGTTGACCCAGTAGTTCCAGATCAGGTCGTTGGGGCGCATCCAGGCGAACACCTTGGCCATGTCGCTGCCTTCCAGCACGCCGGCCTGGTAGGAACGGCGCTTGGCCGCTTCCAGAGTCTTCTCGTCGGCGAACAGCGCCACCTGTGTGTCGAGCTGGGTGTCGAGCACGCTGACCAGCAGGGTCAGCGCATTGACCTTGGGCTGGCCGAGGGCGGCGTAATGGCCGAGCAGCGACGCGGTGGTCAGGCCACCGGAGCAGGCGCCGAGCATGTTGATGTCCTTGCTGCCGGTGATGGCGCAGATGACGTCGATGGCTTCCTTGAGCGCCTCGATGTACGTGGACAGGCCCCACTCGCGCTGAGCCTTGGTCGGGTTGCGCCAGCTGACCACGAAGGTCTGTACCTGGCTGCGCAGGAGGAAGCGCGCCAGGCTCTTGTCCGGCGACAAGTCGAAGACGTAGAACTTGTTGATCTGCGGCGGCAC
Organism: Pseudomonas sp. Marseille-Q0931; assembly: GCF_940789645.1. Lineage (NCBI taxonomy): Bacteria > Pseudomonadati > Pseudomonadota > Gammaproteobacteria > Pseudomonadales > Pseudomonadaceae > Pseudomonas > Pseudomonas sp. Marseille-Q0931. Next base: position 247,558 of record NZ_CALNWT010000002.1, on the reverse strand, counting down.
GACAAGCAGCGGGCGCTCGTGCACGCTTTCGGTGATCGGCTTGTACTGGATCAGCTCCAGCACGTCATTGCGAAACACCACGGCGCCGTCGGTGGTGGCCAGGTTCTTGCCGACCTCGAAGGCCTCCATGTTCACCTGGCTGGGCATGCCGCCGTTGTGCACCATGTCCTTGGCCAGATGAGAGAGACCATCGAGCAGGCTCTTGCCGCCGGTCTCGAAGAAGCGTTTGACCGCCGCCGGGTTGGCCATGCTGTTGGAGGGCGCCATGGCTTCGGTCATCAGATTGATGACGAAATGACCGCGGCTGGCGTCCTGCTCGGACAGCGAGCTGTGCTCGACCCAGTCGTGCAGTTCCTTGCGCCAGGCCAGGTAGGTCTGCAGGTAGCGGCGATAGAGCGGGTTCTGGCTCCATGCCGGATCGGCGAAGCGGCGGTCGCCATCCTCGGGTTTGAGCGCGGACTGGCCGAGCACGACGTTCTTCAGTTCGAGGCCGAAATGGGCGACGTGCTTGGCGCTGTGGAAGGGTTGCTTGAGTGCCTGGGCGAGCACCATGCGGGCAGAGGTCAGGAGGTCCTTGCCGCGGATGCCGATCACCGGGTTGAGACCCAGGGTGTTTTCCGAGGCCTGGCGTTTCAGGTCTTCGTTATTCTTGTCACTCATCTACGACGCTCCAATGTCCTGAGTCGCGCACCGGCCGTGCTCGCGGCGAAACAAGGGCCAGGTACTGCTCGGGTTGCCGGGGGCGGATCGAGTCCGCGTCATGCATTGCATCTGGCTGGGCCAAATGCAGGGAACCTGCCAGTTCCTTGGTTACCCGAGTTTTTGCCGTTAGGCAAGCTGATCGATGGAGCAGGAGTATGCCGCGATAGTTTAGAAAAATCGTTCTAACTACCGGGTAATGAGCGGGGAGACGGGGCGGACGCTCTGCAACGGGGGCTTGCGCCTAAGGTCAGAGCATCAGACGTACGACGGACTCGTTGGGGTCGCGGGATTTGCCGGCGGCGCTGAGCTGCGCCAGGTAATCGGCCCAGAGCTGGTCATGCCGGGTGGCCAGCTCGTGCAGATAGTCCCAGGTGAACAGGCCGCTGTCATGGCCGTCGTCGAAGCACAGTTTCAGTGCGTAGTTGCCGGCCGGTTCGATGCGTTCGAGGCCGACATGGAGCTTGCCGGTCTGCAGGATCGGCTTGCCATGCCCCTGCACCTCGGCAGACGGCGAATGCACGCGCAGGAACTCGGCGCTGAGCGAGTAACGCTGTTCGCCGTAACGCAACTCCAGCGTTTTCGACGCCTTGTGCAGTTTGATCGCGCTGGGGATGGGCATGAGGCAGCTCCAAGTTGCAAGCCTCAAGCTACAAGTTCAAGCGGATATGCTTGCGGTTTGTAGCTTGCAGCTTGCGGCGGTTTTCAGAGGATATAGCGCGACAGGTCTTCGTCCTGCGCCAATTCGCCGAGGTGGCCGTTGACGTAGGCGGCATCGATGCGGATCGGTTCGCCGTTCTGCTGGCCAGCCAGATCGCCAGCGCTGAAGGAAACCTCTTCCAGCAGGCGTTCAAGCAGGGTGTGCAGGCGACGGGCGCCGATGTTCTCGGTCTTTTCGTTGACCTGCCAGGCGATCTCCGCCAGGCGCTTGATGCCGTCTTCGGTGAATTCGATATCCAGCCCTTCGGTCTTCAGCAGAGCACTGTATTGCTCGGTGAGCGAAGCGTGCGGTTCACTGAGGATGCGTTCGAAGTCCTGCGGGCTCAGGGCCTTGAGCTCGACCCGGATCGGCAGGCGGCCCTGCAGCTCAGGCACCAGGTCGCTCGGTTTGGACAGATGGAAGGCGCCCGAGGCGATGAACAGGATGTGGTCGGTCTTGACCATGCCCAACTTGGTGTTGACCGTACAGCCTTCGATCAGCGGTAGCAGGTCGCGCTGCACGCCTTCGCGCGAGACGTCGGCGCCGCCGGCATTGGCACGCTTGGCCACCTTGTCGATCTCGTCGATGAAGACGATGCCGTGCTGTTCGACGGCTTCCAGCGCGCGGGCCTTGAGCTCTTCCTCGTTGACCAAGCGCGCAGCTTCCTCGTCACGCACCAGTTTCATGGCATCGACGACCTTGAGCTTGCGGCTCTTCTTCTTGCCCTTGCCCATGCTGGAGAACAGGTTCTGCAGCTGGTTGGTCATCTCCTCCATGCCTGGCGGCGTCATGATCTCCACGCCCATGGGCGAGTCGGCCACTTCGATGTCGATTTCCTTGTCGTTCAACTGACCTTCGCGCAGGCGCTTGCGGAACAGCTGACGGGTGTTGGAATCCTCGCTGCGCGCCGGCTCGTCGCCGAAGCCCTGGCGCGCAGGCGGCAGCAGCGCGTCGAGGATGCGCTCCTCGGCGGCATCTTCGGCGCGGTGGCGAACCTTGGTCATTTCCTGTTCACGCAGCATCTTCACTGCGGCATCGGCCAGGTCACGAATGATCGATTCGACGTCGCGGCCGACGTAGCCGACCTCGGTGAACTTGGTGGCTTCCACTTTCAGGAAAGGCGCACTGGCCAGCTTGGCCAGGCGACGGGCGATCTCGGTCTTGCCGACGCCGGTCGGGCCGATCATCAGGATGTTCTTCGGCGTGACTTCCTGACGCAGCTCGGCCGGCAATTGCATGCGCCGCCAACGGTTGCGCAGGGCGATGGCGACGGCGCGCTTGGCGTCGTCCTGGCCGATGATGTGGCGGTTGAGTTCGTGGACGATCTCGCGGGGCGTCATGGACATGGAATTGGGCTCGCAATAAACGGAAAGCGGTGAGGCAGTGGACGCTACTCGGCGGCGTCCAGTTCCTCTATTGTCTGGTGGTGGTTGGTGAACACGCAGATGTCGCCGGCGATGCCGAGCGCGGTTTGCGCCACTTCGAGAGCGGAGAGGTCCGTCTTCATCAACAGCGCACGCGCGGCGGCCTGGGCGAAGTTGCCGCCGGAGCCCATGGCGATCAGGCCTTCCTCGGGTTCGACTACGTCACCGTTGCCGGTGATGATCAAGGATGCGTCCTTGTTAGCGACTGCCAGCATGGCCTCAAGGCGGCTCAGGCTACGGTCGGTGCGCCAGTCCTTAGCCAGCTCGACGGCGGCTCGCACCAGGTGGCCCTGATGTTTTTCCAGTTGGCCTTCGAAGCGTTCGAACAGGGTGAAGGCATCGGCGGTGGCGCCGGCGAAGCCGGCCAGCACCTGGCCGTGGTACAGGCGGCGAACCTTCTTGGCGTTGCCCTTCATAACGGTGTTGCCGAGCGATACCTGGCCGTCGCCAGCCATCACGACCTTGCCGTGGCGGCGCACTGAAACGATGGTGGTCAAGGGTGAATCTCCACGCTGCGGGGCGAACTTGCCCGAATGGAAACTCAGATGGGGTGCGCGCCGCGGCTTTTCAACCAGCGGCGGGTGAATCGACGATCAGCGGACCTGGCGCTGCTGTAACAGCAGATTGCTGTAGCCGTTGCCGGCCAGGGTCTTCTGCGCTGTCGCCAGTTGCTCACGACTGGCGAAGGGGCCGACCAGTACGCGGTGCCAGGTTTCCTCACGCACCTTGCCGGTTTCCACCCGTACATTCTGGCCGAGCAGGATGATCTGCGCGCGCAGGGTATCGGCGTCGTCACGCTTGCGGAAAGAGCCGGCCTGGAGGAAGAACTGCGTGGTGACCGGCGCGCTGGCCAGCACCGGCGGCGGGGGCGGCGGCACTTCGCCTTTGAGCGCAGCTTCGGCGCGGGCGGTGTCGATCTTCGCGGCTTCTTCCGGGGTGACCGGTTTTTGCTCCGGTGCAGGCGGCGGCGTTTCCTCCAGGGCCTGCGGCAGGATCACTTCCGACTCCGGCAGCAGGGTGTAGAAGTCGTACTTGGGCCTGGCCGGCTCGGGCTGCGTCGGCTTGGGCTCGGGTTTGCTGCTGCGCACCTGCTCGCCCTTGTCGCGCTTGATCTCGTCACGGCCCGGTTCGAGGCTGAACAGGAACATGAAGAACCCGCCAACCACCAGGCCGCAGGCCAGCCAGATCCAGCCCGGTACGGGCTTTTTCGCCGGGGCCTGATAGCGACTGGCGCCGCGTTTCGGCGCCGGCTTCTTGCGCGCTGCCATTTACATCCGCTCCAGAGTTTCCAGGCCGAGCAGCTCCAGGCCTTGCTTGAGGGTACGGCCAGTGAGGGCGGTCAGGCGCAGACGGCTGTTGCGCGTGGCTTCGTCCTCGGCAGTCAGGATCGGGCAGTTTTCGTAGAAGCTGGAGAACAGCCCGGCCAGGTCGTACAGGTAGCTGCACAGCATGTGCGGCGTGCCCTTCTCGGCGACGCTGCCCAGCAGCTCGCCAAACTGCGCCAGTTTGGCGGCCAGGGCCTGCTCATGCTCGGCGACCAGGGTAATCTGTCCGCCGATCTCGTCCACGCCCTTGCCGAGTTTGCGGAACACGCCCGCGACGCGGGTGTAGGCATACAGCAGGTACGGCGCAGTGTTGCCCTCGAAGCTCAGCATCAGGTCGAAGTTGAAGCTGTAGTCGCTGGTGCGGTGCTTGGACAGGTCGGCGTACTTCACCGAGGCGATGCCGACCACGCGGGCGATCTGGCGCAGCTCGTCTTCAGCCAGCTCCGGGTTCTTGTCCTTGACCAGGGCGTAGGCGCGCTGCTCGGCCTCGTCGAGCAGTTGCACCAGCTTCACGGTGCCGCCGTCGCGGGTCTTGAACGGGCGACCATCCGGGCCATTCATGGTGCCGAAGCCCATGTGTTCCATGTCCATGCTGGCCGGTACGAAGCCGGCCAGGCGCGCGCAGGCGAAGACCATCTGGAAGTGCAGGGCCTGGCGCTGGTCGACGAAGTACAGCACGCGATCGGCCTTGAGCGTGCCGGCGCGGTAGCGGGTGGCTGCCAGGTCGGTGGTGGCGTACAGGTAGCCGCCGCCGGCCTTCTGCACGATCAGCGGCAGCGGGTTGCCTTCGGCGTTCTTGAATTCGTCCATGAAGACGCACTGCGCACCGTTGTCTTCGGTCAGCAGACCCTTGGCGGCGAGGTCTGCGACCACCTGCGGCAGGTCGTGGTTATAGGCGCTCTCGCCCTTGACGTCAGCCATGGAGAGCTTGACGCCGAGGCGGTCGTACAGCGCCTGACAGTGCGACAGGGAGATGTCGTTGAAGCGGTGCCACAGGCGCAGGCACTCGGCGTCGCCGGCCTGCAGCTGGACCACCAGCTCGCGGGCGCGGTCGGCGAACTCGGGCGATTCGTCGAAGCGCTTCTTGGCCGCGCGGTAGAAACCTTCCAGGTCGGCCAGCTCGCTTTCGGCAGCCGCCGGATTTTCCTGCATGTAGGCCAGCAGCATGCCGAACTGGGTGCCCCAATCGCCGACGTGGTTCTGGCGGATCACGCTGTCGCCGAGGAACTCCAGCACGCGCGCCACGCCGTCGCCGATGATGGTCGAACGCAGGTGGCCGACGTGCATCTCCTTGGCCAGGTTGGGCGCGGACAGGTCGACCACCACGCGCTGCACCGGGCCGTTCTTGCGTACGCCGAGTTTGGCATCGGCCAGTGCCGCTTCCAGGCGCTGTGCCAGGGCATCGCTGTTCTGGAAGAAATTGAGGAAGCCGGGGCCGGCGATTTCCACCTTGGTGATCTGCTCGTCGGCCGGCAGGGCAGCGATCAGCTTCTCGGCCAGGTCGCGCGGCTTCATGCCGGCTGGTTTGGCCAGCATCATGGCGATGTTGCTGGCGAAATCGCCGTGGCTCTTGTCCTTGGTGTTCTCCACCTGGATGGCCGGCGTCAGGCCCGCAGGCAGCACGCCTTCGGCGGTCAGGCGGTCGAGGGCTTGCTGGATCAGGTGGCGAATGCTGTCTTTCATGTTCGGCTCGGGTTGCCTTGGGGCTTTGGTCGAAAACTGCGCATTATAAGAGCAGCGACAAGCTGCAAGCCACAAGCGGCAAGGAAAAGCGTGCCGCGTTTTTCTTCGCCGCCGCGTTTGCGTGGGTAGGGTGGGTTTCAGCCCACCAAGGGTGACCGCTGTTGGTGGGCTGAAGCGGATCGCCGCCCGGCCCACGCTACGCTAGAACAGGTCAATCGGGTCCACGTCCAGCGACCAGCGCACCGCGCGGCCGCTGGGCATCTGCTCCAGCGCATGCAGCCAGCGATTGAGCAGGCGGTGCAGCGGGGCGCGGGCATTGCCCTGCAGCAGCAACTGCGCACGGAAACGCCCGGCGCGACGCTCCATCGGCGCCGGTACCGGGCCGAGCAGTTCGATACCGGACAAGTCCAGCTCACCCAGCAGATGCTCGGCCTCGCTGCAGGCTTCATCGAGGAAGCTCTCGGCCTGGCCAGGCTTGTGCGCTTCGGCGCGCAGCAGGGCCAGGTGGCAGAACGGCGGCAGGCCGGCGCTGCGCCGCTCGCTCAACGCCTGCTCGGCGAAGGCGAAGTAGCCCTGTTCGGTCAGTTGCACCAGCAGCGGATGGTCGGCCAGGTGGCTCTGGATGATCACCTTGCCCGGTTCCTCGGCGCGCCCGGCGCGCCCGGCCACCTGTACGATCAACTGCGCCATGCGCTCGCTGGCGCGAAAGTCAGCCGAGAACAGGCCACCGTCGGCATCGAGAATCGACACCAGCGTCACTCGCGGGAAGTGGTGACCCTTGGCAAGCATTTGCGTGCCGACCAGGATGCACGGCTCGCCCTTGTTGATGGTGGCGAACAGGCGATCCATCGCGCCTTTGCGCGAGGTGCTGTCGCGATCGATGCGTAGCACCGGGTAATCAGGGAACAGCACCGCCAGGCGCTCTTCGGCGCGCTCGGTGCCCGCGCCGACCGGGCGCAGGTCGACGTGCTGGCATTTCGGGCAGTTGCTCGGCTGTCGCTCGACATGGCCGCAGTGATGGCAGCGCAGCTCCTGATAACGCTGGTGCACGGTCATGCGCGCGTCGCAGCGTGGGCACTCCGATAGCCAGCCGCAATCATGGCAGAGCAGGGTTGGGGCGAAGCCGCGGCGGTTGAGGAACACCAGCACCTGCTGGCCGGCTGCGAGGGTCTGGGCGATGGCCTGCTGCATCGGCCCGGAAATGCCCGAGTCCAGTGGCCGGCTCTTCACGTCCAGACGCAGGAAGCGCGGCTGGCTGGCGCCGCCGGCGCGCTGGGTCAGCTTGAGCAGGGCGTAGCGGCCGCTGTGGGCGTTGTGCAGGCTTTCCAGCGAGGGTGTGGCTGAGCCGAGGACGATCGGTACGTCTTCCTGACGCGCGCGAACCAACGCCAGGTCGCGGGCGTGGTAGCGCAGGCCTTCCTGCTGTTTATAGGAAGCATCGTGTTCTTCGTCGACGATGATCAGCCCCGGATTCTTCATCGGCGTGAACAGCGCCGAGCGGGTGCCAATGATGATGTCGGCCTCGCCATCGCGCGCCGCCAACCAGGCGTCAAGACGATCGCGGTCGTTCACCGCCGAGTGCAGCAGGGCGATGCGTGCGTTGAAGCGGCGGGCGAAACGGTCGAAGGTCTGTGGGCCAAGGTTGATCTCGGGGATCAGCACCAGCGCCTGCTTGCCGGCCTCCAGGCATTGGTGGATAAGCTGCAGGTACACCTCGGTCTTGCCGCTGCCGGTGACGCCCGCGAGCAGAAACGCATTGAACTGGTCCCAACCTGACGCCACGGCATTCACCGCGGCCCGTTGCTCGGCGTTCAGCGGCAGTTCCGGTTGTGCCAGCCAGTGTGCGGGCTTGGCGTGAGGCTGAGTGCGGCGCACCTCTACCCGTACCAGGCCCTTCTCATGCAGCAACTGCAGGCTGTCGCGGTTGAGTTGCAGCTGGCTGAGCAGGCTGTGGGCCACACCGTGCGGATGTTGCGCCAGTGCCTTGAGTGCGTCGCGCTGGCGCGGAGCGCGGGCCAGCCGTGGGTCGTCGACGCTGGCGCCCTTGCTGGCCAGCCAGTAACGCTCCTGGCGGGTTTCGGCCGGCTCGCCCTGGCGCAGCAGCACCGGCAAGGCCCAGCTCAGGGTGTCGCCGAGGCTGTGCTGGTAATACTGTGCCGTCCACAGACACAGTTTGAACAGCGGCGCCGGCAACGGTGGGCGGGCGTCGAGCAGCTCCAGGGCGGGCTTGAGCTTGTCGAGTGGAACTTCGCTCTGGCTGTCGACTTCCACCAGCACGCCAATCATCTCGCGACGGCCGAAGGGTACGCGCAGGCGCACGCCAGGCTGCAAGGCGCTGCGCGACACGCCAGCGGGGGCGAGGTAGTCGAACAGGCGGCGCAGCGGCGAGGGCAGGGCGAGGCGCAGGATCAAGTCGGGCAAGCCAGGAGCTCCGTTGACAGGCTGGCGATCTTAGCACGCGACGACCGGCGCCTTGCGCGGCTTGCATCGACTCGCGCGTCTGGTAAGATGCGCGGCCTATTTCTGTGCGGTGCCTGACATTGGTCGGGTGGCGGCACGACTACCCCGAGGAAAGCACCATGAAAGCCGATATCCATCCGAACTACGTTGAAATCGACGCCACCTGCTCCTGCGGCAACGTGATCAAGACCCGCTCCACCCTGGGCAAGAACCTGAGCCTGGACGTTTGCTCCGAGTGCCACCCGTTCTACACCGGTAAGCAGAAAGTGCTGGACACCGGCGGCCGTATCGATCGCTTCAAGCAGCGCTTCGGCGTATTCGGCGCCAAGTAAGCGGCCGAATCGAAACGGAATCTGGCATGCGCCACTCCGTGCTACTGAAAAAGGCGTCCCTGGTGGGCGCCTTTTTCGTTTCTCTGCTTTGCGTCGATCTGGCGCAGGCCTTCTGTCCGCTGCGCGCCGATCTGGCTCCGGTCGCCGTGCGCCAGGTGGTCGACGGCGATACCGTGCGCCTGGCCGACGGCCGCAGCATTCGCCTGATCGGCATCAATACGCCGGAACTGGGGCGCAAGGGGCGCAGCGACGAGCCTTATGCCGTGCAGGCCAAGCGTCGTCTGCAGGCGCTGGTCGATGCCAGCGATGGCCGCGTCGGCCTGCTCTACGGCAAGCAGCGCAAGGACCGCTACGGCCGCACCCTGGCCCATCTTTACGACCGCCAGGGGCGTAATCTCGAAGCGCAATTGCTCGGCGAAGGCCTCGGTTTCATGGTTGCGGTGGCGCCCAATGCTGCGCTGGCGACCTGCCAGGCACAGGCCGAGCGCCAGGCGCGCAGCAAGCGCCTCGGCGTGTGGCGTGACGAGCAGGTGAAGACGGCTGGCCAGTTGCAGGGAGGCGGCTTCGCCCTGCTCGGCGGCCGGGTTGTCGGCGTGCAGCGCAATCGTGGCGGCCTGTGGCTCGATCTCGATGGCGGTCGGGTCCTGCGCGTGTCGCCCGAACTGCTCGGCGAGTTCGACGTGCCTGCCTTGCAGAAACTCAAGGGGCGGCGAGTGGAGGCGCGGGGTTGGGTCATCGACCGGCAGAGCCGCGGTGGCTTGAAATCCGGGCAGGCGCGCTGGATGCTGCCGCTTACCCATTCGGCGATGCTGGAGGTGTTGCCATGATTCGTGCATTGATGCTGTGTCTGTTGTGCAGCTGGTTGGCGGGTTGCGCGGTCAATCCCGCGACCGGTCGCACCGATTTCGTGATGATGAGCGAACGCCAGGAGCTGGACCTCGGTGCGCGCTACAACCAGGAAATTCTCAAGCAATACCCGCGCTACGAGGATGCCAAGCTGCAGGCCTATATCCAGCGTGTCGGCGAGCGGGTGGCGCGCAGCAGCCATCGCAATCAGCTCAACTACGTCTTCACCTTGGTCGACAGTCCGGACGTCAACGCCTTCGCGCTGCCGGGTGGCTACATCTATATCCATCGTGGCCTGCTGGCCTACCTCAACTCGGAGGCGGAGCTGGCCGCCGTGCTGGGCCATGAGGTCGGTCACGTGACGGCCCGTCACAGCGTGCGCCAGCAGAGCCAGTCCACGGCCTGGGGGCTGCTCGGCCAGGCCGCGGCCATCGGCACCGGTGTGGGCGCGGTGGGCGATCTGACCAGTGCCATGGGCAACGCCTTCGTGCGCGGCTACGGCCGCGACATGGAGCTGGAGGCCGATGGCCTGGGCGCGCAATACCTGGCGCGCGGGGGCTATGACCCGCAGGCAATGATCGAAGTGGTCAAGGTGCTCAAGGGGCAGGAGGATTTCGCCCGCGAGCAGGCCGCCAGGCGCGGCGAAGCCCCGGCAGCGGGCAGCTATCACGGCTTGTTCGACACCCACCCGGACAACGATCGTCGTCTGCAGGAAGTGATCGGCCCGGCGCGGGCGCTGGTCGGCAGTAACCAGGAAGTGGGTCGGGACAATTTTCTGCAGATGCTCGACGGCCTGGTGTTCGGCGATTCGGCCGCCAGCGGAATTCGCCGCGGACGCAATTTCTATCACGGTGAACTGGATTTCACCCTGAGCTATCCGCAGGGCTGGCAGCTGGTCAATCGTCCCGATGTGCTGATCGGTCACACCCCGGATGAGCAAGCCTTTATCGCAATGACCCTGGAGGCGGCGGACAAGCAGCTTTCGCCTGCCGAATTCCTGCGCAAGCGCGCTGGCAATCAGCGCCTGGTTGCTGGCGAAGAACTGCGCCTGGGGGCACTGCAAGGCTATACAGCGGTGTTGCAGGGGCAGTCGGCGCGGCGTGTTGCGGTGATCTATCGAGGCGACAATGCGTACCTGTTCGTGGCAGCGGTAAAAGGGCGCGCTTCGCTGGAAACCGAGGATCAGCGCTTCCTCGACGTCATCCGCAGTTACCGGCCGCTGAAGGCGAGAGAACGCAAGCTGGCCGAGCCGGTGCGCCTGCATCTGGTGAAGGCCAAGGCGGGACAGAGCCTCTCCGCTCTGGCCAAGGATTTGCCGCTGTCGACCGATGGCGAGGCCCAGTTGCGACTGCTCAACGGGCTCTACCCAAGCGGCGAACCGCGCCCTGGCGAGTGGCTGAAAACGCTGCGCTAGCGCGGCGCTTCAATCGCGACCGAACGGTCTTGTGCAGGTGTATACAACTTGCGTATCCTCGGCCGCCTGCCCGTTCAACAGCCAACAAAAGCGGAAATGCCACTATGTCAGATCTAAAAACTGCCGCTCTCGAATATCACGCCCAGCCCCGCCCCGGTAAGCTGAGCGTCGAGTTGACCAAAGCCACGGCCACTGCCCGCGACCTGTCGCTGGCCTACAGCCCGGGCGTTGCCGAGCCGGTACGCGAAATCGCGCGTGACGCCGAGCTGGCCTACCGTTACACCGGTAAAGGCAACCTGGTCGCCGTTATCTCCGACGGTACCGCCATTCTCGGTCTGGGTAACCTCGGCCCGCTGGCTTCCAAGCCGGTGATGGAAGGTAAAGGCGTGCTGTTCAAGCGTTTCGCCGGTATCGACGTGTTCGATATCGAAGTCGATTCGGAAAGTCCGCAGGCTTTCATCGACACCGTAAAACGCATCTCCATCACCTTCGGCGGCATCAACTTGGAAGATATCAAGGCCCCCGAGTGCTTCGAGATCGAGCGCGCGCTGATCGAACAGTGCGACATCCCGGTATTCCACGATGACCAGCATGGCACCGCGATCGTGACCGCCGCCGGCATGCTCAACGCCTTGGAAATCGCCGGCAAGACCCTGGAAGCGGCGAAGATCGTATGCCTGGGCGCCGGTGCAGCCGCCATCTCCTGCATGAAGCTGCTGGTGAGCATGGGTGCCAAGGTCGAGAACATCTTCATGATCGACCGCAAGGGCGTGATCCATGCCGGTCGCGATGACCTGAACCAGTACAAGGCCGTGTTCGCCACCGAGACCGACAAGCGCACTCTGTCCGACGCTCTCGATGGTGCTGACGTGTTCGTCGGTCTGTCCGGTGCCAACCTGCTGAGCCCGGAAGACCTCAACCGCATGGCGGCCAACCCGATCGTCTTCGCCTGCTCCAACCCGGACCCGGAAATCAAGCCGGAGCTGGCGCACGAGACCCGCGGCGACGTGATCATGGCCACCGGTCGTTCCGACTACCCGAACCAGGTCAACAACGTGCTGGGCTTCCCCTTCATCTTCCGCGGTGCTCTGGACGTTCGCGCCACTCGCATCAACGAAGAGATGAAGATCGCCGCTGCCCTGGCGCTGCGCGACCTGGCCAAGTTGCCGGTGCCGCAGGACGTCTGCGACGCTTACGGCGGTATCGAGCTGTCGTTCGGCCGTGAGTACATCATTCCAAAGCCGATGGATCAGCGTCTGATCACTGTGGTTTGCGATGCCGTGGCCAAGGCCGCCATCGAATCCGGTGTGGCGACCCTGCCCTATCCGAAGCACTATCCGCTGAAGTCGGTGGATGACGTGTTCAACGGCTAAGCCGTTCGGATGGAAATAAAAAAACCCGCTTCGGCGGGTTTTTTTATTGAGCCTCATGCTGCCAGCAAGAGAAAAATCGCCGCCGGCGCATGATCGTAGCGCCGGTATCCCAAGTGCTCCCCGCGCCGCTTCTACTTGGCGCCTGAGGCTTGCAGCTTGTGGCTGCTTCTCTAGAACAGATCGATCGGCGCCATCTCGTCAGCCGGCAGCGGGCTGCCAGGAGCGCCCATGCCCGGTTCGAACTCGCTCATGGGTGGCGGTGAATCTTCGCTCTTGAACAGTTCGAAGTAGGCGTCCGGTGTGCCGGGCACGGCGGCGCGACCGCTGACCGGATCGACGCGCAGGGTCAGCAGGCCCTTGGGTTCCTTGGGCAGATGGCTTGGACGATCCTTGAGTACCGGGCCCATGTAGTTCATCCAGATAGGCAGGGCCACGGTGCCGCCGTATTCATGGCGTCCCAGGCTCTCCGGCTGATCGAAGCCGGCCCAGACGGTGGTCACGTAGTCGGCGTTGTAGCCGGAAAACCAGCTGTCCTTGGACTCGTTGGTGGTGCCGGTCTTGCCTGCCAGGTCGTTGCGTCCCAGCGCCAGGGCGCGGCGGCCGGTACCGCGCTTGATCACGTCCTGCAGCATGCTGGTCATGATGTAGGCCGTGCGCTCGTCAATGATCTGTTCGGCGACCTTGGGATCTTCCTGGGGCAGGTCGTCAACCGCGTTCACCGCCAGGTTGGCGTTCTCCTCTGTCGGCTCGCTGCCAGGGACGCGCGCCGGGTTGGCGCGGAACAGCGGCTTGCCGTTGCGGTCGTCGATGCGTTCGATCAGGTAGGGCTCGATCTTGTAGCCACCATTGGCAAAGGTGGCCCAGCCTTCGGCGATTTCCATCGGCGTCAGGCTTGCAGTGCCGAGGGCCAGCGACAGGTTGCGTGGTAGGTCCTGCGGAGCGAAGCCAAAGCGTTCGATGTAGCGCAGGCTGCGGTCGATGCCCATATCCTGCAGCAGGCGGATCGACACCAGGTTGCGCGACTTGTACAGCGCCTCGCGCATGCGGATCGGGCCGAGGAACGTGTTGTTGTCGTTCTTCGGCCGCCACTTTTGCGACAGGTAGTCGTCAGAGAGGATGATCGGCGCATCGTTGACCAGGGTTGCCGCGGTATAGCCGCTATCGAGTGCCGCACTATAAATGAAGGGTTTGAAGCTGGAGCCTGGCTGACGCTTGGCCTGCACGGCGCGGTTGTAGTTGCTCTGGTCGAAGGAGAAGCCGCCGACCAGGGCCTGAATGGCGCCGCTGTAAGGATCGAGGGAAACCAGCGCGCTTTGCGCCGCCGGCACCTGGGTAAAGAACAGGCTGCCATCCTCCTGGCGTTGCACGCGCACGATATCGCCGACCTTGGCGACATCGCCGGGCTGCTGCGGGCGCGGGCCCAGGCTGTTGGTATTGAGGAAGGGGCGCGCCCATTTCATGCTGTCCCAGGACACGGCCTGCTCTTCGCCGTCGCGGGTCAGCACGAGGATGCCGCTCTTCTCGACCTGGGTCACCACTGCAGGCTCCAGGCCACCGATGCTGCGGAACTTGCCCAGTTCGCTGAGCCAGGTTTCGCGGGTCATGCCCGGTAGGCGGCTTTCGGGGCCGCGATAGCCGTGGCGCTGGTCGTAGGCGATCAGCCCATCACGCAACGCGGTGTCGGCCACTTCCTGCAGGTGGCTGGGCACCGTAGTGGTGACGTTGAAGCCCTCTGTGTAGGCCTCGCTGCCATAGCGCCCGACCATCTCCGCCCGTGCCATCTCTGCTATATAAGGCGCGCTGAGTTCGGGGGTCGGTACGTGGTAGCGTGCGTCGACTTCTTCGGCCAGCGCTTGCTCATAGCTGGCCTGATCGATACGGCCGAGGCGATACAGGCGGCCGAGGATCCAGTCGCGGCGCTCCTTGGCGCGCGTCGGGTTGACCAGTGGGTTGTAGCGCGAAGGCGCTTTCGGCAGGCCGGCGATCATCGCCATCTGCGCCAGGTTCAGATCGCGGATCGACTTGCCGTAATACACCTGCGCGGCGGCTTCGATGCCATAGGCGCGGTGGCCGAGATAGATTTTGTTGACGTAGAGCTCGAGGATCTCGTCCTTGCTCAGCTCACGTTCGATCTGCAGCGCTAGGAGAATCTCGGTGGCTTTGCGCGAGAAGCTGCGCTCGCTGGTGAGGAAGAAGTTCTTCGCCACCTGCATGGTGATGGTGCTGCCGCCGCTCTGAATCTGACCGCTTTTCAATAATTGCGTGGCAGCGCGCATCAGGCTGGTCACATCGACGCCATAATGATTGGCGAAATTATCGTCTTCTGCTGCCAGCAGGGCGCTGATGAATTCCTTGGGGATTTCGTCGAAGCGAATGGGCGAGCGACGCATCTCGCCAAACTCGGCGATCAGCTTGGCATCGCTGCTGTAGACGCGCAGGGGGATCTGCAGCTGAACCTGGCGCAGCGATTCGACGGAAGGAAGCGTCGGGCTAAGATAAAGGAACGCGCCGCTGAAACTGAGCAGCAGCCCACAAAAAACGGCAACGCAAGACCACCAGATGAACTTCAGCAGGCGTATCAAAATGTTCGGAATTCCAAGTAAAAGAATGAGTTAAGCAGGAGTCGTGGCTCAAAGGGAAAAGCTGATCACATTATAAGCGTTTTTTTTCCCGGGGAGCCATTTGCGCTTCTGTCAAGACTGATATTTAATGTGGAAAAACATAAATAGTCCGTAAGTCGCGGATGCCAATAGGAAAACGGTCGTGCTAGGGCTCTTCACTAAGAAAGCGAATACGCTGCTGGGGATCGATATCAGCTCGACTTCGGTCAAGCTCCTCGAACTGAGTCGCTCGGGAAGCCGCTACAAGGTAGAGGCATACGCAGTCGAGCCACTCCCGGCAAATGCAGTGGTCGAGAAGAACATCGCCGAGCTGGAGGGGGTCGGTCAGGCGCTCTCCCGCGTGTTGGCCAAGGCCAAGAGCGGCGTCAAGACAGCGGCCGTTGCCGTTGCCGGTTCGGCCGTCATCACCAAAACCATCGAAATGGAAGCCGGGCTCTCCGAGGATGACCTGGAAAACCAGCTGAAGATCGAGGCCGACCAGTACATCCCTTATCCGCTGGAAGAAGTCGCCATCGATTTCGAGGTGCAGGGCCCGGCGCCGCGCAACCCCGAGCGGGTCGAGGTGTTGCTGGCTGCGTGCCGCAAGGAAAACGTCGAAGTCCGTGAGGCGGCGCTGGCGCTCGCCGGTCTGACTGCGAAGGTGGTCGATGTCGAGGCCTACGCGCTGGAGCGCGCCTACGGTCTGCTGGAGGCGCAGCTGGGCGGTGGGCATGACGAACTGACGGTCGCGGTGGTCGATATTGGTGCCACCATGACCACGCTCAGCGTTCTGCACAACGGTCGTACCATCTATACCCGTGAACAGCTTTTCGGCGGTCGACAACTGACCGAGGAAATCCAACGTCGCTATGGTCTGTCAGTCGAAGAAGCTGGCCTTGCCAAGAAGCAGGGTGGTCTTCCAGACGACTATGACAGTGAAGTGTTGCAACCGTTCAAAGAGGCTGTGGTTCAGCAGGTTTCGCGCTCGCTGCAGTTCTTCTTCGCCGCTGGGCAGTTCAACGATGTCGACTACATCCTCCTGGCTGGCGGTACCGCGTCCATCCCCGATCTTGATCGGCTGATCCAGCAAAAGATCGGTACGCAGACGCTAGTGGCCAATCCCTTTGCCGATATGGCGCTCAGCAGCAAGGTCAACGCCGGCGCGTTGGCCAGTGATGCGCCGGCACTGATGATTGCCTGTGGTCTGGCGATGAGGAGTTTCGACTGATGGCGCGGATTAACCTACTCCCCTGGCGCGAACAGCTGCGCGAAGAACGCAAGCAGCGGTTTCTGGTAAGTCTTGCCGGGGTTTTCATCGTTGCAGCTGGCCTGGTGTTTCTTGGCGATCAGTGGCTTAACGCTGCGATCAGTAATCAGAGCGCCCGCAATGATTTCATCAAAAAAGAAATTGCCGTTCTGGATGCGCGTATCAAGGAAATCAGTGAGCTGAAAACTCGCCGCCAGCAATTGTTGGAACGTATGAAGATTATTCAGGATCTTCAGGGCAATCGCCCGATCATTGGCCGTGTCTTCGATCAGTTGGTTCGGACATTGCCCGATGGCGTGTATTTCACCAATGTCAAAATGACCGGTAAGAACATTGCGATTGTCGGCGCTGCCGAATCCAACAATCGGGTTTCAAACCTTATGCGCAATCTGGACGGCTCCGAGTGGCTGGCCGCTCCAAATCTGACAGAAGTGAAGGCTGTCACGGCGGGGGCTCTGGATCAGGCGAACGTATTTCAGTTGACGGTTCAGCAAACGCAGCCTGATCAGGAAAAAGCGGAGGCGGCGCAATGAGTATCAAAACTTCTCTGGACAGCCTGCGCAGCATTGATGTCAATGACCTCGATATGAATAACGTCGGCTCTTGGCCGGCTGCCGTCAAGTTTATTGCTGGTCTGTTATTACTGATTATCGTTTTGGTGCTGGGCTACCAATTCCATCTCAAGGACCTGCAAAGCATTTTGGAGCAGCGTCAGCGGGAAGAGGTAACGCTAAAGGAACAGTTCACCAGTAAAGCTTTCCAGGCCGCTAATCTGGAAGCTTACAAAGAGCAAATGCAAGAAATGGAGGTGTCGTTCGGCGCCCTGTTGCGTCAGTTGCCGAGCGATACCGAGGTGCCGGGTTTGCTGGAAGACATTACCAGAACTGGTTTGGGTAGCGGGTTGGAGTTTGAAGAAATCAAACTTCTACCTGAAGTGGCTCAGCAGTTTTATATCGAGTTGCCTATCCAGATAAAGGTCACAGGTGGGTATCACGATCTCGCAACCTTCGTCAGTGGCGTTGCCAGTCTGCCGCGGATTGTTACGCTGCATGACTTCCAGTTGGCGCCTGCTAGTGCAGAAAGTTCGAGTCGACTGAATATGCAAATTATGGCCAAGACCTATCGCTATAATGATAAGGGGGCTCAATAATGAGTTTCTCTCGTTCAGCTCTGGTGGTGGGGCTTTTGCTTTTGGCGGGATGTGGCGGGAGCGGGGATTTTTCCGATTTGCGCGCTTATATGGATGATGCGCGGGCAAAACCTAAAGGCGCTATCGAACCGCTACCAACTTTTCAGCCTTATGAGAGCTTTACCTATCGGGCAGCCTCATTGCGTAGTCCGTTTCAGCCCCCGGTCAAGATTGATGTGGTTACCCGACAAAAAGGTGCTCCAGAGATCAAACCGGATGAGAGTCGTGTCAAACAGTTCCTCGAAGGTTTCAACATCGAAACTTTCGAGATGGTCGGTATCTTGAGGAACGATCGTGAATTGTTTGCGCTGGTTAGCGGTGCGGGGGGCGTTCACCGTGTCAAAGTGGGCGATTATCTGGGCCGCAATCACGGCAAGATACTTGTGATCGATGAGTCCAAGATCGATGTGATGGAAATTGTGCCGGATGGCGAAGGTGGCTGGCTTGAGCGACCACGCAGCCTTTCCTTGAAGGAGCGCTCCTGACGGGGTGATGTGAAAAATGAATACAAATAATCTGTCTGCCAAACGGGATACGAAAATGAATGGCTCTCTTTCGCGTCTTAGCGTCGCCCTGATGGCGGTGTTGCTGTCGCCCGCACTATTGGCGGCCAATCTACAAGATCTGGATGTAGCCAGTTTGCCTGGTGACCGGGTGGAGCTGAAGCTGTCCTTTGACGAGCCGGTAACTGCCCCGCGGGGATATACGATTGAGCAGCCTGCGCGCATTGCCCTGGACCTGCCCGGCGTGTCGAACAGGCTGGGCTCCAAGAACAGGGAACTGGGGGTCGGTAATGCGCGCAGCGTGACCATTGTCGAAGCCAAGGACCGCACCCGGCTGATTGTCAATCTGACCAATCTGGCACCTTATAGCACCCGAGTCGAAGGCAATGACTTGTTTGTTCTGGTCGGCGACACTTCCGCGGCTGCTTCGCGTCCGGCTGCTGCGCCTGCCGTCGCCAGCTCTGCGCCAGCGAAGAAAACCTACGGTCCGCAGCCTAAGGCCATTAGCAATATCGATTTTCAGCGTGGTGAGCAGGGCGAAGGCAATGTTGTGATCACGCTTTCCGACAAGTCAGTTGCGCCGGACATTCAGGAGCAGGGCGGCAAGATTCGACTCGACTTTGCAAAGACCGAATTGCCCGAGTCTTTGCGGGTTCGTCTTGATGTTAAGGATTTCGCGACGCCAGTTCAGTTCGTCAGTGCGACAGGCGGTGCGGATAAAACCAGCATCGTGATCGAGCCGGTCGGCTTGTACGATTACTTGGCTTATCAGACCGAAAACAAGTTGACCCTCAGTGTAAAGCCGCTCAGCCAGGACGATGCAGAGCGTCGTAATGCTGAGCGATTTGCATATACCGGTGAAAAGCTGTCGCTTAACTTTCAGGATATCGACGTGCGGTCCGTGCTGCAGTTGATTGCTGACTTTACCGATTTGAACCTGGTCGCCAGCGATACTGTGGCTGGCAACATCACATTGCGTTTGCAGAATGTGCCTTGGGACCAAGCGCTGGACTTGGTATTGAAGACCAAGGGGCTCGATAAGCGTCAGATTGGTAACGTTCTCCTGGTTGCGCCAGCCGATGAAATTGCCGCGCGTGAGCGTCAGGAGCTTGAGTCGCAGAAGCAAATCGCCGAGCTGGCTCCGCTACGTCGTGAATTGATTCAGGTTAACTATGCCAAAGCGACCGATATGGCCAAGCTCTTTCAATCGGTCACCAGCGCTGATGGTTCGCCTGACAGTCGTGGCTCTATCACGGTCGATGATCGTACCAACAGCATCATCGCGTATCAGACTCAGGAGCGTCTGGATGAGTTGCGTCGGATCGTTGCTCAACTCGATATTCCGGTGCGCCAGGTCATGATCGAGGCACGCATCGTTGAGGCCAACGTTGATTACGACAAGGCACTTGGTGTGCGCTGGGGGGGCTCGGTGCGTAATGGCCGTTGGGATGTAAGTGGCAAGGATGGCGTGCAGGGGTTTGACGAGGATACCGGGGCGAGGGCGCCATTCGTCGGCACTGACACAGTCGGAAATACTACCTTGGAGGATGGTTTGGCTCGGCTGCCATTCGTAGATATGGGCGTCCAAAACAGTACTTCTGGTATCGCTATTGGTTACTTAGGCAGTAATGTCGTGCTGGATTTGCAATTGTCCGCCATGGAAAAAACCGGGAATGGTGAGATCGTTTCCCAGCCCAAGGTGGTTACTTCCGACAAGGAGACGGCGAAGATCCTGAAAGGGCAAGAGGTTCCCTATCAAGAGGCGAGTTCGAGCGGCGCGACCAGTACGTCTTTCAAAGAGGCTGCTTTGGCCTTGGAGGTAACTCCGCAGATTACGCCGGATAACCGCATTATCATGGAAGTTAAGGTTACTAAGGATGCTCCTGATTTCGCCAATCTGGTCAACGGTGTGCCGCCGCTCAACAAGAACGAGGTTAACGCCAAGGTTCTGGTCAATGATGGTGAGACGATCGTAATTGGTGGTGTGTTCTCCAATACTCAGACGAGTGCGGTTGAGAAAGTGCCATTCCTGGGTGACCTTCCCTTCCTGGGGCGTGTGTTCCGTCGTGACATCATCCGGGATAACAAGGCCGAGTTGCTGGTTTTCATTACTCCGCGCATCATGAACAACCAAGCCATTGCCGTGAATCGATGACCTAAGTGCGGAATGTAATCCTCGTAGGCCCGATGGGAGCTGGAAAGAGCACCATCGGGCGTTTGCTTGCCAAAGAGCTGCGTTTGCCTTTCAAGGACTCCGATAAGGAGATTGAGCAGCGTACCGGTGCTGATATTCCCTGGATCTTCGATGTCGAGGGGGAGCAAGGCTTTCGTGAGCGGGAGCAGGCGGTGATCGCCGAGCTTTCGATGCAGGACGGCCTTGTATTGGCCACTGGCGGCGGGGCGGTCATGCGTTCAGAAAACCGTCGGGCTCTGCATGCTGGGGGGCGAGTCGTCTATCTGCATACCTCTGTGGAGCAGCAGATCGACCGTACCTCGCGTGATCGTAATCGTCCGTTGTTGCGCGCGGCCAATCCGGCTCAGGTGCTTCGGGACCTGATGGCCATGCGTGATCCTCTTTACCGAGAGGTCGCCGATATCGTCATCGAGACGGACGAGCGTCCGCCGCGTATGGTGGTTCAGGAAATTCTCTCGCGTCTGGAAGCCTTGTCGCCCCGTTAAAGCGCGGGGCGAACTGCGCTATCCTAGAGGCCTTTTTATTCTGGGGGCCTCATGCAGACTCTTCACGTTGATCTCGGCGAGCGCAGCTATCCCATTTATATCGGGGATGGCCTGCTGGCACGCCCCGAGTTGCTCACGCGTCATGTCGCCGGGCGGCAGGTGGCAGTGGTTACCAATGAAACCGTTGCGCCTCTGTATCTGGAAGCGCTGATGCGCTCCCTGGAAGGCCTCAAGGTCGCCTCGGTCGTATTGCCGGACGGCGAGGCATTCAAGAACTGGGAAACCCTGCAGTTGATCTTCGACGGTCTGCTGAAGGCCCGGCATGATCGACGCACGACCGTTATCGCTTTGGGCGGCGGTGTGATTGGTGATATGGCAGGCTTCGCGGCCGCCTGTTACCAGCGTGGTGTGGATTTCATCCAGGTGCCGACGACGCTGCTGTCGCAGGTGGACTCCTCGGTGGGTGGCAAGACCGGGATCAATCATCCGCTGGGCAAGAACATGGTCGGTGCCTTCTATCAGCCCAAGGCCGTGCTGATCGATACCGCTAGCTTGCATACTTTGCCTCAGCGCGAGCTGTCCGCCGGTTTGGCCGAGGTCATCAAGTACGGCTTGATCTGTGACGAGCCTTTCTTGGCTTGGCTCGAGGAAAACATGGCTGCCTTGCGCGCCCTGGATGGTGCTGCGCTGACCTATGCCATCGAACGCTCATGTGCGGCCAAGGCACGAGTGGTGGGCGCCGATGAGCGTGAGTCGGGTGTGCGAGCTACCTTGAACCTGGGGCACACCTTCGGTCACGCCATCGAGACCGAGCAGGGCTATGGCGTGTGGCTGCACGGTGAGGCTGTTGCCGCCGGAACGGTGATGGCGCTGGAGATGTCCCATCGCCTTGGTTGGTTGTCCGTGGCGGATCGGGACCGTGGCGTGCGCCTGTTGCAGTCTGCCGGTCTGCCAGTGGTGCCACCGCAGGATATGTCGCCCGAGCAGTTCCTGGAGCATATGGCGGTGGACAAGAAGGTTCTCGATGGCCAGTTGCGCCTCGTGTTGCTCAAGCGTCTGGGGGAGGCGGTGGTGACCGCGGATTACCCGCGCGAAATTCTCGACGCCACGTTGCGTACTGACTACGCCGCGTTGGCCCAGTCGTTCAACTCTTGAAGAGTGAATCATGACCAGTTTGCATGCTGACGAAGCTTTCCTGGCCCATTACCAGTTCAGCCACGATCCCTTCGCGCCACGAGTGCCTGGCTTCAAGTTCTTCCCGGCGCAACGCAAGCCGGTGTTGGGGCAGTTACATCACCTTGCGCGCTACAGCCAGCTCCTGCTGGCGGTGGTGGGGCCTGAAGGTAGCGGCAAGACGCTGTTGCGTCAGGCGTTGGTTGCGAGTACCAACAAGCAGGCGGTGCAGAGCATCGTCATTGCGCAGGGTGTCGCGGATAGCGAGTCGCTGCTGCGCCAAGTGGCGCAGGGCTTGTCCATCGCTCAGGCTGATGTGCGCTCGATCCTGGCTCAGGTTGGACAGTTGGCGCTGACCGGTCAGGAGGTTTACCTGCTGATCGATGATGCGGATCAGCTGGATGATGTTGCGCTGAAGAATCTGCTGGTACTCGCTGCAGGGGGCGACGAAGGGCGTCCGCACGTCTTTCTGTTTGCCGAGCACGAATTGTTGGCTCGGCTGGAAGCTCTGGCGGGCGGCGAAGAGTGCTATCACGCCATCGAGCTTCAGCCCTATGCCGAGGACGAAACGCGCGAATATCTTGCGCTGCGGCTGGAAGGGGCTGGGCAGGACATCGGGCTGTTGGCCGATGAGCAGATCGAGGATATTCACGCGCGCTCCCAGGGTTGGCCGGGTGCGATCAATCAGGAGGCGCGTGAATTGCTGGTCGAGCAGATGCTTGCGCAGCGGGCTGCCGGGCGTGGCGCTGCAGGCGGTGGTTTCGCTTTGCCGAAAAAACATCTGTTGGCGCTAGCGGTCGTTCTGGTTGGCGTCGCTGCCGCCTGGTTCATGCAGGGGCGCGAATCTTCCACTCCTGAGCCGGTAGCCAGTAATACGTCTCTGCCCTTGCAATCTTCCACTCCGGCAGTCGAGGCTGAAGAGCCCGCGCAGGAGCCTGCGTCGGAGAGTCGCACGCCGGCCATCGAGTTCGCGGGTGCCAGCCAGCCACTGCCCCTGCCGCTGGTGGGTGAATCGCAGACCGTGATTCGCCAGCCGTTGGCCGAAGCAGCCGGTGAGGAGTTGGATAACTTCGAGCCGCCGGCCTCGCCTGAGCCCTCGACAGTGACACTGCCATCGACTCCAATCCCTGCTGCACCTGCACCTGCACCTGCACCTGCACCTGCACCTGCACCTGCACCTGCGAAGCAGCCTGAGCCGGCGGCGCCCAAGCCCGCGGCTCCTGCTCCTGCTCCGGCTCCGGTGCCTGCGGCCAAGCCCGCGCCTGCTTCAACAGCCGCGCCTGCTGCAGCCTCGGGTGGCTGGTATGCGCAGCAGCCGGCGTCCCGCTATGCCTTGCAGGTCGTCGGGTCGCGTTCGGAGGCCAACATTCAGGCGCTGGTGCGTGAGGGGGGCAGCGAGTACCGCTATTTCAAGAAGATCCACCAGGGGCAGCCGCTGTATGTGCTGACCTATGGTAGCTTCTCCAGTCGCGATGCCGCGCAGGCGGCCGTGAAGACTCTCCCTGCCACGCTGCAGGCCGGCAAGCCCTGGCCTCGTACTCTGGGCAGCATCCAGCAGGAAATGAGCCGCTAAGCGCTCTGTCCCAAGATGACCGCTTGGTCGCTAGCACGACCTTGCGGTCTTATCCTTCGGTTTTGCGACATTAATTTTCACCCCCTCGTCACGAAAATTTGTGACGCCTTGGGTGGATATGTACAATGACCTCCCTTTTGCCCAGAGCAAAGCTGGCCCGTGCCCGCTATTCGGGTTTAAGTAATTGAATTAGAAAGTAATTTGCCTGAGGTCTAGGCAGCCTGGTGAGAGTTTCCCCTATGAAAGCAGGTTTGTACCGTCCTGATGAGTTCAAGGATAACTGCGGCTTCGGCTTGATCGCCCATATGCAAGGTGAGGCTAGCCATCACCTGCTCAAGACCGCTATTGAGGCCCTCACCTGCATGACCCACCGCGGCGGTATCAACGCCGACGGCAAGACCGGTGATGGCTGCGGCCTGTTGATCCAGAAGCCCGATCAATTCCTGCGCGCCATCGCCCAGGAGCAATTCGGCGTCGAACTGCCTGGGCAATATGCCGTGGGCATGGTGTTCTTCAATCAGGATTCGGCCAAGGCCGAAGCCGCGCGCGAGAACATGAACCGCGAAATCCTGGCGGCCGGCCTGCAACTGGTGGGCTGGCGCAAGGTGCCGATCGACACCAGCGTGCTGGGCAGGCTGGCACTGGAGCGCCTGCCGCAGATCGAGCAGGTGTTCATCGGCGGTGATGGTTTGTCCGACCAGGAATTCGCCATCAAGCTGTTCAGCGCCCGCCGTCGTTCCTCGGTGGCCAACGCCGACGACAGCGATCACTACATCTGCAGCTTTTCGCACAAGACCATCATCTATAAAGGCCTGATGATGCCTGCGGACCTGCAGCAGTTCTACCCGGATCTGGGTGACGAGCGCCTGCAGACCGCCATCGCGGTCTTCCACCAGCGCTTTTCCACCAACACGCTGCCGAAGTGGCCGCTGGCGCAGCCGTTCCGCTATCTCGCGCACAACGGCGAGATCAACACCATCACCGGCAACCGCAACTGGGCGCAGGCTCGGCGTACCAAGTTTGCCAACGAGCTGATCCCCGATCTCGATGAGTTGGGTCCGCTGGTCAACCGCGTTGGTTCCGACTCCTCGAGCATGGACAACATGCTCGAGCTGATGGTCACCGGCGGCATCGACCTGTTCCGCGGCCTGCGCATGATCATTCCGCCGGCCTGGCAGAACGTCGAGACCATGGACGCCGACCTGCGCGCGTTCTACGAATACAACTCCATGCACATGGAGCCCTGGGATGGCCCGGCCGGCGTGGTGCTGACCGATGGGCGCCATGCCGTGTGCCTGCTCGACCGTAACGGTCTGCGCCCGGCGCGTTGGGTTACCACCAAGAACGGCTACATCACCCTGGCATCGGAAATCGGCGTGTGGGATTACCAGCCCGAGGACGTCATCGCCAAGGGGCGTGTCGGCCCGGGGCAGATCCTCGCCGTCGACACCGAGACCGGCCAGGTGCTGGATACCGAGTCCATCGACAGCCGCCTGAAGTCGCGCCACCCCTACAAGCTGTGGCTGCGCAAGCATGCCCAGCGCATCAAGGCGACGCTGGAAGACCGCGACCATGGTTCGGCCTTCTACGACCCGGACCAGCTCAAGCAGTACATGAAGATGTTCCAGGTCACCTTCGAGGAGCGTGATCAAGTCCTGCGCCCACTCGGTGAGCAGGGCCAGGAAGCCGTCGGCTCCATGGGCGATGACACGCCGATGGCGGTGCTTAGCCAGCGCGTACGTTCGCCCTACGACTACTTCCGCCAGCAGTTCGCGCAGGTCACCAACCCGCCGATCGACCCGCTGCGTGAAGCGATCGTCATGTCCCTGGAAATCTGCCTGGGCGCCGAGCGCAATATCTTCAGCGAGTCGCCTGAGCACGCCACCCGCGTGATCCTCAGCAGCCCGGTGATCTCGCCGGCCAAGTGGCGCGCGCTGATGAACCTGGATCGCCCGGGCTTTGACCGTCATGTCATCGACATGAACTACGACGAGTCGCTGGGACTGGAAGCGGCCGTGCGCAATATGGCCGACCAGGCCGAGGAAGCCGTGCGTGCCGGCAAGGTGTTGTTGGTACTGAGCGACCGTCACATCGCCCCGGGCAAGCTGCCGGCGCATGCCGCGCTGGTCACCGGTGCCGTGCATCACCGCCTGACCGAGAAAGGTCTGCGCTGCGACTGCAACATCCTGGTAGAAACCGCCACCGCGCGTGACCCGCACCACTACGCCGTGCTGCTGGGCTTCGGCGCCTCGGCGGTCTACCCGTTCCTGGCCTACGAAGTGCTGGGCGACCTGATCCGCACCGGCGAAGTGCTGGGCGATCTGTACGAAGTCTTCAAGTACTACCGCAAGGGCATCTCCAAGGGCCTGCTGAAGATCCTGTCGAAGATGGGCATCTCCACGGTCGCGTCCTACCGCGGGGCGCAACTGTTCGAGGCCGTCGGCCTGGCCGATGAAGTCACCGAGCTGTGCTTCCGGGGTGTGGCCAGCCGCATCCAGGGCGCGCGCTTCGTCGATATCGAAAGCGAGCAGAAGCTGCTGTCCTTCGAGGCCTGGAACAATCGCAAGCCGATCCAGCAGGGCGGTCTGCTCAAGTTCGTCTACGGCGGCGAGTACCACGCCTACAACCCGGACGTGGTGCGCACGCTGCAGGAAGCCGTGCAGCAGGGCAACTACGCCAAGTACAAGGAATACTCGACGCTGGTCGACACCCGTCCGGTGTCGATGATCCGCGACCTGCTCAAGGTCAAGGAGTCCGCCACGCCGATCACTCTCGACCAGGTCGAGCCGCTGGAGTCGATCTTCAAGCGTTTCGACGCCGCCGGCATCTCCCTCGGCGCGCTGTCGCCGGAGGCGCACGAGGCGCTGGCCGAGGCGATGAACCGTCTGGGTGGTCGTTCCAACTCCGGCGAGGGCGGCGAAGACCCGGCCCGCTACGGCACCATCAAGAGCTCGAAGATCAAGCAGGTGGCCACCGGCCGTTTTGGCGTGACCCCGGAATACCTGGTCAACGCCGAAGTGCTGCAGATCAAGGTGGCCCAGGGCGCCAAGCCCGGTGAGGGCGGCCAGTTGCCGGGCGGCAAGGTCAATGGCCTGATCGCCAAGCTGCGCTACGCGGTGCCGGGCGTGACCCTGATCTCGCCGCCGCCGCACCACGATATCTACTCGATCGAAGACCTGGCGCAGCTGATCTATGACCTCAAGCAGGTCAACCCGAAGGCGCTGGTGTCGGTCAAGCTGGTGGCGGAAGCCGGCGTCGGCACCATCGCTGCCGGTGTGGCCAAGGCCTACGCCGACCTGATCACCATTTCCGGTTACGACGGTGGTACCGGCGCATCGCCGCTGACTTCCATCCGCTATGCCGGCGCGCCCTGGGAACTGGGCCTGGCCGAAACCCACCAGACCCTGCGCGGCAACGACCTGCGCGGCAAGGTGCGGGTGCAGACCGACGGTGGTCTGAAAACCGGTCTCGACGTGATCAAGGCAGCCATCCTCGGCGCCGAGAGCTTCGGCTTCGGTACTGCGCCGATGGTGGCCCTGGGCTGCAAGTACCTGCGCATCTGCCATCTGAACAACTGCGCCACCGGCGTGGCCACGCAGAACGACAAGCTGCGCAAGGATCACTTCATCGGCACCGTCGAGATGGTGATGAACTTCTTCACCTACGTCGCCGAGGAAACTCGCGAGTGGCTGGCCAAGCTGGGCGTGCGCAGCCTGGAAGAGCTGATCGGGCGTACCGACCTGCTCGAGATGCTGCCGGGCGAAACCGCCAAGCAGGGCAACCTGGATCTGTCTCCGCTGCTGGCCAGCGCACATATCCCGGCTGACAAACCGCAGTTCTGCCAGGTGCCGAAGAACCCGCCGTTCGACGAAGGCCTGCTGGCCGAGAAGATGGTGGAAATGGCCAAGGACGCCATCGCCGGCAAGACCGGTGGTGAGTTCGAGCTGAACATCGGCAACTGCGACCGCTCCATCGGTGCGCGCATTTCCGGTGAGATCGCCCGTGTGCATGGCAACCAGGGCATGAACGGCGCGCCGATCACCTTCCGCTTCAAGGGCACTGCCGGTCAGAGCTTCGGCGTATGGAACGCTGGTGGCCTGCACCTGCGCCTGGAAGGCGACGCCAACGACTACGTGGGCAAGGGCATGACGGCGGGCAAGATCGTCATCACTCCGCCTGCCGGCAGCCCGTTCGCCACCGAGGACAGCGCCATCATCGGCAACACCTGCCTGTACGGCGCCACTGGCGGCAAGCTGTTCGCCACCGGTACCGCGGGTGAGCGTTTCGCCGTGCGTAACTCCGGCGCCCACGCCGTGGTGGAAGGCACTGGCGACCACTGCTGCGAGTACATGACTGGCGGTTTCGTCTGCGTGCTGGGCAAGACCGGCTACAACTTCGGCTCCGGCATGACCGGCGGCTTCGCCTATGTGCTCGACATGGACAACGGCTTCTACGACCGCGTCAACCACGAGCTGGTGGAAATCCAACGCATCAACAACGAAGCGATGGAGGCCTACCGCAGCCACCTGGAAAGCGTGCTGGCCGAGTATGTCGAGGAAACCGGCAGCGAGTGGGGGCAGAACCTACTGGAGAACCTGGACGATTACCTGCGCAAGTTCTGGCTGGTGAAACCGAAAGCGGCCAGTCTGAAGTCGCTGTTGTCCAGCACCCGTGCCAATCCGCAGTAAAGCTGCAAGCGGCAAGCCCCAGGCTGCAAGTCAGACGCAGCCACGGGCTTGCCGATCCAACGTGATTGTCTTGCAGCTTGCAGCTTGATGCTTGCCGCTGCTGTTATGAGGTAATGCAATGACTGAACGTCTGAACAACGACTTCCAGTTCATCGAAGTCGGGCGCAAAGACCCGAAGAAGAAACTGCTGCGTCAGCGCAAGAAGGAATTCGTCGAGATCTACGACAACTTCAAGCCGGCGCAGGCCTCCGACCAGGCGCATCGCTGCCTGGGCTGCGGCAACCCGTATTGCGAGTGGAAGTGCCCTGTGCACAACTTCATTCCGAACTGGCTCAAGCTGGTCTCCGAGGGCAACATCCTCGCTGCCGCCGAACTGTCGCACCAGACCAACACCCTGCCGGAAGTCTGCGGCCGCGTGTGCCCGCAGGATCGTCTTTGCGAAGGTGCCTGCACCCTCAATGACGGCTTCGGCGCAGTGACCATCGGTTCGGTGGAGAAGTACATCACCGACACCGCCTTCGCCATGGGCTGGCGCCCGGACATGTCGCGGGTTGTGCCGACTGGCAAGCGTGTCGCGGTGATCGGTGCCGGCCCGGCTGGCCTGGGCTGCGCCGACGTGCTGGTGCGCAACGGCGTGACCCCGGTGGTGTTCGACAAGAACCCGGAAATCGGTGGCCTGCTGACCTTCGGTATTCCCGAGTTCAAGCTGGAAAAGACCGTGCTCAGCCGCCGCCGTGAAGTCTTCACCGGCATGGGCATCGAGTTCCGCCTGAATACCGAGATCGGCAAGGACGTGACCATGCAGCAATTGCTGGATGAGTACGATGCCGTATTTATGGGCATGGGCACCTACACCTACATGAAGGGTGGCTTCCCGGGCGAGGACCTGCCGGGCGTCTATGACGCGCTGGACTTCCTCATCGCCAACGTCAACCGCAACCTCGGTTTCGAGAAGTCGCCGGAAGACTTCATCGACATGAAGGGCAAGCGCGTCGTGGTACTGGGCGGCGGCGACACCGCGATGGACTGCAACCGCACCTCGATTCGTCAGGGCGCCAAGGCCGTGACCTGTGCCTATCGCCGTGACGAAGAGAACATGCCCGGCTCGCGCAAGGAAGTGAAGAACGCCAAGGAAGAGGGCGTGAAGTTCCTCTTCAACCGCCAGCCCATCGCCATCGTCGGTGAAGACAAGGTGGAAGGCATCAAGGTGGTCGAGACCCGTCTCGGCGAGCCGGACGCCCGTGGCCGTCGCAGCCCCGAGCCGATCCCGGGCTCCGAGGAGATCATCCCGGCCGAAGCCGTGCTGATCGCCTTCGGCTTCCGCCCGAGCCCAGCGCCCTGGTTCGAGCAGTTCGAGATCCAGACCGACAGCCAGGGCCGCGTCGTCGCGCCCGAGCAGTCGCAGTTCAAGCACCAGACCAGCAACCCGAAAGTCTTCGCCGGTGGCGACATGGTGCGTGGTTCCGACCTGGTGGTGACGGCGATTTTCGAAGGCCGCAACGCTGCCGAGGGTATCCTAGACTACCTCGGCGTCTGATTCGTCTCGTACCCGCGCGGCTGAGACCTCCCTGGTCTATAGTCGCGCGGGTCGATGGCGAAGCTCTCCAGGCGTGAGCGCAGGGTCGTTGGCTTCAGCTCCAGCAACCGCGCCGCGCCGTCCTTCCCCGATATTCGGCCTGCGCAGGCCGTCAGCGCCGCGATCAGGTTTTCACGCATCTGCCGGCGTTGTTCGCCCTGGGTGAAAATCCGCATTTCCTGTTCGGCCGGTGGCTGTGACGGTACCTCGTTGCCGTTGTCGTTGGGCAAGTCCAAACGTAGCCGGGTGCCGGGAGAAATGATCACCGCGCGCTCGATCAGGTTCTCCAGTTCACGAATGTTGCCCGGCCAGGAATAGGCCTGCAGGCGTTGGATGTCGGCTAGTCGCAGGCTGGGCTCAGGGCGATTGAGCTGGCGACAGGCGCGGCTTAGAAAGTGTTGGGCCAGGGGCGG
This sequence comes from Pseudomonas sp. Marseille-Q0931, assembly GCF_940789645.1. Lineage (NCBI taxonomy): Bacteria > Pseudomonadati > Pseudomonadota > Gammaproteobacteria > Pseudomonadales > Pseudomonadaceae > Pseudomonas > Pseudomonas sp. Marseille-Q0931. The sequence continues at coordinate 217,641 of NZ_CALNWT010000002.1, read as the reverse complement.
AATATCTTCCGGGCGCTGACGCAACGGTGCTGACTCGATGGGGAAGACGTTGAGACGAAAATATAGGTCTTCACGGAAGCGGCCGGCACGCACTTCCTGGCGCAGGTCGCGGTTGGTGGCGGCGATCACGCGTACATCCACCTGACGGGTACGGTTGTCGCCAACCCGTTCCAGCTGCTGTTCCTGCAGCACGCGCAGCAGCTTGCTCTGGAGCTCTAGGGGAATTTCGCCGACTTCGTCGAGAAACAGCGTGCCGCCATCGGCCAGTTCGAAGCGCCCGACACGGTCGTTCAATGCGCCGGTAAATGCGCCGCGGATATGGCCGAAGAATTCGCTCTCGAACAGTTCGCGCGGTACTGCCGCGCAGTTTACTCGTATCAACGGGCGGCGGCTGCGTCCGCTGTTGTCGTGAATGGCGCGGGCGATCAGCTCCTTGCCGGTGCCTGACTCGCCGGTGATCAGTACGTTGGCGCCGGTCGGTGCGACCAGCTCGATCTGGTGGATTACCTGCTGCATGGCGGCGCTACGTCCGACCAGGTCGTGCTGGGCGTACTCGCCACGAATTTCCTCCTGCAGGTAGGCATTCTCCAGCTCCAGGCGTTGCTTGAGCTGCTGCACCTCACTCAGGGCCTGGCGCAGGCGGCGCTCGGTTTCCAGGCGCTCGCTGATGTCGCGAAACACCACTACGGCGCCGACCAGTTCGCCGTCATCGCGCAGCGGCGTGCTGGTGTAATCAACCGGGATCGGCTTGCCGTCCTTGTTCCAGAACACCTCGTCGGCCACCTGATGCACCTCGCCGTCGTTGAAGGCGGCGTATATCGGGCAGGTGTGGCCGTCGTAGGTGCTGCCGTCGGGATGGTGGTGGTGAATCAGGTCGTGAATGTTGTGGCCGATAAGGTCGTCGGCACGCCAGCCGAGAATGCGCTCGGCTGCCGGGTTGACGAAGGTGGTCTCGCCGTTACGGTTGACGCCATAAATGCCCTCGCCAGCGGCACCGAGGATCAGCTGATTCTGCCGCTCGAACTGGCGGAAGATGCGTTCCACGCCCTGCCATTCGAGCAGCCCCTGGCGTTGATAGCGCTCGGCTTCGGCCAGCCCGCGCAGGGCATCCAGGCGACGGCGCTGCTGGATCAGCAGGCCGAGCAGGCTAGCGCCGTCATGTTCCAGCCGGCTGCCGTCGATTTCCACCTCCAGGCGCTCGCCATCGCGATGCAGCAGTCCGAGGCCGTCGCGCCAGGCATTGCCGCGCACCTGCACTTCCTCGGTGAAAGTGACCAGTGCTCCCAGGTCATGCGCCCAGAGACTGCTGGCGCGCTGTGCGAGCAGTTCATCCAGCGGCCAGCCGAGCAGGGCGCAACAGGCTGGATTGGCATGCAGGGTGCGGTCGTGGATTGGATCGATGACCAGGCTGGCGCTCTGCATGTGTTGCAGCAGCAATTGGCTGGCGGCATTTGGATCAGGCATCTCGGGCCTCGCGGGATTGAGCTTGTGTCTTGTTATCCAAAGGCCGTGCCATTTGACGAAATATCGTTTCTAGCGATGACGAAATCTCGTTAATGACGAAATATCGTTTTTAAGGGATTTGATTAAAGTCTTTATTTTTCAATTGCTTAATTTGTTTTTTTGAGCTGGTACAGCTCCTGCAATAGCTGACATGAACCGGCCAGCAATGGCTCAGCCCAATCAGCGCCCGCCTCACCAATCTGGGGCAGGCCATCGCAGGAGTGATCACGATGAGCGTCAACAGTCTGGACGATCCATTCAGCCCCGACAGCGAGCTTTCCCATGCCGCCGGGTGTGCTTGCCAGCGTTGCACGCCGAGTGCCGCTGCGCTGCCCGATAGCAGCGAAGCCATGCTCGATCGCGCGGTGGAGAACGCCATCGTGCGTGGCGTGTTCGGCCACAACGATTTCTCCCGACGCAGTTTCATGGGGATGATCGGTGGCGGCGTCGCGGCGGCGATTCTGGGCAGCATGATCCCGCTGGATGCGGTCAAGGCGGCGGTCAAGGACAGCCTTGGCCCGCTGGAAAAGACCAAGCTGAAGATCGGCTTCGTGCCCATCACCTGCGCCACGCCGATCATCATGGCCGAGCCGATGGGCTTCTACGCCAAGTACGGGCTGGAGGTGGAAACGGTGAAGACCGCCGGCTGGGCGGTGGCGCGCGACAAGTCGCTGGCCGGCGAATACGACGCCTCGCACATGCTCTCGCCGATGCCACTGGCCATCAGCCAGGGGCTGGGTTCGACGCAGACGCCCTTCGTCATGCCAGCATTGGAAAACGTCAACGGCCAGGCCATCGTGCTCGGCATGCAGCACCAGGACAAACGCGACCCGAAGCTGTGGAAAGGCATGCGCTTCGGGGTGCCGTTCGAATACTCGATGCACAACTTCCTGCTGCGTTATTACGTCGCCGAGCACGGCCTGGACCCGGATCGCGACATCCAGATTCGTGTGGTGCCGCCACCGGAGATGGTCGCCAACCTGCGCGCCGGCAACCTCGATGGCTTCCTTTCGCCGGATCCGTTCAACCAGCGCGCGGTATGGGAAAAGGTCGGTTTCATCCATCTGTTGACCAAGGAGCTGTGGCCGGGCCATCCGTGCTGCGCCTTCGCCTGCAGTCAGCGCTTCGCCAGCGAAAATCCCAATACCTATGGCGCGCTGCTGCATGCGCTGATCGACGCCACGCAATACTCCTCCAAGGCCGAGAATCGCAAGGCGGTGGCCGAGGCGATCTCCACCCGCAACTACCTCAACCAACCGGTACCAGTGGTGCAGCAGGTGCTCAGCGGACGTTATGCCGATGGTCTGGGCAACATCCATGATGAGCCGCAGCGTATCGACTTCGATCCGTTCCCCTGGCAGTCGATGGCGGTGTGGATCCTCACCCAGATGAAACGCTGGGGCTATCTGCAAGGCGATGTCGACTACCGCAACATCGCCGAGCGGGTGTTCCTCGCGGCTGACGCCAGCAAGGTGATGAACGACCTTGGCCTGCCGGTGCCGGCCGACACCTACAAATCCTTCAGCGTAATGGGCAAGCCGTTCGATCCGGCTGATCCGGACGGTTACCTGGCCAGCTTCGCCATGCGGAGGTCGTGATGAAAGCGTCCAGTTCCCTGCGTGCGGCGATCCTTTCCGTTTTGCTGCTGGTTCTACTGCTGGTGGTCTGGGAGGTGCTCTGCCGCGTGCCCGCCAGCGCGGCAGTCAGTGCCGATGACGAATATGCCCTGCTCATGGGCGAGGCCGAGCAGGAGGCCCGCGTGCCGCCGCCCTCGGTGGTGCTGGCGCATGCCTACACCGAGCTGAGCCAGCCGTTCTATGACAACGGACCCAACGACAAGGGCATCGGCATCCAGCTTGCGCACTCGTTGTACCGGGTGCTGACCGGCTACCTGCTGGCGGCGCTGGTGGCGATCCCCATCGGCTTCGTCATCGGCATGTCGCCGCTGATGTACCGCGCACTCAACCCCTTCATCCAGATTCTGCGGCCAATTTCACCGCTGGCCTGGATGCCGCTGGCGCTGTTCGTGATCAAGGATTCGCAGACCTCGGCGATCTTCGTGATCTTCATCTGCTCGATATGGCCGATGCTGCTCAACACCGCATTCGGCGTCGCCGGCGTGCGCCGCGACTGGATCAACGTCGCCCGCACCCATGAGCTGAGCCCGCTGCGTACGGCATTCAGCGTGATCCTGCCCGCGGCCATGCCGACCATCCTTACCGGTATGCGTATCTCGGTCGGTATCGCCTGGCTGGTGATAGTCGCCGCTGAGATGCTCGTCGGTGGCACCGGTATTGGCTACTACGTGTGGAACGAGTGGAACAACCTCAACCTGGCCAGCGTGATCTTCTCGATTCTGATGATCGGCGTGGTCGGCATGCTGCTCGACCTTCTGCTGGGCAGCGTCGCCCGTCTCGTCAGCTATCAGGAGTGATGTCATGTCCCGCTATTTTCTCGATGCCCGCCGCCTGGCTAAGCGTTTCCCGCAACCCGGCAGCGAGCCGCTGACAGTCTTCGAGGACGTCAGCTTCGGCCTCGACCAAGGCGAGTTCGTCTGCATCATCGGCCACTCCGGCTGCGGCAAGTCGACCATCCTCAATGCGCTGGCCGGGCTCGACAGTTTCAGCGAAGGCACGCTGGAAATGGCCGGCAAGGAAGTCGCCGGACCCAGCCTCGAACGCGGCGTGGTGTTCCAGAATTACAGCCTGCTGCCTTGGCTCAGCGCGCTGGAAAACGTCGAGTTCGGCGTACGCGCCCGTTTTCCCCAGTGGTCGAAGGAACAGCGCCGTGCGCATAGCCGCAAGTACCTGGAGATGGTCGGCCTGGGCGGTTCCGAGGCGCGCAAGCCGGCGCAGCTGTCCGGTGGCATGCGCCAGCGCGTCAGCATCGCGCGCGCCTTTGCCACTCAGCCGCAATTGCTGCTGCTCGATGAGCCTTTCGGCGCGCTGGATGCCCTGACCCGTGGGGTGATCCAGGACGAGCTGATCAAGATCTGGAGCGCCACCAAGCAGACGGTGTTCATGATCACTCATGACGTCGACGAGGCGATCCTGCTTTCCGACCGGATCCTGTTGATGACCAACGGCCCGCAGGCGCGTATCGCCGAGTCGGTGCGCATCGATCTGCCTCGGCCGCGCCAGCGCGACCAGGTGATTCACCACCCGGCGTACTACCGCATCCGCAATCACCTCGTGGACTTTCTGGTGAATCGCTCGCACGAGCTGCGCGGCCGCACCGTGGCCGACGAGCAAGGCTTCCCGCCCGATATCAACCCCGCCCTGGACGAGCCGGCACCTGCCGCCAGGGTCGTACCTCTGACCCCCGTGAAGGAGTTTCACCATGGATAAGCAACAGATGCGCAGCACCATCACCGCCGCCAAGGAGCGCCTGGGCCTGGACTGGGCGGAAATCGGCAAGGGCATCGGCATGTCGCCGGTGTGGACCACTTCGGCCTGCCTGGGCATGAACAGCATGCCCAAGGAGAACGCCGACGCCCTGTGCGAGACCCTCGAGCTGCCGGAGGAAGTCTCCGCTGCGCTGCAGAAATTCCCACACAAGCACTGGGACAAGGCCGTCCCCACCGATCCGCTGATCTATCGCTTCTACGAGATGATCAACGTCTATGGCGAGACCATCAAGGAACTGATCCACGAAGAGTTCGGCGACGGCATCATGAGCGCCATCGACTTCAGCATGGATATTTCCCGCGTCGCCGACCCCAAGGGTGACCGCGTGCAGATCGTGCTCAACGGCAAGTTTTTGCCCTATCGCAGTTGGTGAGTTGTCGCGGCATATCGTCGCGATGGACAAAAGGCACGGCACCCGTCGTGCCTTTTGTTATGCGCTCTGCGAAAATGCCCGCACTTTTTTCGCTGGATGCTGCCATGACTGCCCTGAAGAACGACCGTTTCCTCCGTGCCCTGCTCAAGCAACCCGTGGATGTCACGCCGATCTGGATGATGCGCCAGGCCGGCCGCTATCTGCCGGAGTACCGCGCGACCCGGGCCAAGGCCGGCGACTTCGTGAGCCTGATGAAGAATCCGGAGTTGGCTTGCGAGGTCACCATCCAGCCGCTGGATCGCTACCCGCAGCTGGATGCGGCGATTCTGTTCTCCGACATCCTCACCATCCCCGATGCCATGGGCCAAGGTCTGTACTTCGAGACCGGCGAAGGTCCGCGTTTCAAGAAGGTGATCAGCAGTCTGGCCGACATCGAGGCGTTGCCGGTGACGGATGCCGAGAAGGATCTGGGCTATGTGATGGACGCCGTGCGTACCATCCGCCGCGAGCTGAACGGCCGCGTACCGCTGATCGGCTTCTCCGGCAGTCCGTGGACGCTGGCCACCTACATGGTCGAAGGGGGCTCGTCGAAGGATTTCCGCAAGACCAAGGCCATGCTCTACGACAACCCGCAAGCCCTGCACGCGCTGCTCGACAAGCTGGCGCAGTCGGTCACCGCTTATCTGAACGGGCAGATCATGGCGGGTGCGCAGGCGGTGCAGATCTTCGATTCCTGGGGCGGCGCGCTCTCGGCGGCTGCTTATCAGGAGTTCTCCCTGGCCTACATGCAGAAGATCGTCGACGGTCTGATTCGCGAGCATGACGGGCGCCGCGTGCCGGTGATCCTGTTCACCAAGGGCGGTGGCCTGTGGCTCGAGTCCATGGCTGACACCGGTGCGGAAGCTCTCGGCCTGGACTGGACGTGCGACATCGGCAGCGCCCGCGCCCGTGTCGGCGACAAAGTCGCCCTGCAGGGTAATATGGACCCGGCAGTGCTGTACGCCAAGCCCGAGGCGATTCGCGCCGAGGTGGCGCGTATCCTGGCAGCCTACGGTGCCGGCGGCGGCCACGTGTTCAACCTCGGCCATGGCATCACTCCGGAAGTCGACCCGGCTCACGCTGGCGCCTTCTTCGAGGCCGTGCACGAGTTGTCGGCGCAGTATCATCAGTGACGCAATAAAAAGCCCGGCAATGCCGGGCTTTTTTTCAGAAGCCTGCTCGATACCTGGTATCGACCTTGCGCTTCTCCAGTGTGTATTGGGCGAGATCAAGCTGGCCACTACCTAGTTGGTTATCCAGCTCCTGCAGGTCCCGCTCGTGCAACTTGGCGACATGGGCCTTGGTTACGTTGTAGTTGATTGCGCGTGATGCATCGTAGCCGCTGATAGGGTCCCAAAGGATGGACAGCGGCCAGAACAGCAGGTTGACCACGCCGTATCCGTATTCGCGCCCGTAGAACGAACCGCCGCCAGGGAGCAGCCCTAGCGCGGCTCCGGTGCCAGGGCTCTTTTCCTGAACGGCTAGGCCACGGGCTTCGTAGGAGTCAAGTTCAGCTTTCTGTACGGAATTGAGTCCGTTGGCGCAGCCGGTGGTAATGACCAGAAGACCGCCAATCAATAGTGTGCGCAGGTACGGCATTGCATATCCTTGATTTATAAGTGCTTTCCTGATGCGCTTTATAGCGCGGGCGCAAGCTATCACGGGTAGTGGCGTTTGGCGATCATTTGCGGGGTTCTTTCGACGCCTCGCGCTTGTCACAGCCTTTGCATAGAATCCGAGGTCATTCAGCTCAGGGAGGTGTGCGATGCGACGTGTGGTGTTCAACCAGAAGGGCGGTGTAGGCAAATCCAGCATTGCCTGCAATCTCGCGGCGGTGAGTGCGGCGCAGGGTTATCGCACACTGTTGATCGACCTGGATGCCCAGGCCAATTCGACTCATTACCTCACCGGGCTGACCGGCGAGGAAATCCCCATGGGGATCGCTGATTTTTTCAAGCAGATCCTCTCGTCCGGGCCGTTTTCCAAGAAGGGCAAGGTCGACATCTATGAGACGCCGTTCGACAACCTGCATGTGGTCACCGCCACCGCCGAACTGGCCGAATTGCAGCCCAAGCTGGAGCAGAAGCACAAGATCAACAAGCTGCGCAAACTGCTCGACGAATTGGCCGAAGATTATGATCACATCTACATGGACACACCGCCGGCGCTGAACTTTTATACGGTATCCGCGTTGATTGCCGCCGACCGTGTGTTGATCCCCTTCGACTGCGACAGCTTCTCGCGCAACGCCCTGTACGGCCTGCTGGCCGAGATCGAGGAGCTCAAGGAGGATCACAACGAGGCGCTGGAGGTGGAGGGCATCGTGGTCAATCAGTTCCAGCCGCGTGCCACTCTGCCGCAGCAGCTGCTCGATGAGCTGATTGCCGAAGGGCTGCCGGTGCTGCCGGTCAATCTGATGAGTTCGGTGAAGATGCGCGAGTCGCACCAGGCCTGCACGCCGCTGATCCATCTCGATGCACGGCATAAGCTGACGCAGCAGTTCGTCGAGCTGCACGACCTACTCAACGCCGGTTGAGCATGAGCAAGGCGCCCGGAGGCGCCTTTTTCTTGGACCGCAGCCTCTAGCGCACCACGAATACGTCGCAAGGCGCCTTGTGCAGGAAATGCTGTGCCAGGCTGCCCAGCAGCGCCTGGGAAAAGGCGCTGCGGCCATGGCTGCCGAGCACCAGCAGTTCACCACGGCGGGTCTTGATCTGCTCCTGCAGGCTGCGCAGGATGCCGCCCTGGAGCACTTCGTGGCTCAGCTTAGGCCCGTCGGCCGGAAGCTTCTGCGCCTCGTCATGCAGCAATTGATCAATCAGTCCCTGCTGGGTCTGCAGCTGCAGTTCGACCTGCTGCGGCGTGCCCTTGTCCGGCTCGAACACATGCAGGGCATGCAGCTCGGCCTTGCCAGGCAAAAGGAGGTAGGCCTGTCCCAGAGCGCTGCAGGCGCACAGTGAGAAGTCGATGGCGGCCAGCGCCCGTTGATAGGGCTGGAAGTCGTTGCGTGCTACCAGTAGCAGCGGCACGGTGCAGCGACGGGCGATACGGTCGAGGCTGGTGCCGGAGAAGAAGTCGTGACGTTTCTGATGCCCGCCCAGTACCAGCAGGTCGCAACCGCTGTCCTGAACCTGTTGCAGCACCACGTCCGATGGCTTGCCGCTGAGCATGCGCAGCTCGGTACCGGGCGGGGCGTATTGGGTCAGGCTGCGGTCCAGTGCCTGGCGTGCCTTTTCGTGTTGCTCACTGCTCTGACTCGGGTCCAGCACATGCAGGAGGGTCAGGCGGGCACCGTGCTGGCGTGCCAGCTGGGTGGCACGACATAGCGCCATGTCGGCGGTGTCGCGCAGGTCATGAGCGATGAGGATGTGATTGAACATGGTGGCGGCTCTCCTGCCGATACCCGTCGGCAATTTTATTGTGCCTGTTCAGATAGCCGCTCTTTTGACCTGTGGCAAGGTCGGGGACCGTTAACGATTGCGAATCCGCTAGCGACGCCATTCAGCGTAAACGCAATTGATAGTGACCGCGACTTTCTGCGACGACTTCACCGCTGCCGTCGGTCAGTTGCAGTTCCAGCAGGTAGTCGGCCTTGCCCTGCTGGCTCGCCTGTTCTTCGAGACGGGCGATTTCCTCTGCCGAGAGACGCGCCTCCACCTGGATATCGCCCATGGCCGGACGACGAAAGCGCAGGTTCATTTCCTTGATGATGGGATAGAAACGCTGGGCGTCGAAGCTGGTCAGAAACAGCGCGCCGCCGGGAATTTCCGCGAGGGTGAAGAGGGCGCCGGCATACATGCTGCCGATATGGTTCTGGTTGCCTTGCAGGGGCATGCGCAGGCGTACGAAACCGGGTTCGAGTACCTCGGCCTTGAGGCCGCTGCGTTTGACGAAGGCGATCTGCTCTTCGGTAAGTTGGCGGGCAATTTCCGTGGGCAGCGGCATGGCGAGACTCCTTTGGCGGGCGCTTCGCCAGACTAAGGCTTGCTCCCTGCGCTGCAATTGACCGCAGCGCCCGTGCTGACTGACCGAAGCGCTCAGGCCGTAGTCTGAATGCAATCCGGGAAATTACATGTCGGCCATCCCCGAATTGCATTCGGGCTACTGCGCGCTAGATACCCTGCTGGCGCAGCCAGGCCTGCAGCTGCGGCAGCGGCGTGGCCCCGCTCTGGCGGGCAACTTCGACGCCGTCCTTGAACAGGATCAGGCTGGGAATGGAACGGATGCCCAGTTGCCCGGCCAGGCTGGGGTTGGCTTCGCTATCGAGCTTGCCCAGGCGGCAGCGTCCTTGCAGTTGCGCAGCAGCCTGCTGGAAGGTCGGGGCGAAGGCCTGGCAGGGGCCGCACCAGCTGGCCCAGACGTCCACCAGCAGCGGCAGGTCGCCCTTGAGCTGGCTGGCGAAGTTGCCTTGCGTCAGGGTGATGGGGGCCGCGGGCAGTACGTCGCTCTTGCAGCGGCCGCAGCGCGGGGCATCGCTGACGCGCTCGGCGGGGATGCGATTGAGCCCGTTGCAATGCGGGCAGGGAATCAGCAGGGGATCGGGCATGGCGACGAAACTCCGTGGGACTTACGCCTCAGATGGAGTCGCCGCGGCCTCATATCAAGTCAGATCGGCGTCAGCGGGAAAAACCAGGGGATGACCAGCGAGGCGACGCCCCACAACAGCAGATTCAGCGGAATACCGATTTTCATGAAATCGGTGAAGCGATAGCCGCCGGCGTTGTAGACGAAGGTGTTGGTCTGGTAGCCGATGGGCGTGGCGAAGCTGGCGCTGGCGGCGAACATCACCGCGACCACGAAGGCGCGCGGATCGACACCCAGGTGCTGGGCCATGCCGATGGCGATGGGCGTCACCAGCACCGCCACCGCGTTGTTCGACAGCATCTCGGTGAGGATCGAGGTGAACAGGTAGATGAAGCTCAGCATCAACAGCGGGCCGGCCCAGGGCAGCCAGCCCATGACGTTCTCCACCAGCAGCCTGACCAGGCCGACCTTGTCCATGGCGATGCTGATGGCCAGCATACCGAAGATCAGGCTAAGGATTTTCCAGTCCACCGCCTTGTAGGCGTCTTCCACATCCAGGCAGCGGGTGGCCAGCACCGTCACGGCGCCGATAATTGCCAGGCCCTCGATGGGCATCACGCCAAAGGCGGCCAGCAGCATCACGGCCAGGGTCGCGAGAATGGCGATGGGCGCCTTGTCGCGGCGAAAGGCGCGCTCCTGCACGGCGTTGAGGCTGATCAGCTCACCGTTGTCGGCGAAGCGCTTGATCTGCGCCGGGGTGCCTTCGACCAGCATCACGTCGCCGAATTGCAGCTCGAACTCGTCGAGGTTGCCCTGCACGTTCTCGTCCTGGCGGTGCACCGCGAGCACAGCGATGCCGTAGCGCGCGGTGAGGTCGAGGTCGCGCATCGGCCGGTGGCTGTAGCGCGAATTACGCCCGACGATGGCCTCGGCGAGGATCACATCGTGGCTGCTGATGGTTTCGAAGGCATCGCCACGGTTGAAGCTCAGGTGGCCGCTTTCGCGCAGCTCCACCACATCCTTGACCTGGCCATGCAGCACCAGACGGTCGCCGCTGGCGAGCTGGGTTTCGGCGTCGGGCTCGGTCAGCTCCTGTTCGTCGCGAAACAGCTTGAGCACTTGCAGGCCGCTACCACCGTTGAGGTTGGCCTCGTGCAGGCTCTTGCCGATCATCGGCGAGTCGTGCGGCACCAGCAGTTCGGTCATGAAGGTACGCGACAGGTCCGGGCGCAACTGGCGCGACAGGGTCTCGCGCTCCGGCAGCAGGTGGCGGCCGATGGTCAGCAGATAGAGCATGCCGCAAGCAGCCATGACCAGGCCGACGCCGGTGATTTCGAAGATACCGAAGGGCGCCAGACCGGCCTTGCGTGCCACGCCGTCGACCAGGATGTTGGTCGAGGTGCCGATCATGGTCAGGGTGCCGCCGAGGATGGTGGCGTACGACAGCGGAATCAGCAGCTTGGAAGGCAGGGTGCCGGCGCGGCGTGCCAGGGCGATCGCCACCGGGGTGAGGATGGCCACAACCGGTGTGTTGTTCAGGCAGGCAGACACCACCAGTGCGGTCACGGTCAGGCCGGTAAGCACGCGAATCGGGCTGGTACCAACCAGATCCCCCAGCCAGTTGCCGAGGGCGTCGATGCAGCCAGTGCGCTCCAGCGCGGCGGACAGCACGAACATGCAGGCGATGGTGACCGGTGCGGAGTTCGACAGCACGCTGAGCACTTCGCCCGGCGTCAGCAACTGGCTGACCAGCAAGGCGGCTACGGCGATGGCGGCGACGATGTCCGGGCTCCACTTTTCCCGAATGAAGGCATAGAGCACCCAGATCAGCAGGGCGCCGACGAAGAAGAGGGGCAGGGAATCCCAGAGCATGAAAATCCTTAGAACCGGCCTCTGATCCGCAAGGCGCCTGACTGTTTGGGCAGTAGGGTCTCAACTGGCGGGGCGGCAGGCAGGTTCTTTTGCGTCGAATCTCGTGTGAGGTATCGGGCACGCACTGGGCGGCCTGGATGGGCGCCAAGATAGAGAGGTTCTCTTAGATAGTCTAAGAATGTTTGGATAGATTGATATGCCTTTTCGGTTTAACAGATAAGCGACCGAGCGAGCCGAGCCGAACCTCAGGACGAACAACTGATCTCCAGGTGCTTGCCCCATTCAGGCGGCCGTTCGGCATAGCGTTCCTTGCCCAGCTGCTCGTCGAACGGGCGGGACAACACCGCGTGCAGTTCGCGCACCGGACCATAGTCACCAGCCTCGGCCGCTTCGATGGCCTGCTGCGCCAGATAATTGCGCAGGATGAACTTGGGATTGACCGCGTGCATGCGCGCCCGGCGTTCGCTTTGCTCGCCGCCTTCCAGTGCGTAGCGCGCCAGGTAGTCCTGGCCCCAGGCATCGAAACCGGCGAGGTCGACGAAGTCCTCGCGTACGACCTTCAGCGCCTCGGCGGGCGCCTGTTCGCCCAGATGGCGGAAGAACAGCGTGTAGTCGGTGGCCTTGCCCTGCTGCATCAGTTGCAAAAGACGTTGGACCAGCGCTTCGTCATCGGCCTCGGCGCTAGTGAAGCCCAGGCGCTTGCGCATCAGATCGAGGTAGTGCGCCTGGTACAGCGGCAGGAACAGATCCAGCGCCTCGCGCAGGCGCTCCACGGAGGCGAAGGGCGTCAGTGCCTGGGCCAGGGCCGCAAGGTTCCAGTGTGCGATCGGCACCTGGTTACTGAAGCTGTAGCGACCGGTGTCGTCGGAGTGGTTGCAGATGTGGTTGGCGTCAAAGTCGTCGAGGAAGGCGTAGGGGCCGTAGTCGAAGGTGATGCCGAGGATCGACATGTTGTCGGTGTTCATCACGCCGTGGCAGAAACCGTAGGCCTGCCAGTGGGCGATCATCGCTGCGGTGCGCTCGATCACCTCGCGCAGTAGCGCCAGCCAGGGCTCGTCCTGTTCCAGGCAAGCCAGGAAGTGGCAGGCCATGACGTGCTCGCCGAGGGTTTTCAGCTGCTCGTGCTGGCGGGTGTAGTAGAAGTATTCGAAGTGGCCGAAGCGCACATGACTCTGCGCCAGACGCAGCACCATCGCCGCGCTTTCCTTCTTCTCGCGCCACACGGGCGTGTCCGAGCCGGTGACACACAGCGCGCGCGAGCTGGGAATGCCGAGCGCATGCAGATGTTCGCTGGCAAGGAACTCGCGGATCGAACTACGCAGCACCGCACGGCCATCGCCCATGCGCGAGTAGGGCGTCATGCCGGCGCCTTTGAGGTGCAGGTCCCAGTGCTCGCCAGCGGCGTTGACCACCTCGCCGAGCAGCAGGCCGCGACCATCGCCGAGGCGCGGCGTATAGCCGCCGAACTGGTGGCCGGAGTACACCATGGCGCGCGGCTCGGCCTCTTCCCACAGCTTGTGCCCGGCGAACAGCTCGGCGAACTCAGTGCGTTGCGCTTCGTCAGGGGCGAGATCGAGCAGGGCCATGGCCGACTCGCTCGCCACCACCAGGCGCGGCTGCTCGATGGGCTCGGGCAGCACCTCGGTGGAGAAGGCATCGCCGAGACGGGCGAAGCGGTTGTCGAAGGCTAGCTGGTCGAGGCTTTTCACGGGAGGTTCCTACCTGCTCAGGACGCTGCGGGCGGTTGGGGTGGTTGCTGCACGCTGGCGGCACCGGCTGCTGCAGCTTTGGCCAGACTCTTCTGATCCAGCTTCTGCTCGCCATGTTCCAGGTTTTTCACGTACACCTCGACCTGGCGGAAGGCGATGTTGATGCCGTTCTTCGGGAATTCGCGGTCGATAAAGCGATTGATCTCGTCGGTGGCCGGGTTGCGGTCGCCGAGGTCGCGTACGTGGATGCGCAACTCGTGGTCGAGCGTGCTTTCGCCGAAGTTGAGGAAATACACCAGCGGTGCCGGCTCCTTCAGCACGCGTGAGTTTTCCTGCGCCGCCTGCAGCAGCAGCTTGCGTACCAGATCGAGGTCCGAACCATAGCCGACGCCGACCTTGAGGGTGACGCGAGTGACCGTATCGGTCAGCGACCAGTTGATCAACTGGCCGGTGATGAAGGTCTTGTTCGGAACGATGATTTCCTTGTGATCGAAATCGGTGATGGTGGTGGCGCGGATACGGATCTTGCTCACCGTGCCGGACAGGTTGCCGATGGTCACCACGTCGCCGATGCGCACCGGGCGCTCGAACAGGATGATCAGACCGGAGATGAAGTTGGCGAAGATTTCCTGCAGGCCGAAACCGAGGCCGACCGACAGCGCCGCCACCAGCCACTGCAACTTGTCCCAGCTGACGCCCAGCGTCGATAGCGTGGTGACGATGCCGATGGTCACCAGCGCATAGGACAGCAAGGTGGTAGTGGCGTAGGCACTGCCCTGCGCCAGGCGCATGCGCGACAGCACCAGGACCTCGAGCAGGCCGGGCAGGTTGCGCGCCAGCGCCACGGTGATGGCGACGATGATCAGCGCGCCGATCACGTCCATCAGGCTGATGGGCACCAGCGTCGTGTTGTCGCCGGTGCCGCTGCTGTATTCGTATAGATTGACGGTGTCGAGGTAGGTGAACACACCAATCAGATCGGCCCAAACCGCGTACAGGCAGACCAGGAAGCCGCCGAGCAGGGCCAGACGAATCAGGCGCAGGGACTGCTGGTTGACCTGCTCGATGTCCAGCGTGGGCTCTTCCACCGGTGATTCGCCATCCAGGCTTTCCTTGCTCTGCGCCTGACGCTTGGCCAGGGCGCGCTGGTAGGCCAGGCGCCGTGCCGCCACGCTCAGGCCGCGCACCAGGGTGGCCTCGACGAGCAGCAGAATGATCAGCAGGTAAAGGGTGTCGATCAGCCGGTCGGTGAGCTTGAGCGCGGTGTAGTAGTAGCCGAAGGCGACCGCGCCGATCAGAGCCAGCGGCAGCAGGTTGAACAGCACGCCGACGGTGGTACGCAGGGCCGAGGTGTTCTCGCGCAGCGGTGCGCTGAACAGCAGGTGGAACAGCAGCCAGGCCATCAGGGCATAGCAGCTCAGCACCACGGCGATGCCGATCACATCGTTGGCCAGGCTCGCCGGCTGGTGCTCGGCGATGCTCACCACGGCTACCAGAGCCATGACCACCAGGCCCAGGCGTCGCAGATGCTGGCGGAAGAAGGCCACGTTGGCCGGTGGCCAGTGGAAGTGCAGGATGGCCACCCCATCGGGTGACAGGATGCGGTGCAGGGTATAGAACACCAGCCAGGCCTCCGCCATCTCGTAGAGTGCGGCGCCCAGGTACAGGTTCTGCCCGCGCGCATCGTGCAGCAGGGCGTAGCCGCACAATGCCAGGAACAGCGTGACCGGCAACGCCAGGATCACGTTAAGCCCCAATGCCATTGGCGTGTGCAGCTGGCTGTCGTGCTTGTAATGACCGATGTCGCCATGCAGCGCGCCGAGCTTGTCGAGCAGGTACTGGCGACGCCATAGGATCAGGGCGCAGAGCAGAATCAGCGGCAGGAACACCAGTGGCCGCTCGATCAGGCCCGCGCCCAGTTCGCTGATGGCCATGCCCCAGGGCATGTCGGCCAGCTGCTGCTGGAAATGACGCGGCGCCGTTTTCAGCCATTCGAGGTCGAGCGGCTTGTTGCTGGGAATCCAGAACATCTGCTCGTCGATGGTGGCGCGCAGGCTGCTGGCGGTGCTTTCCAGCTCCTTCTGGTTGAGCTGCAGGGTAATCGATTCGTTGAGCAGCGCGTTCAGCGAGCGGTTCAGGCGGTCGAGCAATTCACGCCGGGTAGTGAGTTGCTCGCGCAGTGCGTTGCGCAGCTCCGGGGTGACTTCTTCGCTTGGCTGGTCGCTGAGCAGGTTCTGCAGATAGCGGGCGGGATCGCTGATCTCCTCGCGCTGCTTGTTCAGCTCGAACTGATAGAGGCGAATGTCGGCGATCTCGTCGGCCAGCGAGCCGTCTTCGAGCGCCAGCTTCGGCAGCGCCTGCTTCTGCTGGTAGAGGATCCTCGACAGCAGCAGGCTGCCTTGCAGCACCCGGATCTGCTCGTCCAGCGCCTGGTTGGCCTGGTTGAGGTTATCCAGTTGCTGGCGGGTTTGCAGGTTCTGCTCGGTCAGGCCATTGAGGCGCTCGGTCGCGCGCAGCAGGTAGTCGGAAAGCTTGAGGTTGAGCGCGCTTTCCCTGGCCAGCAGCTTGTCGGAGCTGGCACGTTCGGCCTCGCGCGACTGCTCGGCGACGGTTTGTTCCGACTCTGCGCGGCGTCGTTCGTTGATCAGGCTCTGCAGGGCCTGGCGCTCCTGCTCGGCGCGGTTGATGCGCTCCTCGAGCAACGCACGCTGGGCACCGCCGAGATCCTGCAGCAGGCTGTTGCCGGCCAGTTCCTGGCGCCGCAGCTGGGTTTGCGCGACGAGTAACGACAGCTCGGCGTTGAGCTGATTGCGCCGTTCCTGGTTCAGCGCCTTGCCCTCGTAGCGGCCGCTCTTGAGCGCGTCGTTGATCAGTTGGCTGCGCGCCTGGTTCTGGCTGATCTCCGCCTGCGCGCGTTCCGGACGGGTCTGCGCGGTGATCACCAGGCTGTTGGCCTCAATGATCGCCTTGTTCCATTCGCTGATCTGGCTGGAGCGTTCGCTGAGCAATTGCTCAAGCTGAGCGAGCGGGGTGCGCGCATGGCGCGTCGCGACCTGTTGTTCGGCACTGGCCTTGAGCCTATCCAGTTCGCGCTGGGCTTCGCTGATCAGACGCGGCGCATCGTCCAGCTGCGTGCGCAGGTCGTTGAGGCGTTGCTCGGCACTCTGCCGGTCCTGCAGCATGCGCAGCGTCTGCTCGAGGGTCTGCTTGAGCGCCAGTTGTTCGGCCTCCGGCAGCTTGCGGTCAGCCAGGCCGTCCAGGCTCTGCTGCACGTTTTCAGCCGTCGGCGGCTCCGCGGCGGCGAACACCTGTGGGATGCCGAGACACAAGACGAACAGAACGGCAGGTAGGGAAAAGCGCGACAGATGCATGGTCGATTGATCTACTGAGTGGACGGTTGCGATTGAAATGCCCGCGGCACAACGAAGGCGCGGGCCTGATGGCCCGCGCATGATGCTGGTGCTGATGCTAGCAGAGTCCCTGCCAGGCGTATTAACCGCCTGCTAGAAGTGCAGCCCAGGGCCCGGACGTGTGCCCTCGGGGAATCTGACGCCGACTTTGCGCACCTTGTTCCCTTCCATGGCCGCCACCGTCCAGGTCAGGCCCTGCCACTCCACCTGGTCGCCGACGACCGGCTCGCCACCGATTTCATGGGCGATGAAGCGGCCCAGCGGCTGATTGCCTTCCAGGTCGTCGAGCTTCAGGCCGTAGAGCGCCGCGACAGCGCTCAGTTCGGCGTCCCCTTCCAGCACGAAATCACCGAAGAAGCGCAGGTCCTGGCCGCGTTTTGGCGCCTGGCTGAACAGCTTGCCGAGTGCCGGCAGGTCGTGTTCGTGGCCGATCACGCAGAGCAGGTCGCCGGCTTGCAGGCGTGTACTGCCCGAAGGGTGGAGCAACTCGTGGCCACGGAACAGCGCGGCGATACGGGTGCCATCCGGCATATTCAGCTCGCGCAGGGCGGCGCCGATGCACCATTTCTCTGCGCCCAGTCGATAGACGAACAGCTCCCATTGACTGGTCGGGTGCACTTCCAGGCCGGCGCGCGACACCGGCGCCGGCTCCGGCGGCACGGTGACCCGCATCAGCTTGGCGGCCAGCGGCAGGCTGGTGCCCTGCAGCAGCAGGGAGATGATCACGATGAAGAAGGCCACGTTGAAGAACAGCTGCGCATTGGGCAGGCCGGCCATCAGCGGGAACACCGCGAGAATGATCGGCACGGCGCCACGCAGACCAACCCAGGCGATGAAGATACGCTCGCGGTCGTGGAAGGCACGAAACGGCAGCAGGCCGAGGAAGATCGACAGCGGTCGGGCGAAGAGAATCATCCACAGTGCCAGGGCCAGTGCCGGCAGGGCGATGGGCAGCAGCTCGTGCGGGGTGACCAGCAGGCCGAGGACCAGGAACATGCCGATCTGCGCCAGCCAGGTCAGGCCGTCGAGCATGTGCAGGATGCCGTGGCGCGAGCGGATCGGTCGGTTACCCAGCAACAGGCCACACAGGTAAATGGCAAGGATGCCGCTGCCACCGACTGCGGTGGTGATGGCGAAGATGATCAGGCCGCCGCTGACCACCAGCAGGGGATACAGGCCGGTGGCTAGCTCCATGCGGTTGATCAGCTTGAGCAGCAGCCAGCCGCCACCCAGACCCATCAGGGCGCCAAGGCCGAACTGCTGCACCAGTTGGATCGGCAGATCCCAGCTGAAGCCGGTCTGACCGCTGGCGAGCATGGCGATCAGGGTCACGGTGAGGAACACCGCCATCGGGTCGTTGCTACCCGACTCGATTTCCAGCGTGGAGCTGACCCGTTCGTTGAGGCCGCGGCCGCCAAGCAGAGAGAACACCGCCGCGGCATCGGTGGAGCCGACGATGGCGCCGATCAGCAGGCCTTCGAGCAGGGTCAGGTTGAACAGCCAGGCGGCGGCCAGACCGGTCAGGCCGGCCGTTATCACCACGCCCACCGTGGCCAGTGACAAGGAAGGCCACAAGGCCACACGGAAGCTGGAGACCCGCGTGCGCATGCCGCCGTCGAGCAGGATCACCGCCAGCGCCAGGTTGCCGACCAGATAGGCCAGGGGGTAATTGTTGAAGACGATGCCGCCGGGGCCGTCGGTGCCGGCCAGCATGCCGACGCCGAGGAAGATCACCAGGATGGGGATGCCGAAACGTGTGCCGAACGCGCTGACCAGAATACTGGCCGCCACTAGCATGGCGCCGATCAAGAACAGATTGTTGATGGCGCTGGCATCCAACTGCGCGTACTCCTGGCTGGGGGAATCGAAGCGCCGTTATGCATGGCGCGTGCCAGGGATTCTAACCGTAGCCTTCGTACCGCTGTCAAAAAGGTTATTACATTTTTCTAAAATGCCCCGAAGCGTCCCGCATGGCGCCGCTCCGGTGCGTTTGGTCGAACTTCAGAACCAGGCGTCCTGCATGCCCAGACAGGTGTCGTCGCGCGCTTCGAGAATCGCCAGATCATGGTGGCAGGCCGGTACTTCCCAGGTCAGGAAGTAGCGCGCCGCTTGCAGCTTGCCGCGATAGAAGGCCTGCTCGTCGGCGTTGTCCGTCTTTGCCAGGCCCTGTTCGGCGCGAATCGCCTGCTCCAGCCAGCGCCAGCCGATCACCGTGTGGCCGAACACTTTCAGGTACAGCGCCGAGTTGGCCAGGCACTGGTTGACTTTGCCGCTCATCAGATCGCCGAGCAGCGCCAGGGTGACCGCCTGCAGGCGGGCCAGCAATTGTTCGAGTGGTTGACGCAGGGCGGTCAGCGACTCGTGCTCGCTGGCGCGCTGGCAGCAGTCGTTGATCAGCTTGAGTAGCTGCTTGAGCGCGGCGCCACCGTTCTGCGAGACCTTGCGCCCGAGCAGGTCGAGCGACTGGATGCCGTGGGTGCCCTCGTGAATCGGATTGAGGCGGTTGTCGCGGTAGTACTGCTCCACCGGGTATTCACGGGTATAGCCGTGGCCGCCGAGAATCTGGATGGCCAGCTCGTTGGCCTTGAGGCAGAACTCCGACGGCCAGGATTTGACGATGGGTGTGAGCAGGTCGAGTAGCTCCAGGGCGCGGGTGCGATCTTCGGCGGTTTCCAGCGTATGGGTGTCGTCGAACAGTCGCGCCGCGTACAGGCCAAGGTCGAAGGCGCCTTCGACGTAGGCTTTCTGCGTCAGCAGCATGCGCCGTACGTCGGCGTGCTCGACGATGGAAATCTGCGGGCTGCTCGGGTCCTTGCCATCCGGCTGGCGCCCCTGCGGACGGTTACGCGCGTAGTCCAGCGAATACAGGTAGCCGGCGTAGCCGAGCATGATCGCGCCCATGCCGACGCCGATGCGCGCCTCGTTCATCATCTGGAACATGTAGGACAGACCCGCATGCGGTTTGCCCACCAGATAGCCCACACATTCGCCGTTGTCGCCGAAGTTCAGCGCCGTGGACGTGGTACCGCGCCAACCCATCTTGTGGAACAGCCCGGCCAGGGTGACGTCGTTGCGTGCGCCCAGGCTGCCGTCGTCATTGACGTGGAACTTGGGCACCAGGAACAGGCTGATGCCCTTCACACCGGGCGGCGCGTCCGGCAGCTTGGCCAGGACCATGTGCACGATGTTCTCGGAGATCGGCTGGTCGCCGCCGGAGATGAAGATCTTGTTGCCCTTGATCCGGTAACTGCCGTCGGCATGCGGTTCGGCACGGGTGCGCAGGTCCGACAGCGACGAGCCTGCGTGCGGTTCGGTCAGCGCCATGGTGCCGAAGAAGCGGCCGTCGATGATCGGCTGCAGGTAGCGGGATTTTTGCTCCTCGCTGCCGAAGGCCTCGATCAGGTTGGCCACGCCCATGGTCAGCATCGAGTAGGAGCTGGTAGCGATATTGGCCGACTGGAAGTGGGCGAAGCAGGCCTGCGACAGCAGGTTGGGCAGTTGCATGCCGCCGTGCTCGAAGTCGCGGGTGGCATTGAGAAAGCCCGCCTCGTGGAAGGCGCGCAGGGCGGGCTCGACCTCGGGGATGAGCACCGCGCCGCCGTCGACGTACTGCGGCTCGTGCTCGTCGTTCTTGCGGTTGTGCGGGGCGAACAGCTCCTCGGCGATGCCGCGTGCGGTGTCGATCGCCGCGTCGAAGGTCTCGCGGTTGTGATCGGCGAAGCGCGGGCGCTGGGTCAGGGCTTCGGCGTCGAGTACTTCATAGAGTTCGAACGCCAGGTTGCGGGAGCTGAGCAGTGTCTCGGACATGGAACGGGCCTCCAGATGATCGACCGAGTCTAGGCAGCCAGTCGCCCAACTGCCCAGTATCATCATTCGCCGTGATAGTCACAGGTTGGTGTTTGTAGGGCGGGTGCAACCCGCCGTCTCGGTTATGGCGGGTTGCACCCGCCCTACGAGGTCATACCAGGCTGTCAGGCGAAGCCGCGTGCCAGCTCAAGAGTCAATTCCGTCGCCGGCATCGGCCGACAACTGGCGACGTTCTGCCCGGCCCACAGCGGCGAGAAATCGCCGCTGCCCTGTGCCTCGGCCGCTGCGCGCAGCGGTGCGATAGCTGCAGTGGCCAACGGGAATTCCGGTGCGTGGGTGCTGAGCGGCCCCTGCTCGCGCATCAGGCGGTTGACGATGCCGCGTGCCGGCCGCCCGCTGAACAGGTTGGTCAGCGCCGTATGGCGCGCCGCCGGGCTTTGCAGGGCGGCGCGATGCAGGGCACTGGTGTTGGCCTCCGGGCACAGCAGGTAGGCGCTGCCGACCTGCACGCCGGCGGCGCCCAGCGCCATGGCCGCTGCAACACCGCGCGTGTCGCTGATACCACCAGCGGCGATCACCGGCACCGAGAGGGAATCGACCAGCTGCGGCAGCAGGGCGAAGGTGCCGAGTTGGCGACTCAGATCGTGCTCAAGAAAATGCCCGCGATGACCGCCGGCTTCCAGGCCCTGGGCGATCACCGCGTCGACGCCGCGTTCCTGTAGCCAGAGCGCTTCGTCCAGTGTGGTGGCGCTGGAGAGAATCTTTGCTCCGCTGCGCCGTACGCGCTGCAAAAGCGCCTCGTCCGGCAGGCCGAAGTGGAAGCTGACCACCGCCGGGCGGAACTCTTCTACCAGTTCGGCGGCTTCGTCGTTGAACGGCAGGCGCCCCGGCCCGCTGGCGATGCTCGCCGGGTCCGCGCCCAGCTCGGTATAGTAGGGCGCCAGGGCTTCACGCCAGGCGGCGTCGCGCGTCGTATCCGGCGCGGGCGGCACGTGGCTGAAGAAGTTGAGGTTGAACGGGCGCTCGGTCAGGCCTCGCATGGCCACCAGTTCCTGGCGCAAGGCTGCCGGGGCGAGCATCGCGCAGGGAATCGAGCCAAGGCCGCCGGCCTCACATACGGCGGCAGCCAGGCGGTGATCCTGCGAGCCGGCCATCGGTGCCTGGATCAGGGGGAGTTCGCTGCCGAGCAAGCGTTGCAAAGACATGGCGGGTTCTCGCTGTCCATTGAGGAGCAGGCAGCCTAGGCCTTGCAGGCACCGTCGAGCAAGCCGCAATGCACGGCTTCGGCCTGTTAAACTGCGCGCCTGATTCGAGGATTCGCGCATGAACTACCGCCACGCCTTCCATGCCGGCAACCACGCCGATGTGCTCAAACACCTGGTGCTGACCCGACTGCTCGCCCTGCTGTCGAAGAAGGAGGCGCCGTTCGCCTACCTCGATAGCCACGCCGGCCTCGGCCTCTACGATCTGCAGGGCGATCAGGCCAGCCGTACCGGCGAGTACCTGGAAGGCATTGGCCGCCTGTGGCAGGCCACTCAGCTGCCGGACGCGGTGGAGGCTTACCTGGAGGTAGTACGGGCGATGAACCCGGACGGCGAGCTGCGTTACTACCCTGGCTCGCCGGAGCTGGCGCGGCTGCTCAGCCGCGAGCAGGATCGCCTGCAACTCAACGAGAAACATCCCGAGGACGGCCGACTGCTCAAAGACAACATGCGCGGTGATCGCCGTGTGGCCGTGCACCTGGGCGAGGGCTGGCATGTGCCGCGAGCCTTGATGCCGACTCGCGAGAAGCGCGTGCTGCTGCTGATCGATCCGCCGTTCGAGAAGGCGGACGAGTTGCAGCGCTGCATCGAAGCGCTGAACGAAGCGCACGGCCGCATGCGTCAGGCCATCGTGGCGATCTGGTATCCGATCAAGGATGAGCGCCAGCTGGCGCGCTTCTACCGCGATCTGCAAAAGAGCGCTGCGCCCAAGCTGCTGCGCGCCGAGCTATATGTGCACGCGCCCGACGATGCGACGCGCCTGAGCGGTTCCGGCCTGGTGATCAGCAACCCGCCATGGGGGTTGGAGGACGAGCTCAGGCAATTGCTGCCGTGGCTGGCCGATACGCTGGGTCAGAGCCTGGGTGACTGGCGCCTGGACTGGCTGATAGACGAAGCCGCAAGCGGCAAGCCATAAGAGCGCAGCCCGGATGAAATCCGGGAGCCGTGGCCCCTGATTCCCGGATTGCATCCGGGCTACAACGGCTCAACCCGGCTTGTGATTGGGCTCGATGTGATAGCTCAGGTTGCGCCGCGGGCTGAGGTATTCCAGCACCTCCAGCGGTAGCTGCGAAGGGCGCAGGCTACGGGCGATGGCCAGCTTCGGCTCCTGCGCGAGATCGAGGATCAGCGCCTCCTGCTTGGGTATATCGGCGTCGTAGAGAATCAGCGTTGGCTTCAGCGCGTGAGTCGGGTTCATGCCCAGTACCAGCGCATAGCGCTCGTCCTCCAGTTGCACCAGGCTGCCCGGTGGGTAGACGCCCATGACGCGAATGAAGGCCTTCAACGCCACGTCGTCGAAGCGCTCGCGCTGCTGCTTGAACATCAGCGCCAGAGCCTCGTGCGGGCTCAGCGCCTGGCGTGGGTCGAGCGGGTTGCACAGGCCGTCGAAATGGTTGGTGATGGCCACCAGGCGGCTCAGACGGCCGATGGCGGCCTCGCGCAGGCCACGCGGGTAGCCGCTGCCGTCGCAATGCTCGTGGTGCTCGTGGATGATGCGCAGCACCTCGTCATCGAGCATCAGCTTTTGCCCCATGCGCAGGCCGAAGTCGGTGTGCATCTGCAGCAGCTGCTGTTCCGGCCGCGTCAGTGGCTCGGGTTTGAGCAGCACCTTGCTCGGCACTTCCAGCTTGCCGATATCGTGCAGCAGTGCGCCGAGCCCGAGGCTATGGCAGGCCTCGCTGTCGAGGCCGAGCTGGCGCCCGAGCAGCAGGGACAGCGCGGTGACGTTGAGGGCGTGGAAGTAGCTGTCCTCGGCGGCCTTGCCGGTGATGCTGTGCAGTACCACGCCGGAGGCGCCGAGCAGCGTCTCGACCATTTCGCCGACGATGGCACCAGCTTGCCGCATGGCATCTTCCGGACGGCTGCGCAGGGTCTGGTTGAGTGCTTTGATGCGTTGGCTGGCCTCGATGAAGCGCCGGTCCACGTCGGCCAGGCGGCTACGCAGGTGGCGCAGTTTCTGTGCGCGTTCCTGACGCTCCTGGGCTTGCGGGTCGACGGGCGGTTCGATGGGAGCGGGCGCCGGTACGTCTTCGGCGAGTTCCAGAGGCGCGCAGTCGCTGCGTGCCGGGTCGTAGCGCAGTTGCTTCAGCTTCAGCGCACGCAGCGCGCGAATCTGCGCTTCGTCCTTGATCTTGAAGTTGCTGAAGGCGAAATCATGCTCCCACCAGCTCAGGTCCAGATGGACGTAGAGGCCGACGCACAGCTGATCGGGAGTGATGGTGGGCAGAGTGGCGGGCATGCCGGGCTCGTCGTTTGATGGCTAATTGCCCGCAGTTTAGTCCGGCTCAAGACGAGAGGGCAGTAGTTCTTCAAGCCATCACGTCGATGCTGTTGCCCAGATGTGGCGGGTTGCTGGAGGCGCTGGCCGGTGCAGCCGACTGCACCAGCCCGCTGATGTTGGCAGCCTGCAGCTCCAGCGTCTTGCGCAGCAGCAGGAGCGACATCTGCGCTGCAATCTGCGTCGATGCCTGACTCGATACCTGGCTG
Source organism: Pseudomonas sp. Marseille-Q0931 (assembly GCF_940789645.1). Lineage (NCBI taxonomy): Bacteria > Pseudomonadati > Pseudomonadota > Gammaproteobacteria > Pseudomonadales > Pseudomonadaceae > Pseudomonas > Pseudomonas sp. Marseille-Q0931. The sequence goes on along the minus strand of NZ_CALNWT010000002.1, from coordinate 193,248 downwards.
GAAATGCTGCTTAGCTCCACGACCCTTTACCCGTGTTCAGATCTCAGGGGGTAGACATACGCCTGTTCCGCCCAGGCCGCAATAGCCATTGGGGTTCTTCGCCAGGTATTGCTGGTGATAGGTCTCGGCGTAGTAGAAGATCGGCGCTTCGAGGATTTCGGTGGTGATGGTGCCCAGGCCGGCCTTGTCGAGCTCGGCCTGGAAGCGCGCCTGGCTGGCTTTTGCCGCGCTCAATTGAGCTTCGTCGTGGCAGTAGATCGCCGAGCGGTACTGGGTGCCCTGGTCGTTACCCTGGCGCATGCCCTGGGTGGGGTTGTGCACTTCCCAGAACACCTTGAGCAATGCCTCGAAACTGGTCTGCTGCGGGTCGAACACCACGAGTACGACCTCGGTGTGCCCGGTCAGGCCGGAGCAGACTTCCTCGTAGGTGGGGTTGGGGGTCATGCCGCCGGCATAGCCGACCGCCGTGCTGAACACGCCCGGCTGCTGCCAGAAGCGGCGCTCGGCACCCCAGAAACAGCCCAGACCGAACACGGCCTGCTGCAGGCCGGCAGGGAAGGGCGCCTTGATCGGATTGCCGTTGACATAGTGGGTGTCGGCCACCGGTAGCGGCTCGGCACGACCGGGCAGGGCCTGTTCGGCAGTCGGAAGGGCGTTCTTGTTGACGAGAATCTGGGAGCGCAGAACCATGGCGGTCTCCTGAATGTGAGTGATGTGTGGACTACGCGCGGTGCTGCGTATTACGTCCGTTGGTCGGCCTGTGGCCTGCAGGGATAGCGGCGCAGGCTGTCGATGAGCTCGCGGCCGGGAATCGGTTTGTCGAACAGATAGCCCTGGCCGACGTCGCAACGCTGGCGACGAAGAAAGCCAAGCTGGGCGCCGGTCTCGATGCCTTCGGCGACCACCTTCAGCTTGAGGTTGTGTGCCATGGCAATCACCGCCGAGGTGATCTCCATGTCGTCCTGATTGTCAGGGATGTCCTTGATGAAGCTGCGATCGATCTTGATCACGTCGATGGGGAATTTCTTCAGGTAGCTGAGCGAGGAATAACCGGTGCCGAAGTCGTCCATGGCCAAGGTCAGGCCAAGGCTCTTGAGGCGGCCGAGCTGGTGGCGGGTGTCGTCGGTGGCTTCCAGCAGCAGGCTTTCGGTCAGTTCCAGTTCCAGCAGGCGCGGGTCGAGCTGCTCTTCGTGAAGGATCGCGGCGATGGAGCCGACCAGATCGGGGTCGGAGAACTGCTTGGGCGACAGGTTGATCGCCACCTGCAGTTCGCCCATGCCAATGGCGGCGATCTGCTTGCTCATACGACATGCCTGGCGTACCACCCACTTGCCGATGGGGATGATCAGGCCGGTTTCCTCGGCGACGCCGATGAACTGGTCGGGGCGGATCATGCCCTTCTCCGGATGCTGCCAGCGCAGCAGCGCCTCCATGCCCAGCAGTTGGCCACTCTTGAGGCACAGCTTGGGCTGGTAGAAGACCTCCAGCTCGTTCTGGGTCAGGGCGCGGCGCAGGTTGTTCTCGACGAACAGCTTGTAGTTGGCCTCGGCATTGAGCACTTCGGTGAACAGTTGCACCTGGTGCTTGCCGTTGGCCTTGGCCTTGTGCAGGGCGAGGCCGGCGTGCTTCATCAGGGTCTGCGGGTCGTCGCCGTGTTCCGGGGCGATGGCCAGCCCCACCGAGCCGGTGATGCTGATCAGCTGATTGTCGACGAACAGCGGCTTGTCCAGGGTCTGCAGCACCTGCTGCGCGACGCGCAGGCCGTTGTCCTGATCGCAGCCATCGAGCAGGATGGCGAATTCGTTGCTGGCGAAGCGCGCCAGGGTTCCCTTGGCACCGAGGCTGTTGCGCAGGCGCCGGGCCAGCGCCGAGAGCAGCTTGTCGCCGGTCTGGTGGCCAAGGCTGTCGTTGATGCGCTTGAAGTTGTCGATGTCCACCAGCAGCAGCCCCAGCGATTGCTGAGTGTGGCGTGCAAAACGCTCTTCGAGGCTGCGGATGAACGAAGGACGGTTGCCCAGGTTGGTCAGGTTGTCGGTGTAGGCCAGGCGCTCGATGCGTTGCTGCGCCAGCTTGGCCTCGGTGATGTCTTCGTAAATACCGATGTAATGGGTCAGCTCGCCATCGTCGCCATACACCTTGGAGATCGACAGGTGGCCCCAGTACGGCTCCTGGTTCTTGCGGCGGCTGCGAAATTCGCCCTGCCAGCTGCTGTGCTCGGCCAGGCTCGAGTCGGTATCGAACAGCAGGTCGCTGAGGTTGGCCAGGGCCGGCAGTTCCGACAGGCGATGGCCGCAGACCTCGTCGCTGCTGTACAGGGTGATGGCGGTGAAGCTGGGGTTGACGTATTCCACCCGGCCGTCGCGGTCGACCAGCAGGAAGGCGCTGGCGCTCTGCTCGACGGCGCGCTGGAATAGGTACAGCGCATGGGTGACCGAGCGCTTTTCCTGATTGATCAGCACCTGGGCGAACTGATCGGCTAGTTCGCCGGCGAAGGCGATCTCGTCGGCCTGCCAGATGCGCTTGGGGCCGATGTGTTCGAGGCAGAGGATGCCCACCACTTCCCCTTCGATACGAATGCTGGCATCGAGCATCGAGGTGATGCCCAGCGTCTCCAGGTAGCCGGGAGCCAGCTCGCGAGTGCGCAGATCGTGTTGCGCGTCGTGAGCGTCGATTGCCCGGCCGCTGTGCAGCGCCTCCAGGTAATGCGGAAAACTGCCGGCGTCGATAGACGGCAGTTGCTCGTGACGGTCCAGGTCGCGGCGGTACAACGAGATGGAATCGAGACTCTGACTGCCCAGGTGCCAGATCCCCGCGCGGGCCACGCCGTAGACCTCGCAGGCCGCCTGGGTGATCAGTTCGGCAGCTTCCCTGCCGCGGGTCGCTGGAGACGTAGCGCTGGCGCGACAGGCGCACGATCAGTTGCTGCTGGGTATGTGAGCGGGCCAGGTGTTGCAGGTGGTTGTCCTGCGTACGCTGATACTGCTGCAGCGACGTGCGCAGGTTCTGATTCTGTGTGTGCAGGTCCAGCTCGCCAGGAGAAAAGGCATCGAAGCTGCCATCGGCGATCAGCAGATAGCCGCGCAGCAACTGGCGGTTGCGCTGTTTGAAGGGTTCGCCGATCTCCAGCAGATTCAGTGCTCCCTGTGGCGTATGCAGGGTATAGCGCACCAGGTAATGCGCACTCTGGAGCAGTTGCTGCTGGATGGCATCGTGCAGGCGATAGCGTGCTTCCGGCTCCATCAGGCTGGCGTAGGGCGCATCCACCAATGCGCAAAGATCGGCGGCGCTGATGCCGAGTTTGAGTTCGCAGGCCGGATCGAGAAAAAGCAGGGCCCAGCTTGGCTCGTTCAAGCGCTCGAAACGCAACATGCCGAGCCGCGAGGGCACTGGCAACTGCGTCACAACCTCGGCTGCCGAGCGGGTGCCGGCATCGGGATGGCTTTTCATTGGGCGTTGGGCTTCCAGTATGCTGACCAGGCGAGGCTTCCGTTCTCTGCACAAAACCACTGCTATCAGGGCGCAGCGGTGTGGACGGAGGCTAGGGCTCAGGCCTACTTCACTATAGCGTTCGGCAAGGGTGCATCATGCAAGCAAGACTGACAAGGAAACTGATGGCCATGCTAGTGGCCATAGCGCTTTTCACAACGTTACCGGCCCTCGCCGATACCGCTGACAAGGGTGCATTGCAGGGCGCTGAACAGGAAGCTTATCTGGACGAACTCAAGCGCCTTTATCTGACCGACAACGAGCGCCAGGCACTGCTGGCGCACAACAACGCACTGCTGGAAACCTACGCCCTGCGCGCCGGCTACCAGGTTGGCCAGGCGCAGCGGCAGGACCTGCTGTACCGTTTCGCTGTCGGCGATGCCGGCGAGCTGATCCTGCGTGAGGAGAGCCGGGGCATGCAGGGCACCGCCATCTCCGTGCGCAACCAGCGTGTTCCGGTGTTTGGTATCGATCCGTTCATCCGCTACGAATGTCCGACCGGCGGTATCCGCTGTGCACTGCTCAACCCGGTCGACGGCAGCCAACTGCTGAGCATCGTGCGCGATCACCAGGGCGCGAGTGAGCTGGCCAAGGCGCTGAGCTTCCTGATTCGCAACGTGCAAAAAGGCTGACCCCTCCGGGCGGCTCGGCATCACAGCTGCAGCAGGAACATGGCCTTGGCCAGGAACAGGATGGCCAGCATCTGCAGCAGCACGCTCAGGTGAATGCGCCGCGAGCGCGCCGCTGTCATGCGGCCGCTGCGCATCAGGAACACCACCAGCAGAAAATGCCCGAGGATGCTCAGGGCCAGGGTGATTTTCAGGCTGAGCAGGATGCCGAAGCTGCTGGCCAGAGGTGCATGTAGCGCCGCGCGGTAGTGCCAGGCCAGGCCCAGGCCGGCGCCGTAAAGCGCCAGCACGACCCAGTGCATGACCTGTCGCGCGCGCCGTCCAAGGGCGCGTGAGAAGCCCGCTTTGGCCTCGTCCGGAAGCTCGCGCGTGGCACGGCTGAGGATCATCACTTCGAAGAATACGCCGCCGATGAAGAAGGCGGCGGCAGTCAGGTGGACGAACTTCAGAAACAGATAGAGCATGGGGATGCGCCGGAACAATATCGATGGCTCGATCATGGCGGCTGCGGCGGTAAATGCCATGACCGGGATCAAGTCCCGCGTGGCTTTGGGCAGGCAAAAAAAACCCCACCCAGATTGGGCGGGGTTGAGGATGCGAGCGTGGCGAGCTCGAAACGATTTACAGCAGGATGGTGCGGATGTCGGCCAGTAGCTGCGACAGGCGCTGAGTGAAGCGCGCGGCAGCCGCGCCATTGATCACGCGGTGATCGTAGGACAGCGACAGCGGCAGCATCAGCTTGGGCTGGAAGGCCTTGCCGTCCCAGACCGGCTGCATGGTCGCCTTGCTCACACCGAGGATCGCCACTTCCGGCGCGTTGACGATCGGCGTGAAGCCGGTACCGCCAATGTGGCCGAGGCTGGAGATGGTGAAGCAGGCGCCCTGCATGTCGTCAGCCGAGAGCTTCTTCTTGCGCGCCTTGTCGGCCAGCTCGGCCGCTTCGCCAGCCAGTTGCAGCAGGCTCTTCTGATCGACGTTCTTGATCACCGGTACCAGCAGGCCGTCCGGCGTATCGACGGCGAAGCCGATGTGCACGTACTTCTTGCGGATGATCGCCTTGCCGCTCGGCGCCAGCGAACTGTTGAAGTCCGGCAGCTCCTTGAGCAGGTGGGCACAGGCCTTGAGCAACAGCGGCAGCACGGTCAGCTTGACGCCGGCCTTTTCCGCCACGGCCTTCTGCGCGACGCGGAAGGCTTCCAGGTCGGTGATGTCGGCCGAGTCGAACTGGGTCACGTGCGGCACGTTGAGCCAGCTGCGGTGCAGGTTGGCGGCGCCGACCTGCATCAGGCGGGTCATCGCCACTTCTTCGATTTCACCGAACTTGCTGAAGTCCACGGCCGGGATCGGCGGAATGCCGGCGCCGCCGGTAGCGGCTGCAGCAGTCGCCTGCGGTGCGGCCTTGGCCTTCTGCATCATGCCCTTGACGTAAGCCTGCACGTCTTCCTTGAGGATGCGACCTTTCGGGCCGGTGCCGGCGATATCCGCCAGCTCCACGCCGAAATCGCGAGCCAGCTGACGCACGGCCGGGCCGGCATGCACCTTGGCGCCATCGCGCTTGGGTGCGTTGGCCACTTCGGCGGCAGCCGCCGACAGCGAGGCGATGGCGCGCACTTCGGCGGCCACTTCCGGCGCTGCACCTTCCGGTACGCGGTGTACTTCCTGGCTTGCCCCTGCCGGAGCCGCAGCCTGCGCTGCGCCAGCGACCTTGAGCTTGAGGATCAGGTCGCCAGTGCCGATTTCGTCATCGAGCTTGACCAGCACTTCTTCCACCACGCCGGCAGCCGGCGAGGGAATTTCCATGGAGGCCTTGTCGGACTCCAGGGTCAGCAGGCTCTGGTCGGCTTCGATGCTGTCGCCGGCCTTGACCATGATCTCGATGACCTTGCCCTTGGCACTGGAGCCGATGTCCGGCACGTGCACGTCCTGCACGCTGCTGCCGGTCGGCGCGGCGGCCGGAGCTGGTGCAGCGGCGGGAGCGGCTTCTGCCTTCGGCGCTGCCGCTTGAGCCGGAGCGGCAGCCGGAGCAGCCCCTTCGACTTTCAGCTTGAGAATCAGGTCGCCGGTGCCGACTTCGGCATCCAGCTTGACCAGCACTTCTTCCACCACGCCGGCAGCCGGCGCGGGAATTTCCATGGAGGCCTTGTCGGACTCCAGGGTGATCAGCGACTGATCGGCTTCGATGCGGTCGCCGACCTTGACCATCACTTCGATGACCTTGACCTTGCCGTCGGTGCCGATATCCGGCACGTGCACGTCCTGCACGCTGCTGGTGGCAGCGGCGGCCGGCGCAGCTGCCGGAGCGGCCGCTTTCGGGGCTTCGGCAGGCGCAGCTTCGGCTTTCGCTGCAGGCGCCGCTTCAGCGGCATCTTCGACTTCCAGCACCAGCAGCTCGTCGCCTTCCTTCAGACGGTCGCCGATCTTGACCTTCAGTTCCTTGACCACGCCGGCCTTGGGCGAGGGCACTTCCATGGAAGCCTTGTCGGACTCCAGGGTCAGTACGCTCTGCTCGGCTTCGACACGGTCGCCGACCTTGACCAGCAGTTCAATCACCTCGCCTTCACCGCCGAGGTCGGGTACGCGAATCAACTCACTCATCGCTACGCTCCTTAGCAGTCCAGGGGGTTGGCTTTGTCGGCGTCGATGCCGAACTTGGTGATGGCGTCAGCCAGCACCTTGGCCTCGATCTCGCCGCGGTCGACCAGGGCTTCCAGCGTGGCCAGCACGACCCAGTTGCGATCCACTTCGAAGAAGTGACGCAGCTGCTTGCGGCTGTCGCTGCGGCCGAAGCCGTCGGTGCCCAGCACCTTGTATTCCTTGCTCGGTACCCACTGACGAACCTGTTCGGCGAACAGCTTCATGTAGTCGGTGGAAGCGATGACCGGGCCCTTGCGACCGCCCAGGCACTGCTCGATGTAGGTCTGCTGCGGCTTCTGACCCGGGTGCAGACGGTTGCGGCGCTCCACGGCCAGGCCGTCGCGACGCAGTTCGTTGAAGCTGGTGACGCTCCAGACATCGGCAGCGATGTTGTACTCGTCGCGCAGGATCTTCGCCGCTTCGCGGACTTCGCGCAGGATGGTGCCGGAACCCAGCAGTTGCACGTGGTGCGCGGCTTCCTTCTTGTCTTCCTCGAGCAGGTACATGCCCTTGATGATGCCGTCTTCCACGCCTTCCGGCATGGCCGGCTGCTGGTACGACTCGTTCATCACGGTGATGTAGTAGAAGATGTCCTGCTGCTCTTCGGCCATCTGGCGAATGCCTTCGCGGATGATCACGGCGAGCTCGTAGCCGTAGGTCGGGTCGTAGGTGCGGCAGTTGGGGATGGTCGCTGCCAACATGTGGCTATGACCGTCTTCGTGCTGCAGGCCTTCACCGTTGAGGGTGGTACGGCCGGCGGTACCGCCGATCAGGAAGCCGCGGGTGCGGCTGTCGCCAGCGGCCCAGGCCAGATCACCGATACGCTGGAAGCCGAACATCGAGTAGAAGATGTAGAACGGCAGCATCGGCTGGTTGTGGCAGGAGTACGAAGTACCGGCGGCGATGAAGGAGCTCATGGCGCCCGCTTCGTTGATGCCTTCCTCGAGGATCTGACCTTTCTTGTCCTCTTTGTAGAACATCACCTGGTCTTTATCGACCGGCTCGTACAGCTGGCCGACCGAAGAGTAGATGCCGAGCTGACGGAACATGCCTTCCATACCGAAGGTACGGGCTTCGTCCGGAATGATCGGGACGATGCGCTGGCCGAGTTCCTTGTCCTTGACCAGCTGCGCGAGGATACGCACGAAGGCCATGGTGGTGGAGATTTCGCGGTCGCCCGAGCCGTCGAGGATGGCCTTGAGGGTATCCAGCGGCGGGGTGGGGATGCTGAAGCTCTGCTGGCGACGCTGCGGTACGAAGCCACCCAGCGCGTTGCGGCGCTCGTGCAGGTACTTGTACTCCGGGCTGCCCGGCTCCGGGCGCACGAACGGCAGGTTTTCCAGGTCCTCGTCCTTGACCGGGATATCGAAGCGGTCGCGGAACTGACGCAGGCTGTCGACATCGACCTTCTTGGTGTTGTGCGCGGTGTTCTTCGCTTCACCGGCGCCAGTGCCGTAGCCCTTGATGGTCTTGGCCAGGATCACGGTCGGCTGGCCGCTATGGTTCACGGCCTGGTGGTAGGCCGCGTAGACCTTGTACGGGTCGTGGCCGCCACGGTTGAGTTTCCAGATCTCGTCGTCGGAGAGGTCCTTGACCATCTCCTTGAGCTCCGGGCTGTTGAAGAAGTTTTCGCGAACGTAGGCGCCGTCTTTGGCCTTGTAGTTCTGGTATTCACCGTCGACCACTTCGTCCATGCGACGCTGCAGGGCGCCGTCCTTGTCCTTGGCGAACAGCGGATCCCAGAAGCGTCCCCAAACGACCTTGTTGACGTTCCACTGGGCACCGCGGAACACGCCTTCGAGTTCCTGGATGATCTTGCCGTTGCCGCGTACCGGGCCGTCGAGGCGCTGCAGGTTGCAGTTGATGACGAAGATCAGGTTGTCCAGCTTCTCGCGACCAGCCAGGGAGATGGCGCCGAGGGATTCCGGCTCGTCGCACTCGCCGTCGCCCATGAAGCACCAGACTTTCTGCTTGCCGGCCGGAATGAAGCCGCGCGCTTCCAGGTACTTCATGAAGCGCGCCTGGTAGATCGCCTGGATCGGACCGAGGCCCATGGATACGGTCGGGAACTGCCAGAAATCCGGCATCAGCCACGGGTGCGGGTAGGACGACAGGCCCTTGCCGTCGACTTCGCGGCGGAAGTTCTTCATCTGGTCTTCGCTGAGGCGACCTTCCATGAAGGCGCGGGCGTAGACGCCAGGGCTCGCATGACCCTGATAGAACACCAGGTCGCCGCCGTGTTCTTCGGTCGGGGCCTGGAAGAAGTAGTTGAAGCCGATGTCATACAGCGTCGCGGAGGAGGCGAAGCTGGAAATGTGGCCGCCCAGGTCCGGGTCGTCCAGGTTGGTGCGCATCACCATGGCCAGGGCGTTCCAGCGCACCAGCGAACGGATGCGGCGTTCCATGAACAGGTCGCCGGGCATGCGAGCTTCATGGGTAACCGGGATGCTGTTGCGGTAGGGCGTGGTGATCGCGTAGGGCAGTTGCGCACCGCTACGGGTGGCCAGCTCGCCCAGACGGGTCATCAGGTAATGGGCACGGTCTTCACCCTCACGGTCGAGGACGGATTCAAGGGCGTCCAGCCATTCCTGGGTTTCGATCGGATCGAGGTCTTGCATGGCTTGCTCCAGGGCGGAAAGGCTTCCAGAATCGGAGGCCAGTTGAGTCTCGCCGGCTTTTTGGGCGGGCGAGTTGAAATTCTTGGATTTACCGGGGGTAGGACCGGCCGTATGTAGTTTTACTACATTTCGACGGCGGATTCAGCCCTCTGGATACAATTCTTTCGTAGTAAAACTACAATCCGCGGCACCGCCGGCCGCACGTGCCCCGCAGGAACGGGGCTCCGGGCATTTGCGCCATGCGTCCGGCAGTCCGCCAAAAAGGATAGACCATGAGCCTGCCGTCGCTGGTCGAGTTGCCCCCTTCCCTGATCCCCCTGGCCGAGCGAGCCGAACACTCACTACAAGGAGCGTTGGTCGAGCATGAGGGGCTGGCCGATAGCGTTGCCGTCTGGCCGCAGGCACGACGCGATGCCTGGCGGCAGGTGACGGCCCTGAGCGATTTCGTTGCCGAGCAGGCTCAGCGTGACCCGCAGATGTTCGTCGCGCTGGCCGAGTCGGGCGAGCTGGAGCGCAGCCTGGCGCCAGGCGAACTGCGTCAGCAGTTGGAGGCGCAGCTGGCCGAGTGTGGCGACGAAGACGCGCTGGGCCGCTGTCTGCGGCGTTTCCGCAACCGTCAGCAGTTGCGCATCATCTGGCGCGACTTCAGTCGCCAGGCGGCGTTGGCGGAAACCTGTCGCGATCTCTCTGATCTCGCTGATGCCTGTATCGACCTGGCCTATCACTGGCTCTATCCACGCCACTGCACGCAGTTCGGCACGCCGGTCGGGCGACGAACTGGCCAGGCGCAGCACATGGTCATTCTCGGCATGGGCAAGCTCGGCGCGCACGAGCTCAATCTGTCTTCGGATATCGACCTCATCTTCGGTTATCCCGAGGGCGGCGAGACCGAGGGCGTCAAGCGCCCGCTGGATAATCAGGAGTTCTTCATCCGCCTTGGGCAGAAACTGATCAAGGCGCTGGATGCGATCACCGTGGATGGGTTCGTGTTCCGCACCGACATGCGTTTGCGCCCTTACGGCTCCAGCGGTGCGCTGGTATTCAGCTTCAATGCGCTGGAGCAGTACTACCAGGACCAGGGGCGCGACTGGGAGCGCTACGCGATGATCAAGGCGCGCGTGGTGGGCGGCGACCAGGAGGCCGGCGCCGAGCTGCTGGAAATGCTGCGGCCCTTCGTCTATCGCCGCTATCTGGATTTTTCCGCCATCGAGGCGCTGCGCGCGATGAAGCTGCTGATCCAGCAGGAAGTGCGGCGCAAAGGCATGAGCGAGAACATCAAGCTCGGTGCCGGCGGTATCCGCGAGATCGAGTTCATCGCCCAGGCGTTTCAGCTGATCCACGGCGGGCGCGACCTCAGCCTGCAGCAGCGGCCGCTGCTCAAGGTGCTGGCGACCCTGGAAGGGCAGGGCTACCTGCCGCCAACAGTGGTCGCGGAGATGAAGGAAGGTTACGAGTTCCTGCGTTACGCCGAGCATGCCCTGCAGGGCATCGGTGACCGGCAGACGCAGATGCTGCCGGCCGATCCGCAGGATCAGGCGCGGGTGGCGGCGATCATGGGCTTTGCCGACTGGACGAGCTTTCACGAGCGCCTGATGCATTGGCGTGGCCGCATCGAATGGCATTTTCAGCAGGTGATCGCCGATCCTGACGAGGATGAGTCGCAGGCAGGCGAGGCCTGCGTCGGCGCCGAATGGTTGCCTTTGTGGCAAGGTGCACTGGACGAGGAGGCCGCCGCGCTGCAGTTGCAGGAGGCGGGCTTCGCCGACGCAGTCACGGCCAGTCGGCGTCTCGCCGATCTGCGCAACGGGCCGCAGGTTCGTGCCATGCAGCGTCTGGGGCGCGAGCGTCTGGATGCCTTCATTCCGCGTCTGCTGGCGCAGACGGTGGAGCACGACGCGCCGGACCTGGTGCTTGAGCGGGTGCTGCCGTTGGTGGAAAAGGTGGCGCGGCGCTCGGCTTATCTGGTGCTTCTGACCGAAAATCCGGGGGCGCTGGAACGATTGATCACGCTTTGCGCCGCCAGCCCCTGGATCGCCGAGCAGATCGCCCGCTACCCGCTGTTGCTCGATGAGCTACTCAACGAGGGGCGCCTTTATTCGCCGCCGCTGGCGCCGGAGCTGGCGGCCGAGTTGCGCGAGCGGCTGGTGCGCATTCCCGAGGAGGACCTGGAGCAGCAGATGGAGGCGCTGCGTCATTTCAAGCTGGCGCACAGCCTGCGCGTCGCCGCCTCGGAGATCGCCGGCACGCTGCCCTTGATGAAAGTGTCGGATTACCTGACCTGGCTGGCCGAGGCGATTCTCGACCAGGTGCTGGCGCTGGCCTGGCAGCATACGGTGCAGCGTCATGGTCGGCCCTTCCGTGCAGACGGTACGCCGTGCGACCCGGACTTCATCATCGTCGGCTACGGCAAGGTTGGCGGCCTGGAGTTCGGCCACGGCTCGGACCTGGATCTGGTGTTCATCCATGACGGCGATCCGCAGGCCGAGACCGATGGTGCCAAACCCATCGACGGTGCGCAGTTCTTCACCCGCCTGGGCCAACGCATCATCCATCTGCTAACCACCCAGACCACTTCCGGCGCCTTGTACGAGGTGGATATGCGCCTGCGACCATCGGGCGCAGCCGGGCTGCTGGTCAGCTCGCTTGGCGCCTTCCAGCGCTATCAGGAGAGCGGGGCCTGGACCTGGGAGCATCAGGCGTTGGTGCGCGCGCGGGTGCTGGTGGGATGCTCGCGTCTGGCCGGCGAGTTCGCCCGGGTGCGCGCTGAAGTGCTGGGGCGCCAGCGTGATGTCGAGGCGCTGCGCGTCGAGGTCAGCGAGATGCGCGCGAAGATGCGCGACAACCTTGGCAACAAGAAGACCGCGGCCGGAACGGCGCCGAATGCCTTCGAAGCCTCGTCCTCCTTCGATCTGAAGCAGGACGCCGGTGGTATCGTCGATATCGAATTTATGGTGCAATACGCGGCCCTGGCCTGGTCGTGGCAACACCCGCAGCTACTCGAGTTCACCGATAACATCCGCATTCTAGAAGGTCTGGAGCGGGTCGGTCTGATGAGCGCTGAGGACGCCGCGTTGCTGCGAGAGGTCTACAAGAATTACCGCTCGGCGGCCCATCGCCAGGCGCTGCAGAAGCAGCCTGGAATGGTGCCCGGAGATCAGTTCCAGGATGAACGCCGCGCTGTGATGCGCCTGTGGCGCGAGTTGGGACTGAGTTGAATGACGGGGCTGCGGCCCCATCTTATTTGTGCGAACCGTGAAGCGAATTTGAGGAGCAGGCAAGATGTCGATGTCCGACCGTGATGGCGTGATCTGGTACGACGGCAAACTGGTGCCGTGGCGCGAAGCCAACACCCATGTGCTGACCCACACCCTGCACTACGGCATGGGCGTGTTCGAGGGTGTGCGTGCCTACAACACCCCGGACGGCACCGCGATCTTCCGCCTGCAGGCGCACACCGATCGCCTGTTCGACTCCGCGCATATCTTCAACATGCAGATTCCTTTCTCCAAGGAAGAGATCAACGAAGCCCAGCGCGCCGCCGTACGCGAGAACGGTCTGGAAAGCGCCTACCTGCGCCCGATGGTGTTCTTCGGCAGCGAAGGCATGGGCCTGCGCGCCGCCGGCTTGAAGGTGCACGTGATCGTCGCCGCCTGGCACTGGGGCGCCTACATGGGCGAAGAGGCGCTGGAAGCCGGCATCAAGGTGCGCACCAGTTCCTACACCCGCCACCACGTCAACATCGCCATGACCCGCGCCAAGGCCAACGGCAACTACATCAACTCGATGCTGGCCCTGCAGGAAGCCATCTCCGGCGGCGCCGACGAGGCCATGCTGCTGGACCCGGAAGGCTATGTGGCCGAGGGTTCGGGCGAGAACATCTTCCTGGTCAAGGACGGCGTCGTGTACACCCCGGAGGTGACCTCCTGCCTCAACGGCATCACCCGCAGCACCATCCTGACCCTGGCCGAAGAGCACGGCATCAAGGTGGTCGAGAAGCGCATCACCCGTGACGAGGTGTACATCGCTGACGAGGCGTTCTTCACCGGCACCGCCGCCGAAGTTACGCCGATCCGCGAAGTCGATGGCCGCAAGATCGGCGCCGGCCGCCGTGGCCCGGTGACCGAAAAGCTGCAGAAGGCCTACTTCGACCTGGTCACCGGCAAGACCAGCGGCCACGCCGAATGGCGTACGCTGGTCAAGTAAGCGAATCCTCGAAGGCTCGACGGGGAGGCCTCAAGAGTCTGCCGGCAATCTTGCGAGCTAGAGTCAGGCTAGGCGCAACAGGGGCGAGGGCGTGAGTTTACTGCGGTAAATGAACGCCCGAGGCCCTTTTGCAACGACGCATGACCGACGCGCAGAGGATTGCAGGTGGGCTCTGAGCCTCCCCGGTTGTTTTTGGATAAGGCATGAAAATACTGATCATCGGCCCTAGCTGGGTGGGCGACATGGTGATGGCGCAGACACTGTTCCAGTGCCTGAAACAGCGCCATCCCGAGTGCGAGATCGACGTGCTGGCGCCGGACTGGAGTCGGCCGATCCTTGAGCGCATGCCCGAGGTGCGCGCCGCGCTGAGCCTGCCGCTCGGCCATGGCGTTCTCGATCTGGCCACGCGCCGGCGTATCGGCAAGTCGCTGGCCGGTCAGTACGATCAGGCCATCCTGCTGCCCAACTCGCTGAAGTCCGCGCTGGTGCCCTGGTTCGCCGGTATTCCCAAGCGCACCGGCTGGAAGGGCGAGATGCGCTACGGCCTGCTCAACGACATCCGCACGTTGGACAAAGAACGCTACCCGCTGATGATCGAACGCTTCATGGCGCTTGCCTATGAGCCCGGTGCTCTGTTGCCGCAGCCTTATCCACAGCCGCGTTTGCAGATCGATGAGTCCAGCCGTGCGGCTGCCTTGGCCAAGTTCGGCCTGCAGCTGGATCGTCCGGTGCTCGCGTTGTGCCCTGGCGCGGAGTTCGGCGAGGCCAAACGCTGGCCGGCCGAGCACTATGCCAAGGTCGCCGAGATCAAGATTCGCGAGGGTTGGCAGGTCTGGCTGTTCGGCTCGAAGAACGACCATGCCGGCGGTGAAGACATTCGTATGCGCCTGATTCCGGGCCTGCGCGAGGAAGTCAGCAACCTGTCCGGGCAGACCAGTCTGGCCGAGGCCATCGACCTGATGTCGGCGGCCACCGCCGTTGTTTCCAACGACTCCGGGCTGATGCACGTGGCGGCGGCGCTGAATCGACCGCTGGTGGCAGTCTACGGCTCCACTTCGCCGGGCTTCACCCCGCCGCTGGCCGACCGCGTCGAGATTGTTCGCCTGGGGCTGGAGTGCAGCCCCTGTTTCGAGCGCACCTGCCGTTTTGGTCACTACAACTGTCTGCGCGAGCTCAAGCCGCGCCCGGTGATCGAAGCGCTGGATCGGCTGGTCGGCGAGACCTTGACCCTGGTCGAGGGCGACTGATTTGCGGGTGCTGATCATCAAGACCTCGTCGCTCGGTGACGTGGTGCATACCCTGCCGGCACTGACCGATGCCGCGCGTGCCATTCCCGGCATCCGCTTCGACTGGGTGGTGGAAGAAGGCTTCGCCGAGATTCCCGCCTGGCATCCGGCGGTGTCCCAGGTGATTCCGGTGGCTATCCGCCGTTGGCGCAAGCATCCGCTGCGCACCTGGCGCATTGGCGAATGGGCGCGCTTCAAGCAGCGTCTGCGCGAAACCCGCTACGACCTGGTGATCGACGCCCAGGGCCTGCTCAAGAGTGCCTGGCTGACGCGTTACGTGTCGGCGCCAGTGGCCGGTCTGGATCGTGATTCGGCGCGTGAGCCGCTGGCCAGTCGCTTCTATGATCGCCGCTATGCGGTGCCCAGGGATCAGCACGCCCTGGAGCGCGTACGTCAGCTGTTCGCCAAGGCGTTGGGATATACGCTGCCGTCCGGTAGCGGTGACTACGGACTGAACCGTGCGGCGATGATGGACGCTAGCGCGCAGCCCTATCTGGTGTTCCTGCATGGCACCACCTGGGCCAGCAAGCACTGGCCGGAATCCGACTGGCGTGCGCTGGCCGAGCGCATGGACAAGCTGGGCTGGGCCGTGCGCCTGCCTTGGGGCAATGAGACGGAGAAGGCGCGCGCCGAGCGCATCGCTGCCGGCCTGACGCATGCCGCCGTGCTGCCGAAGCTGAGCCTGGCCGGTGTGGCCAAGGTGATTGCCGGTGCCAGCGCCTGCGTCTCCGTCGACACCGGGCTCGGCCACTTGGCCGCGGCGCTGGATGTACCGAACATTTCCCTCTACGGCCCGACCTTGCCCGGCAAGGTGGGCGCCTACGGCCGTAGCCAGATTCATCTGTGTGCCAGTGGCCCGGGCGCCGGCAGCGGTGACCGTGACAAGCCCTGCTTCGATGGCCTCGGCGCCGAGCGCGTCGGTCTGGAACTGGAGGCGCTGTTGCTTGCGCCTCCCGGCACCCTTTAAGGAGCGGCTATGCAACTGGCCTTCGTTCTCTACAAATACTTCCCGTTTGGTGGGCTGCAGCGCGATTTCATGCGCATCGCCCTGGAATGCCAGGCGCGTGGCCACGCCATTCGCGTCTACACGCCGATCTGGGAAGGGGAAAACCCCGGCGGCTTCGATGTACGCGTGGCGCCGGTGCGTGCGCTGTTCAACCACCGTCGCAATGAGAAATTCAGCGCCTGGCTGCAAGCCGATCTGAAGCGCGACCCGGTCGACCGGGTAATCGGCTTCAACAAGATGCCGGGCCTGGACGTCTACTACGCCGCCGACGGCTGCTTCGAGGACAAGGCGCAGACCCTGCGCAACCCGATCTACCGTCGCTGGGGGCGCTACAAGCATTTCGCCGAGTACGAGCGCGCGGTGTTCGCGCCGGAGTCGAAGACCGAGATCCTGATGATTTCCGAAGTGCAGCAGCCACTGTTCATCAAGCACTACAAGACTCCGCTGCAGCGCTTCCATCTGCTGCCGCCAGGCATCGCTCAGGACCGGCGCGCGCTGGCCAATGCTGGCGAGATTCGCGCCGAGTTCCGCCGTGAGTTCAAGCTGAGTGATGATGACCTGCTGCTGGTGCAGATCGGCTCCGGCTTCAAGACCAAGGGCCTGGATCGCAGCCTCAAGGCCCTGGCATCCCTGCCGCGTGAGCTGCGCAAGCGCACCCGGCTGATCGCCATCGGCCAGGACGATCCCAAGCCCTTTCTTCTGCAGGTCAAGGCGCTGGGCTTGAGCGACCAGGTGCAGATTCTCAAGGGGCGCAGTGACATTCCGCGCTTCTTGCTCGGCGCCGATCTGCTGATCCACCCGGCCTACAACGAAAACACCGGCACCGTGCTGCTGGAGGCGCTGGTTTCCGGCCTGCCGGTGCTGGTCACCGACGTCTGCGGCTACGCCCACTACATCGCCGATGCCGATTGCGGCAGAGTCCTGCCCGGCCCCTTCGAGCAGGAGCAACTCAACCGCACCCTGGCCGATATGCTCGCCGACCCGCAGCGTCGTGCGCTCTGGGGGCGCAACGGCCTGGCCTATGCCGACAGTGCCGACCTGTATTCGATGCCGAAGAAGGCCGCCGACGTGATCCTGGCGGAGAAGCGCGCGTGAGCATGTTAGCTACTGCGGGTGGTATCGACCATTTGGGCGCACCCTTCTCGGTGCGAGGCAACGGTGGTCGCTCCGCCCGACTTGCGCTGTTTGCCGTATTCATCATGAGGGCGCAGCGCCTACAGGGAGGCTTATGCAGCTGATTCTTGCTGAACCATTCAAGTCCCTATGGGCCGGCAAGGATGCCTTTGAGGAAGTCGAGGGCCTGCAGGGGCAGGTCTACCGCGAGCTTGAGGCGCGCCGAACGCTGCGCACCGAGGTGGACGGCAAAGGCTACTTCGTCAAAATTCATCGAGGGATTGGCTGGGGTGAAATTCTCAAGAACCTGGTCACGGCCCGACTGCCAGTTCTGGGCGCTGGTCAGGAGTGGAAGGCCATCCAGCGTCTGAGCGAAGCGGGTGTGTCGACCATGACTGCGGTGGCCTATGGCGAGCGTGGCAGCAATCCGGCGCAGCAACATTCCTTCATCGTCACCGAAGAGCTGGCGCCCACTGTCGATCTTGAGCAGTTAACGCTGAACTGGCACGCTCAGCCGCCAGCACCCGGGTTGAAACGGGCGCTCATCCGCCGGGTCGCGCAAATGACCGGACGCATGCATGCCGCCGGCGTGAATCACCGGGACTGTTATATATGTCATTTTCTCCTGCATACCGACAAACCCTTCGACGCTGATGATTTCCGGCTGTCGATAATCGATCTGCATCGGGCGCAGGTGCGTGATGCCGTGCCGCGACGCTGGCGCGACAAGGACCTGGCCGGGCTGTATTTCTCCGCGTTGGGCATTGGCCTGACCCGGCGCGATCTGCTGCGCTTTCTCAAGGGTTATTTCGGCGTCGTCGACAGCCGCCCATTGCGCCAGATCCTGCAGGACGAGGCCGCGTTGCTGCGCTGGCTGCAGGGCAAGGCCGACCGGCTGCGCGCGCGTTATGTACGCAAGTACGAAAAAGAAGGTGAAGCATGAGTCAGTGGCGCGTCACCGCCTTGACTACACCCGAGGCAGCCAGGGCATTCGCGTCGCTGGATGCGGTCTTCGCTTTGCAGGGCGAGGCCATCACCCATGACCCGCTATCGGACGTCATTCGCGTCGAGCTCGGTGGGCTGCGTTATTACGTCAAGCGCTACCACGGTGCCGGCAAGGGCGCCCGGCGCTTCATCGGCCGGCCGCGGGTCAAGGCCGAGTGGCAGAATCTCAAGCACTTCGCGGCCTGGGGTATTCCTACCGCGCCCATTGCCGCCTATGGGTTGGAGCGTAAGGGCGCGGCCTTTCACCGGGGCGCGCTGATTACTCAGGAGTTGGTCGATACCTCAGACATGTGGCGGCTCGCCTCCTCTGGCGATGCGCGTCTGCGTGATCGGGCCTGGGTTGAGGATGTCAGCTCTCAGCTGGCTCGCGCCACGCGCATCCTGCATGATCACCATTTCGCCCATAACGACCTGAAGTGGCGCAATTTGCTGGTCGATGAGCATCGCCGTCTGTATTTGATCGACTGCCCGACCGGGGCGTTCTGGTGGGGGCCTTTTTTGCGCCGACGCATCGTCAAGGACCTTGCCTGCCTCGATAAAGTGGCCAAGTATCATCTGTCACATACGCAGCGCCTGCGCTTCTACCTGCAGTATCGAGGTCGCGACCGGCTCAGCGACAGCGACAAGCAACGTATCAGGCAGATCGTGCGGTACTTCGAGGGAAGAGAATGAAGGACTTCATCGACAGCGATGATCAAACGCTGCTCGAGCGTCATGGACTGGCCAGTTTCGAGGCGCTCTGGGCGCTCGAACTGCATGCGGTCGACGAACCCAACAAGGCGCCGCGCGGCGGCTGGAGCACGGTCTATCGGCTCGACCTCGAAGGCCATGGCTATTACCTCAAGCGCCAGAGCAATTACCTGACCCACAGCCTGGAGCGCCCCTGGGGTGAGCCGACCCTGGCGCGAGAGCTTCGCAACATTCGCCGCTATCAGCGCCTGGGTATCCCGGCCATGAGCGCCGCGTTCTACGCCGAGCGGCGCATAAATGGTGAGCGCCGAGCCGTGCTGCTGACCCGTGCCCTGGATGGCTGGCGCGACCTTGACAGCTGGCTGCCCGAGTGGCGCCAGCTCGCAGCCGAGCAGCGCCAGGCGATCGTCAGCGCCTGTGGTCTGCTGGCTCGCCGGGTGCACGAAAAGGGTCAGGTGCATGGCTGTTTCTATCCCAAGCACATCTTCCTGCAGCCACGAGATGATGGTTTTGCGGCGCAACTGATCGACCTGGAAAAGACCCGGCCGCTGTTTCTCGGCGAGCGGGACAGGGTCAAGGATCTCGAACCGTTGCTACGCCGCGCCAATCCCTGGAATGAAGCGGATCACCTGGGCTTCCTGACCGCCTATCTGGGCAGTGGGCAGCATCTTGATCATTGGTCGCAGCGTCTTGCGGCGCGTTTGAAGGACAAGGCCCAACGCCAATGAAACTGGTTCTCCTCAACGAGGCGGGGCGTAATCCTGCGCTGCCGCTGTCGATCGATCTGCCGGGCGGTGAGTCACTCCAGTTGCACAGTCTGCTGCGTGTGTTGCCGGGGCAGCGTTATGTCGGCGAGGCGCAATGGCAAGGGCGCAACGTGCTCGCCAAGTTATTGGTTGGCAGCAAGGCTGAGCGACATTTTGCGCGGGAGCTGCAAGGTGCCCAGTTGTTGGCGGAGCAGGGGTTGTGCACGCCGTTGCTGCTCGATCACGGTGTCGCAGCAGGCGGCGGCTGGCTGCTGTTCGAGTTCCTGGAGGGCGCGCGTAGCCTGGCGGATGACTGGCAGGCCGTCGCCGACGAAGCCTGGCTGAGCGATGCGCAGCAGCAGGTACTGGGTGAGGCGCTTGGCGTTATCGGTGAGCTGCATCGTCGAGGCTTGTGGCAGGAGGACCTGCACCTGGACAACCTGCTGCGCCATGACGGCCGACTGCTTCTCATCGATGGCGGCGGTATTCGCGCCGAGACGCCCGGGCAGGCCCTCTCCCGAGACCGCGTGCTGGAAAACCTGGGGTTGTTCTTCGCGCTGTTTCCCCGAGCCATCGATGACTTTATCGAGGAGTTGTTGGTGCACTACCTGCTGGTCAACGGCGAACATGCACTGCCACTTGAGGCTCTGCTCAAGGCGGTGGCCAAGGCACGTGGGCTGCGCCTGCATACTTTCATGGCCAAGATTCAGCGAGAGTGCACGGCTTTTCGTGTCTGGCGCGGCCCGTCGCGTCTGCAAGTAGTGAGGCGTGAAGAGGACGCGGCGCTGGCGCCCATCCTGGCCGATCCCGATGCGGCGATAGAGGCTGGCGAGCCGCTCAAGCTGGGCGGCTCCTCGACCGTTGCGCGCATTGAGCAGGGCGGCCGGCAACTAGTCATCAAACGTTACAACATCAAGGGCTTCAGTCATTGGCTACGACGCTTCTGGCGGCCTAGTCGCGCCTGGCACAGCTGGTGCGAGGGTAATCGCCTGGATTTCCTCGGTATCGCCACGCCCAGACCGCTGGCCGTGCTCGAACGACGTACCCTGTGGCTGCGCCGCCAGGCCTATCTGATTACCGAACACGCGCCGGGTATGGATATAATCGCCCGTTTCGCGCCCTGCGGGGCGGACGGGCTGCCGCCCGAGGCGGATTTGCAGGCCCTGGAGGCCTTGTTTGCGGCCCTGCTGCGCGAGCGCATCAGCCATGGTGACTGCAAAGGTAGCAATATCCTCTGGCAGGACGGCCGCTGGGCGCTGATCGATCTGGATGCCATGCAGTACCATGGCCAGGCCAGCAGCTTCAAGGCTGCCTATGCACGTGACCGTGCGCGCCTGCTGCGCAACTGGTCGGCCGACAGCGCTCTTTACCGTGAGCTCGATCGGCGCCTGCCAACACTTATTTGAGCCCTCCGACGGAGGCTCAGCGAAATCAAACCGTATCGGCTGTCGAGTCAGACAGCCGCGTTAAGAGGCTTTATCCGTGGCATTGACGATTCTTGGCCTGTCCGGCGCCCTCAGTCATGACCCTTCCGCGGCGTTGTACATCGACGGCAAGTTGATTGCAGCGGCGGAAGAAGAGCGCTTCGTGCGTGACAAGCACGCGAAGAATCGCATGCCCTACGAGTCGGCCAAGTTCTGCCTGGAGCAGGCCGGTATCAAGCCCTCCGACGTCGACGTGGTAGCGATCCCCTTCGCCCCCATCAGCCTGTTTGGCAAGGCGCGTTGGCACTACGCCAAGCGCTACTGGTACGCACCGGATCGCGCCCTCGACGCCATTCTCATGGGTAACCGTCGTTACAAGCGCTATCGTAAGAAGATCGTCTGGTGCCTGGAGCAACTGGGTTTCGACGCCAAGAAGGTCAAGATCGAGCCGGTCGAGCATCACCTGGCCCACGCCGCCAGCGCCTACCACTGCTCGGGCTTCACCGAGAAGACCGCCATCCTCGGGATCGACGGCAAGGGCGAGTACGCCACCACCTTCTTCGGTTATGGCGAAAACGGTCGCATCCACAAGATCAAGGAATTCTACGACCCGGATTCCCTGGGCGGCCTGTATGGCGCGGTCACCGAGTTCCTCGGTTTCGAAATGCTCGATGGCGAGTTCAAGGTCATGGGCATGGCGCCCTATGGCGATGCCAGCAAGTACGATTTTTCCCGCCTGGCCAAGTTCGAGAACGGCGAGCTGGTGATCAACACCGACTACGCCAACGTCATCGGCCTGCGCCGCCACAAGGAAAAGGGCAAGGGCTTCTACTTCTCGCCCAAACTGATCGAGTGGCTGGGGCCCAAGCGTGAAGGCGATATCGCCGACGATCCCTACATCCACTACGCCGCCAGCATGCAGGCGCTGTTCGAGAAACTGGCGCTGGAGATGATGGATTACTACCTGGGTGACATCATCCGCGAAACTGGCAAGATCGCCTTCGCGGGTGGTTGTGCGCTGAACGTCAAGCTCAACCAGAAGATCATCGCCCGGCCCGAGGTCAAGGAGCTTTTCGTTCAACCTGCCTCGGGTGATGCCGGTACTTCGGTTGGTGCCGCTGCCTACGTGTCCCACAAGCGCGGCGTGCCGGTGGAGAAAATGGAGCACGTCTACCTAGGCCCGGCATATTCCAATGAAGACGTGATTGCCGCTTGCGCGCGCCACCCTAATGCGCCGAAATGGCAGAAGATCGACGACATGCCGCAGCGCATCGCGCAGATCATGGTCGATGGCAACCCCGTAGCCTGGTTCCAGGGCCGCATGGAATTCGGTCCGCGCGCCCTGGGCGGTCGTTCGATCATTGGGTGCCCGAGCATCCCCGGCGTGGCCGACCGCATCAACGAACAGATCAAGTTCCGCGAGCGCTGGAGACCCTTCTGCCCGTCGATGCTCGACACCGTAGCGCCGCAGATGCTCAAGGTCGATCACCCGAGCCCGTTCATGACCTTCACCTTCGAGGTCAACGATGAGTGGAAGGAGCGTGTCAGCGAGGTCGTCCACGAAGACGGCACCTCCCGCGCCCAGGTCCTCAAGCGCGAATACAACCCGCGCTGGTACGACCTGATGCTGGAGCTGGAAAAGCTCACCGGCAACGGCGTCTCCCTGAACACCTCGTTGAACCGCCGTGGCGAACCGATGATCTGCTCGCCGACCGACGCCCTGAACATGTTCTTCGGCTCGGATCTGCAGTACCTGATCATGGAAGACATTCTGGTGGTCAAGGATGGCGTCGTTGCGCCGAACAGTGATCTGTCCGGCAGCGTGGAGTCTTAGGGTTGGCTGGCAGTCAGGCAAGGTTGAAGGCGTTGTTGTTCAACGACACGTCTTCAGAGGGCCATCACGGCTGCCATTTGGTGATGCAGCAGATCTACACGCTGGCCGAACAGGCTGGCATGGATATTTTGCGTTCCTGCCCGATGTATCACGACTGGCAAACAGACGAGCAGTTGCAAGCCGACATCCGCGCTGCCGATATATGCCTGGTCAACGGCGAAGGCACCATGCACGACGATGCGCCGCTGGCCCTGCGTTACGGGGCGCTGGCGCGCTACTGCAAAGAACATGAGGTGCCGTGTTTTCTGATCAATTCGGTTTGGCAGAACAATGATCGGCTCAATGCCGATGCGCCTTGTTTTACCCGGGTTTTCGTCCGCGACGTTCTGAGTCAGGCGGCGCTGGGCGAGCTTGGTGTCGCGGCCGATGTGGTTCCGGACTTGACTCTCTCCTATGAATACAAGGCAGGTGCGTCCCCCCGGCGGGGCCTGTTGATCAATGGAAGCGTCATAACCGAGCGCTTGCGTGAGGCATGGCGCGTTAGTCGTGCCAATACTCAACTGCGTTATGTCAGCATCCGTACAGTCGCTCCGCTGCAACTGGGCAAAGGTTTCGATATGTACTTGCGCAAGAATCTGCGCAAGCGGCTGAAGGCTTACCGTCGTATGGCCGCCAGTTATTTGCATCGCTACCCCGCCGACTTGCCAAACTCGCGGATAGACAAGCTGCGCTGGCGTTACGCCGTGCTGTCTCCCAAGCGCTTCCTGGCTTTGCTGCGGCGTTCCGAGGGCGTAATCACCGGGCGTTTTCACCTAGTTACCTTGTGCCTGGTCACCGGTACTCCTTTCTACGCCATTCCTTCCAATACTCACAAGATCGAGGCTCTGCTGGCACAGGTCGGCTTGAGCGGTCGCCTTCGTCTGTCATACGAAAATGCTGTTTCCGACGCTCGCGCCATCGCTTTCAGCGAGATGGAGCAGGCGCACATCGAGCGCCTCCTGCAAGAAGCCCGCGTCCAGGCCCGGGAGATGTTTG
The DNA here is from genome assembly GCF_940789645.1 of Pseudomonas sp. Marseille-Q0931. Classification (NCBI taxonomy): domain Bacteria; kingdom Pseudomonadati; phylum Pseudomonadota; class Gammaproteobacteria; order Pseudomonadales; family Pseudomonadaceae; genus Pseudomonas; species Pseudomonas sp. Marseille-Q0931. Next base: position 169,539 of record NZ_CALNWT010000002.1, on the reverse strand, counting down.
CGGCCATGGCGCAAGTAGCCAGGAGTCGCCGTGAAGCTGCTTAATGTTCAGGGCAATGCCACATAGACGTAGATGACTTATCAGTCAAGGTCGACTTATTGCCGGCCATCAGAAAAAATTGAACTAGCTGAAAAACCTTGCCTCCGACAGTTAAGGTCGAAGCATTCGCTGTTCAGGTTAAGGGCTAGAGTTCCTTTTTAAGTGTTCGTCGTGACTTTTGGTAGGGATCATGAAAACCAATAACAAGAGCCAAGCATGGGTGCTGCAGATTTGTCATGGCTACGATGGGCCGTTTCTCGATTGTGCTCGGCAGTACGCTGTGCTTTTTGCCGACACTCCGTACAAGGTGATGACCGTGTATCTGAGCGGCAAGTACGACGCTCAGGTGGAGGCGGGATCTGCCTCCGATGAGGTGGTCTTTCTCGAATACAGCAGCAAGCAGTTGAGGGGCTTGAAGCTCGGCGCGATTCGAGCGATTCGTCGCATCGCGTCTCAACGCAACTTCGCCCTGTGCATTGCCCATCGCTCCAAGCCCGCCTATGTGGCCATGCTGGGCACCAAGTTGCCAGTGATCGGTATTCATCACGCCTTCGGCGATTATCAACGCAAGTCGCGCCAGTTTTTCGCCAACCTGTTTCGTAAGCGGCTTTACCTGTTTGGTGTATCCGACGCGGTCCGTGATGACCTGCGCGCTTGCTTGCCGGGGTGGCCGCAGCAGCGCATTCAGACGCTCTACAACCGGATTGATCTGCAAGCCGTGCAGTCCGAGCAGCTCTCACGTTCAGTTGCACGCCAGGCGCTAGGCCTGCCGAGTCAGGCTTGGGTGATCGGTAACGTGGGGCGGTTGCATCCTGACAAGGATCAGGAAACCCTTATCCGCGCCTTTGCCGACGCGCTTCCCACTTTGCCGGACAACAGTCTGCTGGTCATAGTCGGAGAGGGGCGGCTCGAGGCCACGCTCAAGGCCTTGGTGGCCGAACTGGGTATCGCAGAGCAGGTTCGTTTCCTGGGGCATGTGCCGCAAGCCAGGCGCTACTTCCGGGCCTTCGACATGTTTGCTCTAAGTTCCGATCACGAGCCGTTCGGCATGGTGTTGCTCGAGGCCATGGCGGCTGGTTTGCCTGTGGTCTGCAGCGATTGCGGTGGCGGCAGGGAAGTGGTCGGTGAGAGTGGAGAACTGTTCACCTTCGGTGATTGGCATGCCTTGTCTGCCAGTCTGCGAAACGTCGCATCGGTTCAGCAGGGAGAGCTGGAGCGGCTGCGCGAAGACATGCGCGGCCGGCTGGAGAGCCGCTTCGTCGACTCTGCAGTCGCTCCGCGATTCTTCGACACCCTGTCCCGCTGGTCGGCCTGTCGCTTATGAGCGTGAGCGAGCGCCCCGGTGCGCCTTTGGTCAGTGTCATTGTGCCTTGCTACAACTACGCATCTTATGTGGGCGATGCACTGCGCAGTATCCTTGAGCAGGATTATCAGTCCATCGAGCTGATCGTGATCGATGACGGATCAACTGATGACAGTGCGCGCTGTATCGAGGATGCGCTGCGCGACTGGCGCAGTTACCCGGGGGTACGTCGCGTGGAATTCATCCGTCAGTCCAATCAAGGGGTCAGCGCCGCGCTGAACAAGGGGCTGGAATTGGCGCAGGGTGAATTCGTCGCCACTTTCGATGCGGACGATGTCATGGTGCCCGGTCGCATCGCGCTGCAAGCCCATTACCTGATGGACCATCCGGAAGTCGGGTGCCTTGGCGGTCGTGCGCAGCGTATCGATCAGCATGGCGCGATACTGCCGAAGAAAAACAAGGCTCGTGAGGTCCGGAGCTATGATTTCTCCCAGGCGCTGGCTCAGGCCTTGGTGGTAGGTGGGAATCTGGTGATGTATCGGCGCGATGCCATGCTCGCGGCCGGCATGTATGACCCTTCGTTGCGTGTGCAGGATTTTCAGATGACTCTGAAAATCGCCCATGCAGGTTACCGTATCGATGTCATACCCGACACCGTGACCCTGTATCGCAAGCACGAAGGAGGTTTGTCGCGTAATTATCTTGCCGAGTACCGTTACGGTATGCAGTTGCTTGATCTATTCCGCGATCATCCGGCTTACGAGTCCGGAAAGGCGCGCTTGCTCACCAAGATACTCGGTCCAGCCGTAACCCAGGACAAACGGTTCGCGTGGAGACTTTTCGCGCAGATCCCCCTGCGGCAGTGGGATCGTCAGCTGTTCAAGCGCTTTCGGCACCTACTGTTGAAACCGCGAGCCAGGCAAGCGTGCTGAGCTGCCATCAGTGTGCAGCGCAGCCGTCACCTAGCGATCAAGCGATCATTAATTCGAGCTACCGGCCGGGTGTTGCAAAGCAGTACCCGGAGCCTATGGATGGATGACATGGAGCACATGCTCGATAGCGATACGACGCCTGTTGGCAAACGCAAGTATTTGATTCTGGATGGCATAGGCGGCGTGCCACTGGGCCGCGAGTTGTACGAGGCCTTTCTCGGTGCTGGTGTGTCAGCAGTCCACTGGGATGCTTTGCAGCAGAAGCCGCGCCGCTGGTATGGCGTGGCATCGGCACTTTACAAGGCGAGAAACAAAGCCCGTGAACGGGACGGCTTCACTCATTTGCCGCGTCTGCCGCTGCAACCGCTGCGCAAGCTCATCGAGGAAGAGGCGCCGACGCACGTGTTGGTGATCGGCTTCCTGTACAAGCACTACGACGTGGAGCAGGTGGCAAGCATGGTGCGTGGCGCCGGTGCGCGCTTCATGCTCTACGATACCGACAGTTGCAACCTGTATTCCAAACGTCGGGAGTTTCTCTACTTCATCGGGCAGGAGCTGCCACGTTACGACCAGCTGTTCTCCTTCTCTGCGGTGACGACGCGTTTCTTTCGTGAAACCTTGGGGCTCGAGGCTCTGCACTTGCCGTTCGGTGCCGTGGTCCTGCCTCAGCATCAGGCTGAGCCAGAGCATGATGTGCTGTTCGTTGGTAGCGCCGATTTGCGCAGGGTGTTCCTGCTGGAAAATATCCGCGAACACCTGACGGTGCGCGGCAATCGCTGGCGTCGTAACCGGGCACTGATGTCTCCGGCGCTGCAACAGCGCGTCGACGATAGAACCGTATGGGGTGAGGAGTTGCGGCAGTTGCTACAGACTTCTCGAATGGTGCTCAACATCACCCGCTCGGATTTTTATGGCGCCGAAACAGGCGTCAATCTAAGGATTTTCGAAGCGCTATCGGCAGGCTGTTTCCTGATGACCGACTACTGTGAGGAAATCGCCGAGCTGTTCACGCCTGGAGAGGAAATCGAGATATTTCGCTCAAGAACCGAGCTAAGGGACAAGGTTCGTCATTATCTGGCCAACCCCGAAGAGCGTGAGCGTATCGCACGTAAGGGGCAGGCGCGCTTTCTTGCAGAACACACCTGGACGCATCGCGTGGCGCGTATTCTGGCCTGTTCCTGATGGCGATCTTTTTACGTTTCGAGATATCGCATGAATGATTTCCCTGCATCGTCACCCGTATGGTTTGACGTAGTGATACTCAGCTTCGCCAAGGACGACGCCTTGCGCCAAGTTACCGAACACTGTCTGGACTCTCTGGTCACCTCGGAAGACTCCGAGCGGATTCGCTTCCGTATCTGGGTGCTCGAGTCGAATGCACAAGCGCCTATCTATACGCAGCCGGACGTGGTCACGCTATATCCCAAAGGCGTTTTCAACTACCACGCCTATATGAACATCGGCATTCGCGAAGGACAGGCGCCCTTCGTGGCCATTTGCAACAACGATCTGTCCTTCCATCCCGGCTGGGCTTCAGAGCTGCTGCGTGTGTTCGAACAGGATCCGAGCGTCAGCAGTGCCAGCCCGGCTTGCTCCCTGCATCATCCGGCCAAGGGGTTCCCGCTCGACAGCGGTGTCTATCCAGGCTACGGCGTGCTGCGGGAAATTTCCGGGTGGTGCCTGGTGTTTCGCCGATCCATTCTGGACATCATCGGCGCGCTGGATGAGCGGTTTTTCTTCTGGTACGCCGATAACGACTACGCCTTGACGCTGCAGGCGAATGGATTGCGGCACGTGCTGGTCACCTCTTCGGTAGTCGATCATCTCGATAGCCGCACGTTAAGTACTCACACCTCGGCTCGCCAGTGGCTGATGACCAAACGAGCCAAGTACATATTCGAGGAGAAATGGCTCGGCCGTAGCCGGGGTTACCTGCTGCGTAAAAAGCTCAAGCTGTACCTCAAGTTTCCACTCTATTACCTGGGGCTGAAGAAAGTTAAATGAACGGTGGTTTTTCGGGACGCGTCGCGTGATTTCCGTTGTGATCTGCAGCGCCCAACCCGCAAGGTTGCAGGCGGTGGCTCGCAATATCGAGGCCACGATCGGTGTCGAACACGAGCTGGTCGCCATGGACAACAGTATCGAGGGGCGAGGTATTTGTGCGGTCTACAACGAGGGGGCGTCGAGGGCGAGCTTCCCATTCGTGTGTTTCGTGCATGAGGATGTCGAGTTCCTCAGCCCGGATTGGGGCGCGCGTGCGCTAGCTCATTTCTCAGGCGACGCAGAGCTTGCCCTCATCGGGCTGGCGGGAAGCCGCTACAAGGCGGCAACGCCCTCTGGTTGGCACAGCGGTGATGAAGACGATCTGTGCATCAACGTACTGCACGGTTCATCGAGTGCAGATGCCAGCGCGGCTTTCGCCAAGCCTGCCGACAGCGGTTCGAGCCAATGCGTGCCTGTCGTGGCGCTGGACGGCGTCTGGCTGTTCGCGCGCCGTTCGGTATGGGCTCAAACGCGCTTCGACGAGCGACTGAGGGGGTTTCATTTCTACGATGTTGACTTCAGCCTGCGCGTGGCCCGGGCCGGCAAGGTCGCAGTCGTCTTCGATATCGATCTTTTGCACTTTTCAATGGGCAGCTTTGGCGAGGCCTGGGCTCGTCAGGCGCTTGCCTACGCTGATGCTGCGCCGCTGGAGTTGCCTTTTTCCTGCGCGCGGCCGTTGGCCAAGGGGCAGCAGCGGCGTAAGGAGGCACTAGCGGTGCGTTACTGGCTGCGCTTGTTGAGAAGAGCGCACCTTCCGCTGGCATTGCGCGTTCGCTGGCTTAAGGCCGTGGGAATTCAGCGCTATCCGGCTCAATGGCGGGTGGCGTTGAAGTTTCTGCTGCGTTGATGATTTCGCGGTAGCGAAAAAACGAGGCGCCCAGCAGATAATCGGCGATCAGCCGGGTGTCGATTGGAGATTCAATCAGCGCTGCCAGCTCCGCGGCAGTCCGGAAACTGGGGACTCCATCTGCGGTGAGGTTGAGGCTCTGTGCCCGATACAGTGCACAGGGGACGTCGAACATCATCGTTTCGAACAGGCTGGTGGTATTGAAGCCGACGACCAGGTCGTAGCGTCCGGCGCGTAGTGTATCGGCAAGGGTAGGACTGTCATCGAGCGTTGCGCTGGGCGGCAGAGCAGCCAGCAATGTTGCATTGCTGGCGAGCAGCGGGTGCAGGCGCACTGTAAGCGGGTAGCGTGGCTGCAGTGCGGCCAGTAAACGGAGTAGTTCGATGCTGTCCTTCACGTAGCGTTTGCCTGGCAGCACGCAAAGGAGGTGCTTCTGCGCATGTGCGGGCCGCGGTGAAACTTGGGTTGGCTCAGGCGGGTTAATGTAACCGGCAACCTGCATGTCGAAATCGGGGGTTCGGGCTGTTTCGCGGTAAAACGCCTCGATCTCCGTACGGCAGAACTCGCTCCAGACCAGCAGAGTACCGGCGGTGACGTTTTCGTAGTTGATGATGTCGATCGGTTGCTCGCCGCGATAACGATGATAAAGCCCATGCTGCAGCGAGTAGGTCGGCAGGCCGTGATGCCGGCAGGCGGCGACCAGAAAGCACTCGGGAATGTTGGCGCTGTTGTAGCTCACCAGGGAGGTGATTTGCTGGGGTATCTGCAGTGTGTCGATGGCTTTGAAATGTTTGATGGTGTGGCACAAGACGCTGAATACGTAGAACCGTTGTAGCCAGGGCAACGGGCAGCGCCGTGTTATCTTCCAGGCTGCGTACATGGCACGCCAGTCCAGCGATTTGTCGGCGTCCTGCTTGATGGCAGGCATGAAGCTGATATTGCGCTCGAGCTGCTTGCCCAGGCTCATGGCCAAGGCGCTCTGGTCATCGCGGTCGCAGTGCCAGATGTACGCGTGGCCCTTCAACTGCTCGTGGTTGCTGTAACGCGGCGTCATGCGTATCAGCTTGATTGCGCTGCGAATGCGCTTGCGTGTAGAGCGATTGTCGAATAGCAGGTGTGCCAGCAGCGCGGCTGCTGGATTGCATAGGTTGTGGCCGGCATAAGTAGCGAGCCTTAGGCTCTCTTTTGTTTTGGCGTAGAGGCTATACATGAATCGATCCATGGGGCAGCAAGAGGCTGCACGCGAAGCACCCGACGCCGCCAGACTTCACTGGGAGGCTCTAGGTGAGTAAAACCATAGTCTTTCAAAAGGAGCTGCTCGGGCGCAAACAGATCGGGGCGTTGTTGCCGGTCTTCGCTCAGTTAGACGATTTTGCGCCGGGGCGAGCGGTCGCCAGGATTACGCGGGGAGACGACGTCCTGTTCGTCAAACGTTATCGCCGCTCGATGAAACCCTGGTGGAAGCGAATATTGCGTCGGCCCTACCGTTCTCCTCTACGCGATGAGGCGATGGTGCTGGCAAGGCTGCATACACTGGGATTTGCAGCCCCAGAGCCACTAATGTACACCGAAAACCGGCATCCGCGTTGTCACGAAAGCCTGCTGCTCACGCGGTTTTTGCCGGGCGTACCACTGGCGACATTGACGGGGCCGCAATTGTTGCGAGGCGCTTGCCAGTCGCTGAGCCTGCTTGGCCAGTTGCACGGTCACGGCATCGCCCATGGTGACTGTAACCCCTATAACTTCTTGGTCGCCGACGAAACTTGTCTGCTGGATTTCGAGCGTGCAGATGATTTCAGCGAAGAAGCAGGCGTCGAAGATCTGAAGAAGATTCTCCTTCGCTTGCGCGATCTGGGGCTGAGTGATCCCGAACTTCAAGATGTGGTTGCATGCTATGCCTCTGCAATTAGGTCGCCGAGGATCGACGCACGGGCTGTGCTGAATGAGCTGCATGGTATGAGCGTGGCCTGCAAACCGACACGCTGGCGTCCGCCGCAGGAATTGCAGAGTTCGCCATGACGCCATCCTGAGCTGAGCGCCAATGCAGGCGCACAAATGCGAAGGTATTTCGCCTGCATTTGGTTGCGTGTTGCCTGATGGTACAATCGCGCGCCTAATCACAGAGCCAGCATCTTATGCCTGATTCAAGCGCCAAACCGTCTTCCCTCTCCAGCTTCAAGTTGTACATGCGGCTGTTGAGCTACATGAGGCGCTACTGGTTCATGTTCGGCGTGAGCATGATCGGTTACATCATCTTCGCCTCGACTCAGCCGATGCTCGCCGGCCTGCTCAAATACTTCGTCGACGGGCTCGCCAGCCCCGAGGCCGGGATGGTCGAATTGCCGCTGCTGGGCAGCATGCAGTTACTCTACGGCGTACCGCTGGCGCTTTTGCTGATCACCTTCTGGCAGGGTATCGGCTCCTTTCTTGGCGGCTATTATCTGGCTAGGGTATCGCTGGGGTTGGTACAGGATCTGCGCATCGCGCTTTTCAACAACCTGCTGACACTGCCCAACCGCTATTTCGATAACCACTCCACGGGCTACCTGATTTCCCGCATCACCTACAACGTCGGCTCGGTCACCGGCGCGGCGACGGACGCCTTGAAGGTCATGGTGCGAGAAGGCCTGACGGTGGTTTTCCTGTTCGGTTATCTGCTGTGGATGAACTGGAAACTGACCATGGTGATGGTGGCGATCCTGCCGCTCATTGCATTGATGGTTAAGAGTGCGAGCAAGAAATTCCGCAGCCAGAGCCGCAAGATTCAGAGCGCCATGGGCGAGTTGACCCATGTTTCTTCCGAGACCATTCAGAACTACCGTGTGGTGCGCAGTTTCGGTGGCGAGCGCTACGAGCGTGAGCGCTTCTACGAGGCGAGCGAGGACAGTACCCGCAAGCAACTGCGCATGACCCGCACCAGTGCGATCTATACGCCTAGCTTGCAGCTGGTGAATTACGCCGCCATGGCGTTCCTGATGTTCCTGGTGCTGTTCCTGCGCGGCGACGCCAGTGTCGGTGATCTGGTGGCGTATATCACCGCCGCAGGGCTTCTGCCCAAGCCGATTCGCCAGCTTTCGGAGGTCAGCTCGACCATCCAGAAAGGGCTTGCCGGCGCCGAAAGCATCTTCGAGCAACTGGACGAGGCGCCCGAGCCGGATCAGGGCACGGTCGAGAAAGAGCGGGTCAGTGGAGCTCTCGATGTCAAACATCTGAGCTTCGTCTACCCGGGCACTGAAAAAACCGTCCTGCAGGACATCAGTTTTAGCGTGGAACCGGGGCAGATGGTTGCGTTGGTCGGTCGTTCAGGTAGCGGCAAGTCGACTCTGGCCAATCTGATTCCGCGTTTCTACCAGCATGATCAGGGGCAGATTCTGCTCGACGGCACGCCGATAGAAGACTATCGCGTCGAGAACCTGAGAAAACATATTGCCCTGGTCACGCAGCAGGTCTCCCTGTTCAACGACTCCGTCATCAACAATATTGCCTATGGCGATCTCCGGAATCTGCCTCGCGAGGCGGTCGAGCAGGCCGCCGAGGCTGCCTATGCCCGCGAATTCATCGATCTGCTTGCGCAGGGTTTCGACACCAAGGTGGGCGAGGATGGCGTCATGCTGTCGGGCGGCCAGCGTCAGCGTCTGGCGATCGCCCGGGCGCTGCTCAAAAGCGCGCCTGTGCTGATTCTCGATGAGGCGACCTCGGCACTGGATACCGAGTCCGAGCGTTATATTCAGGCCGCTCTGGACAAGGTCATGGAGGGACGCACCACGCTGGTCATTGCGCATCGGTTGTCGACCATCGAGAAGGCTGATCTGATCCTGGTCATGGATCAGGGACGCATCGTCGAGCGCGGTACCCACGAGTCACTGCTTGCGCAAAACGGTTACTACGCCCGCCTTCATGCCATGGGCCTCGAGGAAAAGGATGAACCGCAAGTGCAGGAACAGCCCGAGCCCTGACTGAAAGGGCGGACGTCGAAGCGACAGCGACACGGCGTTCCGAATGAGCGGATGTGCTCAAAAGTTTGCAGTACTTGGTCACGGACGATATTGGATTATGCGGGAGTTTTGATGGGCGAGGTTTTAACGCACGCTGATACCCATCTATCAGTGGTGTCGGCTGATTGTCGGATCGCATTGGTGCCTTCCATGGGCCTGGGCGATGGATGCGTCTACCTGGTACTGGCTGCCAACCTGGCGCGCGCTGGTTATCGGGTTACAGTGCTGAGCAATCACTTTGGCGCCCTCAACGACTGGTTGCCGCTATTCGAGACCCGGCCGCTGCCGCCGCCCGCAGACACATTCGCGGTGCTCGATGGTTTCGATCTGGTCATCTCAGACATGGGTAGCATGCTGACCCGCTATGCTGAGGCGGCCGAGGAATTGGCCAGGCGTTATGTCTTCGTCGGCACACTCAAAGTCGACTCACGATTCGTGCAAGACCCGGCGGTCGATACCCTGGCGCGACTGCCAGCGGAAAAGGCTCGCCTTCTGGCTCCTCTGGCTGCAGCCGCCGGGCCGCTGCGTTGCCTGCCGGACGATAGCGTCAGTATGGTCGAGCAGGCGGTCGCCTTCTGCCGTATGCGTTTGGGGCTGAGCGATGCCAGTAGCGATATCGGCCTGCAGACGCCGCCCACGCTCCAGCATCGCCGACATGCTCGGCGTGTGATGTTCCACCCGCTTTCGTACAACGTGAAGAAGAACTGGCCCGCATCTAAGTACCTGGCCTTGGCCAGGCGTTTGCGCGCTGCCGGCTATCAACCGCAGTTCGTGCTGTCGCCCAAGGAGCGCGACGATCATGTGGATGTGTTCGCACCCGAATTCGAGGTCCCCGAGTTTCCAGATGCCAAAGCGTTGGCCGCGCACTTGTACGAGTCCGGTTATGTGATTGGTAACGATTCGGGGGTTGGCCATCTGGCTTCGGCGTTGGGCGTGCCGGTTCTGACGCTTTATCGCAAGCGACGAGATGGTTTTTGCTGGCGACCGGGCTGGGGCACAGGCCAAGTCGTGCGGCCGGCTTTGTCGCTGAGTTTCATGCGTGATCGATGGGCGATGTTCATGAGTGTCAATCGCGTGGCCAGAGGCTTCCGCGTACTGAGTCGAAAGGTCGGAGGGGACCGTTAATGAGTGGGCCTACTGCGATCACGATCGTTATTCCGGCATATAACTATGCCAAAACTCTGGGACGCACCGTTCGCTCGGTGGTGCCGCAGTTGGGTGATGATGATGAGTTGCTGATCATCGATGACGGCTCCAAGGACGACACGCCGCAAGTCATCGAGGCGTTGAAGGTCGAATTTCCCGATCGCTTTACCGCACTGCGCAAGGAAAATGGTGGATTGGCCTCCGTGCGCAATCTGGGTATCGAGAGGGCTCGCCATGACTGGCTGATCTTTCTCGATGCGGATGACGAAATGGCGCCACACAGCCTGGCTCTGATTCGTGCGCACCTGATCGGCAACCCCCATACGCGTATGGTGATCGGCGGGCATTGGTCGGTCGATCAGAATGGGCGGCGTCGCCAGCATTCGCCCGATCATTTGCCTGATACACCGCTGCTGCGTGTGCGCGCCTATCTGCTCGACAAGACACTGAGCATTTCCAACGGCGCCTGCGTGATGCATCGCTCCATCTTCCAGGCTGGCAACTATCCCGAGCGTTTTCGCAACGCCGAGGATATTCCCGTCTTCGCGCAGACCCTTGCGGTTTATCCGATCACGCTGCTGCCAGAACCATTGGCGATGATTCACAAGCATAGCGACAGCCTTCGCCATGATTTCTCTTCCAGCCTCGCGGGCGGGGTTGAACTGGTCGACGAGGTGTTCGGGCGATTGCCCGAGGCACTGCAACAACTGCGTGCGGCCTTTTACCAGCAACGCTGCCTTTCACTGTTTCGCAGTGCCTGCCTGGCAAGAGATTTGCCAGCTGCCAAGCAATTCTACCGCCAGGCGGTGGCGAGCGACTGGCGTGTCCTGCTCAAGCTGTCTTATTTGCGCAAGGCTATTCGTCTGTGGATAGGACGGATGGATGGCTAAGGCCCTGAAAGTTCTGCAACTGCAGACACGCTATAACGCAGCGGACACCAATTCCGACCTGGGCGAACAGATCCTGCAGGGGCTGCCTGCAGAGCGCTTCGAGGTTGTCAATGCCTACCTGGAAGGCCGGCCTGCTGAGGGTGAGCTCAACCCGCCAGACCGACGCCAGGTGTTCTTCGAATTTAAAGAGAAGGACATGAGCGGTTTACGCCGCAAGGTGCGGGCGCGACTGCTGGAGTTCTGTCGTGAGGAAGGTTTCGATGTGGTGCTGCTGCACCGTTTCAAGGCCGTGAACCTGTTCATGCACCTCAACAAGCAGTTGCGTATTGCCCGCTGTATCGGCGTATCCCACGGCTTTGGCGAGTACGACCGGTTCTATCGGCGCTGGCAGGCCAGGCGTTTGATTGATGAGCGCTGGCGCTTTGTCGGAGTGTCGCCGGCGGTGGTCGACTACCTCGTCTCTTTGCGCTGTGGTTTCACGGCGGCGAACACGCTGGCGATAACCAATGCGCTGGATATCGACTTGGCGGAGTCCCTACAACTGTATCGAGACGAAGCGCGTCAGTCGTTGGGCTTGCCGATGGAGCCGGTGATCATCGGTGCCATCGGGCGTCTGGTTCCGATCAAGGGGCATACTCATCTGATTGAAGCATTCGCTGCCGTGAGTCAGGAGTTCCCGCAATCGAATCTGGCCATCGTCGGCGGCGGGCGTGAATACGACAAGCTCGCTGCGCAGATCGCCGGGTTGGGGCTGCAGGGGCGTGTTCATCTTTGCGGCACGCAGCCCGATGCGATGCGTTACGTCAAGGCTTTCGATATCTTCGCCATGCCTTCGCTGCAGGAGGGGCTTGGCCTGGCCCTGCTGGAAGGTATGTGTGGCCGTTTACCGGTCATCGGTTCGGATATTCCGGCAATGCGGCCGTTGTTGCAGGGCGCTGGCGGGCGGCTGTTCGCCGCTGGCGACGTGGCCTCGCTGACCGGACAACTGCGTGCCAGCCTGGCCGATAGCGAGGCCGAGCGGATCGAACTGGGGGAGCGGGCCTACCAGTATCTTCGTCGGGAGCACGATATCGAAGACTTCCGTCGTAAATACCGTGAGCTGCTCGAAGGCGATCAGCCGCTGACAGGATCGTCTGCATGACCGACAACAACCCGCTGCCTCTGGTATCGGTACTGATCTCCTCGTATAACCACGCCGACTTCATCGAGGCCAGTATCCGTAGCGTGTATGCGCAGCGTTACCCCAACATCGAGTTGCTGGTGGTCGATGACGGCTCGCGTGACGGTAGCGTCGAGCTGATCCGGCGCTTGCAGGCGGAGCTCGGGTTCGACTTCGTGGCACAGGCCAACAAGGGGCTCTGCACCACACTCAACGAAATGATCAGCCGTAGCAAAGGCCGCTATATCGCGCCGCTGGGGTCGGACGACGTGATGTTACCCGAGCGTCTTTCCCTGCAGATCCCATTTATGGAACTGCATCCGGAGACGGGTATCTGTGCAGGTGGCATCGTGCTCATTGATGGTGACGGCAAGCCACTGCCCGACAAGAAGCAGCGTCATCGCCCCGCTCGGCGCCTCGATTTTGACGATCTGTTCATGGATCGCAAACCGGGCCCACCAGCGCCGACCCTGCTGTTTCGCCGTCAGGCACTCGAAGAGGTGGGCGGCTTCGATCCGACCATTCGTATCGAAGATTACTTCGTGGAGCTGCGCATAGCGCGGGCCGGCTATTTCATCGACATACTCGAGGAACCGCTGGCCCTGTACCGTGTACATGGCAGCAACACTTACAAGAACCGCCGCCTGATGATCGAAACCGAACTTGCGATCTACCGGCGCTTCAGCGACCACCCGGGCTACGAGGCGACGCGCCTGCGTTACCTGAACGCCATGTTCACCAAGGTCGCCAATGAGGATCGTCAACTCGCTGGCGAGCTGCTCGCGCAGATTCCCTGGCGCTCGCGCAACCTAAAGACGCTCAAGGGGCTTTGGCGCTACTGGCTCAAGCGTTGAGCGGTCCCCGTCTCGGCAATAATGCTGCTGCCGTCAGTCGGCTGGCTGGTTCGTCCGGTATCACCTGTCCTTCAGCCACTTCTTCAGATCACGGGTGAAGCGCGCGGCGTCGCGCTGGCCGGCGCCACGCGCATAGCCGGCTAGCCAGCTGTCCAGATGCTGTTGCGTCAGCCAGTCGATGTCCTCGGCGTAGCGCAGGATGTGCTGGAGATTGCGGCGCCGCTTCCAGGGCGCGAGCGGGCTGCCCTCCAGCTTCATGTCGGAAAGGTCGATCAGGCCGAAGGAACCGTCCGGCAGGAGCAAGACATTGCCCAAGTGCAGAGAGCGAAAGTAAACGCCACGTTGATGCAGCTCTGCGAGAAAGGTGCCGAATGCCACCACCAGTTCGGCGCGTGCCACGGGATCCGCCAAGCCCAGCTGACTACGCAGAGTGTCACCTGGCAATGGCTGATAACGTACAGCGCTCAGGCGGCGTTCGCTGATGATCAGGACATCGAGGATGGTCGGGGCGGTAATGCCCAGTTGCAGCAGGCCTCGGGCATTGTCTGCAAAGCGTTGCGCCGGCAGGTTCCAGAGGTCGGAAGACAGCAGTCGCTTGCGCCGGTAGAGCTTCAGGAAATCGCCGCCCTGCAGGCGCGCGACCTTGATACCCAGGCCATCCTCTTCAATGGTTTTGGCGCCCTCCAGCAGCAGGTTCAACTGCGCCGCATCGATTCGTTTCATGCCTGGGCCTGTCGGTGTCGGATGGAAAGGGCGCCCAACAATGCCAGGGGAATCCAGATCAGAAACCAGCTTTCGTTGGGGCGCGACAGATAGTTGCCGCCTTCGGTCAGGCCTGCGGACAAGCCATAGATCAGCAGTGCCGAGGCGATCTGGAACTGTGGCAGCGCACGCAGGCGCATGCAGCGATAGAGGGCGAAGGTGTACATGGTCGCCCACAGAGCGAGACCGATCAGGCCCAGTTCGAGAAGTACCGCTAGCTCGACATTGTGAGGGTCGTACAGCAGATGGCCGACGCCCGGAATATCGAACTCGAACTTGCTGTTATAGCCGGCACCGAACCACAGATGCTCGCCAGCCTGGCGCCAGGCATCGGCCCAGAGCTCGGGGCGAAAAGAGGTACCGCGCTGCAGAATGATCTCCGGGGCTGCAAGATAGGCCGCGCCGGCGCCGATTGGCAGGAGGGCGTTGAGATAAATCGCGCGTTGGCGGCTCATCAGCAGCATCCAGCAACTGGTCAGTACCAGACCCATCAGCGGTGTGCGTGAGCCGGTTGCGACCAGCGCTGCCAGCAAGGGGATCGCCATCAGTATTGGCAGCCAGTCATGACGCTCGTTGCGTGACAGCCATGCCGCGATCCAGTAGGTGCACAGAAAACCAAGTACGTGGGAGGTGAGCAGGGGGTTGCGCAGGGCGCCGGTTCCGATCAACCGAGCGCCCGGCGCCGCGCTGTACAGGAACCAGGCGACGTTGATCAGCGCGGCCAATGCACCGATTGCTGCGCCAATGCGCAGGGTTTTCAATAGCAGCTGTTCGCTTTTGATGGCGATCAGTGCGCAGCCTATGAATAGCATGAGCGCGTAGAGAGGGCGCTTGGCCAGGCTGCCAGCGCTTTCCTCGGCGCGGCCCCAGCTCATGCTGATCAGCAGCCACAGGCTGAACGCAAGAAAGCTGAGAATCACCGGATCGCGCAGGATGACCCTCAGCTGAGCAGGGGCGAGCAGGGCCGCCAGTAGGGCGGGTGCAGCGAGAAAAGCGTAATAGAATTTCGTGTACAGGCTGCCGTCGGGTATCCAGAACAGGCCGGTCAACAGGACCAGATAACCCCCCACGAGCCAGCGACTGGTGATGAAATCGTGGAGTCGCAGGCGTCTGGCGCCAGGCTGTGAAGGTGTTTGCACCAGAAATCCTAATCATCGATCAAAGGAGCCTATGTTAAAGCATCGACCGGGTGAGAGGCAGCGACTGCGTGTTAAGCTTTGCGATCTTTTCGTTCGAGCCGGATACCGATGTTCAACCCGTTACAACGCTGGCGCGAGCGTGGCTGGCGCCCCATCAGCGCTGATCTTTATGCACAGATGTGGGAGCGGCTGGGCGGCAGCGTGATGACTCACCCACAGGTGGTCTCACGGCTTTCGGCACTGGCAGGTATCTCCGTGCGCTATCTGGGCTGGCCACTGCAGGGTGAGTTGCGGGCAGCCGTCCCCGTGTGGGGACGCCATCTGGCGTTGTCGCGCGATGTGCTCAAGCGTCAGGGGCGACGGGACTTGTTCGATCTGGGCAATGCCGAGGTCATATTGCCGATCGCCGCGGGGGCGATGGCCCCGGTTCGCCAGCGCATGCGTTATGTAGCTGCCCTGCATGAGGGCGGCATATCGACGCTGCGCAAACAGCGAGAAGAGCTGGCGCTGGCGCGCCAGCCGGAGGAATACGGCAAGAAGTTTCGCTACAACCAGCGGCGCGAGTTGCGAATGCTGGAAGGGGCGGGTGGTGAAATCCTGCCGGTTTCGGGCCTGTCGCCCGATGCCCTGGCTGCCATCTACACGGAACTGTTCGAAAAAAGATGGGGCTTCGCTGTCCCCGGCAAACAGCATTTGTGCGAAGTGTTCGACGCACTGAAGGATTTTCTCTGGGGCAATTATCTGCAGCTGGACGGCAACCCGATTGCCGTTCAGGTGCTGTACAGGGTCGAATCGCCAGACTGGATCAGCATCGAATACATCAACGGCGGAGTCGATCCAGCCTCCCGTGATTTCAGTCCCGGTAGTGTGCTCAGCTTTATCAATACTCAGTCCGCCTGGGAAGATGCGCGTGCTCGAGGGAAGCCGCTACGCTACTCATTCGGCCGAGCCGATGTGGAATACAAGGATCGTTGGTGTAATCGCCAACCTGTTTTTCAGGTGTAAATGAATGGAAGCACGCAAGCAGCAATTGCTACGTCGGCATCGGCGTAACAAGCGCATTCTCATGGTCGTGGCACTGCCGATTCTGGTCGGTTTGGACTGGTTCGGATCATGGAGTACCACCCCGGTGGTGCTGCTATTGGCCTGGATCGCCCACGAAGCCTGGTTCTCCGATCATCTTTTCTACTCCCCCCGCGATGACTATCGCCATGCCTTTCCGCCCGACAGCCTGAGCTTCCCGGTTCTGCTCGACCGTAAGGGGTTGGTATCTCCGAATGGGGCCGCATTGCCCGACGATGCCGACACGCTGGTACTGGCGGTGCACATCCGCAGCGGTTGGCTTGGCCGTTACCTCGATCCTCATGTGCTCATCGGCGAGGGCGAAGCCCAGGATCGGCAGGATTTCGAGCGAGGCGTCAATGGCGTGCGCTTTCTCAATCTTTCGGGTTGCCTGCCGTCGCTGCGCAGCGGGCAGTTGCGACTGCGTGGGCGCTTCTGCCGGGTAGGTCGTGAGGCGACCCTGTATTGCTTCAACAATCCCGATTACTCCCGGCGTCGGGTGATGGTGCTCGCCCCTCATGCCGACGATGCCGAGCTTGCCGCGTTTGGTCTGTACAGCCGCAGTAGTGAAGTTTCCATCGTCACCCTGACCCAAGGTGAGATCGAGGCCGATTTCTACCGTCGCCTCGGTCTCAGTGATGCGGCCGCGGCTCGTCTCAAGGGACGGCTGCGCAGCTGGAGCAGCCATACGGTGCCGTTGTGGGGCGGTGTCGAACCCAGTCGTTGTGTGCACCTGGGTTATTACTGCATGCAACTGAGGCACATGGAGGGCGAACCGAACATGCCATTCGCCTCACGTGAATCCGGCGACTCCGACATCCGCAGCGTGCGTCGCTTCAATGCGATGAAGTTGCCCGCCGATGCGGATGGCGCCCCCACCTGGCATAACCTCAAAGCCGATCTTGCCGCCCTGCTGAATCACTTCAAGCCAGAAGTGGTGGTGCTGCCTCATCCCGAACTCGACCCTCATCCCGACCACATCCAAACAGGGCGCGCATTGCTCCAGGCCATTGAGCAAAGTGGTTGGCAGCCGGATGTGCAACTGCTCTACGCCAATCACCTGGTTGATAATGATCGTTGGCCCATGGGCCCTGCGGGTAATGGTATCGCTCTGCCTCCGTGCATCGAGCCTTTGCCGGCCGACAAGCTTTGGTGCCTGCAGCTCGATGACCATGTGCTGCTCGACAAGAGTCAGGCGCTGGCGATGCAGCACGACCTGCAAACCCCGCTGGCTTTCAAGAAGCGTCTGCGTCGCTTCATTCAATGGTGTCTGGCTGCACGTCGCTGGCCGCAGGCGGGCGAAGATGAGTTCTTCCGCAAGGCTGTGCGTCGGCATGAATTGTTCTGGGTGCGTCCCTTCGTCCGCTGAGCTGCGCTGAATAGCACACGGCGGTGCGTGAAAGCCGATGTGTTATTCTCCGCGGCGATTTTGCAATCCCGGAGTTTCCGCATGAAATTATCCATGCCCCGTTTCGATCAGGCGCCCGTCTTGGTAGTCGGTGATGTCATGCTCGATCGTTATTGGCACGGCGGCACCTCGCGCATATCGCCCGAAGCCCCGGTGCCCGTGGTGCGGGTCGATCAGATCGAGGATCGTCCGGGCGGCGCTGCCAACGTGGCGCTGAATATCGCGGCGCTCGGCGCGCGTGCCTTGCTGGTCGGCGTCACCGGCGACGACGAGGCGGCTGAAAGCCTCGGCGACAGCTTGCGTGGCGCCGGGGTGGAGGCGCACTTTCAACGCATCGATAACCAGCCCACCATCGTCAAGCTGCGTGTGATGAGCCGTCATCAGCAGCTGCTGCGCATGGATTTCGAAGAACCCTTCAATACCGACACCGCTGCGCTGGCGCGTGAGGTCGAAGCATTGCTCGACGGGGTCAAGGTGCTGGTGTTGTCGGACTACGGCAAGGGCGCGCTACAGAACCACCAGGCGCTGATCCAGGCGGCACGCAAGAAAGGTATTCCGGTACTCGCCGACCCCAAGGGCAAGGATTTTTCCATCTACCGTGGTGCCAGTCTGATCACGCCGAATCTTCACGAGTTCGAGCTTATCGTTGGTGGTTGTACTGATGAGGCTGAGCTGGTCAGCAAAGGTGCCAAGCTGATGCGTGAGCTGGAGCTGGGCGCGCTGTTGGTCACCCGTGGCGAACATGGCATGACCCTGCTGCGTCCCGAGCATGCCCCGCTGCACCTGCCGGCTCGGGCCCGTGAGGTGTTCGACGTTACCGGCGCTGGCGACACGGTAATTTCCACCCTGGCGGCATCTATCGCCGCAGGGGAGGAGCTGCCGCAAGCGGTTGCCCTGGCCAACCTGGCCGCCGGCATCGTCGTCGGCAAGCTGGGCACGGCTGCTATCAGCGCGCCGGAACTGCGTCGTGCGGTGCAGCGCGAGGAAGGCTCCGAACGTGGTGTGCTGAGCCTGGACCAGCTTTTGATCGCCATTGAGGACGCCCGCGCCCATGGTGAGAAAATCGTCTTCACCAATGGCTGTTTCGACATCCTTCACGCCGGTCACGTGACCTATCTGGAGCAGGCTCGCGCGCAGGGTGATCGACTGATCGTTGCGATCAACGACGACGCCTCGGTCAGTCGGCTCAAGGGGTCGGGCCGGCCTATTAATGCCGTCGATCGTCGTATGGCAGTGCTCGCCGGTCTCGGCGCCGTTGACTGGGTGGTGAGTTTCAGCGAAGACACGCCCGAGCGACTGCTCAGCCAAGTGCAGCCGGATGTGCTGGTCAAAGGCGGCGACTATGGCATCGACCAGGTGGTCGGCGCCGATATCGTTCAGGCCTATGGCGGCGAAGTGCGCGTACTCGGTCTGGTGGAGAACAGCTCGACCACCGCCATCGTCGAGAAGATCCGCAGCAAGTAGGTGCAACGTTATCCTGAGCGACTGCCGCCGGCTCGCTGCTTGATGGTGCTTGTCGCGGCGAGCGCGGTGTCTTGAGCTTCGACGGCCAAGGCTCACAGGTGTAGTGGCGATGATGCAGTCGAATGCATCGAGCCGTCCCCGGGACTCTGTGAGCTCGGCAAATTCAGCTGTCTTTTACCCATAAAAAAGCCCGCATCAGCGGGCTTTTTTGTCTAGAAACGAAACACTTCCGTATCGATCTTGATCGGTTCTGCCACCGGAATCTTCGGCCCGGCAGTGGTCGGTTCCTGCGGTTTGGCTTTGGCCACCGGCGGTTTTTTGCGCGGCTCGGGTGTCGGTTCGGCTGCGGCAACAGGTTGAATGGCCACTGCCATCTCAGCGGCCAGGCGCTGCAGCAGAGTGCTCTGCGCCTTGACCTGCTCGGCCAGCGGGCCCCCGTGTGGCTGTTCCAGGCGAATCAGGCGGCTGTCGCGCAGTTGTCCGCGCCGATCGAGCAAACGCCATTGTGCTTCGAGCACGGCCGGTTGGGTTGGGCCGGAGTCCAGGCGGGTAATGGTCAACATGACCTGTGCGTCGGCGCTGAAGCCGGGTGCGGCAGGAGCCAGTACCAGGCGCTGGCTATCCAGGCGCCAGGCCAGCTGGCGCAGCACCTGCTGGTCGATATCGTTGGCCAGGCTGCTGGCCCAGCGAGCGTCCTGCGCGGCAACCAGGCTGCCATCGGCTTGGCGCTGCAGCAGATGCTGTTGGCGCAGGTAATCGGCCACGCTGATCGGGCCGACCAGCACGGTTACACCATTGTCTTTGGTCGGCGTCACCGCATCGCCGCTGTCGAGTTGGTAAAGGGGCACCGGCTTCTGCTGCAGCAGGCTGCAACCGCTCAGTGCGAGCAGCGCGGTCAGAAGCAGAGCCATCGGGCGTACTACAGTCATCATCAATTCCAGGCAGCCGCTTCTGGGGCAGCTGCACATCGATCCCATATCATGCAGGGGGTCATGGACGACCCAGGGCGCGTATCATCCGTCAAACCGCGCTACGACTCCAGCCTTGGCTGCTTGCCGGTAGCGCGGATATCCCGGACGAACGGGGCGTGTTGCCGACGCTATTCCACCAGAAGCTGGTCGACGCGCTGGAAGCCGCGCGGCAGTTTGTTGCCACGGCGGCCGCGCTCGCCCTTGTAATGCTCGAGGTCGTCGGCTTTGAGTGTCAGGGTACGCTTCCCGGCCTGCAAAACCAAACTGGAGCCGCTGGGCAGTACGGCCAGATCGGTCAGATACTCCTCACGCGAGGCCACGCGCTCGCCAGGAATGCCGATGATCTTGTTGCCCTTGCCTTTGCCCAGTTGCGGCAGGTCGGTGACCTTGAACAGCAGCAGGCGGCCTTCGGTGGTCACGGCGGCCAGCCAGTCGTCTTCCAGGTTGGTGACCGGCTTGGGAGCAACCACCTTGGCGCCGTTGGGCAGGCTGAGCAGGGCCTTGCCGGCCTTGTTCTTGGCTTGCAGGTCCTCGCCCTTGACCACGAAGCCGTAGCCGGCGTCGGAGGCGATCACATACAGCGCGCTGTCTTCGGGGAGCATCACGCATTCGAAGGTCGCGCCCGGCGGCGGGGTCAGGCGGCCGGTCAGCGGCTCCCCCTGGCCTCGGGCTGATGGCAGGCTGTGGGCGGTGAGCGAATAGCTGCGGCCAGTCGAATCGATAAATACCGCGTACTGGTTCGAGCGTCCAGGCGCCGCTGCTTTGAAGCCGTCGCCAGCCTTGTAGGAGAGGCCGGTGGCGTCGATGTCATGACCCTTGGCGCAGCGCACCCAGCCTTTTTCCGAGAGCACCACGGTGACCGGTTCGGTCGGCATCAGCTCGGTTTCCGACAGCGCCTTGGCCTCGGCGCGGGCGACGATCGGTGAGCGGCGGTCGTCGCCATACTTCTCGGCATCCTCAAGAATTTCCTTGCGCACCAGCTTCTTCAGCTTGGCTTCGCTGCCGAGCAGGGCCAGCAGTTTCTCGCGCTCCTTGGCCAGTTCGTCCTGCTCGCCGCGGATCTTCATTTCTTCCAGGCGTGCCAGCTGACGCAGGCGGGTGTCGAGGATGTAGTCGGCCTGCACGTCGGTGAGGCCGAAGGTTTCCATCAGCACCGGCTTGGGCGAGTCCTCGGTGCGGATGATGCGGATCACCTCGTCGAGATTGAGGAAGGCGATCAGCAAGCCTTCCAACAGGTGCAGGCGCTTTTCCACCTTGTCCAGGCGGAACTGCAGGCGACGGCGCACGGTGCCGACGCGATATACCAGCCACTCGCTGAGCAGGGTGCGCAGGTCCTTGACCTGCGGCTTGCCGTCGAGGCCGATGACGTTGGTGTTGACGCGGTAGCTGGACTCCAGATCGGTGGTGGCGAACAGGTGGGTCATCAGTTCGTCGGCATCGACGCGGTTGGAGCGCGGGATGATGACGATGCGGGTCGGGTTCTCGTGGTCCGACTCGTCACGCAGGTCGGCGACCATCGGCAGCTTCTTGGCCTGCATCTGGCCGGCGATCTGCTCCAGCACCTTGGCCCCGGACACCTGATGCGGCAGAGCGGTGACGACGATGTCGCCGTCCTCGACGCGATAGACGGCGCGCATGCGCACCGATCCGCGGCCGGTTTCGTAGATCTTCAGCAGGTCGGCCTTGGGCGTGATGACCTCGGCTTCGGTGGGGAAGTCCGGGCCCTGGATATGCTCGCAGAGTTGCTCGACCGTGGCGCTTGGCTCATCGAGCAGGCGTACGCAGGCGGCAGCGACTTCGCGCAGGTTGTGCGGTGGTACGTCGGTGGCCATGCCCACGGCAATGCCGGTGGTGCCGTTGAGCAGCAGGTTGGGCAGGCGCGCCGGCAGCGTCGCCGGCTCGTTCATCGTGCCGTCGAAGTTCGGCACCCAGTCCACCGTGCCCTGGCCAAGTTCGGCCAGCAGCACTTCGGAGTAACGCGACAGGCGCGCCTCGGTATAACGCATGGCGGCGAAGGACTTGGGATCGTCCGGCGCACCCCAGTTGCCCTGGCCGTCGACTAGGGTGTAGCGGTAGCTGAACGGCTGCGCCATCAGCACCATCGCTTCGTAGCAGGCGCTGTCGCCGTGCGGGTGGAACTTGCCGAGCACGTCACCGACGGTACGCGCCGATTTCTTGTGCTTGGAGTCGGCGTCCAGGCCCAGCTCGCTCATGGCGTAGACGATACGGCGCTGCACGGGCTTGAGGCCGTCGCCGATATGCGGCAGCGCGCGGTCCATGATCACGTACATGGAGTAATTGAGATAAGCCTGCTCGGTGAAGTCGGCGAGTGAACGGCGTTCAACGCCTTCCAGGCTCAAATCGAGGGATTCGCTCATGCGGGCCTCATTGCAAAGTTGATTGGCGCAGCACCAGGGTGCCGCCCTTCTGGCTGAATTCGAGTTGTTTCAGGGCGCTCATGCCCAGCAGGATCTCGTCGCCGTCCATGCCCGGAGCAATCAGCGCGGAAATGTCATGCAGGACGATGTCGCCGAGCTGCAGGCGCTCCAGGCGCGTGCGGTGCGCGGTGGCGATACCGTTGGCGGTGCGGATCTGTACCGGTGCGCCGGCCTGCAGGCCGAGGTTTCGGGCGACCTGGCTGGGAATCGCCACCTGGGTGGCGCCGGTATCGAGCAGGAAGGTCACGTCCTGCCCGTCGATCTGGCCGTTGACCACGTAGTGCCCCTGGCGGCTGCTGGCCAGGCTCACTTCGACGAAACCCTCGCCATGCAGCGACTGCGGCGCTTGGTTGGGGTTGCGCTGGCGATCTTCCCAGCCGCCAAAGAAATGCGTAGCCAGCAGCAGGCCGGCGCCCCAGGCGAGCACCCACATCACGCGTCCGGCACGACGGCCGGGCGTCTGCTCACTCACGGACGCCGGCTCCAGCCGCCCTTGGGAGCAGCGAAACGCCAGACGATGGGGCGTTCTTCACCATCGGCGCGGGTCTGGCTGCCATTGTCGACGCCGATCCAGGCGCCGTCCTTGTCGATCCACAGCGCTTCGGCCATGCCGTAGTCTGGCGCGTAGCGGCGCGGCTCGCTCAGGGCCTCATCGGCGAACGACCAGCAGATCTCCGCGACGCCGTCGCTCAGGGCGCGGCGGCAGATGCGATGCGCCTGGCGTTCCAGGGTGAAGAGTTTCTCGCCGAAATAGGCCAGGCCGGAGAAATCGCGAGGGGCCGGATGACCGCCAAGGGCTTGTGGCGAAGGCTCATCACCGCTTTCGCTGGTCAACACGCAGCCACCGGTGCAGCGCCAACTGCTGTTGCTACGATGCAGCACGGCAAGACCGCGGCGGCGCTGCTCGGCGGCCAGCCACAGGCGCTCACCGGCAGGGTCGACGGCGATGCCTTCGAAACCCTGGTTGAAGTGCAGCAGCATGCCGCTGGCGCGGGCCTGGCGCACCAGTCCGCTGGGCAGGTTGAGCCACTGGGCGTTGCCGTTGCTGGTGACCTGCAAAACGGCGGCGCGGGTTTCGCTGACCAGATAGCGGTTGCCTTGCGTGTCGCATGACAGGCCCTCGAAATCCAGCTTGCCGCCGCGTACCAGGCCGGCCGCCCAGTTGCGCATGCGCAGGCCCCAGGGCAGGGCGCTTTCGGGCGGCTCGGGCGTGACGAAGGTTTCCGCCTCGGCACGCAGCAGACCGTCTTCGCGGTGCAATTGATAGAGGCGGTCGTCATCGCGGTCGGATACCGCCCACAACGTCTCGCCGCACAGCGCCAGGCCGGACAGGTTGCCGTTGGGCATGTCCGTTACCGGATACTCGGCCTGCAATTGCAGCTCTTCCAGCACCACTGGCTCGGCATTCGCGACGCCGGCCAACAGACCGAGTGCAAGGAGATGATTACGCATCAGGCCAGTACCTCGGCCAGGTTGCCCTTGGTTTCCAGCCAGTTCTTGCGGTCACTGGCGCGTTTTTTCGCCAGCAGCATGTCCATCACTTCGCGGGTGCCCTCGAAATCGTCCAGGGTCAGCTGCACCAGGCGTCGGGTGTTGGGGTCCATGGTGGTTTCGCGCAGCTGCGGCGGGTTCATCTCGCCGAGGCCCTTGAAGCGGGTGACCTGCGGCTTGCCGCGGCGCTTCTCGGCCACCAGGCGGTCGAGGATGCCGTCGCGCTCGGCGTCGTCCAGGGCGTAGAAGATTTCCTTGCCCAGATCAATCCGATACAGCGGCGGCATGGCGACATAGACGTGGCCTGCGTCGACCAGCGTACGGAAATGGCGCACGAACAGGGCGCAGAGCAGCGTGGCGATGTGCAGGCCGTCGGAGTCGGCGTCGGCGAGGATGCAGATCTTGCCGTAGCGCAGCCCGGAGAGGTCGCTCGAACCCGGGTCGATGCCGATGGCCACGGCGATGTCGTGCACTTCCTGGCTGGCCAGCACTTCGCTGCCGTCCACTTCCCAGGTGTTCAGGATCTTGCCGCGCAGCGGCATGATCGCCTGAAATTCCTTATCGCGCGCCTGCTTGGCGCTGCC
Organism: Pseudomonas sp. Marseille-Q0931; assembly: GCF_940789645.1. Lineage (NCBI taxonomy): Bacteria > Pseudomonadati > Pseudomonadota > Gammaproteobacteria > Pseudomonadales > Pseudomonadaceae > Pseudomonas > Pseudomonas sp. Marseille-Q0931. Next base: position 145,012 of record NZ_CALNWT010000002.1, on the reverse strand, counting down.
GCCAGCAGAATCACCTTCGACCAGAAACAGCTCGCAACGCATCGGGTTCTGCCCCGCGCAGTCGGCCAGCTTGCCGGGCAACGCCGGGCCCTGAGTGATCTTCTTGCGCTCGACCTTCTTGCCCGCCTTGAGGCGGCGGCCGGCGTTGCTGATGGCCAGTTCGGCCAGTTGCAGACCGGTTTCCGGGTTAGCGTTGAGCCACAGGCTGAAGGCGTCCTTGACCACGCCGGAGACGAAAGCGGCGGCTTCGCGCGAAGACAGGCGTTCCTTGGTCTGGCCGGAGAACTGGGCGTCCTGCATTTTCATCGAAAGGACGAAGGCGATGCGCTCCCAGACGTCTTCCGGCGCCAGCTTGACCCCGCGCGGCAGCAGGTTGCGGAACTCGCAGAACTCGCGCATGGCGTCCAGTAGGCCCTGGCGCAGGCCATTGACGTGGGTGCCACCCTGAGCGGTGGGGATCAGGTTGACGTAGCTTTCCTGCACCGCATCGCCGCCTTCCGGCAGCCACAGCAAGGCCCAGTCGACCGCCTCCTTGTTGCCGGCCAGGCTGCCTACGAACGGCTCGGCAGGCAGGCGCTCGAACTCGCTGACCGCATCCACCAGATACGAGCGCAGGCCGTCCTCGTAGAGCCACTCGACCTTCTCGCCGGCGGCCTTGTCCTCGAACGTGACGGAAAGGCCCGGGCACAGCACGGCCTTGGCCTTGAGCACGTGCTTGAGGCGGCTGACGGAGAACTTGAAGGAGTCGAAGTACTTGGCGTCCGGCCAGAAGTGCACGCTGGTGCCGGTGTTGCGCTTGCCGACGCTGCCGATCACTTCCAGCTCGCTGGCCTTGAAGCCATCGGCGAAGCTCATCTGGTATTCGTTGCCGTCACGCTTGACGGTGACCACCACGCGGGTCGACAGGGCGTTGACCACGCTGATGCCGACGCCGTGCAAGCCGCCGGAGAACTGGTAGTTCTTGTTGCTGAACTTGCCGCCGGCATGCAGCTTGGTGAGGATCAGCTCGACACCCGGCACGCCTTCTTCCGGATGGATGTCCACCGGCATGCCGCGGCCGTCATCGAGCACTTCCAGCGAGTTGTCCTCATGGAGGATCACCTGGATCGACTTGGCGTGCCCGGCCAGGGCTTCGTCGACGCTGTTGTCGATCACTTCCTGGGCGAGGTGGTTGGGGCGCGTGGTATCGGTGTACATGCCCGGGCGCTTGCGCACCGGGTCGAGGCCGGAAAGGACTTCGATGGCGTCTGCGTTATAGGCGTTCTGCTGGGCCATAGGGGCTCTTGTTCATCAATTGAATACGGAAAAGTCGATATCGCGCCAGAGTGTGGCGTTAATACCGGCAAAAGCGAAGAGCATCGGCAGGCGCTGGGCGAAACCCTGGAAGCCATGGTCGCCACCGGCCTGGATGCGCAGGGCGCAGCCGCGGTAGTAACGCTCGGCGTCGCGGTGGTCGAGGGTTTCGTCGCCGGTCTGCAGCCAGACCTGATAACGCATCGGATCGCTCGGTGGCGGAACTTCGAGTTCGGCCAGAGCGTGGACGTGATCCTCGGTCAGGTCCCAGGTCTCGTCGCTGTAGTAGTTCTTCTGCGGGCCGAGGTAACCGTCGAAGCGCGAGTGCGGCTGTACGGCGGGGTTGATCAGCAGCGCCTTGAGCCCGTGCTGCTCGGCCAGGTAGGTGGCGTAATAGCCGCCCAGCGAGCTGCCCACCAGCACAGGATTACCCAGCTCACTGACCAGCGCCTGCAACTGGGTCATCGCCTGGCGCGGATGGTGATGCAGCGCGGGTACGCGCAACTGGTTTTCCAGGCCAAGCTGGGCTATGGCGCGGCTCAACTGGCTGGCTTTGTGCGAGGCGGGCGAGCTGTTGAGGCCGTGTATATAGAGGATGGATGCGGTCATGGAGCGGGAGGCTACTACAAAAAGCGGCTATAAGCTGCAAGCGTGTAGGAGCGAATTTATTCGCGACAAAGGCGACCTCCAGCTCCTCACAATCAGGGGCGTTCAGTAGCCCTTTACGCTGTAATCCACTTCGAACTGGATGCCGGTGACGCGTGATACGCCGGTGTCCAGCGTGCCGTCGTCATGCAGGCGCAGCCAGCGATAACCCGGGGCCTCGCTGCCGACCTGGAAGTCTTCGCTGCCTGGCGCGAACTGCACGCAGGTCGAGGGCGAGGCGAGCAGGCGCAGATTGCCGCGCATCTGGTCAAACTCCTGATGCACGTGCCCCCAGAGCACGGCACGGGCGTGCGGGTGGCGGTCGAGGATGGCGAACAGGGCATCGGCATTGCGCAGGCCGATGGGGTCCATCCACTTGCAGCCGATCGGCACCGGATGGTGGTGCAGGCAGATCAGGTGATGACGCTGCGGCGCTTCGCTGAGGGAGCGCTCGAGCAGATCGAGCTGGTTCTCGGCGAGAAAGCCCGGCACCGCGCCGGGGATCGAGGAATCGAGCATGACGATGCGCCAGGCACCGAGGTCGGTCACCGGCTCCAGTAGCTCGCTGTCTTTGCACACCGCCTGCATCGGCGGCGTTTCGTCGTGGTTGCCGGCCAGCCAGCGGCACGGCGCGCTGATCGCCGCGGTGAGTTGGCGAAAGCGCTGATAGGACGCCTCGCTGCCGTCCTGGGAAAGGTCGCCCGTGGCAAGGATCAGGTCGATCTGCGGCTGCTGTTCCTGCACCTGCTGGATCACTCGCTGCAGGCTGTCGCAGGTGTCCATGCCCAGCAGCTTGCCGTCCGCTTCGGCGAACAGATGGCTGTCGGACAACTGTACCAGCAGAACCGAGGAATCAGAGGGTGGGGTGGGCAGGCTCGGCAAGACCGTCTCCTTGGGCTTTATCGAGTGAATTATGGTGGTTGCCGCCACAAAGGGAAAACCCGGGAAGCGGACGCAGATCACAGAAAAAGCGCCGAAAGGGTTTTTCGTCTTTCCTCGCCATGACCCACTGGGTGGCCATCATGTAATGGCAAGTCACACAAGCATGCGACGACGCGCTATCGGCCGGATGGAAAGAAGCTTGAAGACTAGGGTGTGTTACATCACCGGCTGCGGCTCATGCCCACAGGCCAGGCAGTGGCTCAGCCACTCGCCGAGGAAGAGGTTGAGCTGGCTCTTTTCATCCGGCTGATGCATGGCAGCGTTCGGATAAGGGTAGCGAATGTGCAGGCGGCGGGCATTCTCGGCACTGACCACTTCAGCCATGCGCGCGTCGTGATAGACCCGCACTTCCAGCTGCGGCACCGGCAGCCAGGGCAGGCTGTGTTCCTGGCGCACGCACAGGGTGGTGGTATAGGGGCAGGTTTCCAGCACTTCCAGCGCCAGCACGCCGAGCAGGTGTTCGCCTTCGCTCAGGGCGACGCGGCGGCTTTCGGTGTGCTCGCGCATATGCGGCAGCAGGCGCATCAGGCGCGCATAGTTGGCCTCGCAAGCCGCCTGCAGCTCGACCAGGTCGACCCGATAGCGGTCGCGCAGCAGATTCACGACCACATCCCCCGCACTTCGTCGCGGTTCAGCGCCAGCCATTGCAGGGCGATGATGCTCGCCGCGTTGTTGATGCGTCCGTCGCGCACGGCGGCCAGGGCATCGGCCAGGGGCATCACATGCACGCGAATATCCTCACCTTCCTCGGGCAGGCCATGGACCCCGCCGGCACCGGCGCTGTCGCAGCGACCGAGGAACAGGTGGACGAACTCGTCGGAGCCGCCAGGGGAGGGGAAGTACTGGGTGATGGGCCACAGCGGGCCGAGGGTCAGGTCAGCTTCTTCGACCGCTTCGCGAAGCGCGACCTCCTCGGGCTCCTCGTCCTTGTCGATCAGACCGGCAACCAGCTCCAGCAGCCAGGGATTGGCCGCCTTGTCCATGGCGCCGACACGGAACTGCTCGATCAGCACCACCTCGTCGCGCTGCGGGTCATAAGGCAAGACGCAGACGGCGTCATGGCGCACGAACAGCTCGCGGGTCAGCTGCGGGCCCATGTTGCCGGCGAACTGGCGATGGCGCAGCTTGATCCGGTCGAGGCGGTAGAAGCCGCGAAAGCAGCTCTCGCGCTCGATGATTTCCACCGCTTGCGGATCAGGCTTAAAGGGTTCACTCATCTACTACGCTCTCGTTCGCAGGCTTACCGCATTCATCCTAGGGGCTGTTCAGGCTCTCTCGCAAGCACGGTTGTACATGGCTTTTGCCAATCGTATCGACAGTGCGGCGACCTTGCTTATGCACAGCAGGCCAACGCAAGGTAGTGGTCGCGCTGGCCAATATGTGCCGGTAGCTACTGCTTTACCCGGTCACCTTGTCCCTTGCCCAGGACCGTCATCAGAATGAGTTTGAAATAGTGAGAGAGAGTCAGTTCCCTCAGCATTTCTGCATCGGTCTGAGCCAGCAGCTCGGGGGTGGACATGTCGATCCCGTTCACCTGCGCAAGTCCGGTGATACCAGGCCTTGCCTCGAAGACCTTGCGGATACTGCGCTCATGCATCAGTTGCTCTTGATTAAAGAGCCCTGGGCGTGGCCCGACCAGGCTCATCTCGCCTTTGAGCACGTTCCATAGCTGGGGTAGTTCGTCGAGCTTGGTCTTGCGCAGCAGGGCCCCCAGGCGAGTGATACTTGAGCGTGAGGCCAGGTGGCTCGCCACGGAAGCGGTATCGACATGCATCGTACGAAATTTGACCAGGGTGAACGGCTTGCAATGCCGCCCGACACGTCGCTGAAAAAACAGCGGAGAGCCCGTATCCAACAAGCCGACACAATAAATCAAGAGCAAGACAGGAGCGCCGACCACAAGGCCGAGCAATGAAAACAGAATATCGACGAAACGAATCACTCACTCACTCCAGCCAACTACAAAAAAGCTGGCAATTCAATCATGAAATCGCGTTGGTAGCGCGCTGGGTATACCACTGCGCCGTAACACGCAAACCCTCATCAACGGTGAATGGGGGGCTCCAGCCAAGCTGGGTGGTAATCTTCTGATTACTGAGCACCAGTGACCGCGTGAGTCTTTCGATCATGGCCTGACGTCCCAGAACCCTTGCCGCTGCATTCAGCACCCACAAGGGCACTGCGAAGTCGCGATTAGGTGCGCCCAGGCTCCTGGCGATGGCTGCGACCAGTTCACTGCTGGACAGAGCATTGCCGTCATCGAGCAGATAGGTTTCGCCTGCCGCCTCGTCATGAGTTGCACACAGGATCAGGGCGTCGGCCAGATTGCCGACAAACAGCAGACTGCGCTTGTTGGTGATGGCCTTGAAAGGCATCGGCCAACCGCCGCGTACACGGCGCAGCAACTGCAGGAAATTGGCGCGTACGCCCGGCCCGTAAACCAGAGGCGGGCGCACGATCACCACTTCCAGCCCAGTTTCAACTCCCACCCGCAACAACGCCTGTTCGGCCTCCCATTTTGACAAGGCGTAAGCGTCATCGGGGGCCGGAGCATCGGCCTCCGAAAATACCTCACCCGCAGGGGAGTACTCGCCATTGACCTTTATCGAGCTGACGAACACAAAACGCCGCACACCGGCCTCTACCGCTTGGCGCGCCAGATTCACTGTGGCCTCGACGTTGGTTCTTCGAAACTCGGAAAGTGGATCAACGGCAGCATCACGCATTACATGAACGCGAGCGGCCAGGTGTACCACGACATCGATATTTTCGAGGGCAGGCCGCCAGTCCGTATGAGCGGTCAGCTCGCCACTGGCATAGAACCGCTCTCCGTCTATCGCATTGCGCATGGCGGCACGACAGTAAAGCCCTCTCGCTGCGAGTTCATTACACAGCGCAGTACCTACGAAACCATTCGCCCCTGTTACCAGAAAACGCATCGTACTCCCGGGACGCTCCTGCACTCATACCTCACTGTTTATTATCATCACCTCGCGCTGTACTTCAGCGTAGGTGCGTGTCAGCGCTTCACCAAGCGAATGACGCGCCTGAGCCTCGCCGTGCACCAGACGAATTTCGCCGGGCCATTCGCGCATGCCGGTTACGAAACGCAGCAGCCCAGCTTGATCGGCATGTGCCGAGTAACCGTCGATAGTCTGTACGCCAGCACGGATGTCATAACGCTCACCATCCAATTCTACATAACCCCTGTCGGGCCCGAAGCGTTGAATTGTACGGCCTGGCGTGCCCAGGGCTTGATAGCCGACGAACAACACATCATGCCGCGGGTCGCCCAGCATGGCCTTGAGATAATTGACGATGCGACCACTGGTGCACATGCCGCTACCGGCGATAACAATGGCGGGGCGAGCGCTAGTGGTGAGATGGTTGAGGATTCTCTGGTGGTCGGCATGGCTGTCTACCGTGATCAGTTGCTCAAACGCCAGCGGGCGACGACCGGATTGCACCCGCTCCTGAGCTTCCTCGTTCCAGAACTCCTTGAGTTCGCGGTAGGCCTGGGTAAGCCGGCTGGCCAGAGGCGAATCGAGGATAACAGGCAGGTGTGGCCAGTTTACGCCCTCGTCGTCTGTAACCGTCGGCTGATCAAGTTGACGGGTGTGGATGATGTCCTCGAGCTCATAGAGCAGTTCCTGGGTACGCCCCAAGCTGAAGGCCGGGATCAGCACCGTGCCGTTATCGGCCAGTGCGTGCTCGATCACCTGTTCAAGGCGCTCACGGCGGCGCTTGCGGTTCTCATGCAAGCGATCGCCGTAAGTGCTTTCCAGCACCAGTAAATCAGCCCGCTCAGGCGCATTGCATGCCTTCAGGATGGGCGCGTCGGGTGCGCCCAGATCTCCGGAAAAGACCACGCGGGTGCTCTCAGCCCCCTGCCCCTCGTCCAGATCCACTTCCACATACGCCGAACCGAGCATATGGGCAGCACGTTGCAGGCGCACCCTAGCCAGCAGCCCGGGCTTGTCCTGCAGCTTGAACCAGGTCGCGTATGGCAGAGCGATCATGCGCTGCTGCACCTCGGCTATATAGCGCTCGACCTGGTTTCGATCGCGGCTGAAAGACAACTTGAAGGCATCTTCAAGCACGATCGGCAAGAGTTTGGCGGAAGGAATGCTGCACAGGATCGGTCCCTTGAAGCCGGCAGCTAGCAGATAGGGTATGCGCCCGACATGATCGGCGTGCACATGGGTGACGATCAGTGCCCGAATGCCCGTGAGGGAAAAGTCGACAGCCTGGTGGTGCTCGTCACCTTCGACCGTTGAAATGTCTGCACCCTGAAACAGGCCGCAGTCGATCAATACACTGTTATCCGCATCCAGAAAAAGCTGGTGGCACGAACCGGTGACCCCTTTGTCGGCGCCGTGATGAATAAGTTGTGGTAGTGACATCGCAGGCGGCCCTCCCTGAGCCGTGGAACATTCCTGATAATGCCTGCGATGTTAACAACGTACTGGAAGTGTGCGTGAAGCGCTTTCACCGATCATACAACGGCACGTTTCCGCACATCTGCTGCCTCAAACCTGTCGATAGATCACCGAGCCTTCTTCCCGGAAGCGCTCGGCCTGCTCCCTGAAGCCGACCTCAACGGCCTTGCTCTCATCGGAAAGACCGTGGTCCTTGGCGTACTCGCGCACCTCTTGGGTGATCTTCATTGAGCAGAACTTCGGCCCGCACATGGAGCAGAAGTGAGCGACCTTGGCCGAATCCTTCGGCAGCGTCTCGTCGTGGAAGCTGCGCGCGGTATCCGGGTCCAGGCCCAGGTTGAACTGGTCTTCCCAACGGAACTCGAAACGCGCCTTGCTGAGGGCGTTGTCGCGAATCTGCGCACCCGGGTGGCCCTTGGCCAGGTCCGCGGCATGGGCGGCGATCTTGTAGGTGATGATGCCGGTCTTGACGTCATCCTTGTTGGGCAGCCCCAGGTGCTCCTTGGGGGTGACGTAGCAGAGCATGGCGCAGCCGAACCAGCCGATCATCGCCGCGCCGATGCCCGAGGTGATGTGGTCGTAGCCCGGCGCGATGTCGGTGGTCAGCGGGCCGAGGGTGTAGAACGGCGCCTCGTCGCAGCACTCGAGCTGCTTGTCCATGTTCTCCTTGATCAGCTGCATCGGCACGTGGCCGGGGCCTTCGATCATGCACTGCACGTCGTGCTTCCAGGCGATCTTAGTCAGCTCGCCGAGGGTTTCCAGTTCGCCGAACTGCGCGGCGTCGTTGGCATCGGCAATCGAGCCCGGTCGCAGGCCATCGCCCAGCGAGAAGCTGACGTCGTAGGCCTTCATGATTTCGCAGATTTCCTCGAAGTGGGTGTAGAGGAAATTCTCCTTGTGGTGCGCCAGGCACCACTTGGCCATGATCGAGCCACCGCGGCTGACGATACCGGTGACGCGCTTGGCGGTCAGCGGCACGTAGCGCAGCAGCACGCCGGCGTGGATGGTGAAGTAGTCCACGCCCTGCTCGGCCTGCTCGATCAGGGTGTCGCGGAACAGCTCCCACGTCAGGTCTTCGGCCACACCGTTGACCTTTTCCAGCGCCTGGTAGATCGGCACGGTGCCGATCGGCACCGGCGAGTTGCGGATGATCCACTCGCGGGTTTCGTGGATGTGCTTGCCGGTGGACAGGTCCATCACCGTGTCCGAGCCCCAGCGGATGCCCCAGGTCAGCTTGGCCACTTCTTCCTCGATGGAGGAACCCAGCGCCGAGTTGCCGATATTGCCGTTGATCTTCACCAGGAAGTTGCGGCCGATGATCATCGGCTCCAGCTCGGTGTGGTTGATGTTGGCCGGGATGATGGCGCGGCCGCGAGCCAATTCCTGGCGCACGAACTCGGGAGTGATCTCCTTGGGAATGCTGGCGCCAAAGCTGTTGCCGCCATGCTGCTCATTCAGCAGGCCGGCCGCGCGGTGCTCGGCGAGCTTCATGTTCTCGCGGATGGCGACGTATTCCATTTCCGGGGTGATGATGCCCTGGCGCGCGTAGTGCATCTGGCTGACGTTCTTGCCGGGCTTGGCGCGACGCGGGTTGCGCACGTGGGCGAAGCGCATCTTGGTCAGTTCTTCATCGGCCAGGCGGCGCTGGCCGAACTCCGAGGACAGACCATCGAGGCGCTCGGTATCGCCACGATCCTCGATCCAGGCGCTGCGCACGTCGGCCAGGCCCTTGCGCACGTCGATGGTCACGCTCGGGTCGGTGTAGGGGCCGGACGTGTCGTAGACGGTGACCGGGGCGTTGATTTCGCCACCGAAGTCGGTCGGCGTCACGTCCAGGCTAATTTCACGCATCGGCACGCGGATGTCTGGGCGCGAACCTTGTACGTAGATTTTCTGCGAACGGGGGAAGGGCTGGATCGACTGCTGGTCGACCTGGGCGGATTCACTGAGGTTCTGTTGTTGTTTGATGCTCATCGGGTGGCTCCTCGGTTTGATGTCGGGGAGAACCTGATGGGCGCACGCGATGAAGCAACGCCGGGCCCTGGCTGCTTGAACATGCAGGATTCGAAGAACGTAATCACGACCAGCTGCGCGTCGGCCCCGCTGCGTTGGAAGCAGGCTCGAAATGCTCATGTACAAAAGTACACTCCGCTTTCTCACCTACTTCCGCCTTGCTGGGCTCTAGCTCGCAAGATCGTGAATACGTTCTTGAACGCACATGATCAAACAGCCAGGGCGCGGGCACACCACGAGTGCGGTGTGGGGGAATCCATCCAGCGGGTGCCGGAGCGGATACCTCTTGTTCCCTACGCAGGCCTTAACCTGATCAGGTTCAACGGGATCCGGAACTCTCCGATCTCAGCCTCCGATTCGAGGCACCCCGACAAGAACCTGGCCAGTCTACTGGCAGCAACAGGTGTCGGCAACGGCAGGCGCCGCAATCGGCTGAACGGTATTCCGTTGGCGGCCAGGACATCTGTGTTCGTCCTGGGCTGCCAACAGAGAGGCCATCACGAAGGAACGCGTCCGTAACGGTCCTGGAAGCGCACGATGTCATCTTCGCCGAGATACGATCCGGACTGCACTTCGATCAATTCCAGAGGCACCTTGCCGGGGTTGGACAGCGCATGCTTGACGCCCAGTGGAATATAAGTGGATTGATTTTCCGACAGGATCTGCTCGTTCTCGCCGCAGATGACCTTGGCCGTGCCCGACACCACGATCCAATGCTCGGCACGGTGGTAATGCATCTGCAGAGACAGGCTTTCGCCAGGCATCACGCAAATGCGCTTGACCTGATAACGGCTGCCACGGTCAATGCTGTCGTAGTGGCCCCATGGCCTGCTGACCTGCGGATGCTCGACGAACTCACTGCGATCGGCGGCCTGCAGTTGCTCGACGATTCCTTTCACCTGCTGAGATTGATCGCGGTGCGCCACCAACACGGCATCCTTGGTCTCGATTACCAGCAGGTCCTCGACACCAACCGTAGCCACCAGGCGATGATTGGACTGCACCAGGCTATTGCGTGTGGCAATGCTCAGCACGTCGCCCTCGAAGCGATTTTCGTCAGCATCGCGCGGGCCAGCTTCCCAGATCGCGGCCCAGCTGCCCAGATCGCTCCAGCCCGCATCGAGCGGCACGACCAATCCCAGCGAGGTATGTTCCATCACTGCGTAGTCGACCGACTCGCCCGCACAGGCCGAGAAGGTTTCAAGCGGCAAGTGGAGAAAGTCGCGATCCAGCTCGGCTTTCTCCATCGCAGCCCAGCAGCAATCAAGGATATCCGAGCGCAAGCGGCCCAATTCCGCCAGAAAAACCGAGGCGCGGAACATGAACATACCGCCGTTCCACAGATAATCGCCACTGGCCACATATTGCTCGGCCACTTCAGCTTCCGGCTTTTCCTTGAATGCAGCGATGGCGAAGCCGCCTTCCTCGGCTGCTGCCCCGCACTGGATGTAGCCGAAGCCCGTTTCCGCGTGAGTAGGTGTGACCCCGAAGGTCACCAGGCGGCCTGCACGCGCCTGTATTTCGGCGCAGCGAATCGCGGCGCGGAAAGCATCGTCATCGCGTATGTGATGGTCGGCGGGCAGTACCAGCAATACAGGATCATCACCGTCCCGTACGGCCTCGAGCGCTGCCAGTGCGATGGCCGGTGCTGTATTGCGCGCGATCGGCTCAAGTAGAATGCGCCGGCCGTTGACGCCAGCCTGGCGTAATTGTTCGGCTACGACGAAGCGGTGATCCTCGTTGCTCACGACAAGCGGGGCGGAGTGCTCCAGCCCCTCCAGGCGCGCCAGCGTGCGCTGGAACATGGTGCCGAGGCCCTGCCCATCCAGCGACAGAAACTGCTTGGGGAAGCGCTGGCGAGACAGCGGCCAAAGGCGCGAACCGCTACCGCCGGCCAAAATTACAGGCGTGAACATCGAAAGCTCCAGTGTCGTTCCTATCAAGGCGGGTAGCGGATTATCAGAGCCTGGGAAGCGTCATGCAACAAGACTGATCGCCTCCGGCCAACCGCGAACCTGATTAGCGCTCGATGCGGCCTGTTTGTGCGATTTGCTGCACACCAGAGCCTTTCCTGGGTTGCCGTCAGCAACTTGGCTCCAGATACTGCAACTGCAATCAAAGGATGAGATAGCAGGCATGCTCAAAGAGATTCAAACCCTTAACGACTACCCCTACAACGCCATCGTTCACCTGGAGGTGAGCTTTCCCGACGGACTCATCTATCGGGGCACCGGCGCTCTGGTAGGCCGCAACGATGTTCTGACCGCCACCCACATGCTCTACAACCCGGACTACGGCGGCTGGGCCACTGGCATTGACTTCTATTTCGGCGCTGACTACAACGCCCGCGAAGGTCGTTACGAGTCCGGCACACTGCTCAACCAGGGCAACTATCGCTGGGAGGCCACTGCCTGGCCTAGCGGCGTATATCAAGACGGTGACAATCAGGGAATGACACTGAGCGAAGTGCAGAGCGATGTCGCCCTCATAGGCCTGGATATTCCCGTTGGCGACGATCGGGGCTGGTTCGCCCTGTCCCCTGGCTACGACCAACCGCAGTGGGCATACCAGATCGGTTATCCCGATGGCAGCACCGGCATGATGCTGGGCCAGGCCTGGATCAACAAGGAAAGCGGCTACGAGGTGTATTCCGGCTATTACCGCCAGGGCACCGACATCATGGGTAAAGGCAGCTCCGGCGGCCCGTTGTTTGTCTATGAAAATGGAGAGCCGACCATCATTGGTGTCAAATCCGCCGGCACCGAGATCAGCAGCTTCTGGGCTGATATTGGCCTGCATTACGATGAACTGATGCAGCTCATTGCAGATAACGACGCCATGCTGCCGCCGCGCTACGCGGCGAGCACCGATGGTGACGATATTTTCTACGCCACCAATGCGCCTGACGCGTTCGACGGCGGCGCCGGTCGCGATACGGTGATCTACAAGGGCTACCACGGTGACTTCCAGTTCAACCTGGGTGCCGATTACACCCAGATCATCAGCCGTAGCGATCCTGCCGATGTCGATACGCTGATCAGCATCGAGCGTGCCGCCTTCTGGGACGGCACCATGGCCCTGGACGTTGGCGCTGGCGAGACCGCAGGCAGTGCCTATCGGCTTTATCAGGCCGCTTTCGACCGCACCCCCGACACTGCCGGGCTGAGCTACTGGATCAGCGCGATGGACAAGGGCATGTCGCTTGGCGAGGTGGCAAGCTACTTCACCAGAAGTCCCGAGTTCATTGGTATTTACGGCAGCGCTCCGAGCAATGATCAACTGCTCACCGGGTACTATAACAACGTGCTCGACCGTGATCCGGACGCCAGCGGCAAAGCCTATTGGCTGGATAAAATGCAGCAGGGCCTGCCGAACAGCGAAGTGCTGGCGTACTTCGCCGAGAGCCCTGAAAACCAGATCAAGCTGCAAGGCGTTCTGGAACAAGGCATTTGGCTCGAAGGTCAGTACGTCTGACTGCTGCCGGGCCGCACCGTGGCCGGCGTGAGGGTGCTGACGTACACTCACGCCCCCGCGGCTCAGCCAACCGGCCAGGTACATGCCCCCCATGAAGTTGCTGCTCAATACCGAATCACTCAAGCCGCCGATCACCGGCATCGGCACTTACACCCTCAACCTCCTGCAAGCCTTCGCACGCGACGATGCACTTGAAGTGGAGTGCTTTTCCGGCAGCCGCTTCCAGACCCCGCAGCAGGCTCTCCTGGCCGCCACAGCACCTGCGCCTGCCGCCAGCAGCCATTCCGGCGGTATGGTCGGTCGTCTGCTGCGCAACTCCATGCTCGCATACAGAGCAAGAGAAGTACTGCGCAATGGCTTGCTCCAGCTCAACGCCCGGCGCCTGGGCGGGCATGTCTACCACGAACCCAATTTCATCCTAAAGCGCCACCGAGGCCCGTGCGTAGCGACCATTCATGACCTGTCGTTCATTCGCTATCCGCAGCACCATCCTGCCAAACGTGTCGCCTGGCTGAGCAGTCAATTGCCCGCCACACTGGCACGCGCCGATGCGCTGATCACCGATTCCGAATACGTACGCCGCGAACTGCTTGAGCACTATCGAGTCGCTCCCGAGAAAGTACGGACCATCCATCTCGGGGCCGCAGCCCATTACCAGCCCCGTGGCGCCGAGGCTACCCGCGAAACCCTGCAGCGCCTGGGTCTCGAGCATGGCCGTTATCTGCTGTTCGTCGGCACGCTGGAGCCGCGCAAGGGCGTCGATACGCTGCTCGATGCCTGGCAGGCCTTGCCTGCCAAAATACAGCGTGAGTACCCATTGGTGCTGGCCGGTGCATCTGGCTGGAAGAACATCGAATTGCACAGACAAATCGAACGACTGGTCGCCAACAATGGCCTGCGCCACCTCAATTTCGTACCAGCCGCCGAACTGCCGCTGCTCTATGCTGGCGCCGCCCTGTTCCTCTACCCGTCCCGCTACGAAGGTTTTGGTCTGCCGGTACTGGAGGCTATGCAAAGTGGCGTGCCGGTGATCTGCACCGCCGATACCTCGATGGCGGAAATTACCGGTGACAGCGCGCTGCTGGTCAACGCCGGTGACAGCGCTACCCTGCGTGAACTTCTATTGCAGGCACTCAGCGACGAGCCATTGCGCCAGCGCCTGGCAAGCGAAGGCGTGCAACGGGCGCAGGCCTTCTCCTGGCAGCGTTGTGCTGAGCAGACGCTGGGGGTTTATCGCTCAGTGTCCTGAGCATGAAGCGGTATGAAAAAAGGGGGAGAGAGATAATATTTTCGGTTTTACGATAAATATTGCGAATTGCCATCAAAGCTGGATACTTCGCTGATACCTTCCCAATCAAGCACACAACAACAATACGGTGCTTTCCCGGAGCTTCTCCCATGGCTCAACCAAAAGCTGCGACCTGGTGGCTTACCGGTTTGCCGAGTGCAGGTAAAAGTACCCTTGCTCAGGCTCTGGCGGTCGCCTTGCGTGAGCGCGGAGAAGCTGCCTGCATTATCGACGGGGATGAATTACGCGCCGGACTTTGTAATGACCTTGGCTTTGACGTCTCCAGTCGCGCGGAAAACGTGCGCCGCGCCGCACATATGGCGCGATTGCTCAATGCCAACGCTATCCATGCTGTCGTCGCCATGGTGTCCCCATCCTCGCATGCCCGCGAAGCAGCCTACGCAATCATAGGGCTTGAGTGCTGCAAGGAAATTCACGTCAGCACCCCGCTGTCAGTGTGCGAAGCGCGTGATACCAAAGGGCTGTACGCCCGAGCTAGAAACGACCACACCATGCAAATGACAGGCGTGCAGGCGGCTTATGAAATGCCGCTGACACCTGCGCTGTGCATCGACACCAGTCAGATCGAACTTAACGTGGCCGTGCAGCAGATGCTCACGGCTTGACCGTTCACCCTTGCGACGTACACCCCTACTATGAAGCCAACACCGCGCTACCACTTCATCTCTGGCCTGCCTCGCTCGGGCAGCACGCTGCTTTCGGCATTGTTACGGCAGAACCCGCGTTTTCACGCGGGTATGAGCAGCCCGGTAGGCGCGCTGGTGTCTGCCAATATCAAACTCATGAGCAGCGGAAGCGAAGTTGCGCTGATGGTCGATGCACAACAGCGCCGCAGGATACTCGCAGGGATTTTCGACTCTTATCATGGCGACCGTGCGCAAGACGTGGTGTTTGATACCAACCGCATGTGGTGCGCCAAGATGCCTTTCGTGGCCGATATGTTTCCTCAGGCCAAGGTGATCGCTTGCGTACGCGACGTACCATGGATCATGGACAGCATCGAGCGCCTGCTGCAGAAGAATCCGTTCGAGAATACCAAGCTGTTCTCCAGCGAATCCGAGCGAATGACCGTATACAGTCGCATGGCCGCGCTGGCGCGGCATGACCGTCTCATAGGCTTTCCCTGGGCGGCCTTGAAAGAGGCTTATTACGGTCCTCACGCGAGCAATCTCTTGCTGGTGGACTATGATCTATTGGCTCGTGCGCCGGCGCAGGTCTTGCGTCTGGTTTATCAGTTCATCGAAGAGCCCTGGTTCGACGGGCACGACTTCGAGAACGTGGAGTTCGATGCCCCAGAGTTCGACGAGGCGCTGGGCATTGCAGGCATGCACCGCATCCGTCCGAAAGTGGCCTTCGAAGAGCGCACCACCGTGCTGCCACCCGACATTTTCGAGAAGTACCGAGACATGGCTTTCTGGCGTAACGATACACGCGGCCAGGCCAGAGTCATCAAACCCAATGCGAACTGAGTAAAGGACTACAGGATGGCCCTCTCTTTCATCCCCGGACAGATGCTCTGGTATTTCTCGAGCAACAGTGACAACTCCAATGCCAGTACAGCCCAGTTCGCTGACTTCGATGGTGATGGCGATCTCGATATCTATATCGGCGTAGAAAGGGCCGCAGGTAGTCAGGGCAGCCAGATCTGGAAAAATGATGGTGCCGGCAACTTCACTTTGCACCAGACCTTTCCTGCCGCACGTGTTGTCCAGTCGTGGCTGGTCAATATCGACAACGATCCTGAGTTGGAGTTGATCACTCGGTCATACGACTCACCTCTGCAGATATGGCAAAACAACGGTAATGGCACGTTTACAGCTGGTGCGACCATTGGCAGCAATGTAAGGACCGCTGACATTGGTGATCTGGATAACGATGGCGATCTGGATATATTCGTCGGAAATTTTCAGGGCAACTACGCCGTATACAAGAACAATGGCTCCGGTGCGTTCACACTGTCGTCCAGCCCGGCCAAGGTCAGTGATCCGCTTTCATTGACGCTGGTGGATCTGGACAAGGACGGCGATCAGGACGTCGTGGCCGTTGAAGAGAACTCCATCCGAATTCTGCGCAACGATGGCAGCGGTGGCTTCACCCAGCTCAGCAGCTTTGGTGATGTTTATGGTGGCATTGCCCGCTCTGCGGACCTGACGGGCGATGGCTACGCCGACGCTCTAGTCAGTGGAATGAACGGCCCGCCAGCCAATCTCATCCTGTTCGAGAACAACGGCAGCGGTACGATCGGAACTCAGTTGCAGGTTTTCAACTCTTCCGAAGCGCCAGGCGCATTCGCCGATGTCGATGGAGATGGATACCTTGATGGTCTGGGCCAGAAGCTCATGATCAACAACGGTTCCGGCGTGCTCGTGGATTCGGGCTTCACCTTCCAGGATGGTGCCTTCACCTACTACGGTGCGCCGGTGAATGGCAGAATCCTCGCGGCCGGGGATGTCGATGGCGACGGCGACCTGGACCTGGCAGTAGCGTTCTACTCGATGGACTGGGCTACATACACCTACTCCGCCGCAGTCAAGATATTCATCAACAACTCGACGCCCCCAACCAACGCCGACGGCACCCTGACTCCGGCCCCCGGTGTCAGCGAACCTGTCGGCCTGCCTGCATCCGCCGACACGGTGGGCGAGGCGGTGAATGTCTTCGACTTCACCCTGACGGATGGTGGCGGTGGTGACAACGTCGCCCTGGGTGTCAGCAGCCTGGTGGTCCACACCTCGGGCACAGGCGACTTCAGCAAGGTAACCTGGCGCCTGAACGGCGATGATGCGAACAATGTCATCGGCACCTACAGCGCAGCGACCAATACCATCACCTTCGCCGGGCTGAACATCTCGGTGAACGATGGCGGCGCCGAAACCTACACCATCAACGCCTACTACAACGATACGACTGGCCTGGCCGGAGGGCAGACCTACATCCTCTCCATCGACGGCGATACGGATGTCACCACCACGGCTGGCACGCGCATGCAGGCGGGGCAGACGGCGGTAACCAATGGCACAGGTACCGAAGTCATCGTCAATGCGGCGCCCACTGCCACCAACCTCACCCAGACGGTGAGCTACACCGAAGACGCGCCCTCCGTGGCCCTCGGCGATATCGTCGTCACCGATCCCGACGGCGACATCCTGACAGTGACACTGACCCTGAGCAACCCGGTCGCAGGCAGCCTGAGTACCGGCACCTTCGGCGGGGCGACCTCCACCTATAACGCCGGCACGGGTGTCTGGACGGTGGTCGGCGTGGCGGGCGACGTCAATCTGGCACTGGCAGCGGTAGCCTTCGCGCCTGCGGCCAACTGGGACCAGGACATCACCATCACCACTCGTGTGCGCGATACCCTGGGCAGCGGGCCAGCCGACGGCGTGATCACGCTCGACGTCACCCCCGTGAACGATGCGCCTACCGATATCGCGCTATCGGCTGCCACGGTGAGCCACTCCGGCGGCATCAACGCGAGCGTTGGTAGTCTTTCCACCACCGATGTCGACACTGGCCAGACGCACACCTACACACTGGTCAGCGGCATGGGCGACACCCACAACGCCTTGTTCTCCATCCAGGGTGGCATGCTGCGCGCCAATGACGCGGCAGCGCTTGCCCCAGGTGCTTACAGCGTACGCGTTGCAACCAGCGACGGCAGCGCTACCTTCGAGAAAAGCTTCACCATCACCGCAACGGACGACGTGGCGCCCATCGTCACCTCGATCACGCGCGATGGTGCTGCCAGCACCAACGCCACCAGCCTGGGTTACACCATAACGTTCAGCGAAGCGGTGACGGGCGTGGACATTTCCGATTTTGCCCTGGGCTCGACCGGTACGGCGAATGGCACCATTACCAGCATCAGCGGCTTCGGCAGCAGCTACACCCTGACCGTGAGCGACGTGAGCGGCGACGGCACGTTGGGGCTCTATCTCAATGCCGCAGCAACCGGCATAAGCGATATCAGTGGCAACCCCATCCTCGGCGGCTTCGTGGGGCAGAGCTATACCATCGATACCACACCGCCGAGCGCCTCGATTGTCGTGGCTGACGCCACACTTGCGGCTGGTGAAACCAGCACAGTGACCATCACCTTCAGCGAAGCCGTTACAGGCCTCACAGAGGATGACCTGACGGTCGCCAACGGTACCTTGAGCGCCCTCAGCTCCTCTGATGGGGGTATTACCTGGACCACGACCCTGACCCCCACTGCCAATATCAGTGCCCCCACCAACCTGATCACCCTCGACAAGTCGGGCGTCAGCGACCTCGCCGGTAACGCAGGTACGGGCATCGCTACGTCGAACAACTACGCCGTTGATACCGCACGGCCGAGCGCCACCATCGTGGTAACTGATAACGTGTTGACAATCGGCGAAACCAGCCTGGTGGTCATCACCTTTAGCGAAGCCGTGCTGGACTTCACATTGTCTGACCTGAGCGTCTCTAACGGCAGCTTGAGCGGCCTTAACAGCAGCGACGGCGGCGTAACCTGGACGCTCAACCTGACCCCCAATACCGGGGTCGCGGATGCCACGAACCTGATCACTCTCGATCTTTCGGGAGTTAAAAACATCTCTGGCAATGCAGGTATAGGCCGCGCCGACTCCAACAACTATGCCATCGACACTGTGGCACCGACGGTCGGCTCCGTCAGTGTGCCGGCCAATGGCACCTACGGCATAGGTGCGGACCTCACCTTCACCGTTAACTTCAGTGAAGCGATCAACGTGGGCGGCGCGCCACGCATCGCTATGCTGATCGGTGCCGATACGTACTATGCGAGTTACGTCTCCGGTTCGGGCACATCGGCGCTGCAGTTCAGCGCTATTGTCCAGCCAGGCTGGCTCGATGCGAATGGCATCACCGTCAGTTCGCTTTCCCTTAACGGCGGCAGGCTCACTGATCTGAACGGCAACGACGCGGTGCTCACGCTCAACTCGGTCGGCAGTACAGCAGCCGTGCTGGTGGACGGTATAGCGCCCAGCGCGCCGTCGGTGCCGACACTTCAGCCAGCTTCGGACACCGGCGTCAGCAACAACGACGGTATCACCCGCGACACCACCCCGACCCTAACGGGAACAGCCGAATCCGGCGCCACGGTCAGCTTGTACGTTGGCACCACGCTGCTGGGCAGCACCACGGCCGATGGCGCCGGCAACTGGAGCATCACCAGCTCTGCGCTGGCCGACGGCAGCCATGCCCTGACGGTCCAGGCCACCGATGCAGCGGGTAACAAGTCGGTGTTCAGCAGCCCTCTGCTCATCACCATTGACACCACAGCGCCTGCCTTCGACTCTGCAGGCAGCACGCCCGTGGACGATGCGACCGGCGTTTCCATCACCAGCGACCTCGTACTGAAGTTCTCCGAGCCGCTGAGCATGGCCGGTAGCGATCTTTCCCGCGTCTATCTAAAGAGCACGGCTACCGACACATTGGTGCCGGCCACCATCACCATCAACGCTGACGGCGCGCTGGTCATCAACCCCACCGCCAGCCTGGCCTACGGCACCAGCTACTACATCACCTGGGACGCAGGTGCGCTGCAGGACCTGGCGGGCAATGCCGCCGCTGCTGTGACCGACAAGACCACCTACAACTTTACCGCACAGCCTGTGCCGTCTTCGCCCCAGCCAACGCCGACGCCGGGACCTGACGGCGACAACGTGAGTACCGAAGAAGAAAACGCCGTGCCTGGCCTGCCTACACCCGGCGGTGGTGCGCCGCTGCAGGGCGATGGCAACGGCGACGGCATCCTCGACAGCCAGCAGCGCGAGGTTACCTCGCTGATGTTCCGCCAGACTGGCCAGATCAGCACCGATCCCTCGGCGCTGCAAACACCGCTCACCCTGGTGGCCAACAGCCTCGCCGGCCAGATCAGCCCCGACGGCAGTGCCCAGATCACCTACCTCGAGCAGATGGATGCGCCTGCCGTCCTGCCGGGTGGCCTGAGTGCGCCACTGGGTTTGCTGGCCTTCGCCACCAAGGTGGACATTCCGGGCTCCGTTGAAACCTTCAGCCTGTTCGTCGACGCCAGCCTCGGTATCAACGGCTACTTCAAGCAGAACGCCAGTGGCGTCTGGGTGAACCTGGCCGACCCGGCGAATGGTGGCCAGATCGTCACCGAGTACGGCAAGACCCGCCTCGACTTCGTGATCCAGGACGGCGGCGAATTCGATAGCGATGGCAAGGCCGATGGCATCATCACCGACCCCGGCATCCTCGGCATCCTTGCCGAAAATGTCGCGTGCCCCCACGACCCGTTCCGTATCGATGCGGACCAGGACCAGATCCCTGATGCCATCGAGTTGCTCACGGGCACCGACGTCAACCAGAAAGACAACGATGTCTTCGGTAACGCCAGTCAGTGGGTCAACCAACTGTGGCGAGACCTCTATGGCCGCGAAGGGCACGGTGACAGCCAGGCCGCCGAACTGGCCAGCCAACTCAGCCAGGGCAACATCGGCAAGGTCGAAGTGTTGAGCCAGGTGCTGGGCAGCAGCGAGCTGGATACCCATGCCGCCGCCATCATTCGCCTCTACCACGCCATTCTGGACCGTAGCCCCGAACTCTGCGGTTATAACTACTGGCTGGCCCGCGCCAACGAAAACGTAGGCCAGGCGCAAATAGGCGAGGCGTTTCTGAATTCCCCCGAATTCATGGCGCAACACGCTGACTTGAGCAACAGCCAGTTCGTCGACTTCATCTACCAGAACGTGCTCGGGCGTGCGGCGGATGCCGAAGGTGGAGCCTGGTGGCTGGATAAGATCGACACCGGCGTGACGACCCGTGGCGGCATGCTCTACGGTGTATCCCAATCCAGCGAATACAAGGCCGCGATGGCTGATGACGTAGCGGTTGACCTGCTCTACCTGGGCTTGCTCAACCGCGCACCGGATGCCGAGGGCCGCGACTTCTGGCTCCAGCACTATGCCGCAATTGGCGATGTCACCCAGTTCATGGCGGTGTCGACCGCGACCACCGCTGAGTACCACGACCGCTTCCTGCCCAGCGATGGCAACGCAATCGGCATCGTCGGCGTGCCGGCAGTGGTCGACATAGGTCTGGGTTAAGCTGCGATCTGGCCGATCCATATGCGCTAGCGTAAATGGACAGGCCAGGTCGAATAGCCTGCCATTGTCCCAATTCTGTTCACTCAAGACTCCTGCGCTTGACTGCCCCTTCCCGTTCGGCGCGGGGCGCGTCTGGCGGATAGGGGGGGCGGGCAAGAGGCTGATTGCTTTCGCTCTTTATTACGTGAGCGGCATCAAGCCGTTGCCGGCTACAAGCGTTTGGGCGTGATGCACCGCGGGACCTGATCAAAGAAAGGCGCGAGAGCCGGTAATGTGCTCTAAAGCTAGTTGAGTAATCTGCGCTCGCCTGCAGCACCAGCGCTATGCAGCAGATGTTGATTGGCGTTGCGGTCGGCTAAACCCCCCATTGCAGAGCCATCGCACAGTATTTTTTTTGTTTACCGCCTGTCGCTGCGCTCGATATCATTTTGCCTGCATATGACTGTCACATGGACAATGGAGTTTCACTAGCATGGCAAGCGCATCCTCTCTCGCAATGGTCCAGAAAGCCTACGTCGCCTTCTATGGGCGACCGGCTGACTACGCCGGCCAGCAGTTCTGGGCTCAGGTACTGGAACAGAGCGGCGGCAACCTGGCTTCCATCATCGATGCCTTCGGGGCCTCGGCTGAAAGCACCGCGCTTTACGGCGCAGGCACCACGCTGCAGCGAGTCGAGAAAATCTATCTGCAACTGTTCAACCGTGAAGCGGAAGAGTCGGGCAAACAGTGGTGGGCCAATCAGATCGACTCAGGCAATGTTTCGCTGCAAAGTGCAGCCCTGTCGATTCTCAACGGCGCCACCAGTGGCGATGATCTGATCATCGTCAACAAGAAGGTCGAAGCCGCCGCGCTTGCGACCACGCAGATGGAAAGCAAGGGTCTGAGCGGCTCCTATGACGAGCGCGATATCGATGCGGCACGTAGCTTTCTCAGCAGCATTGGCAAGGAGTCAACGTCCGGGCAGATCTCGTCCGGTGTTACCACGTTTCTCGGCCAGGTAGAGGCCTCGCCGCCCATCAAGCCTCTGCCGAAAATCTACGATGATCGTCAGGTCGATACCTACGCGCAGCTCAGCAAGCTGACCAAGATCACCTTCGATACCCATGTCGAGGGCGTGCTGGGGCTGCGCTACAACCAGGACGGGCAGATCTACAAGGACACCTCCGACGGCTACACCTTCACCGCACCCAGTGACGGCGTGCTGCAGATGGATTTCTATGGTGACCCAAGTATCTACGTCAACGTGGCGGGGCTGTTCGACAATTACGTCAGCAAGGCCACCTACCGTGGCCCGGCAGAGGACTACCATTACCAGGCGACCGCGACCGTATTCGCCGGTGAGCAGGTGATCATCCAGCTGGGTGGCGGTGAGCTTAACGCTGCTGGCCAGGGCAGCTACTACAGCTTCGACTTTGCCATCATCTGACCATCGCGCGTGGTGCGACTGCTGCCAAGCGGCGCACTCGGCAGTCTAGGTGCTGGGTGAAATAACGCATGGCACATTAGAAGCGCTTGAAGCTGTACCCAAAACGCCCCGGCTTACGGGGCGTTTGCTTTTGCACGGGCTGCGTATTGGCTGCTTTGTTGCGAGCAGGGAAGCTCGCGGGCGATGAGTGCGGGCGTACAGTAATTGTATGTGAAAGGTCGGCCAGTGCAGGCAATATTACCCATCGCTCTGACGTGTCGGAGTCAATATATGCTCGTGTCTTGCGGTCGCTATAGTCTGATGAGGGCGCTTTGATGATGCAGCTAGTGAACTCACTGACAGTGCCTGAGTAAGCACAATTATTCAGTCATGGCATGGTGCAAGGCAGGAGCGCCTACTGTCACTGATGAGCGCCTTTGTCGTAGCAGGACGCCTATTAAGGGGGCAGCTAATTAAGGTCAATAAAAAACCCGGCAAAAGCCGGGTTTTTATGGCTACACGACACGGGCAGGTGCCGTGTCGTGCAGGACGGACAGATCACATCAGGCGATGGAGATCAGGCCGGTTTGGGCATCGAAGCTTACTTTGCTGATGTCGGTAACACCGGCCAGTTCGATGGTGGTTACTTCTTGAGTGGCTGCGTTGCTACCGAACGCAGTCTGCTCGACTACAACGTGGACGTTGCCAGCACCATTAGCCTGGGTCAGGAACACTTCCAGGACGCTGGCGTCACCGCCCTCAACCTTGACGGTGGTCTTGTCAGTGTCGGTACCCAGCTTGAAGCCCGGGCCAACGAACAGGACGTCGCCAGCGGTGATGGTGATAGTAGAGTCAGTATCGCCAACCAGGAAAACATCCTTGCCAGCAGTGCCAGCTTCGGTAGCTGCATCAACTACCTCAACGGTGTAACCCAGGCCAGAAGTGATGGCAGTTTCAGCAGCGGTGATTGCATCAGCCAGGGCTTGGTACTCGGCTGCGTCAGCGGCCGCCTCGTTGAACGGCGGAATGGCATCTTGCAGAGCTTTCTGCTCAGCCAGAGCTTCAACCAGGTCGGCAGCCGGGCCACCAGCGAAGGAGCCGGCGGTATCACCTACAACAGCGGTGTAGGCGTCGGCGCCCAGGGCATCGATCTGTGCACCAGTTTTGTCGAGGGCAGCAGCTGCGTCAGTTTGCGCTTTTTCAGCGGCCAGGCTGGTTTTGATGTCTTTCAGCAGTTCGTTGGCTGCAGCCAGCTGAGTCGGATTGGCGCCGGCAGCGTAAGTGCTGTCAAGAACCAGATTGTTGCTGCTGTCCAGAACGATAACGTTAGCAATAGTGCCGTTAGCGTTAATGGTAACGGCACCACCGTTGACCACTTCGAACTTGGCCTGTTCGGCATCTTGCTCGAGTTCAGCAGCATTGGCGGCCTTAACAGCGTTCTCGAAAGCAGCCAGCTGAGAGTTGAAGGTGTTGACCTTCGCGGTCAGGCCGGTTACAGCGCTAACGCCTGCTTGAGCAGTGGTCACGTTGTTAGCAGCCAGGGTGACAGCAGACTGGATCTTGACAGTGATGTTTGCAGCGCTGTCACCGGTACCCGGGGTCGGATCAATAGCAGTACCGCCAACGGCAGTAATTGCATTGTTCAGAGCGGTAGCAGCAGTGCCAACAGCGGCGTTGATGTCGCCTTGGGCGGTAGCAACGTCAGCAGGGGTCTTGGTTGCTGCAGCGCCCAGGTACGCTTCGGCGTAGGCCTGTTGTGCATCTTGCGCGGCATCCAGAGTAGCCAGGGCAGAGGCCAGCTGTGCATTGCTTACGCCGGTAACAGCAGCAACGTCGTTCAGCGCAGCGGAAACGCTGGCAACGGTGGCGTCTACGCCTGCCAGGATGCCGGCGCTTTCAGCCTTGCTGGCTTCGACGTAAGCGTCGCCCTTGGCGGAGGTGTAGTAGTTAGCAACAACGATCTTGTTGGAAATGATCGCAGCATCGTTGGCACTCAGGCCGCTCAGCAGGCCTTCGATCAGCTGGTCTTCGGTGATCAGACCGGTGTTGATGGCGTTGGTCCAGAACTCCAGACCGGCTTCGTCAGCAACGCGACCCAGGACGTTTTCGTAAACGGCAGCTACTTTTTCGCTGACGGTCATGCCTTCGTACTGAGCGTTGTACTCGTCGCTGTTGACGAATGCAGTGTGAACGTTGTCCAGGCTCAGGCCGCCGCTGTTGATGGCGTCCAGCCAGAAGTTCAGACCAGCTTGGTCGGCCGCGCGGCCGAAGTAACCGATGTACAGCTGTTGCAGATCAGATGCAGTTGCCATTTAGCAATCTCTCCAAAAAATTTAGGTCGAATCGACATGTAGACCTGGGTGCATAGAGCCCGTCGGCTCGGCCTACCTGCCATGCCCCATCGGGGCATGGCCCCCCTTGATGGGTGGTGCAGTATCAGGTGCCGCAATGCTCGTTGTCCTAGGCATTTGCATACACTCGATATCAAGCCCCGTCATGCTACACATTTTTCGTCGCAGGCAACAAGACTAACATCAAAATGATGCGAGCAATTTCAAGGTCATGGCGCCAATTTCCTGTCTTCATCAACTGCCTGGGTTTCCAGATGGTGAATGAAGTAGGGCAGCAGCAATTGATTACCATAGCCGCTGAGATGGTCGCCGTCGAGAAACAGGGGCTGGCCGTCGCGCCAGGCCGAGCACTCGGCCCCTGGGCACAGCAGCGGGAAGGGGTCCCAGATGCCCACGCCGGGCAGTTGCCGGGCAATTTCGGCAAAGCCATCCAGTACCGGCTGGCGGTACGCCTGTAGCTCTTCACGCGGTAGGCTGAAGCCGGGTGCGCAGACCGGGTTGTGCCGGCTGAACCAGTCCGCACAGCGGAACGGTGGGGCCTTGAACAGCGGCTTGGGCCCCTCCAGGATGATATGCACGCCGCCAGCGGCAAACTCACGCAAGACCTCTACCGCGTCAGCCTGTGCGCGCTGGCGGCCGGCAATGGCGCGGTCGCTGAATACCTGTTCCTGTACTTTCTCATCACTGAACACGCCCCACTGGTCAGCCAGCCTAGGCATGCGCAGCGAGGGCAGGAAGAGGATATCGCCCGGTTTTATCCGGGTACGCAGGTCGCGTAGCGCCGCGTCGATGTGCTGGAGGCAGCCGGGGTTTTCGCTGTCCCGCCAGGGCTGCAGGCTGATGAAGGGGCAGCCGCCATTGTTATAGGCATGCACGGTGCGCCCGGTTTGCATGGCGTACTGCTTGAACAGTCCTTCATAGGCCAGGGCGTGGGAATCACCGATGACATAGAGCGTGGTGCTGGCTGGCGGCAGCGGCTCCTGGCAGCCCCGCGCCTGATAGATCAGCAGCAACCCGCCCTCGGCATTGCGGTATTCGGGATCGGCATTGCATCCGGGGCGCTGGGGGTTGGCGGACCAGCCGTGGGGGTACCACAGCTCGGGCTGGCGGCTGAGCTGGCTCAGGGAGATGGAGGCCGTGTGTTCGTCGAGCAGGCGCGCGCCCCAGCTCCCCAGGCCGATGGCTGCCAGCCCGGCAAGGATCGTCACCGCCTTCGGCAGGCGCCGCAGCAGGGTGGCGTGGCGCAGCGGGTTTTCCACCCAGTGGTAGGAGGCAAACGCCAGCAGAAAAGCCAGTGCCACTGCTGCCAGCCGGGTTACAGCGGTCTCCAGGCCGCAGGTCCAGCGAAACAGTACGAACACGGGCCAGTGCCACAGGTACAGGGAGTAGGAGATACGCCCGACCATCACCAGGCCCCGCCAGCCCAGTACGCGATGCATGAAGCCGGGGCGGC
Organism: Pseudomonas sp. Marseille-Q0931; assembly: GCF_940789645.1. Lineage (NCBI taxonomy): Bacteria > Pseudomonadati > Pseudomonadota > Gammaproteobacteria > Pseudomonadales > Pseudomonadaceae > Pseudomonas > Pseudomonas sp. Marseille-Q0931. The sequence goes on along the minus strand of NZ_CALNWT010000002.1, from coordinate 118,612 downwards.
GGTGCAGGCAGATGATCAGCCCGAGGGTGCCCGCCACGGCCAGCAAGGCGCCGGGGAAGGGAAAGTTGCTCGAGCGCGACAGGATGAACGCCAGCAGAATCAGCAGCAGCGCCGCCAATGCCAGCCCGTCCCAGTGCCGCGCCGTTGGCTGTTCGCGGCGCTGGCCGATGCACTGGTAGAGCAGCACGCCCGCCGCCAGCTCCCAGAAGCGTCCCGGTGCGAGAAAGAAGGCCGCTACAGGGTCGCTGCGCAAGGTCCATATGGCATAGCCGATGGAGGCCAGCGCGCCGATGGCGAACAGCCCTGCGGACAGCTTGCGCCCTCGGCCCCCGACCAGCCAGGCGATGAATAGCAGCGGAAAGACGAGATAGAACTGTTCCTCGACCGCCAGCGACCAGGTGTGGGTGTAGGGGTTGTACTCGGTGGCCGGTGCGAAGTAGTCGCGCCCCGATTGCGCGAGGATGAAGTTGCTCAGGCCGAAGAACGCATAGAAGCCGGTTTGCTGGTTGACGGCGCTGAGCCAGGCAGCAGGAATGAACAGGGCGCTGAACAGGGCGGTGACCAGCAGGCAGACGATCAGCGCGGGAAAGATGCGGGTGATGCGGCGGCTATAGAAGTAGCCGAGGAACTGCCACAGGCCCCGGCCTTTGAAGCCAGCGATCGAGGCGCTGACGACGAAGCCGGAGATGACGAAAAATACGTCCACACCGACGAAGCCGCCGGGCAGCCAGGGACCGTGCAGGTGGTAGATCAGTACCGAGAGCACGGCCAGCGCCCTCATGCCATCTATATAGGGTTGATACGGCAGGGGCGCGAGGGGGCTGCCAGTGACGCTTTTCAGCGAGGACGACATGCGTGCGGGGCCATTTCGCTCAAGGGGTATGCCGCGCCAGGGGGCTTTCCAGGCGGGCGTTCATGTAGGTGCTGAAGTCTGCCAGCAGCCGGCTGTTGCCGTAACCACTGATGTGGTCGGCATCCAGAAATAGCGGCCTGGCTTCGTGCCAGGCGCTGCAGGTTTCGGCGGGGCAGAGAATGGGGAAGGGGTCCCAGATGCCGATGGTGGGTAGCTGTCGCTGGATTTCGGCAAAGGCCGTCAAGACCGGCTGACGATATTCCTGCAGTTGCTGTCGGGAGATTTCCAGGCCCTGCGCGCAGATCGGGTTAGCCCGGTTGAACCAGTCGGTACAACGGAACGGCGGCGCCTTGAACAGCGGCTTGGGTGCCTCGAAAACCACCTGTACGCCGCGCTCGGTAAATTCGCGCAGCATGACAACGGTTTCGTCCACGACCTGCCGGCGACCGGCATCGGCTTGTGCGCCGAACATGCCGTCGTACGCCTGCTCCATACCGAGGAAGGCCCATTGATCGGCGAACCTGGGCAGGCGCAGCGACGGCAGGAACAGCACGTCGCCTGCCTTGAGTTCGGTCAGGTTGCTGAGAACATCGCGGGCGAACTGCCGGCAGGCGGCGTCGTTGTTCCAGGGTTGCAGGCTGATGAAGGCGCATCCGCTTTTGACGTAGGCGTGCACGCGAATCGACTCTGTGATGGCGTATTGCTTGAACAAGCCTTCATAGGCCATGGCGTGGGAGTCGCCGATGACGTAGAGCACGCGCTCCTTCAGGGGGCGGGGCTGGGTGCAGCCGTGCGGGGTGTAAAGCATCAGGGTGGCGCCATTGACCACCCGGTATTCGGGGTCTGCGATGCAGCCTGGAAATTCCTTGAAGCTGGATGCACCGCGTGGATACCAGTCATCTGGGGTATGGCTGACGCTGCTCAGCGACAGTTGCGGCTGTTTCATATCGATATAGCGTGCGCCCGACCAGCCGGCCAGGATGATCAGCAGGCCGCAGGCGATCACTGCGGGCTGGGGTATGCGGCGCATGAAGGCGGCATGACGCACCGGCGTTTCGATCCAGCGGTAGGAGGCCATGGCCAGTGCGAAGGCCAGCGCTACTGCGAAGGTTCGCTGCAGCGGGGTTTCCAGCCCGACGGTCCAGCGGAACAGAACGAAAACCGGCCAGTGCCAGAGGTACAGTGAGTAGGAAATCCTGCCCACGGCCACAAGCGGGCGGCTGCCGAGCAGGCTGTGCAGCCGATGCAGGCCTGCGTGATGGTAGAGCAGCCCCAGCACGCCCAGGGTTCCCACAACGGCCAGCAAGGCGCCGGGCATGGGGAAGCGCTGGGGCGTCGATACGACGAAGGCGAGCAGCACCAGCATCAGCGACAGGCTGGCTGCAAGCGCGTAGAGCCAGGTGTGACGCGCCTCGCTGGTGCGTTCAGGCAGTTGGCTGAGCAGCTGGTACAGCAGCACGCCTGCCGCCAGTTCCCAGAAGCGGGCCGGCGTCAGAAAGTAGGCTTGGGTGGGGTTGGCTTGGCTCTGCCAGCCCGCGAGGACAACGGAAGCCGCTGCGGTGGCGGCAAACAGCAGGACGGAGAGCTTGCGGCCGCGAGGGCCTGACAGCCAGGCGAGGAAGAGGAAGGGGAAGACCAGATAGAACTGCTCTTCGACGGCCAGCGACCAGGTGTGGGTGTAGGGGTTGAACTCGGTGGTGGGGGCGAAGTAATCCCGTCCGGTTTGCGCGAGGATGAAGTTGCTCAGGCCGAAGAAGGCGTAGATGCCGGTGCGCTGGTTGACCTCGCTAAGCCAGATGGAAGGTATGAACAGCGCACTGGCCAGGCTGGTTATCAGCAAGCAGGCAATCAGGGCCGGGAAGATGCGGCGGATGCGGCGGGCGTAGAAGTAAGCCAGGAACTGCCACAGCCCCTGGCCCTTGAAGCTGGCGATGGAGGCACTGACGACGAAGCCGGAGATGACGAAGAACACATCCACCCCGACGAAACCGCCGGGCAGCCAGGGGCCGTGCAGGTGGTAAACCAGTACCGAAAGCACGGCCAGCGCACGCAGACCATCTATATAGGGGTAATAACGTGCGGGTGACCCCGTCACTCCGTGACTCATGGGTGCTGTTCTCTGTCGCGAAGAATGATCCGCTGAAGGTTGTCGGCACTTTGCTGCCAGGTCAGCCAGGGCATGTCAGTGGAGGCAGGCCTGAAACCGTCGAGCCGCCAGGCATTGATGGCAGCAGCCAGTTGTGCCGGGTTGCCAGCCTGGAAGTAGGCAGCATGCTCGCCCGCGACTTCGCGGAATACCGGGATGTCGCGCGCCAGGATGGGTAGGCCTTTCTGGGCGGCCTCGATCAGGGGCAGCCCGAAGCCTTCGTCTTCCGAGGCAGCGAGCAAGCCATCGGCTTCGGCGTACAGGCGCTCCAGGAACTCGTCGCTGACGCCATCGAACCAGTGCAGCCGCTTACCCATTTCCGGGTGCTGACGCAGTAGTTGCATCAGTTTGGGAATATCGCGGCGCTGGCCGTCGGCCAGATCCGTCCAGCCCTCGCGGCCGACTATCAGCAGGTTGATGTCCACGCCCTGCTGCCACAATTCGCCGAACGCCTGAACCGCCTGCAGGTAGCCCTTGCGCGGCTCCAGCGTGCCGACCATCAGCACGCTGGGACGCGCGGCGATGCCGGCGAACAGTTGCTCGGCGTCATCCGGCAGGCCGAGCGTGGGAGCGGAGCCGGAGAGGTCGGCACCATGATGGGAGTAGTCGATGGTCAGGGTTTCGGCTCGCGCCGGGCGCTCCTGGCGCAACCATGCCCGCAGCTCCTCGCTGACGGTACGGGTCACGCAGATGATGCCGTCGAGCGCGATGGCGTGCTCCAGCCAACGCCCGAAATGCTGGTGCGACTGGGCAGGGAACAGTTCGGGGCGTGTCACTGGCAGCAAATCGTGGAGCAGCAGGTGGCAGCTCACGCCCTGCTCGCGCAGATGTTCGTACAATCCGCTCTGGCTGGCCCGTACCAGGGCCTCGCCGGAGTAATCGAGGGCAATGAGGCGATCACCTGGGCGGCAGGCGATGCCGCGGTCCGGCACGACGGCCTCGATGCCGAGCATGCGGCAGGTGTAGGCATTAGCCAGGCGATAGTGCCAGCGTCCATCCTGGTGCGTGAGGTAGACCGGCTCTACGCGATAGCCTTCTGGCGGCGATTGCAGCAGGGCGAGCGTCAGGGCGCGGGCAACGCGCTCGATGCCAGTACGTCGTTCCGACTGCGCGGTGGCGGTGATATCGATGTAGATACACGGCTGGTGCAGGCTGACCGGCTGAGACGGCATCAACTGTTCGGCCACCGCCAGTAGGGTGTTTCGATGCAGCGGCTGAGGCAATTTGCCTAGCGCCTTGAGTTGCAGTTGGCGGCTGGCTTGCTGCTCGGCGACCACCTGACTGATGGCTTGCTGGTAGAGCGCCGCACAATGTTGCGGCGCGTGCTGCTGCTCGATGATTGCGCGCGCACGCTGGCCAAGCGCCTGGCGCCGCTCGGCGTCATTGCCAAGCGCCTGCAGCGCGGCGGTCAGGGCTTCATCGGTGAAGTCATCGGCGATGCGATAGACGCTGTCGCTGCTGAGGTCGGCCATGCTGCCGTTGGCGTTGACGATGGTCGGCAGGCAGTGGTTCATGCAGTCGAGAACGGCGGCAGAGGTTTCCCCACGCGACAGTGCGCGCAACTGCACGGCCATGTCGGCGGCACCGAGATACAGCCGATAATGCTCGCTATCTACCCGGCCGGTGATGCGAATCCGATCCTGCAGGCCGCTCTGGGCAATGGCGGCGCGCAGCTTCTGCGCATAGGCGCTCTTGCCGAGCTCGCCGACGAAAATCAGATAGCTGTTGTCAGACTGCGCCAGGGTACTGGCCAGCCAGGCCTGAAGCAGGCGATGGTTGAGCTTGGTTTCGCCCAGTTGGCCGTAACTGCACAGGATGAAGGCGTCACTCGGCAATTGTAGCCGCTGGCGGATGGCGTGTTTGTCACCCAGCTCGGCAGGCGCCCGTAGCAGAGGGATGGTGTGCCAGTCGGCGCCAGCCTGCGGTCCGTACCACTGCTGGGCCAGGCGAATGGACACGTCGCCGTGGACGATGATGCCGGTCGCGCTCTCGATGATGCTGCGGTTGAATGGGTAGCTGTAGGCGATCTGTGCGCTGCCAGCTCCCTCCAGGCATTCCCTGAGGGCCAGGTAGCCATGGCTGTACTGCAGTTCGCGCAGCTTGACGCCACGGTGCTCGGGCATCTGTTCGAGCGACCAGATCAGGCCGCTCAGGTAGAAGTCATGCAGCACGATGATGCCGGGAACGTCGTCGAGCAGTGCCACCATCCAGTCGTGATAGGCCGAGTTGCCGATATGGTAAAGCACCGCATCGAAATCATCGGCGTGCTCACGCAGCCAGGCCGCGTCATGAATTGGGTAGGCATCGGCTGGCTGCAGTGGGTCGAGCCGAGGCTGATTGACGATGACGTCGATACGGTAGTGGGCCGCCAGTGCAGGCAGCAGTTCGGCGCTGTAATCGGCGATGCCGGTGTGCTCGGGTGGCAGTGGCGATACGAACGCCAGGCGGGGCTTGCCTACCGGAGCAGGACGGTCGACCTGTTGCAAAGAGGCCAGGCGGCGCTGCAGGCGCACAACCTGAGGTGCATAGCCATCCTGCAGGGTATCCTGCTGCACGGCATTGCGGCTGAGAGCCAGTTCCAGGCGTTGCAGCCTGGCATTGAGCGCTGGCATTCGGTTGAGCATTTTGCGTGCCGCGCCTGCAACGGTGGAGTTGCGCCGGGCGCAGGCGATGGCCAGGCCTAGCGGCCGCAAGGCGAAGCGGGAAAGCCCGCGCATGTTGCCGTGGCGCAGGAAGTCGGTGAACTCGCGCAGCGGGCGGGTAATGCGCCAGGAGCGGCTGCTGTAAATCTGTGCCAGCAGCGCCTCGGTACGCTCGATATGTTGCGCGTGCAGGGTGTGGCGCTCGGCCAGTTGCTCGATCTGCGCCTGCAAGGCACTCAGCTGTTGAACGTGCCGGGCTTCCTGTTGCTCGCGTTGTTGCTGGTGCTGTTGCTGACGCTGAAGCAGTTGCAGGTGTTGCTGGTCATGACGCAGCGCCAGCGACTGCAGGCTGAGGCCATATTCATGCTGCAGCAGCGTGCTCAACTCATCATCGCTTCGCTCGGCGGTCTTGCGTGCGATGACGGCGTAGTCCGGACTGGCGCCATACAGCACTTGCCAGAGGCCGATGAAGGCTTCGGGGTTATGCAGGGCCGGGTCCTCTTGCAGGCGCATGAGGCTGCTCTGCGGAAAGCCGGCATGCTGGCAGAGAAACTCCAGAAACAACGAGGGCACGGGCCGCTGGTGGGTCGGGTCCAGATAGAAACTGTTGGTGCCGACCAGCAGGTTCTCGCTATTGGGGGTTTCCATGATCAGCAGGCCGCCCGGCACGAGTACCCGATACGCTTCGTCGATCAACTCGCGCAGGTAATCGAACTCCAGGTGCTCGACCACATGAAAGGCGGACACCAAATCCAGGCTCTCGGGCGGCAATTCGCGCAGGGCGCTGAGCGCGTCCTGATTGCGTGCCTGCAGGCCGGATTCATGACAGGCGCGCAGCATCTCGTCATCGAGGTCGACCCCCTGCGCGCTGATGCCCTCGTCTTGCAAAACCCGCAGCCATTCACCACGACCGCAGCCGATATCGAACCCCTGGGCCTTCGGGTTTTGCTGCCGCAGCGCTTGCAGAAAGGGCCGATAGATGGACAGGCGGCGCTGAATTTCGTCCACTGGCGCGCGGAAGCGCTCTTCCAGCGCTCGGTAAAAGGTGTCACTCATGGTGCTGTGTACACTCCAGATTCGCGCCTAGCCAGGCCACACCGGCGAACTCGGGGTGGCTCTGGTTGATGACTTCAAACATGATGGCGCGCTCCTGCCACGCGTAATTGCGATCGATATGACCGTTACGGCTGTGCAGGGCTAGCGTGATGGAATAGGTGCCGGGGCCGATGCTGGCATCGAATTCGAAGTCCCAGCACAGCTGTTGGCCCGCCTGGGGCGCCTCGGCGATCTGTTGCAGGTGGCGGGTATTGGTGCCGAATACGTCCTGCCCGTAACGATCCTTGATCAGAAAACCGATTACCACGTCAGGCACCGCCTGCTTGCAGTGGGCAGTTACCCGCAGATGCACGCGTTGGCCGACGTCGATTTTTTCCACCGGCCGCCCATCGGCGAGCAATGAAATATCACCGAATACCAATTCGCCCGTGCCCGATAGCAAGGCTTTGGCCTGCGGATCGTAGGTGATCTTTTGCTCCTGGTGAGCAGCGAGCATGGCATTGTAGTAATCCATTACCTGGTCGGGCTCGCCCTGCATGACCACGCGGCCATGTTCCAGCAGGATGGCGCGGTCGCAGATGCTCTGGATGGCCTGTTTGTCGTGACTCACCAGCAATATGGTGGTGCCTTCACGAGAAAATTGGCGGATGCGTTCGAAGCTCTTGTGCTGGAAGTAGGCGTCGCCCACTGACAGCGCCTCGTCGACGATCAGTATGTCCGGGCGCCAGGCGGTTGCCACCGCGAATGCCAGGCGCACCTGCATGCCGCTGGAGTAGGTACGAACCGGCTGGTCGATGTACTCACCAATTTCCGAAAAGGCATGGATGTCGTCGATCAGCTCATTCACTTGCCCGGCCGTGTATCCCATGAGCCCGGCGACGTGATAGACGTTCTGCCGGCCACTGAGATCCGGGTGGAAGCCCATGCCCAGTTCGAGAATGGCAGCAATGCGACCGCGCACGGCGAGGCTGCCCAGCGTCGGCTTGAGGGTGCCGGTGATGATCTTGAGCAGCGTGCTCTTGCCCGCGCCGTTGAGCCCTATCAGGCCGACGGTTTCACCGGCCCCAAGCGTGAAGGAGATATCACGCAGCGCCCAGTGCTCTTCGGCCCCTGGCGTGGGGATGCCCAGCCAGGACAACACCCGATGGCGCTCGCGTCGATATTGCCTGAACACTTTGCCCAGATTGGTTATCTGCAACATTGCACTCATAGCGCGTCCACCACTTCTTCAATGCCGCGGCGGTAAAGAAATATCGCCAAAACCATCACCAGCAAGGCGAGTGCCGCTGGGTAGAGTAGCGCTGACAGATCCGGCGCCCGTCCGAATACAAGCACTGCCTGATAGGCCTGAACGATTGCCGTGAGCGGGTTGTAGGAAAGCGCCAGTTGAGCGGTAGGCGGCATCACGTCCAGGGTATAGACGATAGGGGTGAGCCAGAAACCGAACTGCAGACCGATCCCGACAAGCTGTCCTATGTCACGCATGAACACATTGAGAATGCTGATTGCCAGGCCGAGCCCGGCCGCCAGGAAGATCACCAGCCCATACAGCACGGGCAGCCAGATCAGGCTGGCTATGACGTTGTGGCCAAGCACGACGAAGATCAGCAGGATGGCCAGCAGAAGCAACAGGTTGTTGATGATGGCGCTCCCCAAGGCAGCGATGGGAAGTGCCAGCCTTGGGAACGCCATCTTCTTGATCAGGTTGCTGTTGTCGATGAATACGCCGAGGCTGCGTCCGACGATGTCGGAAAACAGCGACCAGGCGAGAATCCCGGACATCAGGTAGATGGGGTAGGCGTGTTCGGACTGCACGCCGGGAAACCTGGCCTGCATGAACATGGAGAGTACGAAGGCGTAGATGGCCGCTTGGGCCAGAGGCAGTAGAACGATCCAGATAAGCCCCAGCCGGCTTCTGACCACCCGCGCCATGAACTCATTGCGAATCGAGCTCTTGATGAAGTGGCGTGCGGACCACATTTGCGCGACTTTGCTGTTCAAACGGCTGGAAACCTCGCTGTTGAGATACGGGGCCGACGTTTATCGGGCTTCGATAACGTCGGCCATGCGGCATCGTGGGGATGTTAGAAGGACTTGCCTGTCTTGACGCGCTCAAGATCAGCCTTGACCATCAGGTCGCAAAGCTGCTCGAGGGTGGTATGCGGTTTCCAGCCAAGCACATCCTGGGCCTTCTGCGGATTGCCGATCAGCAGTTCCACCTCGGCGGGGCGGTAGAAGCGTGGGTTGACCTGTACCAGCGTCTTGCCGGTATTCACGTCGACGCCTTGCTCGTCTTCACCGCTGCCGCTCCACTCGAGCTGGATGTCCACAGCCTTGAACGCCATGTTGACGAAGTCACGCACGGTTTCGGTGCGGTTGGTGGCGATCACGAAGGTGTCCGGCTCTTCGGCCTGGAGCATGCGCCACATCAGGTCGACGTACTCCTTGGCGTAACCCCAGTCACGCTTGGCATCGAGGTTGCCGAGCTCGAGCACGTTCTGTTTGCCAAGTGCGATACGGGCAACGCTGTCGGTGATCTTGCGGGTCACGAACTCTTTGCCGCGCAGCGGCGACTCATGGTTGAAGAGGATGCCGCTGGTGCCGAAGATGTCGTACGACTCGCGGTAGTTGATGGTCATCCAGTGCGCGTACAACTTGGCGACACCGTAAGGGCTGCGCGGGTAGAACGGAGTCGACTCGACCTGCGGTGTTTCCTGCACCTTGCCGAACATCTCCGAAGTGGATGCCTGATAGAAGCGAATCTTGGGATTGACGATGCGAATCGCCTCTAGCATGTTCACCGCACCCAGGCCGGTGATTTCTGCGGTGGTCAGCGGTTGACCGAAGGACACGCCCACGAAGCTCTGTGCCGCAAGGTTGTATACCTCGTCCGGCTCTGCCATCTGCAGCAGTCTGATGCTGGCGCTCAGATCGGTGAGGTCATGCTCGACGAGTTCGAGGCTGGGATGCTCGGCGATGCCCAGCTCTTCGATACGCCAGAAATTCACCGAGCTGGTACGGCGGTAAGTGCCGAAAACCCTGTAGCCTTTATCGATAAGAAAGGCAGCCAGATAGGCACCATCTTGCCCAGTGATACCGGTTATAACCGCGGTTCTACTATGCATGCTCATTCCGTTGTTTTCCGCTCGAGGGCACGCGCTTCTTCATTGTTCTGCGCAAGCCATTGGTTGACATTTTCGATGCTGCTCTCACTCAAGCCACCAGCCCAGCGATTGAGAGACAACAGACCATTGATGAAGTCGTACTGCGACTTTAGAAGGTCCCGACGTGCCTTGTATTCGTTCTGCACGCTGGTAAGCACATCGACGGCATTGACCACACCGAAGCTGAATCCTTTTTCGGCTGCAATGCTCGATTGTTCAGCAGATTCAAGTGCATTGCGCGAGGCTTTGACCTTCTCGACACTTGCCTGAATGCTCAGGTAGGCGCTGGTGGTTTCCTTGAGTACTTGCCTGCGCACCCCTTCGAGTTGCTGCTCGGCGGTAATTTGATCGTTATAGAGCGCGCGCACTCTGGCTGAGGTCGAACCGCCGCTGTAAAGAGGGATCTGTACGCCCAGTGTGGCGACATAGGTGTCGGTTCGAGGCGCGAGGGTGTTGTCATAACCTACATCGCTTCGCTGAGCGCTCAGGCCCAGGCTCAGGCTTGGATAATGGCCACCGCGAGCTTCACGCAACGCAGCGTTGGCAGCTGAAACACCGCTTTGCTGTGCCTGCAGAGCCGGGCTTGCATTCAACGCGCGCTCTGCCCAGGACTCCAGTGAGCCTGACGGCACTTGCAGCTCGACATCTTCCCGAATGCGGCTCAGCCGCTCGTTCACGGGGCGTCCTACCAGTTCGGCGAGCGCTTCGCGGCTCAGACGCACCTGGTTACGTGCCTCGACTTCCTGTGCGGCCAGAGCATCGACACGAGCCTTGAGGTCCAGCACGTCGGTGACCATTGCCATCTGACGCGCATAGAGTGCGTTGACTCGATCAAGGTTCTTCTGGGTCGCTCGGCGCTCAGCCATGATCAGTTCAAGTTCGTCGTCGGACGCCAGGGCAACGAAATAGCGCTGGGCCAGTTCGATAGTAGCCTCTGCCTGCGCATCGGTAGACTCGAATTCGCTCTGTTTGGCGAGGTCCTTGAATTTCTGGTAACGCTCCCAGGCTTCCTTGTTGTAGAGGTGCTGGCTGAGACTCAGGGCGTAGCGATCATTGTTGTACTGCTCGCGAGTTCGCTCGTCATCGCGGCTGGTACGGTTGAAGCTACTGTTGGCGCTCACTTGGGGCAGCAAGGCACCGAATGCTTCGCGCTCGCGCTCGCGCCCTGCCTGGGCACGGGCGAAGGCCATGAGTACGCGCGGGTCCTCCAGCCGAGACTCGCGATACAGTTGCGCCAGGTCGGCGCTGTAGTTATTGGCGCTTACACCGCTGGGGGCGGTTTCGGGCTCGGCGGCGTAAGCTGTGATGCTGGTACCCAGTACCAGCAAGAGAAACAGGCGGTACATCATCAATCCTCGATCAGCGAACGCGCTACCGCATTGGTGATCGGTTGCATGATGTATTGGAGAAGGGTCCGATCGCCCGTATTGATGAGAACCTCGGCAGGCATCCCAGGCTGCAGTTTCAGCGAGCCCAGCGTCCGCGTCCCGTTCTCGGTCAGGCTTACTCGGGCGAGGTAATACGGCATGCCTGTCTGTTCGTTGATCAGCCGGTCGCCAGAGACATGGTTGACCGTACCTTCCATAACCGGAGTCGCACTGCCGAATGCACTGAACCTGATATCTGCAGTTTTGCCAGGCGACACACGGTCGATGTCGACCGGCGAGACCTGTGCTTCCACGACCAGATCGGAAACCGACGGCACGATATCCAGCAGAGGCGTTGCCGGGCTGACCACGCCCCCGATGGTGTGCACCTTCATACCAATGATCATGCCGTCATCAGGGGCGCGGATCACGATCCGTCTCAGTCTTTCCTCAAGGGCCGACATGCGCTCCTGAAGGTCGAACACGCGCGTCTGGACTTCAGCCAACTGGCCGACGACCTCGGAACTGAAATCCTTGTTCAATTGTAAGATCTGCAGCTCCGTCTCGCTGATCTGCAATTTTGTCTTGGTAATTTGCGAGCCGTGATCGGCTATCTCGGCGCGTTCCATGTCGAGCCTGCGCTGCTGATCGAGCAGGCGCTGCTTGTCGACGAAACCTTCTGACAGCAGCTCGGTGAGCTCGCCAATTTCACCCTGATAGGATTTCTCAAGATTTCGTTTGGTCGAGATCATGGACTGCAGGCCGCGAATCTGCTCGTGCAATTGGCCTATGCGCTTCTCCAGCACGGAAACTTCGCCAAGGCGTGAGCCACGGCGCGCATTGAATACCTGGGTCTCGCCCTCACGAGCCTCGCGAGCGCGCTCGCTGTCGATCTCCAGCATATTGCTGAAGTCGATTTCCGGCAGTTCGTCGCGCTCGGCACGCAAGCGTGCTTCCATCGCCTGGGCTGCAATCAGTTGACTGCTGATCATTCCGTACTCGGCACGCACTTGCGTGTCATCGAGTACGATCAGCGGGTCTCCGGCCTTCACGACATCACCATCTCGCGCATGCAGCTCCTTGACGATGCCGCCCTCGAGATGTTGAACGGTTTTGCGGTAGGTCTGCACGGTAACGACACCGGGTGCTAGCGCAGCACTACCGAGGGGGGCAAAGACTGCCCAGGTGCCGAACAGGCCAAACGCTACGAACACGATTAGCATGCCTATGGTGCGAGGCTTGCGGTCGGAGGTAGGCAGGTCGGAAAAACTGCTATCGAGGGTTGGCGTGGTACTCATGTCTACCTCGATTCAGCGGTTGATTGCAGCAGGCTTGGCAGCCTGGGCATTTTGTTGCTTGTTCAATTCGGCTACTACCAGCTCGCGCGGGCCATAGAGCGCTATGGCACCGTCACGCAGCACCAGCAGACGTTCCAGTTGGTCCAGGATGCTGGTTCGATGAGTGATCACGAAGACAGTGGCGCCACGCGCTTTGAGTATCTTGAGGGCCGCAGCGAGCGCGCGCTCGCCTACCTCGTCAAGGTTGGAGTTGGGCTCGTCCAGCACGATCAGTCGAGGATCGCCGTAAAGAGCGCGGGCCAGGCCGATGCGCTGCCGCTGCCCGCCAGAGAGGTTGACCCCGTCGGCACCAATTACCGTGTCGTAGCCGTCCGGCAGTTGCAGGATCATTTCATGAACGCCCGCGATGCGCGCTGCCTCTACAACCTTGCCTGCATCGAGATCACCGAATCTCGCGATGTTGTCGCCGATGGAGCCTTCGAACAGCTCGATATCCTGCGGCAGGTAGCCGACATGCGGACCTAGTTCGTGCTTGTCCCAGGCATTGACGTCGGCACCGTCAAGCCGCACTACGCCGTGCTGAGGCGCCCATACGCCGAGAAGGGCGCGGGCCAGCGTGGACTTGCCGGAGGCGCTAGGGCCGATTACGCCCACGATCGAACCAGCCGCGGCAGCAAAGCTCACGTTGCGGATGATTGGGGCCTTGCTTCCCGGGGCACTGATGATGAGGTTTTCAACGCGTACCTCACCTTTTGGCGCAGGCAGGCTCATGCGTTCAGGCTCGGCCAGTTGCTCGTCCAGAATGTCGTTGAGGCGGGCGTATTGCGAGCGGGCACTGGTGAAGCCCTTCCAACTGCCAATGATCATGTCGATGGGGGCGAGGGCACGCCCGAGCAGGATCGACCCTGCGATCATCAGCCCTGGATTCAATTCGTGCTTGACCGCCAGGTAGGCGCCAAGCCCCAGCACCAGAGACTGAACGAACGTGCGGAACGTCTTGGATATGGAGCTGACGGTGCCACCGCTGTCGCTGGCCAGGGACTGGAGCAGCAAAACCTTCTTTTGACGCTGTGCCCATTTGGCCATGAGGGTTTCGAGCATCCCCATGGACTCGATCACTTCGGCGTTGCGAAGATTTTTGGTGGTGTAGAGGCTGGCAGCAATATTCTGTTTGTTGGCCTCGGCCAGCGCCTTGCCGGTCAGTTTTTCGTTCGCAACGGCCAACAGGAGCAAGATGATCGCACTGGCGATGGCCAGCCAGCCGAACCAGGGATGGAAGAGGAACATTACGCCAATGTATATCGGCAGCCATGGGGCATCGAAGAACGCGAACAAGCCATTGCTGGTAAGAAACTGCCGCAGTCCGGTGAGGTCATTGAGAGGCTGAGCAGACGCGTCCATGCCACCGCTGTCCAGGGCGCGCTTGAAGCTTGCGCGATAAACCTGGCGGCTGAGCATGACATCAAGCTTGGTGCTGACGCGTACCATCACTCGTGAACGCGCCCATTCGAGTGACCCCATGGTCATCATCAGTACAGCCATGATGAGGGTGAGCATGACCAGCGTGGAAATGCTCCCACTGGTGACTACTCGGCCATAGACCTGAAGCATGTAGAACGAGGGCACAAGCATCAAGGCATTGACGAAGAAACTGAAAACGCCAACGGAGATAAAGCTGCCCTTGCACGCCTTGAGAGCAACCTTGAGGCTGTTTTCTTTAACCTGTTGCATCGTATCAATACTGCCGAGACTTAAAAGCGGCGGATTCTAGCACTAATGCGCAGGCGCAGGGAGACCGTTGGCCCTCAGTGGTCAGGCTCCCCGTTGAGCCACGTCAATAGCCTCGTTATAGACGGCGAGGGTGTTTCGCCACATGCGGTCGGCGGTGAACAATTGCTCGAAACGCAAGCGAGCCTCAGCACCGAAACGCATGCATTCTACCCTGTCAGTCCAGAGGCGCTGCATTGCTGCTCGAAGGGCCTGCGGCGACGCGGGAGGGACGACCAGCCCGGTGACTTCGTGATGATTGACATAGGTGGTTCCGCTGCCAATTTCACAACTGATCATCGGCTTGCCCAGCATGGAGGCTTCCAGCAGCGAAATGCCGAATGCTTCTGATCGAAGGTGGGATGGGAATACCAGTGCGAGGGAGAGCTGTAGCAGGCAAACCTTGTCCTCATCATCAAGGCGGCCTAGAAAAACGACGTTCTGCAGCTGCAGGCGAGCAGCCTGCTCTTTCAGTGCGCTTTCTTCAGGGCCGTTACCTATGACAACTAACGGGAAGTTGGTCCCTTGCAGCGCATCCAGCAGGCTTGAAAGCCCTTTGTAGTAGCGCAAAACGCCGACAAACAGAAAAAAAGCCTCTCCAACGCGCTTTCGCCAGTAATCCAGACGTTCGGTTGACGCTTGCGGGTAAGCGCTTGCATCCAGCCCATAAGGAACGACCACCGTCTTGTCAGAGAAGTGGCGCAGAACTTCACTGCTTTGCTGGTAATTGGGGGACGCAACCATGATGCGCTGTACGCTGCCTAGAAAACGATTCATCAGCGGGCGATACAGCTTGAGTAAGGATTGTTGACGAACGATGTCCGAATGGTAGCTGACCACGCTGGGGCGGCCATGTCGCGTACAGAAATGTACGAGATCCATCATTGGCCAGGGAAAATGAAAATGGATGACATCCGACTCGCGGGCCATGGCACTGAAGCGCTTGAAAACGTCCAATGAGAAGCCGGTGGAGGCGATCTGGATATTTTGTCTGGCCCGTGTGACCTGATGATGTTCGACGTTGATTGTCTCTGGAGTCGGCTCGGGACTCAGTGTCAGAACTTGCGCTTGGACGTCATTGGCTCGAGCCTGCTCGCATAACTGAAAAATGACCTGTTCGATCCCGCCAGTGGTGTCTGGAAGGTAGGTTTTGAAAAAATGTAGAACGCGCATCGAACGGCCAGGCAAATAACCAAGGGGCGCGCAGTTTCCAGCAAAGGCATCGCAACTTCAATGATGCCCATTGAACAGCATGGCCAGTGTTCTGCTGATTTCGGCAAGCCCAACGCAAGAATTGTTGCGCATGAGCAACATAGCTTGCCGCAGACTAGACTTATGCCGCTTGCGGCGCGCTTGACCCTCGTCAGTGGCGCCCCGTAGCCTTGCCGATTACCGCCTATTCAAGGATCGACATCCATCATGTTGCGCAGACTTTCCCTGGCAATCGCCGTGGCCGCCGCTTCGGTGGGCCTGGTTCAGGCCGCAGAGGCCCCGCTGTCGAGCAAGACCGACCTGGTCACCGTTTATCAGGAAGCGGCGAACAACAATGCCGATATCGCCGCCGCGCGTGCCGACTATCAGGCCCGCCGCGAAGTCGTGCCGCAGGCACGTGCCGGCTTGTTGCCCAACCTGTCTGCCGGCGCCAACTACGGTGACACGCGCACCGAAGTCGATTCGCCCAACGCTACCCTGTCGCGTAGCGGCCTGGTCTACCAGGCCAACCTAAGCCAGCCGCTGTTTCGCGCCGACCGCTGGTTCCAGCTGCAGGCGGCCGAGGCCACCAGCGAGCAGGCTGCGCTGGAGCTGTCGGCTACCGAGCAGAACCTGATCCTGCAGAGTGCAGAGACTTACTTCGAGGTGCTGCGCGCTCAGGATACCCTGGCCTCGACCAGGGCCGAGGAGGCGGCATTCAAACGCCAGCTGGACCAGGCCAACGAGCGTTTCGATGTCGGCCTGTCCGACAAAACCGATGTGCTCGAGGCGCAGGCCGGCTTCGACACTGCCCGTGCCAATCGCCTGCTCGCCGACCGCGCGGTGGATGATGCCTTCGAAGCCCTGGTGACGCTGACCAATCGTGATTACGTGGCGGTCGAAGGCATCGTCCACACCCTGCCGGTGCTGGCGCCGACGCCGAACGATGCCAAGTCCTGGGTCGATACCGCTGCTGCGCAGAACCTCAACCTGCAGGCCAGTCTGTATGCCGTGACGGCCGCGGAAGAAAACCTGCGCCAGCGCAAGGCCGGCCATGCGCCAACCCTGGACGCGGTCGCCAGCTACCAGAAGGGTGACAACGACAGTTTGGGCTTCAGCAACTCCGGTTCGCCGCTGTCGCCAGGCTATAGTGGAGACGTCTCGCAGCGCTCCATCGGCCTGCAACTGAACATCCCGATCTACAGTGGCGGCCTGACCAGCTCGCAGGTGCGCGAGGCCTACCAGCGCCTCGGCCAGACCGAGCAACTGCGCGAAAGCCTGCGCCGCCAGGTGGTGCAGAACACCCGCAATCTGTTCCGCGCGGTGAATACCGATGTGGAAACCGTGCAGGCGCGTCGCCAGTCGATCATCTCCAACCAGAGTGCGCTGGAGGCCACCGAGATCGGCTATCAGGTTGGCACCCGCAACATCGTCGATGTGCTTGATGCTCAGCGCCAGCTATACAGTGCGGTGCGCAACTACAACAACGCGCGTTACGACTACATCCTCAACAACCTGCGCCTCAAGCAGGCGGCCGGCACCCTCAGCCCAGCCGACCTGGAGGCGCTGGGCAGCTTCCTCAAGCCGGACTACAACCCGGACAAGGATTTCCTGCCGCCGGACCTGGCCTCTGCCGCCGAGGAGCGTCTGCAAGGCAATCCGGATTTTTGAGCCATTTGCTGGGACGAAAAAGCCCGACGCGAGTCGGGCTTTTGCTTTTAAGCGTGGTGGCGTATCCGACAGAGCGTAGGGTGGGCCGGGCGCGATCCGCTTCAGCCTACCAACTGCGGCCAGTCTTGCTGTGGTGGGCTGAAGCCCACCCTACCGATTGACAGTCGTAACCCGGATTGCATCCGGCTACAGAAGATGTTGCAACCCATCCAGTAGTCGCTCCAGCGCGCCCTGGTTGGCCTTGAGCACGTTCAGGCCGTGGCTCATACGCTGCATCTCGCCAGGCTCGCCCAGCAGCGTCACGATCCTGCCTGCCAGTTGCTCGGCGTTTTCCACCTCGCTCAGGGCGCCGGCCTCGCGCAGCTGCGCAGCGATTTCCAGAAAGTTGAACAGGTGCGGGCCGCTCAACACGGGTTTGCCCAGGGCTGCCGGCTCCAGCAGGTTGTGGCCGCCGTTGGCCACCAGGCTGCCGCCGACGAAGGCGATGTCCGCCAGGGCATAGAGAAACAGCAGCTCGCCCATGGTGTCGCCCAGCAGCACCTGATCACCAGGCTGGACCGCTTCGCCGGTGGAGCGACGTCGAGTCGTCAGGCCTTGGCTCAGGCACAAATCATGCACGGCATTGAAGCGCTCCGGGTGACGTGGCACCAGGATCAGCAGCGCGTCCGCTCGGGCCTTAAACAACTGACGGTGGGCGGCGAGGATGATCTCGTCCTCACCTGCGTGGGTGCTGGCAGCGATCCACACCGGGCGCTGCTCGGCGTGCCACTGGCGGCGCAGTTCAGCCGCCTGCTGTGGTAGTTCGGCATCGATCTTCAAGTCGAACTTGATCGAGCCGGTCACTTCCACGCAGCCAGGGCGAGCCCCCAGGGCGAGAAAGCGCTGCGCCTCGGTCCGAGTCTGCACGGCGATCAGCGACAGCTCAGCAAGCATCGGCGCGGTGAGTTTGCCAAAGCGCGCATAGCCACGTGCCGAGCGCTCGGACAGGCGTGCGTTGGCCAGGGTCACCGGGATACCGCGTTTGGCGCACTGGTGAATATGGTTCGGCCACAGCTCGGTTTCCATCACCACGGCCAGGCGTGGTTGTACGCGGTCGAGAAAACGTGCGGCGGCCCAGGGCAGGTCGTACGGCAGATAGCAGTGCTGCACGCTGTCGCCGAACAGCGCCTGGATGCGCTCGGAGCCGGTCGGCGTCATGCAGGTAACGGTGATCGGTAGGTCGGGATGGCGCGCCTGCAGCGCGCGGATCATCGGCGCGGCGGCGATGCTTTCGCCCACCGATACCGCGTGCACCCAGATGCCGCCTGGTTTCATTGCCGGCAGGCCGAGGGAGAAGCGTTCGTTGATACGCCGAGCGTAGGCCGGTGCCTTGCGTGCGCGCAGCGCGAGGCGCAGGGCGATCAGGGGCAGGGCCAGGTGCAGCAGCAGGGTGTAGAGGAGTCTGTTCATGGGCGCGCAGCTTATCGCCGCCGGCGATGCGCTGGAAGGGCAGTCATGCCTGCGGACGCAACAGTTCGCGTGCCAGGCAATCGGCCAGCCAGTTGGCCGCGGGGCCAAGCGCGCCATCGCGTCGGGTGACCAGCTCCACCACCAGCGGTAGTGGCGCCCAGTCGCTGCGCAGTTCCTGCAGGTGGCCCTGGTACGTCGGATATTGCGCCACGTGGCGCGGCAGCCAGGCCCAGCCAACGCCGCGAATCACCAGCTCGGCCATGACGTAGAAGCTGTCGGCGCGCCACACCAGCGGGCTGATCTGCTCGCCACCGGGGTAGTGACTGTCCTGCGGCGTCATCAGCAATTGGCGGTGTTCGGCCAGGTCGCGGCGTTCGACACTGGCGAGTCCAGCTAGCGGATGATTCGGGCTGCACACCGTGACCATTTCGATGGTGCCTAGGCGTTGGCTCTCGAGTTCTCTCGGCATCTGTTCGTGATGGAACAACAGGCCCAGATCCGCCTGGTGTTGCAGTAGCTTGCGCGCCACGTCGCCCTGCGCGCCGCTGGAAAGCTGGACCTCCAGCAAGGGGAAGGCTGCGGCGAGCGCCTCCAGGCTGGCCAGCACCGGCTGGTAGGGCATGGCCTCATCCTGCGCCAGGCGTAGACGCGCCTCTTCGCCTCGGGCCAGGCCCAGCGCACGGCCGTCGAGCCGTTCGCATTGCTGCAGCACGCTGCGCGCCTGTTCCAACAGGGCCTTGCCGGCTTCGGTCAATTGCGGCTGGCGCCCGCTGCTGCGCTCGAAGAGGGTAACGCCGAGATCGCTTTCCAGCAGGGCGATGGCGGTGCTGACCGCAGACTGCGCACGCCCGGTTTCACGAGCCACGGCAGAAAAGGAGCGGCATTCGGCGGTGCGTACGAACAGGTGCAGCTGATCGAGATTCCAGTTCATGGCGACCTATCTCAGAAACAGATAGGTAATGACTTTATCCCATCGTTGAAGAATCTAGAATGGCGACCATTGTTCAGGAGCCGCCATCATGCCCGGATACCTCTACCTCGCCATCGCCATCGCGGCCGAGGTGGTCGCCACCACCTCGATGAAGGCGATCGATGGCTTCAACAAACCCCTGCCGCTGCTGCTGGTGGTGGGCGGGTACGGCATCGCGTTCTGGATGTTGACACTGGTGGTGCGCACCATTCCGGTGGGCATCGCCTACGCCATCTGGGCGGGCTTGGGCATCGTATTGGTCAGCGTCGCCGCGATGTTCATCTACCAGCAGAAGCTCGACCTGCCAGCCGTACTGGGCATGGGACTGATCGTCAGTGGCGTGGTGGTGATCCAGCTGTTCTCGCAATCGACCGGGCATTGATGGCCGCGGGGCGGGCGGCTGACGCGTTATACTGCGCGCCTGTTTTCGCCGAGGCCCGTTCATGTCCCAGTCTCTCAGCACCGATGTCCTGATCGTTGGTGGCGGTATCGCCGGCCTCTGGCTCAACGCTCGCCTGCGTCAGCAGGGCTTTGCCAGCATTTTGGTGGAGCGCGGCAGCCTGGGCGGCGGGCAGAGTCTGAAATCGCAAGGCATCATCCATGGCGGTGCCAAGTATGCCCTGCATGGCGCGCTGACCGGCGCCTCCGAGGCCATCGCCGACATGCCGCGCCGCTGGCGCGAGGCGCTGGCGGGCAATGGTGAGCTGGACCTCTCCGGCGTGCGCATTCTTTCCGATGCCCACTACCTGTGGTCGCCCGGCACCCTGGCCGGCAACCTGACCA
Organism: Pseudomonas sp. Marseille-Q0931; assembly: GCF_940789645.1. NCBI lineage: Bacteria > Pseudomonadati > Pseudomonadota > Gammaproteobacteria > Pseudomonadales > Pseudomonadaceae > Pseudomonas > Pseudomonas sp. Marseille-Q0931. Next base: position 98,255 of record NZ_CALNWT010000002.1, on the reverse strand, counting down.
GTTTCTTCGCCAGCAAGGCGGTGCGCGGCCGGGTCGATCAGGTCAAGGGCGAGCAATTGCCGCCAGCGCTGCAGCATCCGAAGTTCAAGGGCAAGGTCTATCGTCTGGCCGAGCTGGTGCTCGATGTGCCGAGCCTGATCGCCCGTCTGGCCGAACTGGCTGGCGACGGCCTGCTGGCTGCCGAGCGTATCGAGCCGCTTCAGGAAAACGGCGAACTGCGCGGGCTGATCGTCGATGGCCGCGAGATTCGCGCACAGCGCGTGGTGCTCAGTGCCGGCGCCGGTAACGCCGAGCTGCTCGCAGCGTTGGGTATCGAGCAGCCGGCGCAGCAGTTGCGTCCCTTGCATATGGTGCTGGCCAAGGGGCCGGCGCTGAAGCCGCTGTACGCTCACTGTCTCGGCGGCGGGCCCAAGCCGCGGGTGACCGTGACCACTCATCCGGCGGCCGATGGCCAGTGGGTCTGGTATCTGGGCGGCGATCTGGCCGAAGCCGATGGCGTCGCCCGCGACGAGGCGGCGCAGATCCAGGCCGCGCAGAAGGAAATGGCAGCGTTGCTGCCGTGGGTCGACCAGAGCCAGACGCGCTGGGCCACGCTGCGTGTGGATCGCGCCGAACCCGCGCAGTCGGGCCTGGTGCGGCCGGACAACGCCTTTCTCGCCGAACAGCATCGCCTGTTGGTCGGCTGGCCAACCAAGCTGGCGCTGGCGCCGGACTTCGCCGATCGCGTGCTGGCCACGCTGCAGCGCGAGCATGTGCAGCCGGCGGCTCATGCGCCGTTGCCCGAACTGCCGCGTCCGCCGCTGGGCCAGCCGGTATGGGAGGCGCTGCTGCCATGAGCACGTTGCACGATTTGCATCGCCCGCTGGGCTCCACCGGATTGCGGGTTTCGCCGCTGGGCCTGGGCACGGTCAAGCTCGGCCGCGACCAGGGTGTAAAGTACCCCAACGGCTTCACAATTCCCGACGACGCCCAGGCCCGTGCCCTGCTGAATCAGGCGCGCGAGCTGGGCATCAATCTGATCGATACCGCGCCGGCCTATGGCGTCAGCGAACAGCGCCTCGGCCCGCTGTTGCGTGGCCAGCGCGATGAATGGGTGATCGTCAGCAAGACGGGCGAAGAGTTCGAGCAAGGCCAGTCGCATTTCGATTTCTCCCCGGCGCACACGCGGCTGTCCGTGGAGCGCAGCCTCAAGCGTCTGCACACCGACCGCATCGACCTGCTGCTGGTGCATTCCGACGGCAATGACCTGAGGGTGCTGCAAGATACCGGCGTTTACGAGACGCTGGCCGAGCTCAAGCGCGAAGGCAAGATTCTCGCATACGGCATTTCCGGCAAGACCGTCGAAGGCGGGTTGCTGGCGCTGGAGCAGGGCGACTGCGCCATGGTCACCTATAACCTCGGCGAGCAGGGCGAAAAACCCGTATTGGACTACGCTGCCAGTCACGCCAAGGGCATTCTGATCAAGAAGGCGCTGGCCAGCGGCCACGCCTGCCTGGCCGAGGGTGTCGACCCGGTGCGCGCCAGCTTCGAGCTGATCTTCGCGCACCCGGGTGTCAGCAGCGCCATCGTCGGCACCATTACACCTGCCCACCTGGCGGCCAATGTGGCGACCGTGGCGGATGTCCTGCAGGGCCTTGGCTGAGGCTGCGGTCACGTCCTCTTACAGCCTTGGGTTGTGTTGGGTGGCCGGCTTGGGGCAGCCTTGAACGGTTTTCGCTCAACCTGACCTCGCGTGAGCGCTGGCCGCCGAGCCGGTTCACGCCCAGACGGAACAAGGAGTCGAGATGGCGCGTACGCTGATCCGCAAGGACCCGAGTAACTTCAAGACCCTGCCGCTGTTCGTCGAAGCCAGCCCGGACGGGCTGAGCTACCGGAGCCTGGGACAGCCGCTGAACTTCCAGCAGATGCTCGAACGGCGCAGGCCGCTCGAAGTGGCCGACAGCGCGCACTTTTCCGTGGAACTGGCCAACCTCGGCGTGTCGGTGCGCCTGACTCTGCGCCTGCAGGGACGTGATTACTGGTTGCTGGTGCGCCAGCGCCGCCCTGATCGCGGCGATACCGTACTCAAACTGATTTCCGGCTACGTGCCGGCCCATGAACTCAACCTGCCGCTGCTCACCGCCATTCAGGAGGTGGCCGAGGAATGCCTACTGGAAAGCGCCGATGGCTGGCTGGCCGGGCGCTTCGGCGATACCTGGCTGCCGACGCCCTATCAGGGGGCCCTGCGTTACCGGCAAGCCAGCCATTTTCGCCTCAGCCCGCTGTCCGGCGCGGCGCGCCCGGTGCAATGCGGCAACCTGACCTTGCTGGAGCGCCCGCGCGCTTACGTGCATGTGCCGACAGCATCCCTGCAACTGGTCTACGACCTGAGCCTGGAGCTGCCGCGCGATGCCCGTCAGTTGAGCCTGTTCCACGTCGATGAGTGCCTGGAGGATGGCCGCCTGGTGGCGCGCCTGGAGCGCCGGCGACCGGATATCTACCTGCTGGCGCTGCACCGGGGCGCGCCCAGTGGCGGCTTGTTCACCTTGCGTAAGGGGGGGCTGCAGGCGGCCAGCACTCGCGGGGTGTGGCTGTCGGAAAGCTTCGCCGAGCAGGATGGCTGGCTGGTGCGTGACGAGCGGGTTCGCTGGAAGGACTGGCTGCTGCGTTACGGCGTCAAGATGCCGCAGCGGCGGGCGCTGGCCAGCGCCTAATCGATAAAGCCGGGCGTCAATGCGCCCGGCTGTCGTGCATGCGCGTCAGTTGCCGTTCCAGCAGCGCCGGATAAGGGTCGAGCAGGCGCTCCACGCAGCTGGCACCTTCCGGGCTGGCGATCGGACGGATGCGCGCGCGCTGGCGCGCCAGGGCATCCTGCGCGACGCGTTGCTCCACCAGCAGCAGGTTGCGGCTGTGCTGTGACAATGCCAGCGCGTCCAGGGCGCTGTCGCTAAGCAGCAGTTCGGCCTGGCCCAGTTCTTCCAGATCGCTGCCCAGGGTCAGGCCCAACTGCAGTTGCAGGGTGATACCGCTGTCGGCGACTTCGATCTGCAGGGCGTGGCCCAGGGCGCGCATCAGCTCGCCGCAGCAGATGGCATGGGTCAGGTAGTCTTCGCCGCACTCGCGCTCGTGGAACAGCATCAGGCTGCTGCCGTCCTTGAGAGTATGCAGTTGCCCCTGATACAGCGCGGCGGCCTGTTCCAGGCAACCTCGATAACGATCCAGCAGATCCAGCAGGCGCGTGCGCGGCAGGCGGCGCAGTTGTTCCTGGGCGCCGAGCTGAATGGCCAGCACGGCGCTGGCCTGCGATTGTCGTGGGGCCTTGGCCGCCGGTGCGGGCTCTGCAGGTTCTGAGTCATCGCGCAGGTCGGCAAAGGGATCGTCGGGCTCTATCGAGTCTGGCCAGGGCTTGAGCTGTTCATCATCCTCTTCATGCAGGTCGGTCTCATCGAACTCATGCTCGGTGCTGCGTTTCTGCGGCACGTCGACGCGTTCGTCATCCTCTTCCGCAAGGTAGTCCTCGACATCGTCGAGCAGCGGCTCGTCATCCAGCTCCGGCTCGGGTTCGGGCTTTTCCGGCACCAGGCGTGCCTGCAGCTGGCGCGCCAGGTCACCGATCTCGTCATTGCGCCCTGCGCCGGGTGCAGGATCGTCAGGGTCGCGCAACCACAGGCGCATTTGCAGCAATGGCGTGGAAATATGCCGGCCCAGGCGCATGCTCAGCGACAGCGTCAGCGCCAGGAGGATCAGGCTGAGAATGCCCATGCTCTGCAGGCTGATGGTCATCGGCTGCTGGAACTGGCTCATGTCCAGGCTGATGCGCAGCTGCCCGGCCATCACTTCCTGAAAGGTGATGGAGGTGGAATACAGGCCCTCGGTCTCGCCCAGCACGCTGCGTGTCGGGCGCGGGCCGGCTTCGGCGAGGATGCGACTGTCCACACTGTAGATGGCGGCATGGGCAACCAACGGGTTCTTCGCCAGATTACTGAGCAGCACGTTGAGACTGAGGATGTCGTTGGACACCAGCAGTTCGGTGGCCGAGGCCGCCGTCTGGGTGATCAGCGCCTGGCCCAGGGCATCGGCCTGCTGCTGCATGGCCTGCTTGAACTGCATGCCCATGACCCAGGCATAGATGACCATCGCCAACGCCACCAGCAACAGGCTGTGGCTGGCGATGCGCAGCACCAGGGGCACCCGCCGCTGACGCAGCGCGTGGAAGATCATGATGAAGAAATTGTCGGGTTTGACGGGCGCGGGCCGGTTCACAGAGCACGGCTCTTGTCGACTGAAGTTGCCGCGCAGTATAGCGAGCGGCCTGGAGCGGGCAAAGCGCATGGCTGCCCGGATCGACGGGAAACTGGGTAGAATGTGCGCCTTTTCGTCGGTCGGTGGTCAATTCGCCGCCTGCCTGCCTCAATCGTTTGCCCTGGAGAGTGCGTCTTGCGCGAAATCGTCCTGATCAACATCACCGGCGAAGATCGCCCCGGACTTACCGCAGCCATCACCGGTGTGCTGGCCCAGGGCGGGGTGAACATCCTCGATATCGGTCAGGCGGTGATCCATGACACCCTGTCGTTCGGCATCCTCATCGAGATTCCGGATAACGGCCGCTCCCAGTCCGTGCTCAAGGACCTGCTGTTCACCGCCTACGAGCTGGACCAGCAGGTGCGCTTCACCCCGGTTTCCGAAGACGACTACCGCCAGTGGGTGAGCGGCCAGGGCAAGGCCCGCCATATCGTCACCCTGCTGACGCGCAAGGTCAGTGCCGAGCAGTTGCAGCGGGTCAGCGCCATCACCGCCAAGTACGGCTTGAATATCGATCATATCGACCGTCTTTCCGGGCGTATGCCGCTCGACATGCCGGCCGAGCAGGGCAAGGGCTGCATCGAGTTTTCCGTGCGTGGCGAGCCGGCCGACCCTGTTGCGCTGCGCGCCGAGTTCCTCAGCGTGGCGCAGGAGCTCAACGTCGACATCGCTTTCCAGCGCGACTCGGTGTTCCGCCGCAATCGCCGTCTGGCGGTGTTCGACATGGACTCGACGCTGATCGAGGCCGAGGTGATCGACGAGCTGGCCAAGGCCGCCGGTGTCGGTGAACAGGTGATCGAAATCACCGAGCGGGCCATGCGCGGCGAGCTGGACTTCCGCGCCAGCTTCAAGGAACGCCTGGGCTTGCTGCAGGGCCTGTCGGAGGATGTGCTGGAAGAGATCGGTGCCTCCCTGCGCCTGACCGAAGGTGCCGAGGTGCTGTTCGCCGAGCTCAAGCGCCTGGGCTACAAGACCGCCATCCTTTCCGGCGGCTTCAGCTATTTCGCCAAGCAACTGCAGGCCAAGCTGGGTATCGACTACGTGTTCGCCAACGAACTGCAGATCGAGAACGGCAAGGTCACCGGGGTGGCCGTCGAGCCCATCGTCGATGCGCAGCGCAAGGCCGATCTGCTGCGTGAGCTGGCGCAAAAGGAGGGCCTGCAGCTGGAGCAGACCATCGCGGTCGGCGATGGCGCCAACGACCTGCCGATGCTTGGCCTGGCCGGCCTCGGTGTGGCGTTCCGCGCCAAGCCGTTGGTCAAGCAATCGGCCAAGCAGGCGATCTCCACCCTGGGATTGGACGGCATTCTCTATCTGCTGGGCTATCGTGATCGCGAGGGGCAGGAATAAGCGTCGCGTTCTTTCGAAAATGAAAAAGCCGCCTGTTCAGGCGGCTTTTTCGTTGTTGCGATCTTATTCGTCGCCGGCCGAGAAGTCGTAGTCCATCGACTGGCTCGGGCCCTGCAGGTAGTAGCCCTGGATGAAGTTGACCCCGGCCTGCCACAGCGTGGCCAGCACGCTGGCGCTTTCGACGAAGGGCACGATGGTCAGCTTGGCCTGGGCATGCAGGCTGCTGAGCAGTGTTTTCAGCGCTTCCTGATTGTCGGCGTTGCTCAGGTCCTGGGTGAACGAGCCGTCGACTTTGACGAAGTCCACCTGCAGGTGCTTGAGCGTGTTGAACGGATTCAGGGCGCAGCCGAACTGGCTCAGGGCGACCTTGCAGTGCAGTTCAGCCAGGCCCTGGGTCAGCACCTTGGCCTGCTTCAGGTAGGTGATGGCATCGGGCTCGCTGAACTGGAATACCAGTGAATCGGACGGCAGACGCGCGGCCTTGAGCGCCACGCTGAGCCACGGCAGCAGGGTCTGATCCTGCAGACTGGCGCTGGACAGGTGCACGAACAGTCGGGTGTTGTGGCCTTTGGAGCGATGATCGGCCAGCAGCTTGATCGAGTTGAGGATCACCCAGCGGTCGATCTTCTCGCCCAGCCCGGCATCCTTGGCCGCGGCGAGGAACTGCGCAGGCGGCACTTCCTCACCCTGCGGGCTGAGCAGGCGCAGCAGCACTTCGTAGTGTTCGTGGGCGTCGCCACGCAGGCTGATGATCGGCTGGAACAGCAGGCGGAAGCTGTTGTTCTCCAGCGCCTGCTGCACCATCGCCAGCAGGTTGCCACGGTTGGCGGCGGCGGCCAGCTCGTCGGCCGGGTTGAACAGCTTGATGGCGTTGCCGTCGCTGAGCTCGTCGGCGCAGCGGTGCGCGCGATCGATGACTTCCTGCGCTTTGGCGGTTTTCTCGCTGAGCCCCGCCACGCCGATCGACAGAGTGGTCTGCACGGTGCGACCGCTGACATCGAACAGGTGGCCCTCGATCTTCTTCAGCAGGGCCGCCAGGCTGGCCTGGCACTGCTCGGGCGCCTGCCCCGGCAGCAGGACGGCGAACACATCGTCACCGAAACGGGCCAGTTGGGTCTCCGCCGGGAAATGCGCGCGCAGCAGGCCGGCCAGGTCGGTCAGCAGCAGGTCGATGCCGGCCAGGCCGATCTCGCCCTGCATGCCGGCGTAGCGGTCGACGCGGATATACGCCAGGGTCGAGGGTTGGCCGGTGCTGACGGCGCGCTCGGCGGCGTTGTCCATCAGCTCGAGGAAGTGGTTGCGGTTGAACAGGCCGGTGACCAGGTCCTGACTGCTGATTTCGCGCAGTTTTTCTTCCAGCTCGGCATTGGAGGTTTCTGCGCGGATCACCACCTGGATGCACGGCTCGCCATCGTAGCTGGCCGGAGAGAAACTCATCTGCGCGGCGAAGCTGCTGCCGTCGGCGCGCACGCCCTGGCAACTGAGCTCGGCATGACCTTCGGCGTTCTGGTAGTTCTTCAGGAAGTCCTTGAACGAGCCGTGATCCTCGCAGGCGATCAGGTCGATCATCGGCATGCCTTCGAGCTCTTCGCCATCCTCGTAGCGGAACAGCTCAAGGTACGCGCGGTTGGCATAGATATGCATGCCGTCGTGGACATAGGTGATCGCGTCCACAGAACTATCAAGCAGCAACTGGCAGCGCTTTTCCGCCTCACGCAGTGCCACTTCGGCAGCGCGACGGGCGCGACGTTCTTCCAGGTTGGCGAGCTCGCGCTTGGCCACCAGTACCAGGCGCTCGTCCTCGCCTTGCGGGAGGGCGTCCTGCGCACCGAACAGCAGCGCTTCGGTGATGATCTCGGAGTCGTTGTCTTCGACCAGCTGGATGACGGGGATGTCCTTGGCCTGGCGACGGATGGCGGTGATCGCCTCGCTGGGATCGAGATGCTCGCTGCTCGGCGCGCAGATCAGCAAATCCCAGGTCTGTTGCAGGGTTTCAGCCAGGTCGTCGCTGGAGGTCAGGCGATGCACGCGCGTAGCGTGCCCGGCATTGCGAAACAGACTGACCAGGCGCTCTGCTTCGTTCTGTGAGTCTTCGAGAATCAGCAGGCGGATGGTTTTTTTTTCGATGGCCATAGAGAAGGTCATTACCGCGCCGAACGGGCGCGAAAAGGCGACAAATGGTGAGTCCGCCGGAGCCTACAGCGACTTCCAGAGCGAGTCAAAATCTTCCTCCCCGGCAGGCTTCTGGCTTTGCGAGGCTGTGACCGGTGTCCCGGCTGCGCCCTCTTCAACGCCCACGCGGTGATATTCGAACTGACTGAAGCTGCCGGTGCTGACCTGTCTACGCGTAAGCACCGCGCGGTGCTCTTCGCCGTGGTCGTTGATCAGCACCTTGCTGCCTTCCTGGAACGGCAGGCGCGGCGTGATCAGGCTGGCAGGACGGGAAATCGCGCTGATTTCCGGTAGCAGCAGGGCGCGCAGAAACTGGCTGCTCTGCTCGCCCTTGCGCAGCAGTTGCAGGCCGCAGGGGCGTGCATGCGGCGCGATCAGCTCGATGCCCATCTGCGTGCCGCCGCCGCGCACCTGACGAATCCAGCGCACGATGGCCACGCTCCAACCCTGGCTGGGGCTGTCCTGCACACCCAGCAGCTCGCCGGCCTGCAGTTGGCTGGGAACCTCCTTGGGCCAGGACAGGCAATAGCCGCCAGGACTGTGATTGACGATGGCCAGGGGGAAGGTCGGGTAATTCTCGCCGTTGCTCTCGGGCGGCGCCTGTTCGCCAGGGGTGACCTTGGTGTACTGAATCTCTTCGAAATGGATCTCGTCAGCGGCGCTGCGCTGGGCATCGAAGGCATTCGACCAGACGTCAGGCTCGCCGGTGGACGGCTTGAACACGGCTGCGCCGATTTCCACAGGGCGCTTGAGCACCTCAGCGAAGGAGCGACGGCCGGAGAGGAAGAAATGCAGCGCGGTCATGCCGATGCACAGGGTCAGGTTGCCCTGGCCCGGCGTGCGCTGAAAGGTGCGCTCGGCGATGTCGCCCCAGGCTGCGGCAACGTGTTGCAGCAGGTCGAGGCTGATGCCTTCCGGAATCATCAGGCGCGACTTGCTGCGCTCGCCCTCGGGCAGCTCCAGGTATTCCTTGATCGCGTCGACCAGCGGCTGCGTGTCGATGCCCAGCAGGTTATGCAGTTCGCTGCTCTGATACAGCGACTTGTAGCGCGGCGGGCCATCGACTTGCGGTGCCAGCACGAACAGGCTGTGCGGATGGTCGCCGGGCTGCAGCTTGATCAGCGCGCTCCAGGGCTCCAGCGCTTCGGCCAGGCGCGCGATGCCGTTCTGGCGCATCTGGTTGGTGCGCGCGCAGCCCAGCAGCAATGCGGTGATGTAGGTCTGCTCGGTGCTAAGGCCCTGGGTGTGGCGAGCCAGCGGGTCACGGATGACCTGACGCTGCAGGCGCTGCTCACAGGCGATCTGATACAGCTGGTGCAGCTCCAGCCAGAGCCCCTCGGGCACCGGGCAGTACAGCTGGCTGGCGCGGACCAGCGGGCTGCAAAGGCTGTGACTGGCGCGTTGCAGGGCGATGGCGAGGAGTTGGTCGCGGTCCTTGCCGCTGCGTGCGATGACGCGGGAGATGATCAGCTTGTAGCCGACCGCCAGGTGGTTCTGCAGCGCCTGGCACAGGTTGGCGACCTTGCGCGGGCGCTCGTCGAGAACGATGGCCTGGTTGAGAAAGTGGCGCTCGAGGTGCAGGCAGACGAAGCTCACTTCAGGGCGTAGCAGCTCCAGCAGTTGCAGGCGGTTTTCCGAGGGGGTGAGGAGTTGGTTGAGTTCCACCAGGCTCTGATACAACTGCCGCGCGGTTTCACCGATGTTCGCCTTGGGCAGGCCTGCGATCCAGCGTTTGAGGTCACGGGGGCTGCCGTCGCAGAAGCTGAGGCTTTGCTTGCTCGGTGTGGGAACGCGCAACAGTTGAAGGTGGGTACTCTGTTTGTCCATCAAACTCGGATACTCCGGCCACGCAATAACGAGCGGCTCTAGTAATAGTCTTTCGAACTCTAGCAGTATCTGCCTGTGCTGGCAGCACGTCCGCCTGGACAGGCTGCCTCGCCAGAGTACGGATCTATGACCGAACGGTCGAGATGCGGGTTCCTTTCCCGGACGCTCAGCCCTGAGCGTTGCCCAGCAACTGGCCCATGCGCACGGCGCTGCCAGCGCAGAGTTCTTCGGCCCACTGCACCTGGTTCGGAGCGAACAGGACGATGGCCGTGGAACCCAGCTTGAAACGACCCATTTCCGCACCTTTGGCCAGTTCGATCGGCCCGCGCGCTGGCGCGTCGTAACGCGTGCTCTTCAGTTCGCGCTTGGGCGGGGTGACCAGGCCGGCCCATACCGTCTCGATGCTGGCGACGATCATCGCGCCCACCAGTACCACGGCCATCGGCCCGCGCTCGGTGTCGAACAGGCAGACCACGCGCTCGTTGCGGGCGAACAGTTCCGGCACGTTCTCCGCGGTGGTCTGGTTGACCGAGAACAGGCGGCCCGGAACGTAGACCATCTCCTTCAGCGTGCCACCCAGCGGCATATGGACGCGGTGGTAATCCTTCGGCGAGAGGTACACGGTGGCGAACTGGCCGCCCATGAACGGCGCAGCGCGCTCGGCATCGCCACCAAGCAATTCGACCGTGCTGAAGCTGTGGCCCTTGGCCTGGAAGATACGCCCGTGCTCGATGGTGCCGAGCTGGCTGATCGCACCGTCGGCCGGGCTGAGAATGGCGCCGGGGGTTTCATCCAGCGGGCGCGCGCCTGCCTTCAGGGCGCGGGTGAAGAAAGCGTTGAAGTGCTCGAAGGCCCGCAGGTCTTCGTTCTGCGCTTCGCTCATATTGACCTCGTACTGCTTGGCGAACCACGAGATCAGCGGATTCTTGAGCCAGCCGATGCGGCACTCGGCAACGCAGCCGATCAGGCGCGACAGCAGGTGATGAGGCAGCAGGTACTGGCTGAGGATAAAGAGACGTTGTTTCATCGTGTTTCCTTGAGGTTCCTGCCTACGCTGTGGCCGGCGCAGGGTGCAATTGAAGGTTTGCGGGCTCAGCGTTCGATGGGCGTATCGGGCAGGTTGCCCCATTCGGACCAGGAGCCAGCGTAGGCTTTCACGCGCGGGTATCCGAGCGCCTTAGCCACCACGTAACTGAAGCCGGAGCGGCGATGAGTCTGGCAGTGAGTGATCACTTCCTTGTCCGGTGTGATGCCCAGGCCCTGCAGAACTTCGGCGATGTCCGTGCGAATGCGCATGCCGCGCTGTGGGTCCATGCCTGCAGTCCATTCGAAATGGGTGGCGCCGGGGATGTGCCCGCCACGTGCCGAACTCAGCTTCTCGCCGCGATATTCGTCCGCGCCGCGCACGTCCCAGATGGCCAGGTCGGCCGAATTCAGGCGTGATTGCAGGTAGTCGCGGGTGGCGGTAGGGGCGTCGCTCAGGGTCAGCGTCACTTCGCTGCGGGCCACGGCGGGCACGTCCTGGCTCAGCTCGAGTCCGTCGCCGATCCAGGCCTGCAGGCCGCCGTTGAGGAAGTGGTAATGCTGATGGCCGATCACATCGAGCAGCCAGATGAAGCGGCCGGCCCAGGGGCCGCCCTCGTCGTCGTAGACCACGTAGGTGGCCTCTGCCCGGTGGCCGATATCGGCGAACAGTGCTTCGAGTTGCGCGCGTGCGGGTAGCAGGCCGGGAGCGGGCGGCTGGCCCAACTGCGTACGCTTGGCATCCACCCAGCGCGCGCCCGGAATGTGGCCGGCGGCGTAACGCGCTGCACTGCTGAGGTCGAGCAGGATCAGGTCGGCCGCGTCCAGGCGCTCGGCCAGCTCGGCCGGTTCGATCACCAGAGGTAGATTGTCGAAGGCGGACATCACGGCCTCCTCGTATGAAAAGAGGTCGATTGTAGCGGACTCTTCAGCGTCCGCGTCTGGAAAAGCAGCCCAGCGCGCGCTCGATGCACTGCACGGTCTTGGCGAAGGCCTGCAGGCTGACGTCATTGAGCGGCTGGCCGCCCTGGTCGGCCACGATCAGCATCACCACTCGACCATTGCTGGCGAGAGAGCGCAGCAGCAGATGTTCGCTGGGGAACAGGGCCTTGAGGTTGCCCGGCAGCAGGGCAGAAAACTGCGCGATGTTGCTAGGGGTCATACGCAGCTGGCCCGGCTCGCTGAGCAGGCGTTTCAGGACCTGGCTTTGTGCCGGATCAAGGCTGAGGCTCGCCGCGCTGGCATCGAGGCCCGCGTGTTGCTGGGTCTGCAGGCGAGTGTGATGACGATCGGCGAGCATCAGCAGAACGCGCTTCAGGCCGCAGGCTTGCAACGCGTCGCGGGCGCATGCAGTCAACTGCGGCACATTGGCGAAGCTGCTGGGCTCGGCCAGCAGGCGCGCGCAATGCTGCCGCCAGGCGGCAAGGTCGTCACGCTTGGGCGGTGGCGCGGCGGTGACCGCCGGCTTCAGGCGATGGGCGTCCCACGGCCAGATCAATGTCTGTGCCGGATGCCAGAGCGCGGCGTCATGGATCAGGCGGGCGCTGCTGACGGCATGTTGATGCACTTCCTGCTGCAGCTCGCTCAAGGGAATCTGCAGGTACAGCCCGGTAAGACGCTGCCAGCGCAGGCTGTGCGCGGTATCCCAGGCATGGTGGGCCGACACCGCCAGGCCGTTGGCCAGCAGCACGCAATTGCTCGGTTGGGTGAGCCAGTGACGTAGGTACGTATCTTCGTCGAGCATTTGTTGCTGATGCAGCGGATGCTCGTTATCGCGGGCGATATGCAACGCCTTGACCAACTGGCGGCGGTCACGCTCCAGCAGGCGATAGCCGCGCACTATCCACTCCGGCAGGCGCCAGCGCTCGGCCAGCTTGAGGCATAGCTGGATCAGGCTGACGCCCAGCAGGTCCTTTTCCACAGCAGCCGGTCGTTCGCCTTTGAGCAGCACCCGCTGTTCCCAGGCTTCGAGCAATTGCGGGTGGGCGCACAGCAGCGGCCAGATCGGTGCGAGAAACAGCAGGCTGCAGCCATGCAGTTCGTTCCACAGCCGTGCCAAACGAGCGCCGAACAGCCCGCGGGCCTGCTGGCTGGCGTGCTGGCTGATCAGCAGGATTTGGCGAAACGCCTGGGGAATCTCGCCCTCGGGCAGCGCTGGCGCCTGGTTGAGTAGCGCCTCGCAGCGGCTCAGGCCCAGGCGTGACAGGGCCGTTTCGACGCTTTCGGCCGGATCGCTGAGGCTGTTGCCCGACTGGTTGGCTTCGCGCAGGACCTGCAGGGCGAAGGATGGGCTCAGCTCGATGGTCTCGGCGATTTCGCGCCAGGTTTTGCGGCTGTCACCCAGGATGCGACGCAGGCGCAAGTGCTGCTGCTGCTCGATTGGCAGCGGCAACTTGCCCAGATGCTGTACCCAGGCGTCTAGAGTGCGTGGCAGGGACTTTGGCGTCGACATATTGGCTCGAGTCGAACTGGCTTTTGACCATAACTGGCTATAGTCTGGCGTATAAGTTCCGATAATTAGAAGGGCTGTTTTTAATAGCCCATCCTCTAGGCTCTGCAAGCGTTTCTTTCATGGCAAAAATCATAGGCATCATTGTCGTTTTCGGCTGCGTATTCGGCGGTTTCGTGCTCTCGGGCGGTAAGCTGATGGCGCTGGTTCACCCCTTCGAGGTTCTGATCATTGGCGGCGCGGCGCTGGGGGCATTCCTGCAGGCCAACCCGGGCAGCATGTTCATGACCGTGTTCAAGAAGTCGCTGAGCATGTTCGGCAGCCGCTTCACCCATGCCTACTATCTGGAAGTGCTCAAGCTGCTGTACGAGATCCTCAACAAGAGTCGTCGCGAGGGCATGATGGCCATCGAGGCCGACGTCGAGGACCCCAACGCCAGCCCGATCTTCAGCAAGTACCCCGGAGTGCTCAAGGATGCGCGCATGACGGCGTTCATCTGCGACTACCTGCGCATCATGTCGTCCGGCAACATGGCCCCGCACGAACTCGAAGGGTTGTTCGACATGGAGCTGGCCAGTCTCAAGGAGGAAGTGGAGCACCCGGCGCACGCGGTAGCCAAAGTTGCCGACGGCATGCCGGCCATGGGTATCGTCGCCGCGGTACTGGGCATCGTGATCACCATGTCGATTCTGGCTGAGGCGGACAACGCGCAGATCGGTGAGAAGGTCGGTACGGCGCTGGTCGGTACCTTCCTCGGCATTCTTGCGTCATATGGCTTCTTCGGCCCGCTGTCCAACGCCTTGGAACATGACGCCAAGGAAGAGCTGAACCTCTACGAAGCCATCAAGGCAACCCTGGTCGCGTCCGCTTCCGGCATGCCGCCGACGCTGGCTGTCGAGTTCGGGCGCAAGGTGCTGTTCCCGGCGCATCGCCCGAGCTTCAGCGAGCTCGAGCAGGCCATGCGCGGCAGCTAAGCCATGGAAAATAACCAACCCATCATCGTCAAGCGGGTCAAGAAGACCGCAGGCGGGCACCATGGCGGCGCCTGGAAGATCGCCTTCGCCGACTTCGCCACCGCCATGATGGCGTTCTTCCTGGTGATGTGGCTGATGTCGTCGGCCACGCCGGAGCAGAAGCGCGCGATCTCCGGTTACTTCCAGGACCCCATCGGCTTTACCGAAAGCGCCAGCCCCTACGCCATCGACCTCGGCGGTACGCCCACGCCGGCGCCGGAGCGCACGCTCAACCCGGATGTAACCGATACGCCGGAGAGCCAGCCGGACGAGACGGGCATCAGCACCGATCAGATCGAAACCCTGGCCGAGAAGATGGAGCAGGAGCGCCTGGAGCTGCTGTTGCAGGAGCTGCAGAACAAGGTCGAGGAAAACCCTGAACTGCAGCGCTTCAAGGATCAGATTCTGTTCGAGATCACCCAGGATGGCCTGCGCATCCAGATCATGGATGCCGAGAACCGGCCGATGTTCGCCCTCGGCAGTGCCAACCTTCAGCCTTATTTCGAAGACATTCTGCTGGCCATGGCCGACACCATCCGCGCCGTGCCGAACAAAATCAGCATCAGCGGCCATACCGATGCCAAGCCTTTCGCTGGGCGCGGCGATTTCGGCAACTGGGAGTTGTCATCCAATCGCGCCAACGCTGCAAGGCGGGCGCTGGTGGCCGGCGGGTATTCCGATGATCAAGTGGCGCGCGTTGTCGGCTATGCATCGTCGGCGCTGTTCGATCGTGAAGACCCCTTCAATCCGGTCAATCGACGCATCGATATCGTTGTGCTGACCAAGAAGGCGCAGCGCGCCATCGAAGGCGAGCAGGGTGTCGAGTCCAGCGAGAGTGAAACGCCTGCCCCCGCAGGGGCGACTAGCGAGCCGCTAGCGCCGGAGCAGCTGCGCGAGCGCCTGAATATTTTCGAGGAAGGCGCGCTGCAGTTCGATCAACTGAACAATCAGTAATCGTCCTGCGGCAGGCTGGCGAGGATGTGCCGGTAGCTGGCCATGCGCTGCGGCTGTACGCGACCGTCTTCCAGAGCCTGCAACAATGCGCAGCCCGGCTCGCGGTCGTGCTTGCAGTCACGAAAACGGCAGCGGCCGAGCAGGTCGTGGAACTCGATGAAGCCGGCCTCCACGTCGTCGCGACTGACATGGCCGAGGCCGAATTCGCGAATACCGGGGGAGTCGATCAGTTGACCGCCACCGGGAAAGTGGAACAGCCGTGCGGTGGTGGTGGTGTGGGTGCCCTTGCCGGTCAGCTCCGACAGGGCGCCGACGCGGGTGTCGACGCCGGGCAGTAGGCCGTTGACCAGCGATGACTTGCCCACCCCCGACTGGCCAACGAAAACGCTGACGTGGCCGTCCAGGCGCTTTTTCAGTTGTTCCATGCCGTCGCCCTGATGGGCCGAGACTTCCAGCAGCGGATACTCCAGCTGACGATAGACCTTGAGCAGGGCGTCCAGCGCCACCTGATTCTGTTCATCGATCAGGTCGGCCTTGTTCAGCAGCAGCAATGGGCGGATGCCGGCATGCTCGGCGGCCACCAGATAGCGGTCGATCAGGTTGGCGTGGGGTTCGGGCAAGGGGGCGAAGACGATGACGATCTGGTCGACGTTGGCCGCCACCGGCTTGAGTTGGCCACGCATATCGGGGCGGCATAGTTCGCTGTTTCTCGGCAGTTGCGCGACGATCACGCCGTCGCCTTGGTTGCCGGGGCGCCAGACCACCTGATCGCCGGTGACCAGTGCCGGCAGGTTGGCGCGCAGGTGGCAGCGAAACACCTGGCCGGCCAGTTCGCCCTGTAAACCCTCGATTTCCACCTGTACGCCAAAGTGAGCGATCACCAGGCCGGTCTGCTCCGGGCCCAGGTCGCCGCCTTCCAGCGCCTCCACGGCTCGCGATTCACGCTTGGCCGCGCGGGCGGCGCGCTCGCCTTGAATCTTTTCGATGCGCCAGCTCTGGCGGCGGTTGAGTTGGCGTTTGGCCATGAATCATCCGGGGTGTGGTGGAGTGTTGATCGCGGCGAGTTTAGCATGAGCGCTCGGTGGTCATTCGGCTGCCGAAGCGGGGGGGGGCAGGGAATGACGACTGGCGGGAAAAGAACGGTGCTGCGGCTGCCTGTGTTGCGCGCGCTCCTGGCGCAAAGCCTGGCCGTGGCGCTGGTGGTGGTGCTGGTGTATCTGCTGGCGCTGCTGCCCTGGCGCATGTCGCTGTTTTCCGTCGCTCTGCTGCAGGGCGTGCTGGCCGCTGCCATAGGCTGGCGCCTGGGATTGTCGCGCTGGTGGTTGTGGATCAACCTGGCGTTCCTGCCGACACTGTTACTGGTGCAGCGCGCCGACTTGCCAGCCTGGCTTTTCCTGCTGGGCTTCGTGCTGTTACTGCTGGTCAACTGGAACAGCCTGCGTGAGCAGGTGCCGCTCTACTTGAGTGGGCGCAAGGCGCAGCAACGTCTGCAGCAGTGCTTGAGCGAGCTGGAGCCGACGCTGCGTTTCGTCGACCTTGGTTGTGGTACGGCAGGGACGTTGCTGCAGTTGGCCCGGCAGTTTCCCCGTGGGCACTTCGTTGGCGTCGAAACGGCGCCGCTGCTCTTCCTTCTTGCCTGGCTGCGTTGCCTGTTTCAGGAGAATTGCCATGTCCACTATCGCAGTCTGTGGCAAACCACGCTGGGTGATTTCGACGTGGTCTACTGTTTTTTGTCGCCAGCGCCAATGCCTCGCCTGTGGGCCAAGGCGCAAGCCGAAATGCGCGCCGGTAGCTGGCTGATCAGCAATACCTTCGAGATTCCCGGCGTGCCGGCTGAACGGCTGCTGGCGATCAACGAGGGGCGACAGACCGCGCTGCTGGTCTGGCAGATCAAGGACGCGCCGATATCCGCTAGAATTGGCACCTGAGCCAAGGAGCCTAACCATGCAAAACCCCGATAACCTGATCTGGATCGATCTGGAAATGACCGGCCTGGAGCCGGAGCGCGACGTGATCATCGAGATGGCCACCATCGTCACCGACAGCGAGCTGAACGTGCTGGCCGAAGGGCCGGTGATCGCCATTCACCAGAGTGACGAGGCTCTGGCCGGCATGGACGAATGGAACACCCGCACCCATGGCCAGAGCGGCCTGACCCAGCGCGTACGCGAGAGCCAGATCGATACGGCGGCGGCCGAGGCGCAGACCATCGCCTTTCTCGAACAGTGGGTGCCGAAGGGCAAGTCGCCGATCTGCGGCAACAGCATCGGCCAGGATCGCCGCTTCCTCTACAAGTACATGCCGGCGCTGGAAGCCTACTTCCACTACCGCTATCTGGACGTCTCGACCCTGAAGATCCTCGCCGGCATGTGGGCGCCGGAGGTCAAGGACAGCTTTCAGAAAACCGCCACGCACCAGGCGCTGGACGATATCCGCGAATCCATCGCCGAACTGCGCCACTATCGCGAGCATTTTCTCAAGGTGTAAATCAGCCACCCCGGTGAGCCGCGCGTGCCGTGCGAGAACTTTAGCCCGGATGCAATTCGGGGAAACGGGCGGCGCTACTCCCGGATTTCATCCGGGGTACAGGGCGCCGTGTCGCTGCAATGCCCACTGCACATGTTCGCGTACCAGATCCGATGGGTGGTCGCGGCGCGCCTGCAGGGCCTCCAGCACCGGGATGGTCGAGGGCGCATTGCCCAGGCCGACTGCCAGGTTGCGCAGCCAGCGCTCGTAGCCGGCGCGGCGTAGCGGCGAGCCCTCGGTGCGGCTGAGAAATTCTTCTTCCGTCCACATGAACAATTCGGCCAGGGCACTGTTGTCCAGGCCGTGGCGTGGCTGGAAGTCGCCCTGCTCGGTGGGGCGAGCAAAGCGATTCCAGGGGCAGACGATCTGGCAGTCGTCGCAGCCGAACACCCGGTTGCCGATGGGCGCGCGCAGTTCCACCGGGATCGAGCCCTTCAGTTCGATGGTCAGGTAGGAGATGCAGCGCCGCGCATCCAACTGGTAAGGGCCGGCGAAGGCTGCGGTGGGGCAGATGTCCATGCAGGCGCTGCAGCGCCCGCAGTGCTCGCTGCCATGCGCCGCATCGACCGGCAGCGGCAGGTCGACGAACAGCTCGCCGAGAAAGAAATAGCTGCCGGCCTTGCGGTTGAGCACCAGGGTGTTCTTGCCGATCCAGCCCAGGCCGGCCTTCTCGGCAATGGCCTTTTCCAGTACCGGCGCGCTGTCGACGAAGGCGCGATAGCCGAACGGGCCGATTTGCTGCTGGATGCGTTCGGCCAGTTGTTGCAGGCGTTTGCGGATCAGCTTGTGGTAATCGCGGCCCAGGGCATAGCGCGACACGTAGGCTTGTTCCGGCTCGCTCAGGCGTTGGGCCATTTGCGTATCGCCAGGCAGATAGTCCATGCGCAGCGACACCACGCGCAGTGTGCCGGGCACCAGTTCCTGCGGGCGCGAGCGCTTGTCGCCGTGGGCAGCCATGTAGTCCATCTCGCCTTGGTAGCCAGCCGCCAGCCAGCGCTTGAGATGCGCCTCGTGCTCGTCCAACTCGACATCGGTGATGCCGACCTGCTGGAAACCCAGCTCGCGCGCCCACTCCTTGATGGACAGGGCCAGCGCATCGAGATCGAGAGTTTGGTTGGACATGGGGCGGGCGCAGGCGGTGGAGGTGCGTATAATTCTGCCAGACATCCGTCGCGAGCGAGCCATGCATTCACTTTCCGCCTCTTTGCCTTTGAGCCTGTATAGCGCCGAACAGGTGCGTGCACTCGATGCGCAGCTGATCGCCGCCGGTACGCCGGGTTTCGAGCTGATGCAGCGCGCCGCGCATGGCGCCTGGCGTGCTTTGCGTCGTCGCTGGCCGGATGCGGGCGAAATCACCGTCCTCGCCGGGCGCGGCAACAATGCCGGTGATGGCTATCTGCTCGCTGCCCTGGCGCAACGCTCCGGTTGGGGTGTGCGGGTCTTGGCCGTCGGCGATCCTGCTGCGCTGGTTGGCGACGCCGCCCAGGCCTGCGCCGATGCCAGGCAGGCAGGTGTGGATATTTTGCCTTGGAGCGAGTGCGCGCCTTTGGCCGGTGTCGTGGTCGATGCGCTGCTCGGCACGGGGCTTACCGGCGCGGTGCGTGAGCCTTACGCTCAGGCGATCCGCCTGCTCAATCAGAGCGGCCTGCCGGTGCTCGCAGTGGATATTCCCTCCGGTTTGCACGCCGATAGCGGCGTCCCCCTGGGCGTGGCGGTGCGCGCCGACCTGACCGTGACCTTCATCGCGCTCAAGCTGGGTCTTTTCACGGGGCTAGGCCCCGAGCTGTGTGGCGAGCTGCAGTTCGATGACCTGCAGGGCGATGCGCAGCTGCTGGCAGCGGCTCCCTGTGCTGCACAATTGCTCGATCCCGCTAACCTGCCGCGGCTTGCGGCGCGCTCGCCGGTGGCGCACAAGGGGCAGTTCGGCCACCTGCTGGTGATCGGTGGCGATCTGGGCATGGGCGGCGCCGCGTTGCTCAGTGCCGACAGCGCCCTACGAGCCGGCGCCGGCCTGGTGTCGCTGGCGACGCGTGCCGAGCACGTCGCCGCGGCCCTGGTGCGCCGACCTGAAATCATGTGCGCGGCGGTGGCTTCGGCCAATCAGTTGCTGGCGCTGGTCGAGCGCGCCGATGTTTGCGTGGTTGGACCGGGGTTGGGCCAGGCCGCCTGGGGGCGCAGCCTGCTGTCTGGCGTATCGGGCCGCGAGCAGCCGCAGGTGTGGGATGCCGACGCGCTGAATCTGCTCGCCGCTGGTCAGGTCACGGCACCACGTCAGGGCGTGCTGACGCCGCATCCGGGCGAGGCGGCGCGCTTGCTGGGCATCGACACGGCGGCGTTGCAGGCCGACCGGCCCGCCGCTGCGCGGGCTCTGGCGCAGCGTTTTGGTCTGGTGGTCGTGCTCAAGGGCGCTGGTAGCCTGGTCGCGGCGCCGGACGGGCGTCTGGCGTTGTGCGATCGCGGCCATCCGGCGATGGCCGGTGCGGGTCTGGGCGACGTTCTGGCCGGGTTGATCGGCGCGCTGCTGGCGCAGGGCATGGCGCCCTTTGAAGCCGCCTGCCTGGCGGTCTGGTTGCACGCGCGGGCCGGCGAAACGCTGGCCGTGCTGGGGCGTGGGCTGGCTGCCGGTGATTTGTCCGGCTCCATTCGTCAGTTACTGGAGGAGTTGTGTCCGTGTGTGAAGTGAAGCTCGAGGCGGCCGACGAGGCCGCGATGCTGATATTGGGTGCGTCGATTGCCGAGGTCAGCGGCGGTGTGGGCACCATCTATCTGCACGGAGACCTGGGCGCCGGCAAGACCACCCTGTCACGCGGCATTCTGCGCGGTCTGGGCCATGCCGGTGCGGTCAAGAGTCCGACCTTCACCCTGGTCGAGCCTTATGAAATCGGTGAGGTGCGCGCCTTTCATTTCGACCTCTACCGCCTGGTCGATCCGGAGGAACTGGAGTTTCTCGGCATCCGCGACTACTTCGAAGGGAATGCCTTGTGCCTGATCGAATGGCCGCAGCGTGGCGCGGGCGTTTTGCCAAAGCCCGACCTGGACATTACCATTACCCCTCAAGCGAGCGGCCGCTTGCTGTTGCTGCAGGGGCATGGGGCTCGAGGGGAGGCCTGGTGCAAAGCCCTGAGCGGCAAGGAGTGAACAAGAATCGATGGGGTTGGTTATGCGCATAGGCGCGCTGGTTACCGCTGTGGGGATATTGTTGGCGGCTCTGGCTGCCGAGGCGTTGGCTGCCTCCGATGTACGGAGCGTGCGCCTGTGGCGTGCCCCGGACAATACCCGCCTGGTCTTCGATCTGTCCGGCCCGGTGCAGCACAACGTGTTCACCCTGTCGGCCCCCAACCGCATCGTCATCGACGTCAGTGGCGCCAAGTTGGCCACCGGTTTCGATCAGCTTTCTCTGGGCAACACGCCGATTACCGGCGTGCGCTCGGCTCAGCGCAGCGCCGAGGAACTGCGCGTGGTCATCGACCTGTCGGCACCGGTGTCGCCCAAGAGCTTCACCCTGGCGCCCAACCAGCAGTATGGCCATCGCCTTGTCGTTGACCTGTTCGATCAGGACAGTGCGCCGCCCGCGACGCAGGCGCCCAGCGTCGCTGCCAGCGCGCCGCCCGTGCCGGTCACCCCGACCCAGCCTCCGCCCAAGCTGACGCCCGTACCCAATGGCAAGCGTGACATCGTCGTTGCCATCGATGCCGGCCACGGTGGCGAGGACCCGGGCGCGCTGTCGCCGGTCAAGGGGCAATACGAAAAACACGTGACCCTGGCCATCGCCAAGGAATTGCAGCGGCAGATCAACGCCGAGAAGGGCTTCCGTGGTGAGCTGGTGCGCACCGGTGACTATTTCATCCCGTTGCGCAAGCGCACCGAGATCGCGCGCAAGAAGGGCGCCGATCTGTTCGTCTCGATTCATGCCGATGCCGCGCCGCGCTCCTCGGCCTTCGGTGCCTCGGTCTATGCGCTGTCCGAGCGCGGCGCGACCTCCGAGACCGCGCGCTGGCTGGCCGATGCCGAGAACCAGTCGGACCTGATCGGTGGCGCCGGCAACGTCAGCCTCGACGACAAGGACAAGATGCTCGCCGGTGTGCTGCTGGATCTGTCGATGACCGCATCGCTGTCCTCCAGCCTCAACGTCGGTCAGAAAGTGCTGTCGAACATGGGCGGCATCACGCCGCTGCACAAGCGTCGTGTGGAACAGGCGGGCTTCATGGTGTTGAAATCGCCTGACATCCCCTCGATCCTCGTGGAAACTGGGTTCATTTCCAATCCCAACGAGGCGAAGAAGCTGCACACCGCCAGCCACCAGCAGGCCCTGGCGCGCTCGATCACCTCTGGCGTCAAGCAGTTCTTCCACGAAAACCCGCCGCCCGGCACCTACGTCGCCTGGCTGCGTGATGAAGGCAAGATCGCCGCAGGCCCGCGCGAGCACGTGGTTGCCCGTGGCGAAAGCCTGGCGCTGATCGCCCAGCGCTATCAGATCAGCCTGGCTGCCCTGCGCAGTGCCAACAAGCTCAATGGCGACGTGATCAAGGTCGGCCAGACATTGCAGATACCCGCCACGTCCCTGGCCGCCCAGTAGTGAGTGTCATGTCCCGTATTCATTTGCTCAGCCCGCGCCTGGCTAACCAGATCGCCGCGGGCGAGGTAGTCGAGCGCCCGGCTTCGGTGGCCAAGGAACTGCTGGAAAACAGCTTGGACTCCGGGGCCCGGCGCATTGATGTCGAGGTCGAGCAGGGCGGCATCAAGCTGCTCAAGGTGCGTGATGATGGCCGCGGCATTGCCGCCGGCGACTTGCCGCTGGCTCTGGCGCGTCACGCCACCAGCAAGATTCGCGAGCTGGAAGATCTGGAGGCCGTGCTCAGCATGGGCTTTCGCGGCGAGGCGCTGGCGTCGATCAGCTCGGTATCGCGCCTGACCCTGACCTCGCGCACGGCCGACGCCGATCAGGCCTGGCAGGTGGAAACCGAAGGGCGCGACATGGAGCCGCGCGTGCAGCCCGCCGCGCATCCGGTGGGCACTTCGGTGGAAGTGCGTGACCTGTTCTTCAATACCCCCGCGCGGCGCAAGTTCCTGCGCGCCGAGAAAACCGAATTCGATCACCTGCAGGAAGTGATCAGGCGCCTGGCGCTGGCGCGCTTCGATATTGGCTTCCACTTGCGGCACAACGGCAAGACCGTGCTCAGCCTGCACGAGGCGGGTGATGAGATCAGCCGTGCGCGCCGCGTCGCCTCGGTCTGCGGCCCGGCTTTCCTGGAGCAGGCGCTGCCGATCGAGATCGAGCGCGGCGGCCTGCGCTTGTGGGGCTGGGTTGGCTTGCCGACCTTCTCGCGCAGCCAGGCGGATCTGCAGTACTTCTACGTCAATGGACGCATGGTGCGCGACAAGCTGGTGGCCCACGCGGTGCGCCAGGCCTACCGCGACGTGCTGTTCAATGGCCGGCATCCGACTTTCGTGCTGTTCCTGGAGATCGATCCGACGACGGTGGACGTCAACGTCCACCCGACCAAGCATGAAGTGCGCTTCCGTGACAGTCGCATGGTTCATGACTTCCTCTACGGTACGCTGCATCGTGCGCTGGCCGATGTGCGTCCGGAAGATCAGGTCGCGGCGCCGGCAGCCGTATCGCCCATGCTGCGCCCGACGGGCCTCGCCGCGGGCGAGTTCGGCCCGCAGGGCGAAATGGGCCTGGCCGCCAGCGTGCTGGAAACGCCCGTGGCCAATCCGCAGCCGGCCTGGCGTGGCGCCGGGGCTGGCTATCAGCAACCGGTCAGCAATCCCGGCGTGCCAGCCGGCGAAGCTCAGGCAGCCTACCGTGAGTACTTTTCGCCGCTGCCGACCGCTCAGCTTCAGTCCATGCCGCAGGAGCAGGGCGACATTCCGCCGCTCGGTTACGCCGTAGCGCAGCTCAAGGGCGTTTATATCCTCGCCGAGAATGCCCAGGGCATGGTGGTGGTGGATATGCATGCGGCCCATGAGCGCATCACCTATGAGCGCCTGAAGCAGGCCATGGCCAGCGAGGGGCTGCGCGGTCAGCCGCTGCTGGTGCCGGAATCCATCGCCCTCAGTCAACGCGAGGCGGACTGCGCCGAGGAGCATGGCGAGTGGTTCCAGCGCCTGGGCTTCGAGCTGCAGCGTCTGGGCGAGGAAAGCGTGGCGATCCGGCAGATTCCGGCCCTGCTCAAACAGGCCGAGGCCACTCAACTGGTGCGCGACGTATTGGCCGATCTGCTGGAGTACGGCACCAGTGATCGTATCCAGGCGCACCTCAACGAGCTATTGGCGACCATGGCCTGTCACGGCGCAGTGCGCGCCAACCGGCGCCTGACCATTCCCGAAATGAACGGCCTGCTGCGCGACATGGAACAGACCGAGCGCAGCGGCCAGTGCAACCATGGTCGACCGACCTGGACGCAACTGAGCATGGATCAGCTCGACAAGCTGTTCATGCGTGGCCAGTAATTGAGCGAGGCCCTGCGTTAGGGTCTCCGTGTTTTCGTGTTTCGAGTCATGCCCATGTCTTCGCTTCCTCCTGCAATCTTCCTGATGGGGCCGACCGCCGCCGGCAAGACCGACCTGGCCCTGGAGCTGGCGCGAGTGTTGCCGTGCGACCTGATCAGCGTGGATTCGGCATTGATCTACCGCGGCATGGATATCGGCACGGCCAAGCCCGAGCGCGCCATTCTCGATGAGTTTCCCCACGCCCTGATCGATATCCGTGATCCGGCCGAGAGCTATTCGGCGGCCGAGTTTCGCACCGACGCGCTGGCGGCCATGGCCGAGAGTGCGGCGCGTGGCCGTATTCCGCTGCTGGTCGGCGGTACCATGCTCTATTACAAGGCGCTGCTGGAAGGGCTCGCCGATATGCCCAGTGCCGATCCTGCAATACGTGCCGAGCTGGAGGCGCGTGCGCTGGCCGAAGGTTGGGAGACGCTGCATCGTGAGCTGGCGGCGGTCGATCCGGAGTCCGCAGCGCGCATCCATCCCAACGATCCGCAGCGCCTGACCCGGGCGCTGGAGGTCTATCGAGTCAGTGGCCTGAGTATGACCGAGCATCGCCGGCGCCAGGCTGCAGGAAATCCCGATACGGGCACATCGGGCACCGGACAATTACCCTATACTGTTGCTCAGCTTGCTATCGCACCGGCGCAGCGTCAGATTTTGCACGACCGCATCGCTCAACGATTTCGGGCGATGCTGGAACAGGGTTTCGTAGAAGAGGTCGAAGCCCTGCGTATCCGAAGTGACTTGCACGCGGGATTGCCGTCTATTAGGGCGGTAGGCTATCGCCAGGTATGGGAATACCTCGATGGTGAGCTTTCCCGGGACGAAATGGTCGAGCGCGGCATCATCGCCACTCGCCAGTTGGCCAAGCGGCAGTTCACCTGGCTACGAGGTTGGGACGGTTTGCACTGGCTCGATAGTCTGGCCTGCGACAATCTGTCTCGCGCCTTGAAATACCTGGAAAGCGTCTCCATATTGAAATGAGACCTTGCCGCTGGCCGTCTATCCTTGGGGGTGAGGCGGTCTGAAGCTATTGTTTACTTACTAAAATTATTGAAAATTGATCCTCGAAAGGAGTGCGGCACATGTCAAAAGGGCATTCGCTACAAGACCCTTACCTGAATACCCTGCGTAAGGAACGCGTCCCTGTTTCCATTTATCTGGTCAACGGCATCAAGCTGCAGGGCCAGATCGAGTCCTTCGACCAGTTCGTCATCCTGCTGAAGAACACTGTCAGCCAGATGGTCTACAAACACGCCATTTCTACCGTCGTCCCCAGCCGTCCGGTGCGTCTGCCGAGCGCTGGCGATTCCGAGCAGGCCGATGGCGAGTCGGGTAACGCCTAAGTAGGGGGTTGCATTGTTCTTCGAGCGTCATGAGGGCGGTGAGCGGGCCATCCTGGTTCATCTGGAAGGCCAAGACTCCGAGGCGAGCGAAGATCCCCAGGAGTTCCAGGAGCTGGCCATGTCGGCAGGTGCCGATATGGCCGCTTTCTTTTGCGTGCCCAGCAGCCGCCTGACTGCCAAGTTCCTGATCGGCAGTGGCAAGGTCGAGGAGCTGCGCGACCAGGTCAAGGCCGTTGAGGCCGATCTGGTCATCTTCAATCACACCCTGACGCCCAGCCAGGAGCGCAACCTCGAGCGCGCCTTCGAGTGTCGTGTGCTCGATCGCACCGGCTTGATCCTCGATATCTTCGCCCAGCGCGCCCGCACTCACGAAGGCAAGCTGCAGGTGGAGCTGGCTCAGCTCGACCATATGAGCACGCGTCTGGTGCGCGGCTGGACTCACCTCGAGCGGCAGAAGGGTGGTATCGGCCTGCGCGGCCCTGGCGAAACCCAGCTGGAAACCGACCGCCGCCTGTTGCGCGTGCGCATTCGGCAGATCAAGCAGAAGCTGGAAAAGGTGCGCAGCCAGCGGGAGCAGGCGCGTCGCGGGCGCAAGCGCGCGGATATCCCGTCGGTTTCCCTGGTGGGTTACACCAACGCCGGCAAGTCCACCCTGTTCAATGCCCTGACCACTTCCGAGGTGTATGCGGCCGACCAGCTGTTCGCCACCCTTGACCCGACCTTGCGCCGCCTGGAGCTCGATGACCTCGGTCCGATCGTCCTGGCCGATACCGTGGGCTTCATTCGCCACCTGCCGCACAAGCTGGTCGAGGCCTTCCGCGCTACGCTGGAAGAGTCGAGCAACTCCGACTTGCTGCTGCACGTGATCGATGCCCATGAGCCCGAGCGCATGGCGCAGATCGAGCAGGTGCAGGAAGTGCTCAAGGAGATCGGCGCGAACGAGCTGCCGATGCTCGAGGTATACAACAAGCTGGATTTGTTGGAAGGTGTCGAGCCGCAGATCCAGCGCGATGGTGACGGCAAGCCGGTTCGTGTCTGGCTGTCGGCGCGTGAAGGGCGTGGCCTGGAGTTGTTGCGACAGGCCGTGGCAGAGCTGTTGGGCGAGGATTTGTTCGTCGCCACGCTGCAGTTGCCGCAACGTCTGGGAAGGCTGCGCGCGCAGTTCTTCGCCTTGGGTGCGGTGCAGAGTGAAGAGCACGATGAGCAGGGTCATAGCTTGCTGTCGGTACGTTTGCCGCGAGTCGAGCTCAATCGTTTGGTGAGTCGCGAGGGGTTGGAGCCTCAAGCCTTTATCGAGCAACATACTTTGCAATAAAGCCTGCAGTGGCGGCTTTGCCGTCACCCTTGGGCTTTGGGTAGCATTGGCCGGCGCGCCGTGGGCGCGCCTTCGCTTTATCAGTACGGAGAACGCTATGGCTTGGAATGAGCCGGGTGGCAACTCGAACAATCAAGACCCTTGGGGCGGCCGCAAAGGCGGTGGCCGGCAGGGCCCGCCGGATCTCGACGAAGCGTTCCGCAAGTTGCAAGAAAGCCTGAACGGGCTTTTCGGTGGCAAGAAACGTGGTGGCGACGATTCCGGCCGCAGCGGTGGTGGCGGTGGCTTCGGTCTGCTGTTCGTAGGCCTCGGCCTGTTGGCGGTGGTCTGGCTGTACAGCGCGATCTATGTGGTGGATGAGCAGGAGCAGGCCGTGGTGCTGCGCTTCGGCAAATACCACGAGACCGTCGGTCCGGGCCTGAACATCTACTTCCCGCCGATCGATCGCAAGTTCCAGGAAAACGTCACGCGTGAGCGCGCCTACAGCAAGCAGGGCGCCATGCTGACCGAGGACGAGAACATCATCGAAGTGCCGCTGACCGTGCAGTACCGCGTGAGCAACCTGCAGGACTTCGTGCTCAACGTCGACCAGCCGGAAGTCAGCCTGCAGCACGCCACCGACAGCGCCGTGCGCCATGTCGTGGGCTCTACCGAGATGGACCAGGTGCTGACCGAAGGTCGTGAGCTGATGGCCAGCGAAGTGCGCGAGCGTCTGCAGCGTTTCCTGGATAACTACCGCACCGGTATCACCATCACCCAGGTGAACATCCAGAGCGCTGCTGCGCCGCGTGAAGTTCAGGAGGCCTTCGATGACGTGATCCGTGCCCGTGAAGACGAGCAGCGCGAGAAGAATCAGGCCGAGTCCTATGCCAATGGCGTGATTCCGGAAGCCCGTGGCCAGGCCCAGCGTCTGCTGGAGGAAGCCAACGGTTACCGTGATGAAGTCATCGCTCGCGCCCAGGGTGAGGCTGACCGCTTCACCAAGTTGGTCGCCGAGTATCGCAAGGCGCCGGAAGTCACTCGTGAACGTCTGTATCTGGACACCATGCAGGAAATGATGAGCAACACCAGCAAGGTTCTGGTCACTGGCGACAAGGGGCAGAACAACCTGCTCTATCTGCCGCTGGACAAGATGATCGACAGCCGTGGTGGTTCCTCTTCCTCCGGTTCGGCCAACAGCAGCAATACGACAACGCGTGATCCGGCCGTGCCGGTTAGCGGCGATCTGTCGCAGCGTAACCTGCGTACCCGGGAGGGCCGTTGATGAGCAACAAGTCCCTGATCGGCCTGATCGTGGCCGTGGTTCTGGCCCTGGTGGCATGGAATAGCTTCTACATCGTGGCGCAAACCGAGCGTGCGGTATTGCTGCAGTTCGGTCGTGTGGTCAATCCGGATGTGCAGCCTGGTCTGCATGTGAAGATTCCTTACGTCAATCAGGTGCGCATCTTCGATGGTCGCCTGCTGACCCTGGATTCGACTTCCTCGCGCTTCCTGACCCTGGAGAAGAAGGCGCTGATGGTCGACGCCTATGCCAAGTGGCGGGTGAAGGATGCCGAGCGCTTCTATCAGTCCACCTCCGGCATGAAGCAGGTCGCCGACGAGCGCCTGGCGCGTCGTCTGGAAGCTTCGCTGCGTGACCAGTTCGGTAAGCGCACCCTGCACGAGTCGGTATCCGGCGAACGTGATGCGCTGATGGCTGACGTGACCGCTACCTTGAATCGTGCTGCCGAGCGCGAGCTGGGTATCGAGGTGGTCGACGTGCGGGTCAAGGCCATCGATCTGCCGCGTGAGGTCAACCGCAGCGTGTTCGAGCGGATGAGCACCGAGCGTGAGCGTGAGGCCCGCGAGCACCGCGCCAAGGGCCGTGAGCTGGCCGAAGGTATTCGCGCCGATGCCGACCGTCAGCGCCGTGTGCTGCTGGCTGAAGCCTATCGTGAAGCCGAAGAGCTGCGCGGTGATGGTGATGCCAGGGCTGCTTCCATCTACTCCCAGGCGTATGGGCAGGATCAGGAGTTCTACTCCTTCTACCGCAGCCTGCAGGCGTATCGCGAAAGCTTCGCTGACAAGCGTGATGTGCTGGTGCTGGACCCAAGTAGCGATTTCTTCCGCTACCTGGAAAAAGCCAAGCCTTGATCGGCAACCCTGGCGGCGCGATGCGTCGCCAGGGTGACCTCAGGGGAAAACGTGGTATGATGCGGCAGCCGGGAAAATCCCGGCTTTTTTGCGTCTGTGAGAATCATGTGGCAGGAACTCGGCATCGCACTGTGTCTGGTATTGGTGCTGGAAGGCATCCTGCCCTTCCTCTATCCGCGCCATTGGCGCGGGGCGGTATTGCAGGCAGCGCGTCTGCCCGACCGTCGACTGCGTCTTATGGGGCTGGCCAGCATGCTGCTGGGTACTGCTCTTCTATATCTGCTTCACTGAAGGCTTGTGCCGCCCGGATCGAGAGGGGAATGGCGAAATGGCAACGGTAGACCGCTGGCTGCTGCCAGATGGCATCGAAGAAGTACTGCCGCCGGAAGCGGCGCGCATTGAGGCGGCACGCCGCCAGGTGCTGGATCTGTTCCAGCGTTGGGGTTACGAATTCGTCGTCACCCCGCATATCGAGTACCTGGAATCCCTGTTGACTGGCGCTGGCCAGGATCTCGACCTGCGCACCTTCAAGGTCACCGATCCGCTGTCTGGTCGGCAAATGGGCTTTCGTGCCGACATCACCCCGCAGGTGGCGCGTATCGATGCCCACACCCTGCGCCGTGAAGGTCCGAGCCGTCTGTGCTACGCCGGCAGCGTGCTGCACGCTCAGCCGCGCGCGCTGACCACGTCGCGCAGTCCCATCCAGCTGGGCGCCGAGCTCTATGGCGACGCCAGCCCGGCCAGCGATATCGAGGTGATCAGCCTGCTGGTCGAGACCCTCGAACTCGCTGCGGTGCCGGATGTGCACATGGACCTCGGTCATGTCGGCATCTATCGCGGCCTGGCGCGCGCCGCTGGTTTGTCCGGCGAAGCCGAGCAGCAGTTGTTCGATGCGCTGCAGCGCAAGGCCATGGATGAGATCGAGTCCCTGACCGCGGCCTTGCCGGCAGGTCTGGGCAACATGCTGCGTTCGCTGGCCGAGCTGTGCGGCGGGCGCGAGGTGCTGGACCTGGCCCAGGCGGCACTGGTCGAGGCGCCGGATGCGGTGCATGCTGCGCTCGATGAACTGGTGGCCATCGCCGATGCGCTGGAGCTGCGTTATCCCGAGCTGCCGCTGTATTTCGACCTGGGCGAGCTGCGCGGCTACAACTATCACACCGGCGTGGTGTTCGCGGCGTTCGTGCCGGGCGAGGGCGGTGCCATCGCTCAGGGCGGCCGTTACGACGATACCGGCGCGGTGTTCGGTCGGGCTCGTCCGGCGACCGGCTTCTCCACTGACCTGAAGACCCTGGTGACCCTGGGGGATATGCGTCTGGATGAAACGATCAGCGGCGTCTGGGCGCCGGATAATCATGACCTCTATCTGTGGCAGGCCGTTCGTCGTCTGCGTGGTGAGGGTGAGCGCGTGGTACAGGCGCTACCCGGACAGAGCGAGGCGGATGCGCGCGAAGCAGGCTGTGACCGTCTGCTGACGCTGCGCGATGGACGTTGGCAGGTGGCGCCCCTGGCGTCCTGATTTCATTTTCGCCGGCCTGTGGTCGGCATCCAAGCTTGCGCGAAGAGGACCAGTATCATGGGTAAGAATGTCGTCGTCCTGGGCACCCAGTGGGGTGATGAGGGCAAGGGCAAGATCGTTGACCTGCTCACCGAGCAGGCCGCTGCAGTCGTGCGTTATCAGGGTGGCCACAACGCCGGCCACACCCTGGTGATCGACGGTGAGAAGACCGTCCTGCACCTGATTCCGTCCGGCATCCTGCGCGAAGGCGTCGAGTGCCTGATCGGTAACGGCGTGGTCGTCGCTCCCGATGCGCTTCTGCGCGAAATCACCAAGCTGGAAGACAAGGGCGTGCCGGTGCGCGAGCGCCTGCGTATCAGCCCGGCCTGCCCGCTGATCCTGTCCTACCACGTGGCGCTGGACCAGGCGCGCGAGAAAGCCCGTGGCGATGCCAAGATCGGCACCACTGGTCGTGGTATCGGCCCGGCCTACGAAGACAAGGTCGCGCGTCGTGGGTTGCGTGTTGGCGACCTGTTCCACCGCGAGCGTTTCGCCGCCAAGCTGGGCGAGCTGCTGGACTACCACAACTTCCAGCTGGTCAACTTCTACAAGGAGCCGGCCATCGACTTCCAGAAGACTCTGGATGAGTGCATGGAGTACGCCGAGCTGCTCAGGCCGATGATGACCGACGTCACTGCCGTGCTGCACGACTTGCGCCGCAGCGGCCGCGACATCATGTTCGAGGGTGCCCAGGGCTCGCTGCTGGATATCGACCACGGTACCTACCCCTACGTCACCAGCTCCAACACCACGGCCGGCGGTATCGCCACCGGCTCCGGTTTCGGCCCGCTGTACCTGGACTACATCCTGGGTATCACCAAGGCCTACACCACCCGCGTCGGTTCCGGTCCGTTCCCGACCGAGCTGTTCGACGATGTCGGCGCGACCCTGGCCAAGCGTGGCCATGAGTTCGGCTCCACTACTGGCCGTGCCCGTCGTTGCGGCTGGTTCGATGCCGTGATCCTGCGTCGTGCCATCGACGTCAACAGCATCTCCGGCATCTGCCTGACCAAGCTGGACGTGCTCGACGGCCTGGAAACCATCCGCATCTGCACCGGTTACAAGGATGCCAATGGCCAGGTACTGGTCGATGCGCCGACCGACGCCGACAGCTACATTGGCCTGCAACCGGTGTACGAGGAAATGCCGGGCTGGAGCGAGTCCACCCTGGGCGCCAAGACCCTGGAAGACCTGCCGGCTGCTGCCCGTGCCTACATCAAGCGCGTGGAAGAGCTGGTCGGAGCGCCGATCGACATCATCTCCACCGGCCCGGACCGCAACGAGACCATCGTGCTGCGTCATCCGTTCGCCTGATCGCTGTTGTCGAGCTGAAAGAGCCGCCTTCGGGCGGCTTTTTTGTGGCTGGCTGTTATCGCAGGTCGCTGGCATTGTTGTGTGAATCTGCAGCCATAATGCAGGCTCTCGTTGGTTTACTGCTGTTTGCTCCGTGGGTCGTGGGCACGTAGCTTGCTTGCACTCAATAAATCCCGGAAGTCGCCGTTATAGCTGTTACGGTCGTTGAGGAGTGTCCCCAGTGTTTGCCATCGTTTCCATGTTGCGCAGCCGCCTGCTGCGCCCGGTGTTCGTCGCGCTTGGCCTGGCCATGTTGGTGCAGGTGGGGCTGGCGGTGTGGCTGATGCGTGCATCGGTTGATGGCATGGTCGAGGACCTGGCGCAGCGCCTGGGCGGTGAAAGTCGCCGCCTGGGCGAGGAGTTGGGCATGGCCGAGCGCGAGATGAGCCAGGGGCTTGCGACGCTCGCGAGCAGTACGCGTACGCGCCTGGGTGAAGGCCTTTCCGGCCAATTGAAGGACGAGCAGGCGCAACTGCGCGTGGTGCTGGAGGGTAATCTCAAGCAATCCGGTCAGGCGCTGGCGCAATTGTTGGCCGGTGTGGCGCCCAAGTCCATCTGGGACCTGGACATCCCGGCGCTTACCTCGCTTACCCGCATCGCCCAGCAGGACCCGGCGGTGCTGTTCGCCATCATCTACGACGCCGAAGGCAAGCGTTTGACGCGCAACTTCAACCGCAGCAATGCGCAGGTGCGCGAGTTGGTCGCGGCGGGGCAGGGCGACTCGCCGCTGGACAGATTGGTGGATGCCGCCTCGCGTGATTCGCGCGTCTATGTGGTCGAGGCCGACATCAATCCTATGGGTGCGTCGATCGGCAAGGTGCAGATGGGGTTGTCGCTGGATGTCGTCGAGCGTGAGCTGACCGCGCTGGATGGCCGCTTTGCGGCGCTGGTCAGTGGTGCGGGAGAGTTGGTCGACAGCAGCCTGGCGGGCGCTTCCGAGGAGGCGACCCGGGCGCTGCGCGCGCGTTTGCAATCTGCCGAGCGCTACACCCAGGAAATGGCACGCAACGGTGGTGAGTCGGTGCGTATCGCGGCGGATTCCCTGCGCTGGAACATTGCGCTGGGGCTGCTGGTGGTCGGTGCTCTGGCGATGCTGGTAGTGGCGTTGGTGCTGGGGTGGCGGGTGCTGAGCCGCTTGCGTCTGCTCAGTGCAGCGCTCAATGACCTGGCGGCGGGCGAGGGGGATCTGACGCGGCGCGTGAGTATCGACAGCCAGGACGAGGTCGGCGAGATGGCCGATGCCGTCAATCGCTTTATCGCCAAGCTGCAGCCCATCGTGCGTGAGTCGGGTGAAGTGGCCCTGCGTACCGGTGAGCAGATTCGCAGTCTGACCCAGCGCGGCGTGGCGGCTGAAGCAGCTGCCGGGCGGCAGCGCGACGAGGTGGCGGGCAGTCTGCAGGCGCTGGAGCAGATGGCTGACGAGGCGCAGTCGGAGAGCCAGTCGATGCAGGAAGCGTTGCAGCGCGTCGATAGCATTCGTCAGGCAGCGCACGAGAACGCTGCTATTGCGCAGCGCCTGTCGACCCTGATCGAAGGCCTGGTCGCGCGCGTGGC
This sequence comes from Pseudomonas sp. Marseille-Q0931, assembly GCF_940789645.1. NCBI lineage: Bacteria > Pseudomonadati > Pseudomonadota > Gammaproteobacteria > Pseudomonadales > Pseudomonadaceae > Pseudomonas > Pseudomonas sp. Marseille-Q0931. The sequence continues at coordinate 64,906 of NZ_CALNWT010000002.1, read as the reverse complement.
GGATGGCTCGGCGGTGATCGAGCGCCTGGCCAAGCAGAGCGAGCAGATCGAGGTGGTGCTGACGGTGATTCAGTCCATCGCCGAGCAGACCAATTTGCTGGCGCTCAATGCCGCTATCGAGGCGGCGCGCGCTGGCGAGAGCGGGCGAGGTTTCGCTGTGGTGGCTGACGAGGTGCGCGCGCTGGCGAGCAAGACCCAGCAGTCCACCGGCGATATCCAGACCCACATCGCAGCCCTGCAGCGTGGCGCGCAGGAGGCCGTAGCCGCTATCGCTCAGGCGGGCGCGCAAGGTGGCGAAGGCCTGCAGGTGCTGCGCGACAGTGCGCGCCTGCAACAGTCGGTGCAGCAGTCGGTCGACGAGGTGCATGGCGCCATCAATGCGGCGACGCAGGCGGCTGCCCATCAGGCCGAGGGCGCCGGCGCGGTACGTGGGCGCGTCGAGATCATCCACGCCGAGGCGCAGCGTGCGGCCGAGGCGGTGACGGCAATCGCTGGCAATGCGCGTGCACTGGACGAGCTGGCGGCGCAGCTCAAGGCCAGTCTGGGGCAGTTCAGGGTCTAGAGAGGATTGCTGTGGGAGCGAGCTCTGCTCGCGAAGCTTTTGCCTGGCAAGAGTTCGCGAGCAGAACTCGCGCCTGCGGTTTTTTCCAGGCAATAAAAAACCGAGCCATACGACTCGGTTTTTTGAAATTTGGTGCCCAGGAGAAGACTCGAACTTCCACGGCCGTTAAGCCACTGATACCTGAAACCAGCGCGTCTACCAATTCCGCCACCTGGGCACTGCAGCAATGTTCGTCGTTACCGACACGGAGCGTTGCATCCGTATTTGCAAAGTGGGTTATCAAACCACTTCACGAAATTTGGTGCCCAGGAGAAGACTCGAACTTCCACGGCCGTTAAGCCACTGATACCTGAAACCAGCGCGTCTACCAATTCCGCCACCTGGGCACTGAAACCGATGATTCCTCATCTGCTTCGTGTTACAACGTCTGCTTGACGCTGTGGGCGCGAACTATACGGGCGGGCATTTACCTTGTAAACCCCTGACCGTAAAAAATTATTGTCGCCGGAAAAGCTGCCGTGAATGCCGTTTTCGCGCTTCAATAGGCAGATGGCATACACCTTTATACATAAGCATAGGTAATCCTTCCTACATGGCCGATTGGCAATCCCTCGATCCCGAGGCCGCCCGCGAGGCGGAAAAATACGACAACCCCATCCCCAGCCGTGAACTGATCCTGGCCCATCTGGCCGAGCGTGGTTCGCCTGCCAGCCGTGAGCAACTGGTCGAAGAGTTCGGTCTCGACACCGACGACCAGCTCGAAGCACTGCGCCGCCGACTGCGCGCCATGGAGCGCGACGGTCAGCTCATCTATACCCGTCGTGGCACTTACGCCCCGGTGGACAAGCTCGACCTGATCTGCGGGCGCATCAGCGGTCACCGCGACGGTTTCGGCTTCCTCGTGCCGGACGACGGCAGTGACGACCTGTTCCTCAGCCCGGCGCAGATGCGCCTGGTGTTCGATCGTGACCGCGCATTGGTGCGGGTGGCGGGTTTCGATCGCCGTGGTCGCCGTGAAGGCGGCATCGTCGAGGTGATCGAACGCGCTCATGAGAGCATCGTCGGTCGTTACTACGAAGAGAACGGCATTGGCTTCGTCGTCGCCGACAACCCCAAGATCCAGCAGGAAGTGCTGGTCACGCCGGGCCGCACCGCTGGTGCGCGCATCGGTCAGTTCGTCGAGATCAAGATCACCCACTGGCCGACCCAGCGCTTCCAGCCGCAGGGCGATATCGTCGAGGTGATCGGCAACTACATGGCGCCGGGCATGGAGATCGACGTGGCGCTGCGCAGCTACGACATCCCGCACGTCTGGCCCGAAGGCGTGATCAAGGAAGCGCGCAAGCTCAAGCCTGAAGTGGAAGAGAAGGACAAGGAGAAGCGCGTCGATCTGCGTCATCTGCCCTTCGTCACCATCGACGGCGAAGACGCCCGCGATTTCGACGACGCCGTGTACTGCGAGAAGAACAGCAGCCGCTGGAAGCTGTTCTCCGGCGGCTGGAAGCTCTATGTGGCCATCGCCGACGTATCGCACTACGTCAAGGTCGGTTCGGCGCTGGACGCCGAGGCGGTCGAGCGTGGCAACTCGGTGTATTTCCCCGAGCGCGTCGTGCCGATGCTGCCGGAGGAACTGTCCAACGGTCTGTGCTCGCTCAACCCGCATGTCGATCGCCTGGCCATGGTCTGCGAAATGACCATGTCCAAGAGCGGCCAGATGGTCGACTACAAGTTCTACGAGGCGGTGATCCACTCCCATGCGCGCCTGACCTACAACAAGGTCAGCCTGATGCTGGAGGATCCCAAGAGCAGCGAGGGCAAATCCCTGCGCAGCGAGTACAAGGAGGTCCTGCCGCACCTCAACCAGCTCTATGCGCTGTATCAGGTGCTGGTCGCGGCCCGTCACGAGCGTGGCGCCATCGATTTCGAGACGCAGGAGACGCGCATCGTCTTCGGCACCGATCGCAAAATCGACGAGATCCGCCCGACTCAGCGCAACGATGCGCACAAGCTGATCGAGGAGTGCATGCTGGCCGCCAACGTGGCCACCGCGCGTTTCATGCAGGATCACGAGATTCCTTCGTTGTACCGCGTGCACGACGGCCCGCCGCTGGAGCGCCTGGAGAAGCTCAAGGCCTTCCTCGGCGAGCTGGGTCTGTCGCTGCAGCGTGGCAAGTCCAAGGACGGCCCGTCGCCCAAGGACTATCAGCGTCTGCTGGAAAGCATCCGCGAGCGTCCGGACTATCACCTGATCCAGACCGTGATGCTGCGGTCGTTGAGCCAGGCGGTGTACAGCGCGCAGAACGAAGGGCATTTCGGCCTGAACTACGAGGCCTATACCCACTTCACCTCGCCGATCCGTCGCTACCCCGACCTGCTGGTGCACCGCGCCATTCGCAGCGTGATCCGTTCCAAGCGTGAAACCAAGCATGTGGAGCGTGCCGGTGCGGCGACCATGCCCAAGGCGCGCATCTATCCCTACGACGAGGCGACCCTGGAAAAACTCGGCGAGCAGTGCTCGATGACCGAGCGCCGTGCCGACGAGGCGACCCGTGACGTGGTCAACTGGCTCAAGTGCGAGTTCATGCAGGATCGCGTCGGCGAGACCTTCGAGGGCGTGATCACTGCGGTGACCGGCTTCGGCATCTTTGTCGAGCTGCGTGACATCTACGTCGAGGGCCTGGTGCACGTGACCGCGCTGCCGGCCGACTACTATCACTTCGATCCGGTTCACCACCGCCTGTCCGGCGAGCGCAGCGGCCGCAGCTTCCGCCTTGGCGATAGCGTCGAGGTCAATGTGATGCGCGTCGATCTGGACGAGCGCAAGATCGATTTCGAACTGAGCCAGGGCAAGACCGGCAAGGACGATGATGCGCGCCGTAGCGGTAAGTCTCGCGGCATGGGCAATACCGATGTGCAGAAAAGCCGCGAAGTGAAGAAGGCCCTGCTCGACAGCGCCAAGAAAGGTGGCGGCAAGGCGCCGGCGAAGAAACCCTCCGGCCATCGCAAGGGTGCGCCGGCGCCCAAGGGTAAGGCCGAGGCGAGTGGCAGCAAGCCGAGCAAGCGTAAGGCGAAACGATGAGTCAGCTGGAAAAGGTTTACGGCGTGCATGCCGTGGAGGCGCTGTTGCGCCACCACCCCAAGCGGGTCAAGCAACTCTGGCTGGCCGAGAGCCGTCAGGCGCCACGCATCCAGCCGATGCTGGAGCAGGCGGCGCAGCACCGCGTGCCGGTCGGGCACAAGGAGCGCCAGGAGCTGGACGAGTGGGCCGAAGGCGTGCACCAGGGCGTGGTCGCCGAGGTCAGCCCGAGCCAGGTCTGGGGCGAGAACATGCTCGACGAACTGCTCGAGCGTAGTGAGGGCGTACCGCTGCTGCTGGTGCTCGACGGCGTGACCGACCCGCACAACCTGGGCGCCTGCCTGCGTACCGCCGATGCGGCGGGTGCGCTGGCGGTGATCGTGCCCAAGGACAAGTCCGCCACCCTCAATGCCACCGTGCGCAAGGTGGCCTGCGGCGCGGCGGAGGTGATTCCGCTGGTCGCCGTGACCAACCTGGCGCGCACCCTGGAAAAACTGCAGAAGAAGGGCCTTTGGGTGGTCGGCACCGCCGGCGAGGCCGAGCAGGAGTTGTACCAGCTCGACATGACCGGCCCGACGGTGCTGGTCATGGGCGCCGAGGGCAAGGGCATGCGCCGCCTGACCCGCGAGCACTGCGATTATCTGGTCAAGCTGCCCATGGGTGGCAGCGTCAGCAGTCTCAACGTCTCTGTTGCGACCGGCGTCTGCCTGTTCGAGGCGGTACGGCAGAGGAAAGGTAAGTAAGCGACCTGTAGGCGCGAATTTATTCGCAATGAGTCGATGTCGGTCCATGATCGCGAATAAATTCGCTCCTACAGGAAAGGGCCGGTCGCTGTTGTTCAAATAATCGCCAATTCGCCTTGCGCGCGGCGGGGGGCTTCTCTAGAATGGCGCCCCTTGCTGTGACGGCAGGCCTTTTTGCGCCTACCGCCTGGCAAGCTCATCACGAGAAAAACCCACTCCTTGCCTGACCACTTTAGTTGGCAGGCTACAACCCGTAAGGAGCATTTATGCGTCATTACGAAATCATCTTTCTGGTTCACCCGGACCAGAGCGAGCAAGTCGGCGGCATGGTCGAGCGTTACACCAAGCTGATCGAAGAGGACGGTGGCAAGATTCACCGCCTGGAAGACTGGGGTCGTCGTCAGCTGGCTTACGCCATCAACAACGTCCACAAAGCCCACTACGTGATGCTCAACGTAGAGTGCACCGGCAAGGCCCTGGCCGAGCTGGAAGACAACTTCCGCTACAACGACGCCGTGATCCGTAACCTGGTCATCCGTCGCGACGAGGCCGTCACTGGCCAGTCCGAGATGCTGAAGGCCGAAGAAAACCGCAGTGAGCGCCGCGAGCGTCGTGAACGTCCTGAAAACGCCGAGTCCAACGACGGCGATGACAGCGACAACAACGACAGCGACAACGCTGACGAGTAATCCACGGATCTATTGAGGAGCCAATCACATGGCACGTTTCTTCCGTCGTCGTAAATTCTGCCGCTTCACCGCTGAAGACGTGAAAGAGATCGATTTCAAAGATCTCAACACCCTGAAAGCCTACATCTCGGAAACCGGCAAGATCGTTCCCAGCCGTATCACCGGTACCAAGGCTCGTTATCAGCGTCAGCTGGCCACCGCTATCAAGCGCGCCCGCTTTCTGGCCCTGCTGCCCTACACCGACAGCCACGGCCGCTGAGATCGGATAGTCGACAAGCGTTAAGGAATAGATCGCATGCGCGCCCTGGCTGAATACATCATGCGCGGCCGTATGCAGGCCACCCTCGTGGTGGTGGGATCGGCAGCGATGCCGCTGTTGTTCTGGTTGAGTGCCGCCGCAGGCAGCCTGGTGCTGTTGCGGCGCGGAGCCAGCGATGCCATGGGCATCCTGGCCTGGGCCATGCTGCCGGCGATTGCCTGGTGGTATTTCGGCGAGCCGCGCACCTTGCTGGTGCTGGTCGGTGCGCTGAGCCTGGCGTTGTTGTTGCGCGCCAGTTGGACCTGGAACCGCATACTGCTGAGCAGTGTGGCGCTGGGTCTGGTGTATGGAGTGGTCCTCGGGGCGGTGTTCCGCGAACCCATCGAGGCCATGGCCGGTGAGCTGCAGAAGCTGCTGCCGACCATGTTCGACGGGGCTCACCAGCAATTGGCGGTGAGCGAACGCGAGCGTCTCGAGGCGCTGATTGCACCGGTGCTGACCGGATTGCTGGCAGCCTTGCTGCAGATCCTGAGCTTGCTGAGCCTGATTCTTGGGCGCTACTGGCAGGCCGTGTTGTACAACCCAGGCGGTTTCGGTCGCGAGTTCCGCGCGTTGAGACTGTCGCTGCCGCAGGCGCTGTTGCTGCTGGCGGGCATGATGCTAGGCCCCAACCTGGGGCCGCAGTTGGCCATGCTCACGCCGCTATGCAGCGTGCCGTTGCTGTTCGCCGGGATCGCCCTGGTGCATGGCTTGGTGGAGAAGGGTGGGCTCGCTCGCTTCTGGCTGGTGGGCATGTACATCACGCTCTTGCTGTTCATGCAGCTGATCTATCCGCTACTGGTGGTTCTGGCCATCGTCGACAGTCTGTTTGATTTTCGCGGTCGCCTCGCTCGCAAGAGTGGGCCCGCGGACGGTGAAGGTTAAAAGTTAAGAGGTAAGACCCAAATGGAAGTCATCCTGCTGGAAAAAATCGCCAACCTGGGCAACCTGGGCGACAAAGTGAATGTTAAAGCCGGTTACGGCCGTAACTTCCTGCTGCCGCAAGGCAAGGCCACCGCTGCTACCGCTGAAAACGTAGCTGCGTTCGAAGCTCGCCGCGCCGAGCTGGAAAAAGCCGCTGCCGAGAAGAAAGCTTCCGCTGAAGCTCGCGCTGCTCAACTGGCTGAGCTGGAAGTCACCATCACCGCCGTTGCTGGCGATGAAGGCAAGCTGTTCGGTTCGATCGGTACCCACGACATCGCTGACGCCCTGACCGCCTCCGGCGTTGAAGTGGCCAAGGCCGAAGTTCGTCTGCCCAACGGTACTATCCGTCAGGTCGGCGAATACGACGTAGCTGTGCACCTGCACACCGACGTCGAAGCCACCGTTAAGGTGATCGTGGTTGCTGCTTAATTAAGCAGCCGCCAGGCGGACTTGCACTCAGGTGCCGGTCTGCTGACAATCGGGCACGGCATCGCTTCGGCGATCCGTGCCCTTTGTTTTTCTATCGCAGCATTTTCCTCTCGAGCCTATGAACGACATCAGCATTCCCGAGCAATACGACCTGCAAACCGCAGCCCTGAAAGTGCCTCCGCACTCCATCGAGGCGGAGCAGTCGGTACTGGGTGGCCTGATGCTCGACAACAATGCCTGGGAGCGTGTGCTCGATGGCGTTTCCGATGTCGATTTCTATCGCCATGATCACCGCCTGATCTTCCGCGCGATCTTCAAGCTGGCCGAGCGTAACGAACCCTTCGACGTGGTGACCCTGTCCGAACAGCTGGACAAGGAAGGGCAGCTGTCGCAGGTCGGCGGTCTGGCCTATCTCGCCGAGCTGGCCAAGAACACGCCATCGGTGGCCAACATCAAGGCCTATGCGCAGATCATTCGTGAGCGCGCCACCCTGCGCAAACTGATCAGCATCAGCAACGAGATTGCCGACAGTGCCTACGCCCCAGAGGGGCGCACCGGCGAGGAAATTCTCGACGAAGCGGAGCGACTGATCTTCCAGATTGCCGAAGACCGTCCCAAGACCGGCGGCCCGGTGGGCATCAACGACATTCTGGTCAAGGCCATCGACCGCATCGACACGCTGTTCAACAACGGCGATGCGATCACCGGTCTGTCGACCGGTTTCGACGATCTGGACGGGCTGACCAGCGGCCTGCAGCCAGCCGACATGATCATCGTCGCCGGTCGTCCTTCGATGGGTAAGACCACCTTCGCCATGAACCTGGTGGAGAACGCGCTGATGCGCAGCGACAAGGCGATTCTGGTGTACTCGCTGGAGATGCCGTCGGAATCCATCGTCATTCGTATGCTCGCCTCCCTGGGACGAATCGACCAGACCAAGGTGCGTGCCGGTCAGCTCGACGACGATGACTGGCCACGCCTGACCAGTGCGGTCAACCTGCTCAACGACCGTAAGCTGTTCATCGACGATACGGCGGGCATTTCTCCCAGCGAGATGCGTGCGCGTACGCGGCGCCTGGCTCGCGAGCACGGCGAGATCGGTCTGATCATGGTCGACTACCTGCAGCTGATGCAGATTCCGGGCTCCAGCGGCGACAGCCGGGTCAACGAGATTTCCGAGATTTCGCGCTCGCTCAAGGGCCTGGCCAAGGAATTCAACTGCCCGGTGATCGCCCTGTCGCAGCTCAACCGTGGCCTGGAACAGCGCCCCAACAAGCGCCCGATCAACTCCGACTTGCGTGAATCCGGTGCGATCGAGCAGGACGCCGACATCATCCTGTTCGTCTATCGCGACGAGGTGTACCACCCGGAGACCGAGTACAAGGGCGTGGCCGAGATCATCATCGGCAAGCAGCGTAACGGTCCGCTCGGCACCGCGCGCCTGGCCTTCCTCGGCAAGTATTCGCGCTTCGAGAACCTGGCGCCGGGCAGCTATCAGTTCGAGGATGAATGACAGTCGTAGCCTGGGCGTCATAGGAGCGAGTTCTGTAGCCCGGATGAAATCCGGGGCTCTCGGTGCAGAAGCTCCCGGATTGCATCCGGGCTACGCTCTAGATCAATGAAAACGGGCGCCCAGCAGTTAAGATGGGCGCCCGTTTTTCGTTCAGGCCTTCTGCCATGCGCCCGCTAGCCGCCATCGTCGACCTCTCCGCCATTGCTCACAACTACACGCTTGCCAAGCGCTGCGCGCCGGGGCGTCAGGCTTTTGCGGTGGTCAAGGCCAATGCCTATGGGCACGGCGTGCGTGAAGTGGTAACGGCGCTGCACGATGTTGCCGACGGATTCGCCGTGGCCTGCCTGGAAGAGGCGGCGGAAGTGCGCGCCATGCATGGCGAGGCGCGCATCCTGCTGCTCGAAGGCTGCTTCGAGGCCAGCGAATATGCCATCGCAGCGCAGCTGGGACTGGATCTGGTGGTGCAGAGTGCAGCGCAGGCCGAGGCGCTGCTGTCCAGTGAGCTGGTGCGGCCACTGAATGTCTGGCTCAAGCTGGACTCCGGCATGCATCGCCTCGGCTTCGATGCCGCCAGCCTGCGCCAGTGGCATGCGCAGCTTGAAGACGCCGAACAGGTCGCCGAGCTCAACCTGCTCAGCCATTTCGCCTGTGCCGACGAGCGTGGGCATCCGCTCACCGAGCAGCAGGTCGAGCGTTTTCTCGATCTGCTGGACCTGGACTTCAATCATCGCTCGCTGGCCAACTCAGCGGCGGTGCTGACCATTCCCGCCACGCATATGGATTGGCTGCGTCCCGGCATCATGCTCTACGGGGCGACGCCGTTCGCCGAGCTGAGTGCGCGCGAGCTTGGGCTGAGGCCCGCCATGACTCTGGCTGCGCGGGTAATTGCCGTGCGTGAAGTGGCGGCTGGTGAAAGTGTCGGTTATGGCGCGAGCTGGGTGGCGCAGCGGCCCTCGCGGATTGCCACGGTCAGCTGCGGTTATGCCGACGGTTACCCGCGCCATGCGCCGAGCGGCACGCCGGTACTGGTCGACGGGCAACGCGCGACACTGGCGGGCCGGGTGTCGATGGACATGCTGGCGGTGGATATCACCGACCTGCCCGAGGCCGATGTCGATTCGCCAGTGGAGCTATGGGGCGCCAATCTGCCGCTGGATGAGGTGGCGGCAGCCTGCGGCACCATCGGCTATGAGCTGCTGAGCAAAGTCACAGCACGAGTACCGCGTCGCTATATCGGCTAGGCCAGGCCGCTGGGTACTTTGAGAATGTCCAGCTGCAGGCAGGCCTGCTCGGTCAGCTCGCCATCATCACCGTGCACGCGCGCGCCTGAGCGTCCCAGTTCCTTGACGCGGTAGAGCGCTTGGTCGGCGATCTTGTACAGCCCGGTGAAATTCTGCGCATGGAGTGGATAGAGCGCCACGCCGATGCTGATGGTCACACGCAGGCGCTCGGCACCGTAGTGCACCGGCTCGGACAGCTCCGCCAGCAGGCGCTCGGCGATTTCGCGGGCCTGGCTTTCGGCGTCGCTGCCACAGATCAGCACGGCGAACTCGTCACCGCCCAGGCGCGCCACCGTGTCACCCAGGCGCACGTGTTCGCGCAGGCGCCTGGCAATCACCTGCAGCATCAGGTCGCCGGCGGCATGGCCGAAGCGATCGTTGATCGGCTTGAAGTGATCCAGGTCGATCAGCAGCAGCGCCACGCTTTCCTTGTGTCGCTCGGCATGCGCCAGGGCCGACTCGCAGCGCTCGACCAGGTAGCGGCGGTTGGGCAACTCGGTCAGCAGGTCGTGGAAGGCAGCATGCTGCAGCTCGCACTCGCGTTCACGCAGTTGTTCGTTGGTCGCGGCCAGTTCGGCGGTGCGTGCGGTCACCGCAGCCTGCAGCTCATCGGCGCTGGCCTGGAGTTGGGCCAGGCGTGCGGTCTTCTCGCGATCCGCTTGCTGCAGGGCCACGGCGCGCTCCTGCTTGAGTATCTGGATGCGATACGCCAGGGCAAAAGAGAACAGGATGGATTCCGCGGCCACCGCGAGTGGAAATACATAGGCATTCCATTCGGCCGGTTGTAATAAGCCGGTGGTGCGTAGCAGCAGGATGGCCACGCTGCCCAGCACCAGGCCGTAGCCATAAAGGTACAGTTGCGCAGGAAAAAAGCCCTGGCGCCAGCGCACCACTGCACTGCCCAGCGCGGCAGGGATGCTGGTCAGCGACAGCAGCGCGATGGCCCAGGCTGCCAGATAGCGTTGATCGAGCAGGGTCAAGACAATGGCGAAGAGATAGATCACGCAGGCCATGTTCAACAGGTGGTGGGCCCAGCGCACATACTGCTTGGTCTGCAGCAGGGTCTGGGTGAATCGGCTGGCGAACAGGCCCCACAGCGACGGCAGGGTGATGCGGTCGAGCCACGCCGGCACGGGATGATGCGGCCACAGGTACTGCGCACCATGCCCGGTCATGCTCATGATGAATAGCAGGGCGAAGGCGGTGGTCAGCACATACCAGAAGTAGGCTTTGTCGCGCAGCGAGATAAGGATGAACAGGTTGTACAGCAGCAGCGCGAAGACCACGCCGTAGATGGCGCCGAGCGCCAGGTTCTCGCGTGCGGCCAGTTGCGTGAGTTCATCAAGCTGCCAGATGCGCAGCGGGAAGGAATTGCCGGCAGGATCAAAGGTGCGCAGGTAGAAGGTCGTCGGCTGTTCAGTGAGCGGCTGCAGGTCGAACACCATGCGTCGGTAGGGATGGTCGCGACTCTCGCTGAAGGGCACGCGCTCGCCGGACTGGCGCAGCTGCCAGACGCCCTGGCCATTGGGCTGGTAGAGCTGCAGGTCGAGCTGTGTCACCGAGCCGACTTCCAGCACCCAGCGAGCCGGTGCGCGCATATCGCGCTGCAGGGTCAGTTTTATCCACCACGGGTTCAGGCTCTGGCCGACGCTGGCACGACCATTGGCCGGGCGAAAGCGCGACTGCAGCTCAGGGGCCGCGATGTCGTCGATACTCAGGCTGCCTTCCGTGTCTTCCAGCAGCTCGATATGGGCGTTGAGCGGCATGCCGCTGCTGGCGTCGGTGAGCGTCACGGATGCCATGGCCAGGCCCGTGGTCGACAGTCCGAGTAGAAGAACTAGCAGGAAGGCGAAGCGCAGTAGCATAGGTGTCCTGAAGGCGACTGGCCGAATGTTTGAGTATATGCACAGGATTATTATCGGAAGAAAACAATATGGCGTCTGGCTATCGCCGGAAAATGCCTGAATTATCTGCTCTTTCGAGCCCATAACTGGTGGCCGAGACGCCGCATGATGAATTCCAGCCGGGGCGCTTGAGCGCTTGTCATCGAGGCTGCTCACGGCATTAAACCCAGTGGAATAGTCTGGTTTGGTCAAAATTTGTGCTATTATCCGCGCCCCTCGTGATAGCCCATTGATCAAAAAATATGCAAGCTGCCAAGCCGCTGTTCGACTATCCCAAGTATTGGGCCGAGTGTTTCGGGCCTGCGCCCTTCCTGCCAATGAGCCGGGAAGAGATGGACCTGCTCGGCTGGGACAGCTGCGACATCATCATCGTCACCGGCGATGCCTACGTCGATCATCCTTCGTTCGGCATGGCGATCATCGGTCGTCTGCTTGAGGCCCAGGGGTTCCGCGTAGGGATCATTGCCCAGCCGGACTGGCGCAGCAAAGACGACTTCATGAAGCTCGGCGAGCCGAACCTGTTCTTCGGCGTGGCGGCGGGCAACATGGACTCGATGATCAACCGCTATACCGCGGACAAGAAGATCCGCTCCGACGACGCCTACACCCCCGGCGGCATTGCCGGTAAGCGCCCCGATCGCGCCAGCCTGGTCTACAGCCAGCGCTGCAAGGAGGCTTACACCCATGTGCCGGTGATTCTTGGCGGAATCGAGGCGTCGCTGCGTCGTATCGCCCATTACGATTACTGGCAGGACAAGGTGCGTCGCTCGATCCTGATGGACGCCACCGCCGATATCCTGCTCTACGGCAACGCCGAACGCGCCGTGGTCGAGATCGCCCAGCGCCTGTCGCGAGGCGAGCAGGTCGAGGCCATCACCGATGTGCGCGGCACCGCGTTCATTCGTCGTGATACGCCGGATGGCTGGTTCGAGGTCGACTCGACCCGCATCGATCGCCCCGGTCGCGTCGACAAGATCATCAACCCCTACGTCAACACGCAGGACACCGAAGCCTGTGCCATCGAACAGGCTAAAGGCGAGGTTGAAGACCCCAACGAAGCCAAGGTGGTACAGATTCTCGAAAGCCCGCGCATGACCCGCGACAAGACGGTGATCCGTCTGCCGTCGTTCGAGAAGGTGCGCAACGATCCGGTGCTCTACGCCCACGCCAACCGCGTGCTGCACCTGGAAACCAACCCGGGCAACGCCCGCGCGCTGGTGCAGAAGCATGGCGAGGTGGACGTCTGGTTCAACCCGCCACCCATTCCCATGACCACCGAGGAAATGGACTACGTGTTCGGCATGCCCTACGCACGCGTGCCGCACCCGGTGTATGGCAAGGAGAAAATCCCGGCTTACGAGATGATCCGCTTCTCGGTGAACATCATGCGCGGCTGCTTCGGTGGCTGCACCTTCTGCTCGATCACCGAGCACGAAGGCCGCATCATCCAGAACCGTTCCCACGACTCGATCATCCGCGAGATCGAGGAGATGCGCGACAAGGTGCCGGGCTTCACCGGCGTGGTCTCCGACCTTGGCGGGCCGACCGCCAACATGTACCTCATCGCCTGCAAGGACCCGGAAATCGAGCGTCACTGCCGCAAGCCGTCCTGCGTGTTCCCTGGCATCTGCGAGAACCTCAATACCGATCACAGCTCCCTGATCGAGCTGTACCGCAAGGCCCGTGCGCTGCCCGGCGTGAAGAAGATTCTGATCGCCTCGGGCCTGCGTTATGACCTGGCCGTCGAATCGCCAGAGTACGTCAAGGAACTGGTCACCCACCACGTTGGCGGTTACCTGAAGATCGCCCCGGAGCACACCGAGCGCGGTCCGCTGGACAAGATGATGAAGCCGGGCATCGGCAGCTATGACCGCTTCAAGCAGATGTTCGAGAAGTTCTCCAAGGAGGCGGGCAAGGAGCAGTACCTGATCCCGTACTTCATCGCCGCGCACCCGGGCACCACCGACGAGGACATGATGAACCTCGCCCTGTGGCTCAAGCGCAACGGTTTCCGCGCCGACCAGGTGCAGGCGTTCTACCCCTCGCCGATGGCCACCGCCACGGCCATGTATCACTCGGGCAAGAACCCGCTGCGCAAGGTGACCTACAAGAGCGACGGCGTGGAGATCGTCAAGAGCGAGCAGCAGCGTCGCCTGCACAAGGCCTTCCTGCGCTATCACGATCCGAAGGGCTGGCCGCTGCTGCGCGAGGCGCTGGAGCGCATGGGCCGTAGCGATTTGATCGGTAACGGCAAGCACCAGCTGATCCCGACTTATCAGCCGCAGACCGACGAGTACCAGAGCGCGCGGCGCAAGAACTCTACGCCGGCCGGCAGCAAGAAAGTGGGTGCTGGCGGTAAGATTCTGACCCAGCACACCGGCCTGCCACCACGCGCCAGCGATGGCAGCAAACCCTGGGACAAGCGCGAACAGGCCAAGGCTGCTGCCGAAGCGCGCAACCAGCAGGCCGCGCGTGAACGTTCTGGCGCGGGTAAAGGCAAGGGCAGGAAACCGGCGAAAAAGCCTGCCGTACCGCGCTGAGGCAGTCGCAGCACAACGCTTCGCGGACAAGTCCGCTCCCACAGGGTTAAGCAAGCCTGCTGATGTTGTGGGAGCGGGCTTGTCCGCGAATTGTTTTGGCGGCGCAAATGCCTCACGGTTGAGTCACTCCTACGATGGCGCAGGTGGCGTGGAGTGTTGCAGCACTCTCAGCGACGTTCTCCCACCGAGGTAAGCCCACCTATCTTGTGGGAGCGGACTTGTCCGCGAATTGTTTTGGTGGCGCAAAAACCTCGCGGGTGAAGCCTTTCCCAAGGTGTGCGGAAGGCCGTTGCGAAGCTGCGCGGGATTGGCGTATTTCTTATCTGGCACTATAGTGCCAATAATATAAGAACAAATCCGGAGTCCCGCCATGCGTATAGTCGTGCCATCACTGCTCGCCATCTCCCTGACACTTGCCGCTTGTGGGGAACCCGAGGCACCGCCACCTGCTGCCAGTCAGGATTTCCAGAAAGAACTGCAGACCCGGCTGATCAAGGCCAAGCCTGGCGAGGTGATCGAGCTGCCCGAAGGCACCTGGCAACTGGATCGTAGCCTCAGCCTCAAGATCAGTGGGGTGACGCTGCGTGGTGCCGGGATGGGCCAGACCATCCTCAACTTCAAGGGCCAGAAGTCCGGCGCCGAAGGGCTGCTGGTGAGTGCGTCCGACTTCACCATCGAGGACCTGGCGCTGGAAGACACCAAGGGCGATGCGCTCAAGGTCGTAGGCGGCGAGAACATCATCATCCGCCGCGTGCGGACTGAGTGGACCAATGGCCCGGCGACCGAGAATGGCGCTTACGGCATCTACCCGGTGCAGACCGAGAACGTGCTGATCGACGGCGTGGTCGCCATCGGCGCCTCGGATGCCGGCATCTACGTCGGCCAGTCGCGTAACGTGGTGGTGCGCAACAGCCGTGCCGAGCGCAACGTCGCCGGCATCGAGATCGAGAACACCATCGGCGCTGACGTCTATGACAACGTCGCCACCGGCAATACCGGCGGCATCCTGGTCTTCAACATGCCCAATCTGCCGCAGCCGGGGCACACCACACGGGTCTATCGCAACAAGGTCGAAGGCAACAACCACAAGAACTTCGGTCATAAGGGCACACCTGTGGCCAGCGTGCCGGCGGGCTCCGGAGTGTTGGTCAACTCCAACGACAAGGTGGAAATCTTCGACAACGATATTGGCGACCACCGCACCGCCAATGTCATCGTCAGCAGCTACTTCAGCACCGGCTACACCGATCTATCCACCAGCGAGGATTTCGATCCCTATCCGGAGGCCATTCATATCCATGGCAACCGCTTCGGCCCGGCGGGCGATAGCCCGGACAACCTGGAGCTGAAGGCGCTCAAGCTGGCGAAGTTCGGCCTCAACGGTCGTCTGCCGGACATTCTCTGGGACGGCTACGTCAATCCTTCCAAGCTGGAAGGCGGCAAGCTGCCACCCGAACTGGCGATCTGCATCGACAATGGTGACGCCGGCATCGTCAATGTCGACGGGCCTGGTGGTTACAAGAACATCAGCACCGATATCGAGCCGCATCGCTGCGAGCTGCCCCGTTTGCCCGCCGTCGAACTGCGCGCCGCGCTGGAAGAAAAAGGCGAGGGCGCATGAGGAACGGCTGGATATTGCTGTTTGCCGCGCTGCTTGCCGCCTGCGAGCAACAGCCGCGAGCGCCTCTGTATCTGCCCAGTGGCGAGAACTATCCGGAAAAGCTCAGTGGCTGGGGCGTGCTGCAACAGCGCGACGGCCAGCTGCAGCCAGTCGACGGCGTATTGCCCTATGACCTCAATACGCCGTTGTTCACCGACTATGCGCATAAGCTGCGCACCCTCTGGATGCCGCAAGGCAGCAGCGCGCAGTACGGCGAAGCGCGTTTCGATTACCCGCTGGGTACGGTGCTGAGCAAGACCTTCTATTACCCGCGCGACGCGCAGGGACGTTTGCAGCGTAGCGAGCAGCGCGACGCCGAAGCGATAGAGCTTGAACAGGTGAGGCTGATCGAGACGCGTATTCTGCTGCGTCAGGAGCAGGGCTGGGTCGCCTTGCCCTACGTCTGGGATGACGCCCAGCGCGAGGCGACCCTGGACTGGGCGGGCGCCAGCTTCGATCTCGAGTTGGACGGTGAGCGCGGCGAGGTGCTGGCGATCGACTATCAGGTTCCTGACGCCAATCAATGTGCGGGTTGTCATGAAGAGCAGGCCGGCAAGGGCGTGCAGCCGCTGGGGCCGAAGGCGCGCCATCTGAACAAGGATTTCGCCTATGCCGATGGCGCGGCCAACCAGCTGCTGCGTTGGCAGACGGTCGGTTTTCTGCAGGGCGTCCCGGCGCAGGTGAGTGATCTGCCACGCAATGCGCGATGGGGCGAGGCGCGACAGGGAGAAAATCTACAGGCCCAGGCGCGCAGTTACCTGGATGCCAACTGCTCGCACTGCCATAACCCAGAAGGGCCGGGGCGCACCTCCGGCCTGTATCTCGATCCCACCACTCCGCTGAGCATCGCCTACGGGCTATGCAAGCAGCCGGTGGCGGCTGGCAAGGGCTCCGGCGACCGTCTGGTCGACATTCATCCCGGTGCGCCGGAGAAGTCGGTGCTGAGCTTCCGCCTGCACAGCACCGATCCCAGCATCATGATGCCCGAACTGGGACGCTCCACCTCCCACCGCGAAGGGCTGGAGGTGATCGACCGCTGGATCGCCAGTCTCGTTGGCGAGTGCTGAAGTCGGTGTCCGCCTTTCTCAGCTCCTGATCCTCCTTGCCCTGGAGTTGTGCATCCATTCGACCTTGGTGCAGGCGATGCGCCAACGTGGGGCTTGCCGCGGTCGACGGAGCGCAAGAAAGCGGCTTAGCCGCTGGCATAAGTCTTGCGCTGCACAGCCCATCGTCCAGGCTAGCAGGAGGCCGCCGTGTCGATTCATGTCGCGCTGCATCACGTCACCCACTACCGCTACGATCGCGTGGTCAACCTTGGGCCTCAGGTGGTGCGTCTGCGCCCGGCGCCGCACAGCCGCACGCGCATCCTCTCCTACGCCTTGAAGGTCGAGCCGAGTCAGCACTTCATCAACTGGCAGCAGGACCCGCAGGGCAACTACCTGGCGCGCCTGGTGTTTCCGGAGAAGACCCGCGAATTCAGGGTCGAGGTGGATCTGGTCGCCGAAATGGCGGTGTTCAACCCCTTCGACTTCTTCCTCGAGCCCTACGCCGAGCGCATTCCCTTCGCCTATACCGAGGGCGAGCAGCGCGAGCTGGCGCCTTATCTGATCAAGCTGCCGGCCACGCCATTGTTCGCCAGGTACCTGGCCGGTATTTCCCGCGAGCCGGTGCCCAGCATCGACTTCCTGGTCGAGCTGAACCAGCGCCTGGCACATGACATTCGCTACTTGATCCGCATGGAGCCGGGCGTGCAGACGCCCGAGCAGTCGCTGGAGCTGGCCTCCGGTTCCTGCCGCGACTCGGCCTGGCTGCTGGTGCAGTTGCTGCGGCACCTGGGGCTGGCCGCGCGCTTCGTCTCCGGCTACCTGATCCAGCTCACCGCCGACGTCAAATCCCTCGACGGCCCGAGCGGCACCGAACAGGACTTCACCGACCTGCATGCCTGGTGCGAGGTGTACTTGCCTGGCGCCGGCTGGATCGGACTCGACCCAACCTCGGGCCTGTTCGCCGGTGAAGGCCATATCCCGCTGGCCTGCAGTCCGGAGCCGTCCTCGGCGGCGCCGATCACCGGTGGGCTGGACGAGTGCGAGGTGACGTTCGAGCACCTGATGAGCGTCGAGCGCGTGTGGGAGGCGTCGCGCGTCACCAAGCCTTACAGCGAGGCACAGTGGCAGGCGATCCAGGCGCTGGGGCGGCGCATCGACGATGACCTGCAGATGCATGACGTACGCCTGACCATGGGCGGCGAGCCGACCTTCGTCGCCCTCGACTATCCCGATGACGACGAATGGAATACCGCCGCGCTCGGCCCGAACAAGCGCCGTCTGGCCGCCGACCTGTTCCATCGCCTGCGCGAGCACTATGCCCCCAATGCGCTGGTGCATTTCGGTCAGGGGAAGTGGTACCCGGGCGAGCAGTTGCCGCGCTGGTCGCTGAACTGCTTCTGGCGTCGCGACGGCGAGCCGCTGTGGCATGACCCCAAGCTGCTGGCCGACGAGAAGCGCGGCTATGGCGTCACCGCCGAGACCGCCGCTCGCTTTCTCGCCACTCTGGCGTCGCGCCTGGACGTCGATGCCGGCAATGTATTCCCTGCCTATGAAGACTGGTTCTACTACCTGTGGCGCGAGCGTAAGCTGCCGGACAACGTCACCCCGGACGACCCGCGTCTGAGCGACCCGCTGGAGCGCGAGCGCCTGCGCAAGGTGTTCGATCAGGGCCTGGATAAGGTCGTTGGTCATGTTCTGCCGCTGGCGCGACAGGTGATCGGTGAAGGCTGGCAGAGCGGGCGCTGGTTCCTGCGCGACGAGCATTGCCGGTTGCTGCCGGGCGACTCGCCACTGGGCTACCGCCTGCCGCTGGATTCGCTGCCCTGGGTCAGCCAGGCCGATTACCCCTACATCAATCCGGTCGACCCCAGCCAGTCGTTGCCGCCGTTGCCCAGCCCGGCGCAGATCCAGCGGCAGCTGCGTGGCGTCTGGCGTGGCGCCAGTGCCAACGTGCAGAGTGCACGCCCGGCCAGCGGGCAGTCGGCGGCCGGTATCGTGCGTACCGCGTTGTGCGCCGAGCCGCGCGAAGGCCGGTTGTACCTGTTCATGCCGCCGCTGGCGCACCTGGAGGACTACCTGGAGCTGGTCGCGGCCATCGAGTCCGTCGCCGCCGAACTGGATTGTCCGGTGCTGATGGAGGGCTACGAGCCACCGCTCGATCCGCGTCTGCAGTATTTCCGCGTCACTCCCGATCCGGGCGTGATCGAGGTGAACATTCACCCGGCTGCCTGCTGGGACGAGCTGGTCGAGCGCTGCGAGTTCCTTTACGAGGCGGCGCGCCAGTCGCGTCTGTCCAGCGAGAAGTTCATGATCGATGGGCGTCACACCGGTACCGGCGGCGGCAACCACTTCGTCCTTGGCGGCGCGACACCGGGCGATTCGCCCTTCCTGCGCCGCCCCGATCTGCTGCGTAGCCTGATCAGCTACTGGCACAACCACCCGTCGCTGTCCTACCTGTTCAGCGGTCTGTTTATCGGCCCGACGTCGCAGGCGCCGCGTGTCGACGAGGCGCGCAACGACACCTTGTACGAGCTGGAGATTGCCTTCGCGCAGATGCCCGAGCCGGGCCGCGACTGCCCGCCATGGCTGGTCGACCGCCTGCTGCGCAACCTGCTGGTGGACGTCACTGGCAATACCCACCGCGCCGAGTTCTGCATCGACAAGCTGTACTCGCCGGACTCGGCCAGCGGTCGCCTTGGCCTGCTCGAACTGCGCGCCTTCGAGATGCCGCCGCACGCGCAGATGAGTCTGGCCCAGCAACTGCTGCTGCGCGCGTTGATCGCCCGCTTCTGGCAGGAGCCCTACCGCCCGGCCAGGCTGGTGCGCTGGGGCACCGAGCTGCATGACCGCTTCCTGCTGCCGCACTTCGTCGAGCAGGATTTCGCTGACGTGCTGCAGGAACTGTCGGCCTTCGGCTACCCGCTGCGCGCCGAGTGGTTTGCCCCGCACTTGGAATTCCGCTTTCCCAAGGCCGGCGACTTTGCGGTCAAGGGCATCGACCTGGAGCTGCGCCAGGCCCTGGAACCCTGGCACGTGCTGGGCGAGGAGGGCGCCATCGGCGGCACGGTGCGCTATGTCGACTCGTCGCTGGAGCGCATGCAGGTGAAGGTGGCCGGCATGGCGCCGGATCGCTACGTGCTGACCTGCAACGGCGTGCCGGTGCCGTTGCGCCCGACGGGCAAGGTCGGCGAGTTCGTCGGTGGCGTGCGCTTCCGTGCCTGGCAGCCGGCCAGTTGCCTACAACCGACCATCGGCGTGCATGCGCCGCTGGTGTTCGATCTCATCGACACCTGGATGCAGCGTTCGCTGGGTGGTTGCCAATACCATGTCGCGCATCCGGGCGGCCGCAACTACGACAGCCTGCCGGTCAACGCCTACGAGGCCGAGAGCCGACGCCTGGCGCGGTTCTTCCGCCTGGGCCACAGCCCGGGCAAGCGCCTCGTCATGCAGCCGATGGACAATAATGAACTGCCGTTGACCTTGGATCTGCGTCGAAGCTGACGTCGATCCCTACTGTGGGAGGCGCTTTAGCGGCGACGGTTCGCGGCTGAAGCCCCTCCCACAGGTGGGGCCACATCAACCTGCATCATGCTGCACTGCCGAGCCTGCCATGCACGACCTGCTAGCCGATTACCCGCCCCCTGCCGGGGCTTACCACGAACTGCTCGATGCCAAGGGCAACGTGCGCCCGCACTGGCGCCGCCTTTACGAGCAGCTGGCGCGTAGCCGCCCCGAGCACCTGGCGCAGCGCGAGGCCATGCTGGCCCGTCAGATTCAGGAAAACGGCGTCACTTACAACGTCTACGCCGACCCGGACGGTGCCGACCGCCCGTGGGAGCTGGATCTGCTGCCCAACCTGATCCCGGCTGATGAGTGGCAGCAGATCGCCGCTGGCGTAGCGCAGCGTGCGACCCTGCTCAACCGCGTGCTGGCCGATCTCTACGGGCCGCAGAAACTGATCGCCGAGGGTCTGCTACCGACCGAGCTGGTGTTCGGCCACAACAACTTCCTCTGGCCGTGCCAGGGCATGCAGGCACCGGGCGGTACCTGGCTGCATCTGTATGCGGTGGATCTGGCACGGGCACCGGACGGCCGCTGGTGGGTCACCGCCGACCGCACCCAGGCACCCTCCGGCGCCGGCTATGCGCTGGAGAACCGGCAGATCGTCTCGCGCGCCTTCCCCGAGCTGTACCGCGACTTGCGCGTGCAGTACCTGGCTGGTTTCTTTCGCACCCTGCAGGACACCCTGGCGCGCCAGGCACCGAGCGGCGGCGAGACGCCGCTGGTGGTGCTGTTGACGCCGGGGCGCTTCAACGAAAGCTATTTCGAGCATCTGTACCTGGCGCGTCAGCTCGGCTACCCGCTGGTCGAGGGCAGCGACCTGACCGTGCGCGACGCTACCCTCTACCTCAAGACCCTGGCCGGCCTGCGCCGCGTGCATGCGGTGCTGCGCCGCCTCGACGACGACTACTGCGACCCGCTGGAGCTGCGCACCGACTCGGCCCTTGGCGTGCCTGGCCTGCTCGAAGCGGTGCGTCGTGGCCGCGTGCTGGTGGCCAATGCCCTGGGCAGCGGCGTGCTGGAGTCGCCCGGTCTGCCGGGTTTCCTGCCTGCGATCAGCGAGCATCTGCTCGGCGAGGAACTGCTATTGCCGTCCATTGCCAGTTGGTGGTGCGGCGAGCCGCCGGTACTGGACGAGGCGCTAGAGAAACTCGACCAGTTGCTGGTGCGCCCGGCCTTCCCCTCGCAGAGCTTCACCCCGGTGTTCGGTCGTGACCTCGACGAGGCGCAGCGCGTCAAGCTGGCGGCACGCCTCAAACAGCGCCCCTACGCCTATGTGGCGCAGGCGCGGGCCAAGCTGTCGCAGGCGCCGGTGTGGGATGGCAGCGGCCTGCAGCCGCGCGCCATCGGCATGCGCGTGTTCGCCGTGGCCAGTGCCGACGGCTACCGGGTGATGCCCGGTGGTCTGACCCGCGTCGCCGCCGAGGCCGATGCCGAAGTGGTCTCGATGCAGCGTGGCGGTGCGAGCAAGGACACCTGGGTGCTGGGCACCCGGCAGAGCGCGGGTGAGCCCTGGCAGACGCAACGCACCCTCGGCACCGCCGACCTGGTGCGCAGCGACCCCTTCCTGCCCTCGCGCGTGGTGGAGAACCTGTACTGGTTCGGTCGTTACGCCGAGCGCTGCGAGGGCAATGCGCGGCTGCTGCGTATCATGCTGGCGCGCTACGTCGACGATGACGACGATCCGCAGGCGCTGCAGAGCGCCCTGGCGCTGGCGCAGGATCTGGGCCTGCTGGCAGATCCGGAGGAGGGTGAGTTGGAAGCGCGCCTGCTGCAGGCATTGCTTGGCGGCGACTGGCCGGCCAGCCTGCGCGCCAATCTGCAGCGCCTGCAATGGGCGGCAGGCAGCGTGCGCGGCAAGCTGTCCCAGGCCAACTGGCAGGCGCTGGTGGAGCTGCAGCGCGAGGCGCAACTGCTCGAAGGCCAACCGGCCGACTTCGGCGAGCTGCTGGATTTTCTCAATCGCCTGCTGATGTCGCTGGCGGCGCTTTCCGGCTTCGCCCTCGACGACATGACCCGCGACGACGGCTGGCGCTTCCTCATGCTCGGCCGCTACATCGAGCGTCTGCAGTTTCTCTGCGACAGCTTCGCCGGCTTCCTGCGCAGCGGCTCGGCCACCGACCAGTCGGCGCAGGAGTGGCTGCTGGAACTGGGCAACAGCAGCATCACCTACCGCACCCGCTACCTGGCCTCGGCGCAGTTGATCCCGGTGCTCGACCTGCTATTGCTGGATGAGCAGAACCCACATGCCGTGATCTTCCAGATGCGCACGCTGCTGCGTTCGTTGGAGGGACTTCACGAGCGCTTCGAGTTGCCGGCCGAGCGCTACCTGGTCTATCTCGAGCAACAGCTTGCCGCTTTCAATCTCGCCAGCCTGGAAAACCCGCTGTTTGGCCCTGGCAGTACCCGTGCGGTGCTCGAAGGACTGGCCGACCTGCTGGTGGCCATCAGCGAAGCCGCCGGTGCGGTTTCCGATCACCTCGGGCTGCGTTTCTTCGCCCATGTCGATGTCAGCCAGCGGACGCAATCCTCATGAGCAGCGCGCTGTATCAGGTTCTTCACGACACCCATTACCGTTACTCGGCGCCGGTTTCCCTGGCCCAGCAACTGGCGCACCTGTGGCCGCGCGAATGCCCGTGGCAGCGCTGCCACGAGCAGGAGCTGCGCATCGACCCGCAGCCCTGCCAGCGCCGTGACGGCCTGGACGTGTTCGGCAACCCGCTGACCCGCCTGGTGTTCGAGCGCCCGCACGAGCAGCTCAGCGTCAGCGCGCGCTTGCGCGTCGAGGTGCTGGCGCGGGCGCCACTGAATCTCGATGATTCGCCGAGCTGGGAAAAAGCCTGCGCTGCTCTCAGCTACAGCGGCAAGCCGATGGCGCCAGCGCTGCTGGAGGCGGCGCGCTACCGTTTCGAGTCGCCCTACGTGCGTCTCAAGCAGGTCTTCGCCGACTACGCTGATGACTGTTTCACCCCCGATCGTCCGCTGCTGCAGGCCGGTCAGGCGTTGATGCAGAAGATCTTCGATGAGTTCAGCTTCGATGCCGGCGCTACCCAGGTGGCGACACCGCTATTGCAAGTACTGGAAGAGAAGCGCGGTGTCTGCCAGGACTTCGCCCATCTGATGCTCGCTTGCCTGCGCTCACGCGGCCTGGCTGCCCGCTACGTCAGTGGCTATTTGCTGACCCAGCCACCACCCGGCCAGCCACGGCTGATCGGCGCCGATGCGTCGCATGCCTGGATATCGGTGTATTGCCCGCGTCAGGGCTGGGTGGACTTCGATCCGACCAACAATGTGCGGCCGGCCCTGGAACACATCACCCTGGCCTGGGGCCGGGATTTCTCCGACGTGTCGCCGCTGCGTGGAGTGATCCTGGGAGGCGGCAGTCATGATCCGGAAGTGCAGGTCACGGTGCTGCCGCTCGGATAGGCGGGATGAAGGGCCTCGCTTGAGGCCCTGGAGATGACTCAGTCGACCAGCTTCACGCTGCCTTTCATCATCGAGTAATGGCCGGGGAAGGAGCAGAAGAAGCTGTAGTCCTCGCCTGCGGCCAGTTTGCTGACATCGAAGGTCACCGAGGTGCTTTCGCCACCGCCGATCAGGTCGGTATGAGCGATCACACGCTCGTCGCCTGCCTTGAGGTAGCTGGCGTCCGGGCCGGCAGGGATACCGTCGGTGACGATGCCGGGCATGTCGGCGGTCTTGCTCAGCACCCAGTTGTGGCCCATGGCGGTCTTGGGCAGCGAGCCGGTGTGCTTGAGGTTGACGGTAAAGGTCTCGCAGCTTTTGCTGACGGAGATGGCTTGGGTGTTGAAGGTCATCTGGTCGGTCGAGTCGACATCCACCGAGCATTCGGCTGCGAGCAGCGGGGTGCTGGCCAGGCCGAGCAGAGCGATTAGAGCGGCGTTACGCAACATCATGTGAATCCTCCAGCTTCTGAGTTTCCGGTCAGGTCTGGCAAAGATTCGCACAGCTTTCAGTGTTATGGGCTGCGACCGAACGCCACGTCAGGTTATCCCGACAATCTGTGGGTAACTCTGTTGAGAAGCTCTGCAATGGCGCGCCAGAGCCTTATTCTTCGGGCTTTTCGGGTGGCTGGTCAGGTTTTGCTCAGGGCCCATCTGCCAAGCAAAAAATCCTTTGTAATGAATTGATTGCAGTCAGGCCAAGAAAATCTGCGGGCTCAATTCAGCCGATCCGGCTTATCCCCGAAAAGCGTGGAGCAAGCTGTGGATAAGCTTGGGGAAAGTACTTGCCGGCCGCACCTGTCGAAGCGTACCGCCGGCTGATCAGGAAATGACCGACTCAACTAGTTCTCGATGGGCGCAGCATCTGCCACAGGCGTGTGCCGAGGCTGACCAACGGCAGGCTGAGCAAACCGGCGACCACGCCCAGCAGGGCATTGAGGAGCGTCGGCACCACCGCCGAAAGTAGCTGTCCTGCATCCTGCGCGACCCAATCCGCCGCGTGATGCACGGCAGCTTCGACGGGCGGCAGGCCGTGGCTGAGTATCCCGCCGCCGACCATGAACATGGCTGCGGTGCCGATTACCGACAGCGCCTTCATCAGCCAGGGCGCCAGACGCAGGATGCCGCGTCCGCAAGCCTGAGCCAGGGCGCTGGTGCGCTGGCTGAGATAGAGCCCGGCATCGTCCAGTTTGACGATGCCGGCGACCAGCCCGTACACCCCAATGGTCATCACCAGGGCGATGCCGCTTAGCACCAGCACCTGATTGAGGAAGTTGGCGGTGGCGACGGTGCCGAGGGTAATGGCGATGATTTCCGCGGAGAGAATGAAGTCGGTGCGCACGGCGCCGCGAATCTTGTCGCGCTCGAATGCCACCAGGTCGATCGCAGGGTCGGCAACCGCCTCCAGGCGCGCCTGCTGCTCCTCGGGCTCATGCCGATGCAGCAACTTGTGCAGCAGCTTTTCCGCGCCTTCGTAGCAGAGAAACAGGCCACCGAGCATCAGTAGCGGCACCACCAGCCAGGGCGCCACGGCGCTGATCAGCAGGGCGGCCGGCACCAGAATCGCCTTGTTCAACAGCGAACCCTTGGCCACTGCCCAGACCACCGGCAGCTCGCGGTCGGCGCGCACGCCGGTAACCTGCTGGGCATTGAGAGCGAGGTCGTCACCCAGGACGCCGGCGGTCTTGCGTGCGGCGATCTTGGTCATGGTGGCGACGTCATCGAGGACGGTACTGATGTCGTCGATCAGGGCGAGCAGGCTGCTTCCGGCCATGTTGCGGCTTCCGTAAGGAGAGAAGCCGCAGAGCGTAGCATTGTGTTACATGTCTGCGTACAGACTCAGACGGGCGAGCGATCCACCCACTTCGGCGCCACGCTGGGCCGCCACTCGTTCAGCGCGTCGAGCAGGTCCTGTGGGG
Source organism: Pseudomonas sp. Marseille-Q0931 (assembly GCF_940789645.1). Taxonomy (NCBI): domain Bacteria; kingdom Pseudomonadati; phylum Pseudomonadota; class Gammaproteobacteria; order Pseudomonadales; family Pseudomonadaceae; genus Pseudomonas; species Pseudomonas sp. Marseille-Q0931. Next base: position 39,298 of record NZ_CALNWT010000002.1, on the reverse strand, counting down.
TGTCTGCGATCTGCAGCATCTCGCGGTGCTGCGGGCGCACGAAGCGTTCGGCGACCAGATGATCGAGAAAATCGCCCAGCTTGCTGTAGAAGCCATTCACCTCCAACAGGCCCAGTGGCTTGGCGTGGTAGCCGAGCTGGCCCCAGGTCCAGACTTCGAACAGCTCTTCCAGGGTGCCGAGGCCGCCGGGCAGGGCGATGAAGGCGTCGGCCAGTTCGGCCATGCGCGCCTTGCGGGCGTGCATGCCATCCACCACTTCCAGGCAGGTCAGGCCACGATGGCCGATTTCGGCACGCTCGAGGCTTTGCGGGATGATGCCGATGACCTCGCCGCCGGCATTCAGCGCCGCATCGGCGACCACACCCATCAGGCCGACGGCGCCGCCGCCATAGATCAGCCGTACGCCGCGTTCGGCCAGGTGCTGGCCAAGCGCTTCGGCGGCCTGACGGTAGATGGGACTGGCACCGGGGCTGGCACCGCAGAAGACGCAGACGCTACGCAGGGACATTAACGGACTCCTTGGCTGAGTGCGCCAAGGGTAACCAGCCGCTGCGCAACCACCAAGGGTCAGTGGCGTGTATCGATGCCGCAGGTGGCGCAGGCGTAGCTGGCGAGCAGTTGCTTGAGCAGGTGTTTGAGGGGCATGGCGCGGCTTCCTGACGCGGGGGACATGTGCTGCAGGCTAGCCCCGGCGCTGGCGCCACGCCCTTAGATTGTTTCGATGGTGGCGATAGCCGCCAGTCGATCAGACTAGCTCCAGTGCACTCATGCCGGCCAGACCGAGCAGTACCACGCCGCAGGCCGCGTAGGTCAGGCGGTGCCAGATCAACGATGCGGCGCGGCGGAACCAATCCACCAGGCCGGCGCAGATGAAACACCAGAGCAGCGACGAGACCATGAAACCGGCGAAAAACACCGCCAGGTGAGTCGGTGTCGGCTGAGCTACGCCGATGGCCGCCATCGCGCCGCCCATGGCCGCCCAGTAGACGATGTTCTGCGGGTTGGTCAGCGACAACGCGGCACCCGCGGCGAAGGCTCCGCCCGCCGCAACCTGGCCGTCGTCGTTTGGCTGCGGCGGGCGATGGGCGTCACGCAAGGACTGGTAGCCGAGCCAGGCCAGATATAAGGCGCTGGCCAAAGTCAGTGGATAACGGATCTGCGCGCTGTCGAGCAACAGCGCCAGGCCGGTCAGACCGAGGGCCGCCCAGGTGGCATCGCCCACCAGAGAGCCGATCTGCACCAGCAATGCCGGCTTGTAGCCGTCGCGCAGGCCACGACGCAGGGTTTCACTGAACACCGCTCCTGGGGCCGCGTTGAAGACGAAGCCGAGCAGCATGGCGGCGAGGAAGAAACTGAACATTGAAGCATCCTTACTAGGCAGGAAACGAAGGCTACTCCCCATAAGCAGACAGCATGCCAGGAGATGAAAATAAAGTTTTCCACGCAGGCTGTTGAAAGAGTTGTGGATAAGCTGGTGGTTCCCATCTACGGCTCTTGAAATACGCCGCTTCCAACCTGCTGGTGAACATTTGAACAGTCGATAATTTCCTTTGTGCACAGGGACTTGACATCTTCCAGTGCTACTTTCGCAGCTCGTTGCGCTTGTCCACGATAGCTGTGGGCGATGCTGTTGATAACTTCTGTACCTCTTGCTGAATCCCACGCATTGCAAGTCTTTCAGCGCTTTGTGCGTTTTCTGATCACTGCTCCGATAGGCCAGTGGGAGGATATGAAAAGCGCCGTTTTGTCCAGAGCTTGTTCTTAGCATCAAGCGGCGCGTGCTGGTTATCCCCTAAAACTGTTGAGCGGACTGTGGATAAACTGGTGAAGAGTCGTCTGATGGCCCGGCGCAGCTGGGTGTCAGGCAAGCGTCGAAGTTTTCGTCAGCCTAGTCAGTGGGCAGCGCGCCTAGCTGGGTGGAGCGCCCGAGTAGTTGCAAGGCGCGGTCCGGATAATCGGTGATCAGGCCGTTGGCGCCCATTTCCAGCAGCCTTCGCATTTCGGGCTGCTCATTGATGGTCCACAGGTGTACCTGCAGGCCACGATGCTGAGCATTGCGCACCAGGCGCGGGGTGGCGAGGGTGAGGCCGCTGTGCTGTGGAGGAATCTGCAATGCCGAGTAGGACGGCGAGAGCACGTCGCTCAGTCCCAGCCAGTTGAGCGCCAGCAGCAAGCGCACCGAAATCGGTCCGGCGGAGGTCGCTACCTCCGGGCAGAGTTGGCGAAAGCGCTGCAGGCTGCGTTCATGAAAGCTGCCGACTATGACGCGGTCGAGCTGATCGTAGGCCGCCAGCATTTCGCAGAGCACGGCCTCCATGCCGACATCGGGCACCTTGAGATCGAGCACCTTGGGCATCAGTGGCAGGCGCTGGAACACTTCTTCCAGCGTGGCAATACGCGTGCCCTGGCCGCGATACGGATAGCTCTGGCCGCCATCGGCGGTCCATTGGTAACCGGCATCCAGCGCTTGCAGCTCTGCGAGATTGAACTGCGCGACTGGGCCCTGGCCATTGGTGGTGCGCTCCAGCGTGTCATCGTGGATGACCACCAGTCGGGCGTCGCGGCTCAGGTGCAGGTCCATCTCCAGCATGTCGACGCCGAGTGCGGCGGCCCGTTCGAAGGCGAACAGGGTGTTCTCAGGCCACAGACCGGCGCCGCCACGATGGGCGATGACCAGTGGATGCTGGCCCAGGTCGTCGAGCACGGCGGGCGTGCTCGCCGGCTTGCTGGTTAGGGCCAGTAGCAGAACGACGGCACCGATCAGCAGCAGCGGGATGAGCAGAAATCGGGTGAGGCGCAGCATAGGCAGGGTCTCGAAACCGGTTCGGGACTTTGTGCCCCAGCGCAGCGGCATTGGCAAGCGCCAATGCTGAGGCCGGTAGTGTGTGCCGTGCGTACCTTAAAACTGTCGCGAGTGGTGCGCCGGGGCGCCCTTTAATAGCCCAACGCACATCCAGAACAGACTCAGCTCGCCAGCAGCCAGACACCGGTCGCTGCCGAAGCGCCGCCAGCGATACGCACCAGCGGTGCCGCGGCTTGTGGCAGGAAACGCACGAGGGCGAAGCCGACGGCATGCAGTGCTGCGGTGGCGACGACGAAGCCGATGGCATAACCGAAGGGGCTGGCCAGATCAGGTAGTTCCAGGCCGTGGGCGACGCCATGGGTCAGGGCGAAGAGGGCGGTCAGCGCCATGGATATCGCTACCGGCAGACGCGCTGCCACGGCTACGAGCAAGCCGAAAGCCAGCACGGAGCCGGCGATGCCGGTTTCCATCATCGGGATCTCCATACCGCCGAAACCCAGCAGGCCGCCGATCAACATGCTGCCGACGAAGGTCACCGGCAGCGCCCAGCGCGCCGCGCCGCTTTGCTGCGCGGCCCACAGGCCGACGGCGAACATCGCCAGCAGGTGATCGAGGCCAAACACCGGGTGGGCCAGGCCGGCCATCAGGCCGGAATCGCCATGCCCAGGATGGGCGAGTGCCACCGCCGGGGAGCAGAGCAGGGCGATGGTGTAGAGGGTTTTGCGCAGATTCATAGAGGTCTCCTTGACTCAGTGGTTAGGGAGAAAGGCGGCCCTCTCCCCCCGGCCCCTCTCCCGCAAGCGGGAGAGGGGAGATTCAGGCGGCGGTGAGCATGCCCTGGCGTTCGATGAAGGCGATGATCTCGTCGAGACCCTGGCCGACTTTCTGGTTGCTGAAGACGAAGGGCTTGTCGCCGCGCATCTTCAGGGTGTCGCGCTCCATCACCTCCAGCGAGGCGCCGACCATGGGCGCGAGGTCGACCTTGTTGATCACCAGCAGGTCGGACTTGCAAATGCCCGGGCCGCCCTTGCGTGGCAGCTTGTCACCGGCGGACACGTCGATCACGTACAGGGTCAGGTCGGACAGCTCCGGGCTGAAGGTGGCGGACAGGTTGTCGCCACCGGATTCGACGATGATCAGGTCCAGGCCCGGAAAGCGGCGGTTGAGCTGCTCCACCGCCTCCAGGTTGATCGAGGCGTCCTCGCGAATCGCGGTATGCGGACAGCCGCCGGTTTCCACGCCGATGATGCGTTCGGGCTCCAGGGCCTCGTTGCGCACCAGGAACTGGGCGTCTTCCTGGGTGTAGATGTCGTTGGTGACCACGGCGATGTTGTAGCGCTCGCGCAGGGCACGGCACAGCGCCAGGGTAAGTGCGGTCTTGCCGGAACCGACCGGGCCGCCGATACCGACACGCAGAGGTTGGCTGTTCATGGGTTGTTGTTCCTCGTCAGGAGCGGAAGAGACGCGAGTACTGGCGCTCGTGCGCCATGCTCGCCAGGGCCAGGCCGAAGGCGGCGCTGCCCCAGTGTTCGGGGGAAAGACTGTTAGCCTGCTGCTGGGCGTCATCGAGCTGCGGCAGCAGGCGACTGGTCAGGCGCTGGGCGGCCTGCTGGCCAAGCGGCAACACCTTCATCAGCACGGCGAGCTGGTTTTCCAGCCAGCCCCAGAGCCACGCGGCCAAGGCGTCATCCGGGCTGATCTGCCAGGCGCGTGCGGCCAGTGCCCAGGCCAGTGCCAGGCCAGGTTCGTCCTGGGCAGCAAGTGCGTCACGCGCTGCCTCGTCCAGTTCGGGCAGGCCTTCGAGCAGTTGCCGCAGCGAATACCCCATCTGCCGGCTCTCTAGGGCCAGCTCGCGGGTTTCGCGGCTGGCGCGGTGCTGTTCGGCCAGTTGCTGCAGGCGCGACCAGTCACATGCGTCCGCTGCGCGGCAGTGAGCCAGCAGCAGCGGGGCTTCGAAGCGGGCGAGGTTGAGCGTCAGTTGATCGGCCAGCCAGTGCTCGGCGCTGTCGGCATCGGTGATCAGGGCGCTGTCGATGGCCCATTCCAGCCCTTGCGAGTAGCTGTAGCCGCCGATGGGCAGCTGTGGGCTGGCCAGGCGCAACAATGCCCAGGCTGGTTTCATGGCGTTGCCTTTGCCTGGCTCGATGGGGGCAGCGTCACTTGCGCACCCCGAATTGGTGCAGGCGCGGACCGTAGTTGAATTCCTCGTCGCCATGATGGGAATGGTGATGGCCGCCGCCGTAGGCACCTTGCTCGGGCTGATAGGGCGCTTCGACGGCTTCGACCGTGGCACCGAGTTGTTCGAGCATGGCCTTGAGCACGTAGTCATCGGGCAGGCGCAGCCAGCCGTCGCCCAGTTGCAGGGCAACATGACGATTGCCCAGGTGGTAGGCGGCGCGCATCAGCTCGAAGGGGCTGGCGCAGGTCACGTGCAGCAGCGGTTCGGCCTTGGCCCGTACACGGACGATGCGCCCGTCCTTGGCCAGCAGGCACTCGCCATCGGCCAGTGCCGGTTGGCCGCGTTCGAGGAACAGGCCTACCTCTTCACCGCCAGTGGTGAAACAGCGCAGGCGGCTCTTGCTGCGGGCTTCGAAGGTCAGTTCCAGTTCGGCGTCGCAGGCGCTCTGCGGCGCGATTCGGGCGTGGATCACCAGCATGCGTATCTATTCCGGGGCAATGTGCCCGGAAATAGTGCAAGTGGCTTGCCAAGGCCGAAGATTGGCGCAGGCCGGGGCGTTCAAGCCCTCTGTGGATAACTTGGCGAAGCGGCCAGGATTGATTTGGTGCGTTTTCGTTTGAAGTGCGCGCTTTTGGTGCGCGTTAGTCCGAGGGCTTGCCGAGGCCCAACCAGTGCTTGCCGCCGACCATGATAAAGCGCAGTTGCTGGATGACCTTGGCTTCTGCAGTGAGATGGGCGGGCAGGGTCTCGGCGGGCGGGTCGATCAGCTCGGGCAGGGTCGCGAACACGGTCTTGACCACCAGGTCCGAGACCACGTCGAGCGCTGCATCGTCGAGGTGCGGCATACGGTTCATCAGCTTCAGATCGGCAGCCAGGTCGCTGGTGATGCGTTCGCGCAGTGCCGCAATGGCCTGGCGCACGGGGCGCGAGCCACCGTATTGCTCGCGGGCGAGGAAGAGGAACTGACCGTGGTTGGCGGCCACTTCGGCAAGAAAGATGCGCACCGATGCGTCGATCATGCCGCGCATTTCGAACTCGTGGCGGCGCACTTGGCGGATCGCCGCGCGGAAGGTCTCGCCGACTTCCGCCACCAGCGCCAGGCCGAGTTCGTCCATGTCGGCGAAATGGCGATAGAAACCGGTGGGCACGATGCCGGCGACACGTGTCACTTCGCGCAGGCTCAGGCTGCCAAAACCGCGGCCGCTTTCCATCAGCGTGAGGGCGGCAGCCATCAGGGCCTGGCGGGTCTGCTGCTTTTGTTCGGCGCGTGGCGTCATGCGAGATCGGGGTCGTTGAGCGATGCCGCACTCTAGCAAATGCGCAGCGCCAGCGTCGAACCGAGCCGACATCGTTCGGTGAACAACTGTTGACTGAAAACTATGCTTTCTGTCAGCCTTGTGTACAAGTGTTCACTGGATTTCTTTCGATGGCTTTACTTTCCCTGTCAGGGGCACGTTGGGTTGCGGGTTGCCTGTGGCCGCTGCGCCAGCTCTGTAGCGGCGGTTGGCTGCGTGAGGCGGATGTCGATCTATGCCTGCGCCAGTTGCACCCGACACTGCGCCTCAATCGTGTGTTCGCCCAAGTCGAAGCGCGTCGTTGGGTGGCTGAAGACATGCTGGCGCTGAAGTTGTGTTGCAATGGCAATGCGCAGGACTGGCGGGCCGGGCAGCATGTCCAGCTGTATCTGGAGCAAAACGGGGTTCGCCACGGACGCAGTTACAGCCTGACGTCGGTGGCAGCCGACGGGCGCATCGAGATCGCGATCAAACGCCAGCCGGATGGGCGCCTGTCCAATCTGCTGCTCGACGACCTTGCGGTCGGTCAGGTGATTGAACTGGGCCGGGCATTCGGTGATTTCGCCTGGCCGCAGGAGCAAGGCTCTGTGCTGCTCCTGGCTGCAGGCAGCGGCATCACGCCATTGCTCGGCCTGCTGCGTGACGCTCTGGCGCGTGGCTTCGCCGCGCCGGTGACACTGCTGCATCAGGTGCGCCGCCAAGGGCAACAGGCGTTTGCCGAAGAGCTGCAGGCATTGGCGGCACGTCATGCCAACGTCCAGGTGCAGTGGGTTTTCAGTGGCGAGGGTGATCGTCTGTCGGCCGAACGGCTGGCCGCGTTGCCGGGCGATCATCTGCGGGTCTGCGGCCCGCGTGGTTTCGTCGAGCAGGCGTGTGGCTGGTGGCATGGCGCCAGACGCGGGAGCAGCCTGCAATCGGAAAGCTTCAGTCCACTTCCGATGCTGGCCGACGTGGAGGACCGCGAGGTCCGCTTGAGCTTCGCCCGGAGCCGGCAGCAGGTCTCTGGCAGCAGCAACGCAAGTCTGCTGGAGCAGGCCGAAGCTGCCGGGTTGCGCCCGGCTCATGGCTGCCGTCAGGGCATCTGCACCAGTTGTACCTGTTTGCTGCTGGCCGGCTCGGTGCGCGATCTGCGCAGCGGCGAGCTGTTCGCTGAACCCCATCAACCCATTCGCTTGTGTGTCAGTGCCCCGCATGGGGATGTGGAGATCGACCTGTGACCGCCCGCCTTGATCGAGAGCTGAGTCCCGCCGAACTCGAGGCCTTCGGCCAGGAATTGGATGCCTTGCGCCAGCGCACGCTGGCCGACCTAGGCGAAAGCGATGCCCGTTATATCCGTCGCGTGCGCAGTGCCGTACGTTTCTGTTGTTGGAGCGGTCGCGCGCTGCTGATGTTCGGCTGGTTCCCGCCAACCTGGCTGCTCGGCACCCTGCTGCTGGGGCTGGGCAAGATCCTCGAGAACATGGAGCTGGGCCACAACGTGATGCACGGCCAGTACGACTGGATGAACGATCCGGAATTCGCCGGTCGCCAGTATGAGTGGGACATCGTCGGGCCGGCCGACTTCTGGCGGCATACGCATAACCATGTGCATCACACCTACACCAACGTGCTGGGCATGGACGATGACGTCGGCTACGGCGTGGTGCGCGTGTTCCCCGAGCAGCGCTGGAAGCCGTTTTATCGCTGGCAACCGCTTTGGGTGACGATCCAGGCGCTGCTGTTCCAGTACGCCGTGGCCATTCAGCACCTGCGCCTGGACAAGCTGATCAAGGGGCGTATCAGCAAGGAGGAAGTGAAACCGCTGGCCCGTCAGTTCGGCGCCAAGCTGGCAAGGCAATGGGTCAAGGATTATCTGGTGTTTCCGCTGCTGGCCTTGCTGCTCGGTGCCAATGCGTTGGCCGTTCTGATCGGCAACCTGGTGGCCAACCTGCTGCGCAATCTGTGGACCTTTCTGGTGATCTTCTGCGGTCACTTCACCGAAAAGGCGGCGGTATTTGCACCCGAGGTATTGGAAAGTGAAACGCGTGGTCACTGGTACCTGCGCCAGCTGCGTGGTTCGAGCAACCTGTCCGGCGGCCCGCTGCTGCATATCCTCACCGGCAACCTCAGCCACCAGATCGAGCATCACCTGTTTCCGGATCTGCCGGCGCGCCGCTATGCCGAGTTGGCGCGTGAGGTGCGTCTGATCGCCGAACGTTACGGTCAGCACTACAACAGCGGGACCCTGTGGGGACAGTTCGCGACCGTCCTGCGGCGCATCTGGATCTACCGTTTGCCCACTGCCGGGATGGCGTGAGTGACTCGGTTGAGCCCGTCACAGGCATGAAAAAGCCCGGCTTGGGCCGGGCTTGTGGGTGTTGCAACAGCGCTCAAGCCGTACGGCCGCGCTGCTCGATCAGACGATCGGAGCCGCCTTCGGCCAACTGTACGCGCTGGGCACCAGGGGTACGCTCATAGCCGCCTTCTGCCAGCTGAACGCGCTGAGCACCGGGGGTGCGTTCGTAGCCACCTTCGGCCAGTTGAACACGCTGGGCACCCGGAGTGCGTTCGTAGCCACCTTCGGCCAGCTGAACGCGCTTGGCACCGGGGGTACGCTCGTAACCGCCTTCGGCCAGCTGAACACGCTGGGCACCCGGAGTGCGCTCATAGCCGCCTTCGACCAGTTGGATGCGCTTGGCACCAGGAGTGCGTTCCGAGCCGTTCTCGGCCAGCGGTGCGAGGGGTTGCTGTTGCACCTGGCTGTCCTTGGCTTCGCCCACCAGAGGGAAAGGCGCGCTGCTCGGAGCGGCGAATACGCTGGTGGTCATCAGGCTTAGAGCGAGGGCGGCGAGGGTCAGTTGAGTTTTCATGTCGTTGTCTCCGTAGGGAGTAATAAGTGGCGTCGGAGGCAATTCTTGAGGACATGAGCGCAGATAAGAACTTGACTGACCTGATAGTGAACATCGATCCCCTCAATACTTGATTGGAGCGCTCTATCTCGGTGCTTCTGGCTGAGTGTCAAGCCTGGCGGCGGATGTTTCGCAAGGCGTCGCGCTGAGCGTTCGGCACGCGTATGCTTGGCGGCCCTCGCGGGTCGAGCTCGATCCGTCCGCTTCAGCAGTCCCAGGAGGCCGCTTCAGCCATGCTCGCCGCACAGGCCATTTTGCCGATCTTCGCTCTGATCGTTCTCGGCTATCTGCTCGGCTGGCGCCAGTGGCTCACCACCGAGTCGGCGGCCGGTCTGGCCAACATCACCTTCAAGCTGTTCATGCCGACACTGCTGTTCGCCGGCATCGCCAAGGCATCGCTTGCCGAGGGCCTGTCGCCTGTATTGCTGCTGGCGTACTACCTGCCGGTGCTGCTGGTGTTCGCGCTGGTCAATGCACTGGCGCATTGGCGGCGCGGTACGGCGACGCCTCTGGGGTTGGTGGCGGCGTTCTCCAACAACGTGCTGGTCGGGATTCCCCTGATCACCAGCCTGATGGGCAACGACGGTCTGCTCTACGTCTTCGCCATCCTGGTGTTTCACAGCCTCACGCTGTTTTCCCTGCACAGCTTTTACGCCGCCTTCGGCAGCCAGGAACGCGTTGACGGCCGCGCGTTGCTGAAGAACCTGGCCAATCCGATGATCATCGGCCTGGGGCTGGGGGCGCTACTCAACCTTTCCGGGCTGCAGGTGCCGGAAAGCCTGTGGCGGGCGATCAGCTGGCTGGGCCAGGCCGCCTTGCCCTGCGCGCTGATCGTGCTCGGCGCCAGCCTGTCGCGCTATCGCCTGCGTCCGACTGGCGAGGCCTGGGGCGTGGCCGCGGCCAAACTGCTGCTGTTCCCGGCACTGGTCTGGTGGCTCAGCGGCCAGCTTCCCGGTCTCAACGAGACCGCGCGCAGCGTGCTGGTGCTGCTCGCCGCCGGCCCCAGCGGAGTCAACGTGATGGCCTTTGCCCGTACGGCCGAAGACAGCCGTAGCGTCAGCGCGGCGATTTCCCTTTCCACGCTGCTGGCGGCGATTACCTTACCGTTGTGGATGCTGCTGGTAGGGTTCTGATTGTTCTGTCTGGCGATTCCCTCTTCCGGGCGATAGGCCTATTCGCAGTGGCCGGCTAGCATCGCGCTTCCGCTCCGTTCAGGACTGCATCGATGAAACGCCTCGCCCACGTGTTGCTCGGCCTGTTGCTGGTGTTCGGGTTGACCCTCGCCGCTTTCGTCGCCCTCAACTGGGCGCCGGACCGTCCCGTCGGCGAGCTCAAGGCACGCTGGGCTCCACCGCCTTCACAGTTCGTCGACATCGCTGGAATGTCGGTGCACCTGCGTGACGAGGGCCGGCGCGATGACCCCGAGCCGATCCTGCTGCTGCACGGCACGTCCGCCAGCCTGCACACCTGGGAAGGCTGGGTGAAAGAACTGGCTCCGCAGCGCCGGGTGATCAGCCTGGATCTGCCCGGCTTCGGCCTCACCGGGCCATTCCCCAATGGAGATTACCGCGTCGAGCACTACACGGCGTTTCTCCTCGCCCTGCTCGATCATCTGCAGGTGAAGCGTGTCGTGCTGGTCGGTAACAGCTTCGGCGGCCAGCTGGCCTGGCGCTTTGCCCTAGCCCATCCCGAACGCAGCGCACGGCTGGTATTGGTGGATGCGGCCGGCTATCCGCGCAACGCCGAGTCGGTACCGATAGGCTTTCGCCTGGCAGGCATCCCGGCCTTGGCGCCGCTGATGAGCCGCTTGTTGCCGCGGAGCATGATCGAGTCGAGCGTGCGCAACGTTTATGGCGATCCGGACAAAGTCGACGATGAACTGGTCGAGCGCTACTACCAACTGACGTTGCGCGAGGGGAATCGGCAGGCCTTGCGCCAGCGCTTCGCTCAGGCCCCCAGCGGCGAGCTGCACGAGCGTATCGGCGAACTGCAATTGCCCACGCTGATCATCTGGGGCGCGCGCGACCGACTGATTCCTCCGGACAATGCCGAGCGCTTCGCCGCCGACATCGCGGGCAGCCAGCGGGTGCTGTTCGATGACCTTGGCCATGTGCCCCAAGAAGAGGACGCGCAGCGCACCGTTGCAGTGCTGATCGCCTTTTTGCAGCGCTGAGGCTCTAGCGCGGTATTTTCCAAGCCTTTGATTTTGTTCGGTGAAGTGCCGGCCGCCAAGGGCTGGCGCGTTTCCTGCTATGGCACGGCGGGGCGGTTGGCTTTGGCGAATCTTCGTCTAGGCTGACGGGATAACGAACAAGAACAGCAGGAAACTGCATGCGCAACGGCATTAGAGCTTTCGTCCGGGTCGTGGACGCATTCAACCTGAGGGTTGGGCGTTTCGCCATGTACCTGATCTTCGCCATGCTGGCGGTGCTGCTGTATTCCTCGATCAGCAAGAGCTTCTTCACGCCGTCGATCTGGACCCTGGAAAGCGCCCAGTTTCTCATGGTCGCCTACTTCCTGCTCGGCGGCGCCTACTCGATGCAGCTCGACGCCCATGTGCGCATGGACCTGGCCTACAGCCGCTGGTCGCCGCGCACCCGCGCCGTGGTCGATGCCATCACCGTGTTCATGCTGATCTTCTATCTGGTGATGCTTCTGATCGGCGGCATCTCCTCCACCGAATACGCCATCGAATACAAGGAGACCAGCTATTCGGCCTGGTCGCCCTACATGGCGCCGATCAAGATCGTCATGTGCTTCGGCATAGCGCTGATGCTGCTGCAGGCCATCGCCACCTTCTTCAAGGATTTCTACGCCGCCCGTGGGGAGACGCTGTGATGAGCTACGAGCTGATCGCGTTGCTGATGTTCTCCTCGATGATGTTGCTGTTGCTTACCGGCAAGCGGGTGTTCGGTGCCATCGGTTTCGTCGCGGCCGCCGCGGCCCTGCTGCTATGGGGCGACGGCGGTTCGGAGATGGCCTTCAGCGCGGCGATGAAACTGATGAAGTGGTACCCGCTGCTGACCCTGCCGATGTTCGTGTTCATGGGCTACATGCTCTCCGAATCGGGCATCGCCGAAGACCTGTACAAGATGTTCCACGTGTGGATGGGGCCGCTGCCAGGCGGGCTGGCCATCGGCACCATCTTCCTGATGGTGGCGATCTCGGCGATGAACGGCCTGAGCGTGGCGGGCATGGCCATTGGCGCCAGCATCGCCTTGCCCGAACTGCTCAGGCGTGGCTACGACAAGATCATGATTACCGGGGTGATCCAGGCCGGCAGCTCGCTGGGGATTCTGATTCCGCCCAGTGTGGTGCTGGTGCTCTACGGCATGATCGCGCGCCAGCCGGTGGGCCAGCTGTGGCTGGCCGGGGCAATTCCGGGCCTGATGATGGCCGGCATGTTCATGCTCTACATCGCCATCCGCTGCCGCCTGCAACCGCAGCTCGGCCCGGCGCTGTCTGCGGCCGAGCGCGAGCAGATCAGTCTGCAGGAGAAGCTGCGCCTGCTCAGCGCCGGGCTGGTGCCGGTGTTCATCTTCCTGTCGATGACCGGCCTGTTCCTGATGGGTTACACCAGCCTGGTGGAAAGCTCGGCAGTCGGCGCAGCGGCGGCGACCCTGGCGGCGCTGTTCAAGCGGCGACTGACCGGCAAGGTGATGGAGGAGACGCTGCGCAAGACGCTCGCCATCAGCTGCATGTTCATGTGGATCATCCTTGCGGCGCTGTGCTTCGGCGCCGTATTCGACGGCCTCGGCGCGGTCAGGGCCATCGAGAACTTTTTTGTCGACAGCCTGCACCTGGGGCCCTGGCAGATTCTGATCATCATGCAGCTGTCGTTCATCCTGATGGGCATGTTCCTCGATGACACCGCCATGCTGGTGATCGTCGCGCCGCTGTACATCCCGCTGGTCGGCGCCCTGGGCTTCGATCTGGTCTGGTACGGCGTGCTCTACACCATCACCTGCCAGATCGCCTACATGACGCCGCCGTTCGGCTACAACCTGTTCCTCATGCGGGCGATGGCACCGCCCGAAGTGACCCTGCGCGACATCTACGTCTCGGTCATCCCCTTCGTCATCATCATGGCCCTGGCGCTGACCCTGGTCATGGTCTTCCCGCAGCTGGCGCTGTGGTTGCCGCAACTGCATTACGGCGGTTGATTCACGGAAATCGGCGCGCCTGGCGCGCCAACAGTCGAGCCGGCACCCGCCGGACACTGGCAAGGCCGCCGCGGTGCACGCGGCGGCAATGAGCGGTTGTATTGCATCTGCATCGACACTATTGGAGAGACCAGCATGAGTACGAGACGCGATTTCCTGAAAACCGCCGCGGTCGGCACCGCCGCCCTCGGCTCGGCGCATATCTACGCCGCCGAGCCGAAGAAGATCACCTGGCGCCTGCAGACCTACGCCGGTGCGGCGCTGGCCGAGCACGTGATCAAACCCTCGATCGACGCCTTCAACAAGGCGGCCAATGGCCAGATGGAGATCAAGCTGTACTTTGCCGACCAGCTGGTGCCCACTGGCGAGCTGTTTCGCGCCATGCAGCGCGGCACCATCGACGCGGTGCAGAGCGACGACGATTCGATTGCCGCGCCGGTGGATGTCTCGGTATTCGGCGGCTACTTCCCCTTCGCCACCCGCTACAGCCTCGACGTGCCGGTACTGTTCGAGCAGTACGGCCTCAACGAAATCTGGGCCGAGGCCTATGGCGAGGTCAAGGGCGTGACCTGGCTTGGCGCCGGCGCCTGGGACCCTTGCCACTTCGCCACTGTCGAGCCGATCAGAAAGCTCGATGACCTCAAGGGCAAGCGCATCTTCACCTTCCCTACCGCCGGCAAGTTCCTTTCGCGCTTCGGCGTGATCCCGGTGACCCTGCCCTGGGAAGACGTCGAGGTGGCGATCCAGACCGGCGAGCTGGACGGCATCGCCTGGTCCGGCATCACCGAGGACTACACCGTCGGCTGGGCCAACGTCACCAAGTACTTCCTGACCAATAACATCTCCGGCGCCTGGTGCGGCTCCTACTTCGCCAACTCGGACAAATGGGCGGAGGTGCCCGAGCATCTCAAGACCCTGTTCAAGCTGTGCATGGACAGTTCCAACTACTACCGCCAGCACTGGTATTGGGGTGGCGAGGCGCAGTTGCGCGTCGAGGGCGGCAAGCTGGAACTGACCTCGATCCCTGCCGAAGAATGGGCCACGGTGGAGGCCGAAGCGCAGAAGTTCTGGGACGAAATCGCCAAGACCAGCCCGCGCTGCGCCAAGGTGGTGGACATCTTCAAGAAGTACAACGCGCTGATGGCCAAGGCCGGGGCGCCTTATCGCGGTTGATGTCATTGAATAAGCCAGAGCGCCCGTACCGAGCGGTATGGGCGCGGTTCTATCCAGCTCGGCATCGCGCCAGGCAGATTTTTCCCTGCGTTCGCCTGCCATCCCGGCAATCCTGTACCACACTCTATGAGCCTGAAACGGACGCTATACCAAGCGTCGTGCTGCGCTCGTGCATTGTCGGCCTTGCCTGGCCGATCATCGATGCCCAGCCCTGAGCTTGACCCGCTTGCCATAACAACAAGACACAGGGGTTAGCATGTTCAAACCAAGGGATGTAAAGACCCTGGGCGATGCGCGGCGCATCGTCGAGGAGCGTGGCCTGAGCCACGTGAAGGTCGGTCTGTTCGACAACGATGGGGTGATGCGCGGCAAGTACATGAGCCGCAGCAAGTTCTTCTCGGCCCTGGAGCACGGCTTCGCCTTCTGCGACGTGGTGCTCGGCTGGGATGTGAAGGATCAGCTCTACGACAACACCCAGTACACCGGCTGGCACAGCGGCTATCCGGACGCACCGGTACGCATCCTGCCGCACAGCTGCCGCGAGATTCCCTTCGAGAACGGCATGCTGCTGTTTCTTGCCGAGTTCGACCAGCAGGCCGAGGCGGTGTGTCCGCGCGGTACGTTGCGCCGGGTGATCCAGCGCTGCCAGGACATGGGCTTCGAGCCCTATGCGGCGCTGGAGTACGAATTCTTCATGTTCGATGAAACCCCGGACTCGGCGCGGGCCAAGGGTTTTCGCGACCTCAAACCGTTCACCCCGGACTGGTTCGGCTACTCGATGATTCGTAATTCGGTGCATGCCGAGCTCTACCACCAGATACTGGCTATGGGTGAAGAGATGGATTTCCCCATCGAAGGCCTGCACACCGAGACCGGGCCAGGGGTGCTCGAGGCAGCGATTGCCGTCGATCGCGCCGAGGCGGCGGCGGACAAGGGCGCGCTGTTCAAGACCTTCATGAAGGTACTGGCCCAGCGCAACGGGCTGATGGCCACCTTCATGGCCAAGTGGTCGGGCAAGTATCCGGGGCAGAGCGGGCACATCCATGTGTCGCTGCGTGACCGCAAGACGGACAAGTCGGCGTTCTACGACCCCGATCAGGCGCACAACATGAGCAAGCTGCAGCGACATTTCCTCGCCGGCCAGCAGCGCCTGATGCCGGAGTTCCTGTGCATGGTGGCGCCGACCCTGAACAGCTACCGGCGCCTGATTCCTGGTTTCTGGGCGCCTACCGATGCGACCTGGGGCGTGGAGAACCGCACCGCAGCGCTGCGCGTGATCCCCGGCAGTGACAAGTCGCAGCGCCAGGAATATCGCCTTGGCGCCGCCGACGGCAACCCGTTCCTGGCGTTGTCGGTGGCCATCGGCTCGGGCCTGTACGGGATCATGCAGGAGTGGGAGCCGACCGACCCGGTCAGCGGCAACGCCTATGCGGTCAAGCATCCCGAGGAGCTGGCGCTGCCCCGCACGCTGTGGGACGCCGCGCAGCGCCTGAAGGGCTCGCAGGCTGCGCGCGAGCTGTTCGGCGATGCCTTCGTCGAGCACTTCGCCGCCAGCCGGGAATGGGAGGAGCGCGAATACCGCCGCCACGTCAGCGACTGGGAGCTGGATCGCTACTTCGAAATCATCTGATTCCACCGACCGTAGCCCGGATGCAATCCGGGGCGGTTTCGTCGAGTGTCCCCCGGATTGCATCCGGGCTACGAAGGCAAGATTCGCGGAGCACCTTATGAGCAAGCTGCAATGCATTTCCCCCATCGATGGCTCGGTCTACGTCGAGTGTCATCTGGCCTCCAATCCCGAGGTACTGGTGGCGCTAGCCAAGGCCGAGCTGGCGCAGCAGGCCTGGAAGCAGACGCCGCTGCGTGAACGCATCGCCATCGGCCGGCGCGCCATCGAAGCCTTCGCTGCCCGTGAGGCGCAGCTGGCCGAGGAGCTGTGCTGGATGATGGGACGGCCGATTCGCTACGCCGCCGGTGAGATACGCGGCTTCGTCGAACGTGCCAGCCATATGGCGGATATCGCCGAGGGCTCGCTGGCCGATATCCGCCTGCCGGACAAGGCCGGTTTCACCCGCTTCATTCGCCGTGAGCCACTCGGCCTGGCGCTGATCATCGCGCCCTGGAACTACCCCTATCTGACTGCCGTCAACGCGGTGATGCCGGCCCTGCTGGCGGGCAATGTGGTATTGCTCAAGCATTCGGCGCAGACACCGTTGTGCGCCGAACGCATGGTGGAGGCCTTCGCCGAGGCCGGCCTGCCCGAAGGCGTATTCCAGTACCTGCACCTGAGCCATGGCGAGACCGAGGCCTTGATTCGTTCGCCGAGCATCGACCATGTCGCCTTCACCGGTTCGGTGCCAGGGGGCGCGATGGTCGAGCGTGCGGCGGCCGGACGTTTCATCAGCGTCGGGCTGGAGCTGGGCGGCAAGGACCCGGCCTACGTCCGCGCCGATGCCGATCTTCAGCATGCGGTGGAAACCGCCATCGAGGGTGCCTTTTTCAACTCCGGGCAATCCTGCTGCGGTATCGAGCGCATCTACGTGCACGCGTCGCTGTACGACGAATTCGTCGAGCGTGCCGTGGCGCTGGTGCGCCAGTACAAACTGGGGCGTTCGGACGATCCTGAAACCACCCTGGGCCCCGTGGTGCGCAGCGATGCCGCCGACTTCGTCCGTGCTCAGATCGCTGAGGCGGTCGAGCAGGGCGCCAAGGCGCATATCGACCCGGCCGAATTCCCCCTGGATGCGCCGGGCACGCCCTACCTGGCGCCGCAGGTGCTGACCAACGTCAGCCATGAAATGCGCGTGATGACCGAGGAATCCTTCGGCCCCGTGGTGGGCATTCAGAAGGTTGCCAGCGACGAGGAAGCGCTGGCGCTGATGAACGACAGCGAGTTTGGCCTGACCGCGGCGATCTTCAGCCGTGATGTAAATGCCGCCATGGCCCTGGCTGATCGGGTTGAGGCCGGCACAGTGTTCCTCAACCGCTGCGACTACCTAGATCCCGGCCTGGCCTGGACCGGCGTGAAGCACTCGGGACGCGGCTGCACCTTGTCGCGGGTTGGCTACGAGCAGCTGACCCGGCCGAAATCCTTCCACTTCAAGACTCAGTTGTGAGGTCGCGCCATGATTCTCGATCAGTACCGCATGAACTGGAATTACCCCACCTCGATGCGCGTCGGTATCGGCCGTGTCAGCGAGCTGGCCGAGGCCTGCCGCCAACTAGGTATGCGTGCGCCGCTGCTGTGTACCGACCCCGGCCTGGCTTCGTTACCGATGATCGACGCGGCACTGCGCCAGTGCCGCGATGCCGGGCTGAATGCCGGGCTGTTCTCGGCCATCAAGGGCAACCCCACCGGCGCCAACGTGACCGATGGTGTCGCCGCATTCAAGGCGGGCGGGCATGACGGCGTGATTGCCTTCGGTGGCGGCTCGGCGCTGGACGCCGGCAAGGCCATCGCCCTGATGGTGGGGCAGGATCGACCACTTTGGGATTTCGAGGATATCGGCGACAACGCCAGCCGGGTCAATGTCGCCGGCATGGCGCCGGTGGTGGCGGTGCCGACCACGGCCGGCACCGGCTCGGAAGTCGGTCGCGCCTCGGTGATCACCGACGACGCGGCGCATGTCAAACGCATCATCTTCCACGCGCGGATGCTGCCTGCGCTGGTGATCCTCGACCCGGAACTGACCGTCGGCCTGCCGGCGAAGATCACTGCTGCCACCGGTATGGACGCGCTGTCGCACAGCCTGGAGGCGTTCTGCTCGCCGTTGTTTCACCCCATGGCCGAGGGCATCGCCCTGGAAGGCATGCGCCTGGTGCAGCAGTACCTGCCGCGTGCGGTCGCCCAGGGTGCGGATGTCGAGGCGCGGCTGCAGATGCTGGTGGCCTCGAGCATGGGCGCTACCGCTTTTCAGCGCGGCCTCGGTGCGATGCACGCGCTGGCGCACCCGCTGGGTGCGCTGTACGACGCCCACCACGGCCTGCTCAATGCGGTGCTGATGCCCTACGTGCTGGTGGCTAACCGTGGCGCCATCGAGCCGCAGATGGAAAAGATGGCGCGCTACCTGGCGCTGCCTGGCAGCGGCTTCAATGCGGTGCTCGATTGGGTGCTGGCGCTGCGCAGCGAGGTGGGCATCCCCCATAGCCTGAGCGAGATTGGCATCGACGATGCGCGCATCGAGCAGGTCGGGCGTATGGCCGAAGTGGACCCGTCAGCCGGCACCAACCCCATCGCCTTCAGCGCTATGCAGTACAGCGCATTGCTCGAAGAAGCGCTACGCGGGATGCTGTAGCCCGGATGCAATCCGGGGACATTTGGCCTGCTGCCCCGGATTGCATCCGGCCTACGGGGCGGGCGTTTACTGCCCGGCGGCGTCCAGCTGTTCTTGCAGACGCTGCTGGGCCTGCTGGTTGACCTGCTCAATCTGCTGCTTGAGCTGCGCCATCTGCTGCTGTTTCTGCGCCGCGTCCTGTGCCTGCAGGGTGGCGGTGGTAGCCGTTTCCGGACCGCCACAGGCAGCGAGCAGCAAAGGGCTGAACAACAGGGCGAGGCGGATCGGGCGCATGGTGACTCCAAGGGGCAAAAGCGTTACGGGATAGGCGGTTAGCCCCCTCTCCCATTTATGGGAGAGGGTTGGGGAGAGGGCAAGCCGCGTCCTATTCTTCAGCCTGCTCCGCCTGCAAGGCTTCCAGCGCCGGGGCGGCGTAGATACCCACTTCCACCGCCAACTCCATTACCCGCGGCAGGTCGCTGGCATACACCAGCACCGCCTGCAACTCGTCATCCAGCGGTTCGCTGAAATCCACCAGCACGTAGCCGCCGGTTTCCGGTGACAGCGCCGAGAGCTGCACCTGGATGCGGTTGAGCGCCTTGAGCGGTTCGGTCTTGGCCAGTTGCTTGGCCTTCAGTACGAACTGCACTTGCGGGCCGAAGGATTCGGTGATGCGCTGGAACAGCTCTTCATAGCTGTCGGCCTGAAACAGCACCGTCTCCGGCAGGCTGCCGATCACCACCCATTCGCCCAGCGGGATAGGGAATTCGTCGTCGTAGTTGACGTCCGGATTGGCGGCGAGGAACGCGGCCGGGTCGGCATAGGCCTGCGCCGCCTCATCGGCGATACGCGCGATCTCGTCTTCGGCCAGGCAGCCGGAGCTTATCTTGGCGATCAGTTCTTCCAGCTGGGCTTGCATCGGGGCATTCCTGTAACGAGGGCGAAGGCGCGCAGGATAACAGGTCGTTTTCACCCCGGTCTTGCCGATGCAGTGGTTTTTCAGCGGCCTGTCGCGGCAAGGCGCGCCGCGCTAGAAGTAGGCCAGCAGGCGGCCGAGGCTCATCGCCAGCAGCCAGAGCAGCAGCGACAGCGCCGCCTGCATCCGGCCGAGCAGCGGTGCGTGCAGGTCCCAATTGGCCAGTCGGGAGTTCCACAGGCGACGAAATAGCAAAGCGTTGCCGATGGCCAGGGCGATCAGCAGCAGCTTGAGCTGCAGTAGACGGTCAACGGTCAGCGGCCCGGCGTCGGCGGCGAATAGGCAGAAGCCGCTGCCTAGCAACAACACCAGACCCAGCACTGCCAGCGGCGTCAGCGTCCGCGACACGGCAGGCAGTGAGAAAGCGCGGCCGGCGCCAAGCAGACGCGCATCAAGCAGCAGCATCGGCCCCAGCAGCAGAACCAGGCCCAGCAGGTGCAGCAGGTTCAGCGCAGGATAGAGCAGTGTCGAGCTGCGCATCTGCGTGCCCAGTGCCGAGGCTTCGAGCCAGGCCGCCCAGGCGATCAGGCTGTCCATCTACCTGAGTTCGATGGTGCGACCGTCGACGATGATGCGTTCGGCGCGGATCTCCGGGGTGCCGTCCTTGCGTGGGTAGCCGACTATGGTCACGGTCTTGCCCTCCGTCAGGTCGGCTTCCGGCAGGCCACGTGCCTGCAGGCGGTTGATTGGGGCGAGGATCACCTGCCAGGTGCGCCCGTCATGCTCGATGCTCACGTCGGCGTGAGGGTTGCGGTAGCTGACGCTCTGCAGCGGCACCTCCAGGGTCAGTGGCTGATCCGAGTCATAGGAGCTCCAACCATGGTGGGCCTGGGCGAGGGAGCCGGCCAGCAGCAGGCCGAGGGCGGTGGCAACGAGCAGCAGTTTCTTCAGCATGGCGATCACCCGGTGGGCTGATTGAACACCGGGTAAACCTAGACGCTGAGACCGGCGCCGGGGCGCACCGGCACATTTGGAAACAGAATGGCGCCAGCCTCAGCCGTAGCGTTTCTTCGCCTCGATGGCCAGGCCACTGCCGATGCTGCCGAAGGTATTACCCTCCACGCTACGCGCGTTGGGCAGCATCGCTGCCACGCTCTGGCGCAGCGCCGGCACGCCACTGGAACCACCGGTGAAGAACAGCGTATCGACCTGATCGGCCGCGACGCCGGCATCGGCCAGTAGCTGTGTGAGGCTGGCGCGAATGCGTTCGAGCAGCGGCTCGATGGCGTTCTCGAACAGCGGGCGGGTCAGTTCGGCGACCAGGCCCGGTTCGACGCGCGACAGGTCGATGGGGCGCGTGTGCTGTTCGCTGAGGGCGATCTTGCTTTCTTCCACCTGCATCGCCAGCCAATGCCCGGCGCGCTGTTCGATCAGACCGAAGAGGCGGTCGATGCCGGTCGCGTCGACGATGTCGTAGCGCATGTTCTGCAGGGCCAGTTGGGTCTTCTGCGCGTACAGCGCATTGATGGTGTGCCAGGTGGCCAGGTTGAGGTGGTAGCTGGTGGGCATGAAGGCGTCGCTCTTCATCCTGCTGCCATAGCCGAACAGCGGCATCACGCCGGCCAGCGACAGCTGCTTGTCGAAGTCGGTACCGCCGATGTGCACGCCGCCGGTGGCCAGGATGTCGCCCTGGCGCTCGGCCAAGTGGTGACGCTCGGGCGCCAGGCGCACCAGGGAGAAGTCCGAAGTACCGCCACCGATGTCGACGATCAGCACCAGCTCCTCGCGCTCCAGGCTCGACTCGTAGTCGAAGGCCGCGGCGATGGGCTCGTACTGGAAGGACACCTCCTTGAAACCGAGCTTATGCGCCACGGCCACCAGGGTGTTCTGCGCCTCCTGGTCGGCGGCCGGGTCGTCGTCGACGAAGAACACCGGGCGGCCCAGCACCACTTCCTCGAAGGCGCGCTCGGCCTGGCTTTCGGCACGCTTCTTCAGCTCACCGATGAAGAAGCCGAGCAGGTCCTTGAACGGCAGGGCGCTACCCAGCACGGTGGTCTCGCTCTTCAGCAGCTTGGAGCCGAGCAGGCTTTTCAGCGAGCGCATCAGGCGCCCTTCATAGCCTTCCAGATACTCGTGCAGGGCCAGACGGCCGTAGACCGGGCGGCGCTCTTCGGTGTTGAAGAAGATCACCGAGGGCAGGGTGATCTTGCCGTCTTCCAGGGGCAGCAGGCTGTCCTGGCCGGGGCGCAGCCAGCCGACGGTGGAGTTGGAGGTGCCGAAGTCGATGCCGCAGGCGCGGGCAGGCGTAGAAAAGGACATGGAAACGCAGGGCCGAAAAAATGGCCGCGTATTCTATGCCAGCGCCGCGGTGGCGGCGAGTCGTCAGGACGGCAGGTTGTTGCCTCGCTGTTTTTCCTTCCACTGGTTCCATTCGAAGCCCAGCACCACCAGCAGCGACAGGGCGAAGGGCAGCAGCAGGTAGAACATGCGGAACACGATCAGCGCGGCCAGTACATCGGCGGCGGGTATCTCCGGCAGGGCGGCGAGAAAGGTCACTTCCAGCACGCCCAGGCCACCCGGCGCGTGGGACAGCAGCGCCAGGGAGAAGGAGGCGAGGAACACGCCGAGCACCACCAGGTAGCCGGGGTGATTATCGGCCGGCAGGGCGAAGTAGATGATCGCCGCCGCGCACAGCAGCTCCAGCGGGCCGGCCAGCAATTGGCGGCTAACGATGGGCAGGCGTGGATATTCCACGTGCAGCTTGCCCAGCGTCCAGGGTTTGAACTGGCGCCACGAGCCCAGCACGTAGAGGCCGACCAGGCTCAGCAATACGCTGCCGATCACCACCGATACCAGCGGCGTGATATTGGCCACCCGGTGGACCAGGTCGGGCTGGGCGATCAGTACGCAGCCGCTGGCGAGCAGGGTGCCGAGAGCGAAGGTAAAGGAGCAGAAGACGATGAGAATGCCGATTTCCTGCGGGGTCAGGCCTTTGCTGCGATAGGCCCGATAGCGCACCACGGCCCCGGAGAACACCGAGGCGCCAATATTGTGCGCCAGTGCGTAGGTGGTGAAGGAGCACAGGGTGATGAAGCGCCAGGGAATCTTCTTGCCCAAGTGAGCGACGGCGATGCGGTCGTACCAGGCCAGTGCCCAGTAAGCGCCGAGGGTGGCCACTGCAGCGAGCAGCCAGTTCATGTGCGAGATCGCCTCGAGGCTGCCCTTGATCTCGTCGAGGGAAATATTGCGCAGTTCGCGATAGAGCAGGAAGCCAGAAAGCACCACGGCACTGAGCCCGATCAGCGTCCAGATCAGGTCGCTGCGCTTCAGTTTGGGTTTGGCTTCTACGACAGACACCGCTATTCCTCGCTCATCAAGCCCCAGAGTTGTGGGGCCGCATGCCTCTGACGAGGCGGCTGTTCACCGGCTGGCCGACCGTTGGCGGATTGTGCCCGCACGGCGCGCTGCGCAGTATCAGGGAGCCGCCGCCAGTACTCAACTGGCAGGCATGCAGGCGCCCCTTAGTAGTTGTGTCAGCGATTGTCCCGATACGTTCATATCCAGGCTAGGGTCAGCGCCGCCAGCACCGCGTAGCGGCTGGCTTTGGCCAGGGTGACGATGAGCAGGAATATCCACAGGCGCTCGCGCATCACCCCGGCGACCAGCGTCAGTGGGTCGCCGATCACCGGCATCCAGCTGAGCAGCAACGACCAGCGCCCGTAGCGCGCGTACCAGGCCTGCGCCTGCTGCAGCCGAACCGGGCTGACCGGAAACCAGCGCCGCTCGCGGTAATGTTCGATCGAGCGCCCCAGCAGCCAGTTGACCCATGAGCCCAGCACGTTGCCCAGCGTCGCAGCCAGCAGCAGCGCCCATAGCGGATGCTGGCCGGCCAGCAGTAACGCCACCAGAACGGCTTCGGACTGCAGGGGTAACAGCGTTGCCGCGCCGAAGGCGGAAAGAAACAGACCCAGGTAAGCGGAAAGCCCGAACATGTTCAGCGCTGCCGACCCGCAGGTCGGCGCGGCTCAGCTCTGCGATTCCTGGCCGGTGTTGGCCATGATCTCTTCCAGGCTCAGCCCGGTCAGGCCATGAATGGTCTTCCACAGGTAGTAGAAGATGGCCATCAGCATGATCATCGAGGGAATGGCGATCATCGGATAGCTGAGCAGCGTCATGCGCCCGAGTTCGTCGTTGAACGCCTCGGTACCGGCCGGGCTGACCACGATCCACTTGGCCAGCACGTAGTTCATGAACGAGGAGAAGAAGAAGGTGCCGCTGAGCCAGTAGGTCGCGCGCATCAGCCGTGTTTCGAAGTGTTCGACATGGCCGCCCTGTTCCAGGCGATCATGGATCTTGTCGACGTTGAGCACGGTCTTGTTGAACAGAAGGGTGCGGATCAGCGGGTAGCGGGTGCGAGTCGAGACCAGCACGGCGATGCCGATCAGACCGGGGATCAGGGCTTCTTTGACCGCCAGCCATTGGGTGTCGAGCTTTAACAGGCCGATGCCGCCGGTGAGCGCGACGCTGACAAGGCCGAGCAGGGCGATGAAATTGAATTTGCGGTATTTGATCAGCTCGAACGCGCCCCAGCCCAGGGGGAACGCCAGGGCCAGCAGCAGCGCGCCGTCGGCACCGAGGCGGTGCTCGCCACTGAGCTTCATCAGAATGAACGAGGGAATCAGGATGCTGATGGCCAGATCGATCAGCGGGCGGGGCTTGTGCGTCGGGGTACGGCTGTCAGTGGTGGCGGTCATGGTAGCTGGAGTCTGCGTAGGAAGCCCGATGATCGCCTGCCCGGCGCGCCAGAGCTAGCCCGACTGTCGGTTTTGAATGTGAAAAAGTATGAGTCGACAGCTTGCCGACAGGAGTAGCACCGTGCAATAGCGCTGCTAAAGTGATGGCGAGGCCCTGGAGTCGAACATGCCAAGAATCATCCCCTTCATTTGCCTGCTGCTGAGCGCCTGGGGCCTGGCGGCGCCACCGTCCTGGGCGCGCGACTGCATCGGCCTGGTGCCGGCCGGCACCTCGTCCTACTGGGCCGAGCTGGAGGCCGGGGCGAGGCGCACCGCCGAGGATCTGCAACTGCAACTCTATACCCGTGGCCCCGCGCATGAGGGTAGCGTCGAGGTGCAACTGCAACTGATCGATCATGTCCTCGCCCATGGCTGCAAGGCGCTGATCATCGCTCCGGCCGGAGATGCCATCGACGACCGTATCGTGGCCCTGCGCGCCGAGGGTATTCCTACCGTCTACGTCGACCGCAGTGTCGCCGGTGAGGGCGCCTATGCGCTGGTGGCGACCGACAATTTCCTTGCCGGCCAGTTGGCCGGGCAGCAGTTGGCCGAACGCCTCGGGCGGGGTGGTCGGGTCGGCGTGTTGCGCTTGCGCCCGGGTCTGCAATCGACCGAGGAACGCGAGCGCGGTTTTCTGCTCGCAGCGCAATCGGCGGGGCTGCAGGTGGTATTCGACACCTACCTGGGCGATGACCGCCAGCGCATCGTCGAGGCCCTGAGTGAGCAATTGCCCAGACTCGACGGCCTGTTCAGCCCCAATGGCAGTGGCAGCCGCGCCACCCTGGCGGCCCTGCGCCAGTTGGGCAAGGCCGGACAGGTAGACTTCGTTGGTTTTGACGGTGGCGAGCCGCTGTTCGGTGCATTGCGTGAGGGGCAGATTCAGGCCCTGTTGCTGCAACAGCCACAAGCCATGGGTGACCATGCGGTGCGCCTGGTGCAGCGCGCTCTGAGCGGCGAGCGGGCCATTACGCGGTTGCAACTGCTGCTCGAGCCGAGGGTGATGACCGCCAGGGAACTGGCCGAGACCGCCGCGCCAGCGCAGCCTTGGTGATGGATGCGCTAGGCGTTTATGATCCTGCGTCGGCCGCCCTGAATTCGCTGTAGGGCGGCCCTTGACGGTATGACGTATGAACCTGAAATACCCGGTTGCCCTGCTGTTGCTCCTTTGCAGTCTTGGCGCTCATCTGTCGGCTGCCGAGTTGCGGCTGTACACCGAAGACTATCGACCGTTCAGCTATCTGCAGGACGGCAAGCCGAGCGGCATGGCAGTGGAGGTGGTCGAGGCGCTGATCCGCCGTACCGGCGAAACCGCGCGCATCGAATTGGTGCCCTGGACGCGCGGCTATCACCAGGCTCGTCATCAGGCCGACACCGCGCTGTTTTCCACCGTGCGCACGGCGCAGCGTGAAGCCGAGTTCCAGTGGGTCGGGCCGATCGCGCGGGGCTACACGCGGTTCTACACGCACAAGGATGCCGGGTTGCGGGTCACCAGCCTCGATGACGTGCGCCAACTCGGTACCCTCGCCGTGCCCAAGCAGTGGTACAGCTACGAAGTGCTTCGCCAGCAGAATCTGGATAACCTCTACGGCGTGCCGACCCCGCAGGACATGCTGCGCATGTTTCGCCATGGCCGGGTCAAGTTGTTGCTGGCCAACACCCTGACCCTCGATGGCATGCTCGCTGAACAGGGTATGAATGCCGAGCAGTTGCAGGAACAGTTCGACCTGATGCCCAACGATTCCTATATCGCCTTCTCCCTGCAGACCGATGCCGCGCGTGTCGCCCGTTGGCAGCGGGCCCTTCAGGACATGCGCGATGATGGCAGCCTGGCGCGTATCTACAGGCACTGGTTTCCAGGCGCCGACGAGCGAGCGTTGGCCGATTTGCTTCGCGCCGAGTGAAGCTGCTGCGTGGCGTAACGCGTCTTGCTAGGTTGCAAGCGGGAGGGGGCTGATGGGCAAGCGCTTGCATCGATGGTTGTGTGTCGTGCTGGTGGTGCTATGTGCGCCAGCGGCGGCGCAGCTGCGTCTGCTCACCGAGGATGCACCGCCGATGAGCTTCATGCGCGATGGTGAGGCCAGCGGCTTTTCCATCGATGTGGTCAGAGCCTTGCTGGCGCGCACCGGTGATAGCGGGCGGATCGAGCTGATGCCCTGGACGCGTGCCCTGCATCTCGCCCAGCAGGACGAAGACATCGCGCTGTTTTCCACCGTGCGTACGCCCGAGCGTGAGGACAGATTCCACTGGGTCGGCCCCATCGTCGTTGGTACCACCAGCTTCTACTCGCTGAAATCCCACCACTTCGTCATCGACACGCTGCAGCAGGCTGCAGCCAGTGGGCCGCTGGCACTGCCCAAACAGTGGTACACCTTCGAGATCCTGAGCGCCAAGGGTTTTGACAACCTGTACGGCGTGCCCAGTTCGAAGCATATGATGACCTTGCTCAAGCATGGCCGGGTCAAGCTGATCGCCACCGAGGACCTGACTCTGGCTGGCGAGCTCGCCGCCGTGGAGCTCAAGCCACAGGATGTCACTGCGCATGTGCCGTTCATGCGCTCGGCCTATTACATCGCCTTTTCCCCGCAAACCTCGGTGGTGCGTGTGGCGCGCTGGCAGCGGGCTTTGCAGCAGATGCACGAGGACGGCAGCCTCGAAGCCATTCTCAGGCGCTGGCTGCCGCACGCAACGATGCCGCCGATGGAACCGTAGCGGCTCGCCTGGCGACTGGTTAACCTGAACGCTGCAATTCACCGAGCCCGATCATGTCGCGTCCCAATGTCACTCTCGATCTACGCAGCCGCGCCGGATTGTTCGCTCACCTGGGGGCGATGGAACGGGCGGGCGTGCCCATCGATCGAGCGCTGGCCAGCCTGGATCTCGGTGTGCGCCATGAAGCCGCCGTGAAGCGCTTGCGACAGATGGTTGGCAACGGACGCGACCTGGCGACTTCCAGCCAGTTGACTGGCGTGTTCACGCCATTGGAAAGCGGCTTGGTGCGCGCTGCGCAGGAGGCCGGCGCGTTGGCGCATATCTACGAGCAATTGGCGCAGCGTTACGATGAGCAGGCACGCCACGCCGCCGAACTCGTCTCACGTTTGCTGCTGCCCGCCGGCGTGTTGATGCTGGCGCTGGCGGTCAAACCCTTGCCCGCCTTGGTCGCTGGAAACCTGAGTGTCGCCGGCTACCTCGCGGCCGTGCTGCTACCCGTATTGTGGCTATCGATATTGCTGTTTGGTGCTCGAGCACTGTGGCGCCGCTGGCAGCAGCGGCGAGCCGATCAACCGGGCTCTTTTGACGATCTGCTGCTGGCCCTGCCAGTGCTCGGCAGCCTGCAGCGCCGCGCGGACCTGCGAAATTTCTGCGATAGCCTCGGGCTGTTGCTGGAGGCCGGCATGCCCGTGCTCGACGCCTTGCCACGCGCCTGTAATACGGTGAGCAGCATAAGGCTACGGCGGGATTTCGCCAGCCTGGCGCCGCGAGTCGCCGCCGGGCAGTCGCTGGTGCGTGCCTTCGATGCGCTGAACTTTCCCGGCAAAGCCATGCTGATCGGCGTGCTTAATACCGGTGAAGCGACCGGCCGCCCGGGCGAGGCATTGCTGCGTTTCGCCCGCCTGCAGGCGCAGCAGCTGGCCGCGAGCCAGCAGATGCTGGCGAGCTGGGCGCCACGGCTGTTCTATCTGGCCGTCGCCATCTGGATGGCATACGGCCTGCTGACCGGCGGCGGCTTCTTTCCGGCGCTGCCCGCGGAGCTGGCTGGCCGATAAATTGCTGGTCATTGACCACGGCGAGCCGTCTGAAAGCTGGCAGCAAGTGCCTTGCGCTAGCATTGGTCACGTCTACGCCATTACTAAAACGAGAAAAAAGCGATTCAACCGACTTTGGAATACGCCCCATGCCCATCCTGCAACGTGCATCCCACCATGAGCTACGCAGCGCCTTTCGTGCACTGCTCGCTTCCGACCGCTGCTACCACACCGCTTCGGTCTTCGACCCCATGTCCGCCCGTATTGCCGCCGATCTCGACTTCGAAGTCGGCATCCTTGGCGGCTCCGTCGCCTCTCTGCAGGTGCTCGGCGCGCCGGACTTCGCCCTGATCACTCTTAGCGAGTTCGTCGAGCAGGCCACGCGCATCGGCCGTGTCTCACGTTTGCCGGTGATCGCCGACGCCGACCACGGCTATGGCAACGCGCTCAACGTGATGCGTACCGTGGTCGAGCTGGAGCGTGCCGGCGTTGCCGCGCTGACCATCGAGGATACGCTGCTGCCGGCCCAGTTCGGCCGCAAATCCACCGACCTGATTTCCATCGAGGAGGGCGTCGGCAAGATCCTCGCGGCGCTGGAAGCACGCGTCGACCCGGAGCTGGCGATCATCGCCCGCACCCATGCCGGTGTGCTGGATGTGGACGAAGTGATCCGTCGCACCCGCGCCTACGAGGCGGCTGGCGCCGATGGTATCTGCCTGGTCGGGGTCAAGGATTTTGCCCATCTGGAGCAAATCGCCTCTGGCCTCAAGGTGCCGCTGATGCTGGTCACCTACGGTAACCCCGAGCTGCGCGACAACCAGCGTCTGGCCCGGCTCGGCGTACGCATCGTGGTCAACGGCCACGCCGCCTACTTCGCCGCGATCAAGGCCACTTACGATTGTCTGCGCGAACAGCGCGGCGCGCAGCAATGCGACCTCAACGCCACCGAGCTGACCCACAAGTACACCATGCCCGAGGATTACATCCGCTGGGCCAAGGAGTTCATGGAAGTCCGCGAGTAGCGACAGGCTGCACTTGCACTTCGCGTCTCCCGGGCGCATATCTGTCCAGGGAACGCGAGGAGGTGGAGCATGGCAGGTGGTTGGGCAAGCGACGACGCAGTTCAGGAACAGATCGACAGCAGCATCGAGGACGCCGTCTCGCGTGCGCGCAGCCAGCTGCCGAAAGGCGAAAGCCTGCGTCACTGCGAAGAATGCGATGCGCCCATTCCCGAGGCTCGTCGCCAGGCGATTCCCGGCGTGCGCCTTTGCGTCAAGTGCCAGGCCGAGCACGACCGGGAAAACGCCGCCTATAGCGGTTATAACCGCCGGGGCAGCAAGGACAGCCAGTTGCGTTGAACAAGCGGTACGGCACCTCTACGAGTCCTGATGGTCTAGTGCTACTACAACCGTGACTCAGGAAGAGGTGCCTGCATGACGATTTTCGAAGCCTTACGCATCAGCCACGACATCCAGCGCGAACTGGCGCATAAACTGATCGCCACCCAGGGCGACAGCGCCGAGCGCCACGCCTTGTTCTCTCAGCTCAAGCACGAGCTGGCCGTGCATTCGGTGGCCGAAGAGCGTCATTTCTACATCCCCCTGATGCAGCAGGATGCGGGCGTCGATCTGTCACGCCACGCCATCGCCGAGCATCACGAGATGGATGAAATGGTCGAGGGCCTGGAGGAAACCGACCCCAGCAGCCCCAGCTGGCTAGCGCAAGCCAAGGCGCTGGCGGAAAAGGTCGAGCATCACCTCAAGGAAGAAGAACACACCTTCTTCCAGATGGCCGGCAAGCTGCTACGCGACAAGGAGAAGCAGCAACTGGCCGGCGACTATCTCAGCGCCTACGACGAGATGAAACAGGCGTCCTGATGTTTTAGCTAGTCTGTATTGCAATGGTGGGTTGCACCCGCCCTACCCATGATCCGTAGGGCGGGTGAAACCCGCCATCGACTATCTGCAACAAGGACGTTGCCATGCCTGACTACCGCCGCGCCGCCGTTCCTGGCGGCACTTTTTTTTCACGCTGGTCAGCGAGCGGCGCCAGCCAATTCTCACCCGCCCCGATATCCGCCAGGCCTTGCGCGAAGCAATCGAGACGGTGCGCCTGAGCCAGCCCTTCGCAATCGACGCCTGGGTATTGTTGCCCGATCATCTGCATGCCATCTGGCGCCTGCCGCCCGGTGACAGGGATTTCTCCAATCGTTGGCGATTGATCAAGCGGCATGTCACCCATGCTTGCGGCAGCGCTTACCTGCGCGACGACCTGATGAGCGAGCGGCGCCGGGTGAAGGGGCAAGGCTCGTTATGGCAGCAGCGCTTCTGGGAGCATCTGATTCGTGACGAGCGCGACTACGCGCGGCATTTCGACTACCTGCACGGCAACCCGCTCAAGCACGGTTTGGTCACGCGTGTGCGGGACTGGCCTTGGTCGTCGTTTCACCGCTGGGTGAAGGTAGGGGTTTACCCCGTGGATTGGGGTGGGGATACAAGCATCGATGATTTGGGTGCCGGCGAATGAATTGGCGGGTTGCACCCGCCCTACAGGTTGCCACAGGCGGGGCAATCGCCTATCCGGTAGGGCGGGTGAAACCCGCCAGGGATGTCAGAACAGAAAATACCGCTGCGCCATCGGTAGCACTTCGGCTGGCTCGCACCAGAGCAACTGGCCGTCAGCCTTGACCTGATAGTTCTGCGGATCGACCTCGATGTTCGGCAGGTAGCCGTTGTGGATCAGGTCGTTCTTCTGCACTTCGCGGCAGCCTTTGACTACGCCGATCTTCTTCTTCAGCCCAAGCTGCTCGGGCACGCCGGCGTCGAACGCCGCCTGGCTGATGAAGGTGATGCTGGTGGCATGCCGGCTGCCGGCGTAACTGGCGAACATCGGCCGGTAGTGCACCGGCTGCGGCGTCGGGATCGAGGCGTTGGCGTCGCCCATCAGGCTGGCGGCAATGGCGCCGCCCTTGAGGATCAGCGTCGGCTTCACGCCGAAGAAGGCCGGGCGCCAGAGCACCAGATCCGCCCACTTGCCCACTTCGATCGAGCCCACCTCGTGGCTGATGCCGTGGGTGATGGCCGGGTTGATGGTGTATTTGGCGATATAGCGCTTGGCGCGGAAGTTGTCGTTGCCGGGGGCGTCCTCGGGCAGCGGGCCGCGCTGCTGCTTCATCTTGTCGGCGGTCTGCCAGGTGCGCGTGATTACCTCGCCGACGCGGCCCATGGCCTGGCTGTCGGAGCTGATCATGGAAAACGCGCCCAGGTCGTGGAGGATGTCTTCGGCAGCGATGGTTTCGCGGCGGATGCGGCTCTCGGCAAAGGCCACGTCCTCGGCGATGCTCGGGTCGAGGTGATGGCAGACCATGAGCATGTCCAGGTGCTCGTCGATGGTGTTCTTGGTGAACGGCCGGGTCGGGTTGGTCGAGGACGGCAGCACGTTGGGGAAGCCGCAGGCCTTGATGATGTCCGGGGCGTGGCCGCCGCCGGCACCCTCGGTGTGGTAGGTGTGGATGGTGCGGCCCTTGAATGCGCCGAGGGTAGTCTCGACGAAGCCGGACTCGTTCAGGGTGTCGGTGTGGATCGCCACCTGCACGTCGTATTCGTCGGCCACGCTCAGGCAGTTGTCGATGGCCGCCGGGGTGGTGCCCCAGTCCTCGTGCAGCTTCAGACCGATGGCGCCGGCCTTGACCTGCTCGATCAGCGGCTCCGGCAGCGAGGCGTTGCCTTTGCCGGTAAAGCCCAGGTTCATCGGGAAGGCATCGGCGGCCTGCAGCATGCGCGCCATGTGCCATGGGCCGGAAGTGCAGGTTGTGGCGTTGGTGCCGGTGGCCGGGCCGGTGCCGCCACCGATCATGGTGGTGACGCCGCTCATCAGCGCCTCTTCAATCTGCTGTGGGCAGATGAAGTGGATATGGGTGTCGATGCCACCAGCGGTGAGGATCATGCCTTCGCCAGCGATCACCTCGGTGCCGGCACCGATGGCGATGGTCACGTCCGGCTGGATATCCGGGTTGCCGGCCTTGCCGATGGCGGCGATGCGTCCGTCCTTGAGGCCGACGTCGGCCTTGATGATGCCCCAGTGGTCGATGATCAGCGCGTTGGTGATCAGGGTGTCGACCACGTCGGCGGCGCACAGCTGGCCCTGGCCCATGCCGTCGCGGATCACCTTGCCGCCGCCGAATTTCACTTCTTCACCGTAGGTGGTGAAGTCCTTTTCGACTTCGATCCACAGGTCGGTATCGGCCAGGCGCACCTTGTCGCCGACGGTGGGACCGAACATGTCGGCATAGGCTTGTCTGCTGATTTTCATATTCGCTTCCCTTGTGGCGCGAAGGCTGGCGCGTATTTTTCTGTCTGTCAGGGGATTAGGCGCTGTGGTTCTTTTGTAGGAGCGGCTTTAGCCGCGAAATAGTTATCGCGGCTAAAGCCGCTCCTACAAGAGTCACCTCAATCCAGGTCGCCCATTACTCGGCCGGCGAAGCCGAACACCCGGCGCGCACCGCTCAGCTCGACCAGCTCCACATCACGGCTCTGCCCGGGTTCGAAGCGCACCGCAGTGCCGGCCGGAATATTCAGGCGCATGCCGCGTGCGGCGGCGCGGTCGAACAGCAGGGCGTCGTTGGTCTCGAAGAAGTGGTAGTGCGAGCCCACCTGGATCGGCCGGTCGCCACTGTTGGCCACGGAGAGGGTCAGGGTGCGGCGGCCGGCATTGAGCTCGATCTCGCCATCGGCAATCTGGTATTCGCCGGGAATCATGGGCTGCTCACTCCAGAGTCAGTTGCATAAAGGTCAGATCCAGCCAGCGGCCGAACTTGCGGCCGACCTGGGGCATTTGCCCAGTGGTGACGAAGCCGAGGCGCTGGTGCAGGCGGATCGAGGCGGCGTTCTCCGACTCGATGGCGGCGACCATGACGTGCAGGCCGGCTGCGCGGGCGCGTTCGATCAGTGCCTGCATCAGCGCCGGGCCGAGCCCTTGGCCACGTTGATCGCTACGCACGTAGACCGAATGCTCGATGGTGTGGCGAAAGCCCTCGATGCTGCGCCAGGTACCGTAGCTGGCGTAGCCGATCACCTCGCCGCTGGTATCGCGCGCCACCAGCACGGGAAAGCCCGCTGCCGTGCGTTCGGTCAGCCAGGCGCGACGGTTGGCCAGGTCCACCAGGGTCTCGTTCCAGATCGCCGTGGTGTGCTGCACCGCGTCGTTGTAGATGGCGAGGATGCCGGGCAGGTCGGCTTCACTGGCGTTCGCTATTTCGTAGCTCATGGTTATGCAATCGGTTGGTGTACGGTCACCAGCTTGGTGCCGTCGGGGAAGGTGGCTTCGATCTGGATTTCCGGGATCATCTCCGGCACGCCCTCCATCACCTGATCACGGGCTAGCAGGGTGGTGCCGAGGTGCATCAACTCGGCGACGGTCTGGCCGTCGCGCGCGCCTTCGAGCAGCGCGGCGGAGATGTAGGCCATGGCTTCCGGGTAGTTCAGCTTCACCCCGCGCGCCAGGCGGCGCTCGGCCACCAGGCCGGCGGTGAAGATCAGCAGCTTGTCTTTCTCGCGTGGACTCAGATCCATCGTTCGCTCCAGTTCATGGGGAGACTGCAGGCAGCCTCCGCCTCAGGTATTCCAGATTCGGGGTGGCACTGCTTCACGCCCCAGCAGCGCCGGACGCAGCAGGCGCCAGAGTTCGATCAGCCAGGCACGCGCCTTGAGCGCTTCACTGGCCAGGCAGCGCGCGACCAGCAGGCCCGCGAGCTGGCTGAGGTCACCGCGTACGCCGTCGATCCTTAGCTCGCGGCAGCGCTCCAGCAGGTCGCCTTCCACTTCACCGCTGACCAGTAGTGTGGCGAACACCGGCTGGCCGTCCAGGCCAATGGGTGAGTCGAGCAGGCCGTCGCCGCCGATCACGCGCTGGCGCTCGTGCCAGAGCAGTTTGCCGTCGCGACGGATATCCAGCGCAGCCTGAAAATGGCCGCTGGCAAAGCGCTCGTCGGCGGCGGGGCGGCCGAGAGCAACGATGTCCCAGTAGAACAGACGAGCATCGCCGTGCAGCTCGATCTGCGTGTGCAGTTCGGCCTGGGCGCCGGCATAGAGGATGGTTTCCTGCGGTAGCCATTCCAGGGTGGCGCCAGCGTCGACACGCAGGCGCAGATCCTGCCGGGCGACACCGGCCGCGCGGTACCACTTGGCCGCGCCGGGGCTGGTGAGTTGCACCCAAGTGTTCTCGCCCGCATGGGCCGAGATATCCAGGATGTCACCACCGGCGATGCCGCCGGGCGGGTGGACGATGATGTGCTGGCACACCTCCGGTCCTTCGGCATACAGGTGCTTCTGCACCCTTAGAGGGCCAAGGTGGCGCCTGCGCACTGGCGTGGTGCGTTCGCCGTGGCGCGCGTAAGCCAGCTCCAGCTCGGCAGGCCAGCTTGGCGTGAACAGGGCGGCAGGCAGATTCATGTTAAGGCAGCGGTTCCGCAGGATAGTTGACCGAGTGGGCAAGCAAGAGGCGTGCCCTGAACCAATTCGGTGCGTGGTTGCCCGCAGGCATGCAGCGCCAGGAGCCGTCGCGGCTAAAGCTCCTCCCACAGGCGAGCGACCTTCAGATGGCCACCAGCCCGCGCACACCTTCGGCTTCCATGTTCTCGCCACGGCCGTGCTGGACGATCTCGCCACGGCTCATCACCAGGTACTGGTCGGCCAGCTCGGCAGCGAAGTCGTAGAACTGCTCCACCAGCAGAATGGCCATGTCGCCACGGGCGGCGAGCTTCTTGATCACCGCGCCGATCTCCTTGATCACCGAGGGCTGGATGCCTTCGGTGGGTTCGTCGAGGATCAGCAGGCGCGGCTGGCTGGCCAGTGCGCGGCCGATGGCCAGCTGTTGCTGCTGGCCGCCGGACAGGTCGCCGCCACGGCGATGCTTCATCTCGCGCAGTACGGGGAACAGCTCGTAGACGAACTCGGGCACGGTCTTGGCCTGGCTGCCGGGAAAGCGTGACAGCCCCATCAGCAGGTTCTCTTCCACCGTCAGGCGGCCGAAAATCTCGCGGCCCTGCGGCACATAGGCGATGCCGGCGTGTACGCGTTGGTGCGGTTTGAAGCCGGTGATGGGCTTGCCTTCCCATTGCACGTTGCCGTCCTTGGCCGGGATCAGGCCCATCAGACATTTGAGCAGGGTGGTTTTGCCCACGCCGTTGCGGCCGAGCAGGCAGGTGACTTCGCCGACCTTCACGTCGAACGACAGGCCACGGAGGATGTGGCTGCCGCCGTAATACTGGTGGAGTTGTTGGACTTGCAGCATGACGTACCTCTCGTGCCCACGCTCTGCGTGGGTATGCAACTGACGACGCTCCGCGTCGTTGGAACGCGGCGCGTTCCGGGAAGGGTTCCCGCGCGGGCGCTATGCCGTCTCGCAGTGGAAACCATCAATTTTCTTCGCGGCTGAAGCCGCTCCTACAGGCATGATGGATGTCTCGTAGGAGCGGCTTCAGCCGCGAATCAGAGAGCGTTGGCTCAGCGCCCCAGATAAACCTCAATCACCCGCTCGTCGTTCTGTACCTGCTCCAGCGAGCCTTCGGCCAGCACGCTGCCCTGGTGCAGTACGGTGACGTGATCGGCGATGGAGCCGACGAAGCCCATGTCGTGCTCAACCACCATCAGCGAGTGCTTGCGTGCTAGCGACTTGAACAGCTCGGCGGTGAACTCGGTCTCGGCGTCGGTCATGCCGGCCACCGGTTCGTCGAGCAGCAGCAGGTGCGGCTCCTGCATCAGCAGCATGCCGATCTCGAGGAACTGCTTCTGGCCGTGGGAGAGCAGGCCAGCCGGGCGGTTGCGCGAGGCTTCCAGGCGAATGGTGGTCAGCACTTCCTCAATGCGATCCTTCTGCTCGCCACTGAGCCTGGCGCGCAGGCTGGCCCATACCGACTTGTTGGTCTTCTGTGCCAGCTCCAGGTTTTCGAACACCGTCAGCGCTTCGAACACCGTCGGCTTCTGGAACTTGCGGCCAATGCCGGCCTGGGCGATCTGCACTTCGCTCATGCTGGTCAGGTCGTACTGCTCACCGAAGTAGGCCACGCCGTTGTCCGGGCGTGTCTTGCCGGTGATCACGTCCATCATGGTGGTCTTGCCGGCGCCGTTGGGGCCGATGATGCAGCGCAGCTCGCCGACGCCGATGTACAGGGTCAGGTTGGTCAGCGCGCGAAAACCGTCGAAGCTGACGTTGATGTCTTCCAGAGTGAGGATAGTGCCGTGGCGAACGTTGACGCCCTTGCCGACGTTCTTGCCGGTGTCCAGCGCCAGGCCGGTGGGGTCTAGAGCGGCTTCGAGCATGGTTTCAGATACCGGAGTGGCTTTCATTGATCCTTCTCCTTGCGCAGCAAGCCCACCACGCCACGCGGTAGATACAGGGTGACGACGATAAACAGCGCACCCAGGGCGAACAGCCAGTATTCCGGGAAGGCCACGGTGAACCAGCTCTTCATGCCGTTGACCAGGCCGGCGCCGAGCAGCGGGCCGATCAGCGTGCCGCGACCGCCCAGGGCGACCCACACGGCCGCTTCGATGGACTGGGTCGGCGCCATTTCGCTGGGGTTGATGATGCCCACCTGCGGCACGTACAGCGCGCCGGCCAACCCGCACAGCACCGCGGAGAGCACCCAGATAAACAGCTTGTAGCCGCGTGGGTCGTAGCCGCAGAACATCAGGCGGTTCTCGGCGTCACGCAGAGCGGTGAGCACGCGGCCGAACTTGCTGCGCGCCAGGCGAAAGCCCAGGTACAGGCTGCCCACCAGCAGCACCACGGTGGCGAAGAACAGCGCGGCGCGAGTGCTCTGCGCGGTGATGTCGAAGCCGAGGATGCGGGTGAAACCGGTAAAGCCGTTGTTGCCGCCGAAGCCGGTTTCGTTGCGGAAGAACAAGAGCATGCCGGCGAAGGTCAGTGCCTGGGTCATGATCGAGAAGTACACGCCCTTGATTCGCGAGCGGAAGGCGAAGAAGCCGAACACCAGGGCCAGCAGGCCAGGCGCCAGTACCACCAGGCACATGGCCCAGAGGAAGCTGGAGGTGCCGTACCAGTACCAGGGCAGTTCGCTCCAGGCCAGGAAGCTCATGAAGGCCGGCAGCCCGTCGCCCGCCGACTGGCGCATCAGGTACATGCCCATGGCATAACCGCCGAGGGCGAAGAACAGGCCATGGCCCAGCGACAGCATGCCGGCGTAGCCCCAGACCAGGTCCAGCGCCAGGGCGACGATGGCGTAGCAGAGAATCTTGCCCACCAACGTCAGGCTGTAGGCCGAGACGTGCAGGGCGTGGTCGGCCGGCAATAGGTGTAGCAGCGGCATGGCGATCAGCACGGCCAGCACCAGCAGGCCGATGGCCAGCGAAACCTGCGGGCCGAGCTTGGCTGTGGCGCGAGCGAGAACGGTTTGGTTCAGTGGCATGGTCATCAGTCGATCACCCGTCCTTTGAGAGCGAAGAGGCCTTGCGGGCGTTTCTGGATGAACAGGATGATCAGCGCGAGGATGAGGATCTTGCCGAGCACGGCACCGATCTGCGGCTCGAGGAACTTGTTCACCACGCCGAGGCCGAAGGCGGCCAGCACGCTACCGGCCAGTTGGCCGACGCCGCCGAGTACCACCACCAGGAAGGAGTCGATGATGTAGCTCTGGCCTAGGTCCGGACCGACGTTGCCGATCTGGCTCAGGGCCACGCCGCCTAGGCCAGCTATCCCTGAGCCGAGGCCGAAAGCCAGCATGTCCACGCGGCCGGTGGGCACTCCGCAGCAGGCGGCCATGTTGCGGTTCTGGGTTACCGCGCGCACGTTGAGGCCCAGGCGCGTCTTGTTCAGCAGCAACCAGGTCAGGACCACGACGAACAGGGCGAAGCCGATGATGACGATGCGGTTGTACGGCAGCACCAGGTTCGGCAGCACCTGCACGCCGCCGGACAGCCAGGCCGGGTTGGCCACTTCGACGTTCTGCGCGCCGAAGGTGACGCGCACCAGTTGAATGAGGATCAGGCTGATACCCCAGGTGGCCAGCAGGGTTTCCAGCGGGCGGCCGTAGAGATGGCGGATCACCGTGCGCTCCAGCGCCATACCGATGCAGGCGGTGACCAGAAAGGCGATCGGCAGCGCGGCCAGCGGGTAGAGCGTGAGGTATTCGGGGGCCAGGCGCTGGAAGCTCAGCTGCACCACATAGGTGGTGTAGGCGCCGAGCATCAGCATCTCGCCGTGGGCCATGTTGATCACCCCGAGCAGGCCGAAGGTGATGGCTAGACCGAGGGCGGCGAGCAGCAGGATCGAACCCAGCGACAGGCCACTGAAGGCCTGACCGAGCAGTTCACCGATCAGCAGTTTGTTCTTCACCTGGGCCAGGCTCTGCTCGGCAGCGGCGCGCACGCTGGCATCGCTTTCTTCGCCATCGAGCAGGCTTTGCAAGCGGGTGCGGGCAAGCGGGTCGCCGGTCTTGCCCAGGCGCTCCACAGCCGCCAGGCGCACTGCGGGGTTGGCGTCGCTTAGCTGCAGATTGGCCAGGGCCAGGGTGATGGCGTCCTGCACGGCTTCGTCCGCTTCGATGCTCATTCGGCTCTCGAGCAGCGGCAGCAGAGCCGGCGGTGTGTTGCGCTGCAGTTGCCGGGCAGCCTCGAGGCGCACGTGTGCGTCGTTGTCGAGCAACTGATGGCTGGCCACGGCGAAGCCGATCAGACCGCGCAGGCGGTTGTTCAGACGCAGTTTGCGTGGCGTGCCATTGGCTTCGGCGTCGCCATCAGCGGCCTGCCAGGCGCCGTCCTGTTCGATGAAGGCGCGTTTGTCGGTATCGCCGCCGACGCGGCCCTGCTGCAGGGCTTGCAGCAGTGGCATACGTTCGGGGCTGGGCGCGGCGGCCCAGTCCTGCAACAGCTTGGCCTGCTTGCTGGCATTGGCGGCGACGAAATCGTCGGCCTCGCCAGCGTTCGCCGCCAGTGGCAGCAAAAGCAGCAGGCTTAGGAGAATTCGGGTAAGGGCAGTGGGCATAAGGGTGTCCTTGGCGTAGCCCGGATGACGTCCGGGGCGAGCTTCCCGGATTGCATCCGGGCTACGGCGG